>NZ_LWAH01000001.1:0-62826 GCF_001632285.1 Moraxella catarrhalis
TAGTTTGGATTTTAAATAGTTTTGAACACTGTCATCCAGTTGCTCAATGCGTGGCGTATTATATGCCAAAATTTTATTAAGTCAAGCACTTTTTTCAAAAATTTAAAATTTATTTTTTAAGTTTTTGGTGCTCCAGTAAACGGTATACTAAATACTAAGTGATTGATTTAGCAATGTTTTTTACTGTGCTGTACTGCTTAAGTGGTGCGTATTATAGGCATGATATCATGACTTGTAAAGCAGTTTTTTAGGATTGATGGTAGAAAGTTGGTAAGTGATTGATTTTGTTGGGGGTTTGGTGAAATTTTTAAATAAAAAGCCATACGCTGATGATGTGGCTTTTTATGGCTGATGCAAATTAGTCTTTAATACACTTTGTACCTACCACATCGCAACGATAGCTGGCTTCTGCATCTGGGTCAATAATGTGCACATATGAATGATGATCGTTGTCAAGTTGTAAATAGAGGCCAAAGATTTGCCAATCATTATCATCACCAAAAATCATTAATTCGCCAATTGATTCTACCAAATTAATTAGCAAGAAACGAGTTTTACCGCCCAAATTGGCTTCGGCATAGGTCGGTAGTCCTTGATCATTGAAGCCATAATTCACTTGAACAGTGCCGACGGTGGGGCAACTATATAAGTCACTTGGCGAACCTTATTGGTGAGTTGGATGGCTCGATGTGCATCTAGGGCATTTGCAATAGCTGTAAAAGATAGACCTAGTGCCAACACAGGTGCGATGATTTTTAGTGCTTTCATTTGTTTATTTTTCCTATTTCAATCTAAAAAGTAAAAATTATGAACACTGATGATTAATGCTTAAAAATTATAGCACTTCAATAGCAAATAATATAATGTTATGGTAAAGATTTGTTGCTACAATAATGAGATTTTATGGCAAATACGATTGTTAGAAAATTTTTGTTACAGATTGGTGTGTTGATTACAATTATTTACAATTTCTATGATATTAATGATATTTGATAAAAAAGCAATTCATGATTAAGTGGTGCATGCCATGGCATGACATCATAACTTAATAAAGCAGGTTTTAAGGTTGATGGAATTTTAGTTAATAAGTAACTGATTTTATTAGAGATTAGAGTTTAGAATTTGATATTATTTTTATTGTATCGTTTTTATTTGTGTTATTATATTAGGATATCTCTTTTTAACTTGACATTTTTTATGATAATGATTATCATTATCATAAATGGTTAAATCATTTGAAGATAACAACTTAGTATTTTGATATATTTATTTTAATGCCAGTCAAGCAATTAGGTTAATTTATGAAATCAATCAAAACTTTTACCGCCTGTCTTACGATGTGCTTAGCCTTGGTTGGGTGCGGTCAGCAGACCAAAGAAGACATCAACGCACAGGATACTCATTCTCCAAAAAAACTGTCTGTTGTCACAACTTTTACTGTCATTGCTGACATTGCCCAAAATGTTGCTGGAGAGGCTGCCGATGTTCAATCCATTACCAAGGCAGGTGCTGAAATTCATGAATATGAACCCACGCCTCAAGATGTGGTTAAAGCCCAAAAAGCAGATTTGATTTTATGGAATGGACTTAATCTAGAGCTTTGGTTTGAAAAATTTTATCATGATACCAGCAATGTGCCTGCCGTTGTTGTGACACAGGGTATCACACCGATTAACATCACTGAAGGTGCTTATAAAGACATGCCAAACCCACATGCTTGGATGTCGCCAAGTAATGCCTTGATTTATGTTGAGAATATCAAAAATGCACTCATTAAGCAAGACCCAGCCAATCAGGAAGTTTATACCAAAAATGCTGAGCAGTACAGTGCAAAAATTAAAGCTATGGACGCTCCACTGCGTGCCAAATTATCACAAATCCCTGAAAATCAGCGTTGGTTGGTAACCAGTGAAGGTGCGTTTAGCTACTTGGCCAACGATTACGGTCTTAAAGAAGCTTATTTGTGGCCAATTAATGCCGAACAGCAAGGCTCGCCTCAACAAGTCAAATCATTGATTGATACGGTACGCAGCAATAACATTCCTGTGGTATTTAGTGAAAGTACAATTTCAGACAAACCAGCAAAACAAGTTGCCAAAGAAACAGGTGCCAAATATGGCGGTGTACTTTATGTTGATTCACTGTCTGAAGCTGGCGGTCCTGTACCAACTTATCTTGACTTATTACAAACCACCGTCTCAACCATCGCCAGCGGTTTTGAAAAGTGATGGATAAAATCACCATCAGCCTTGACGATATTTCGGTTCGATACAATAACGGACATACCGCTTTGTATGATGTTTCGCTACATCTACAAGGCGGTACAACCTGTGCCTTGGTCGGCATCAATGGTAGTGGCAAATCCACCTTATTTAAGGTGCTGATGGGACTAATTAAACCCCAAACAGGTTATGTCAAGCTTTGTGATTTGACCATCGCTCAAGCACTTAAGAAAAATTTGGTTGCCTATGTGCCACAAAGCGAAGAAGTTGATTGGCAATTTCCTGTATCAGTTTTAGATGTCGTCATGATGGGGCGATATGGACATATGAATTTTTTACGCCGACCAAAACCAAAGGATTACCAAAAGATTGATGAAGCCATGTCACGCGTCCAAATTAACCACCTTGCCAATCGACAAATTAGCGAATTATCAGGCGGGCAAAAAAAACGGGTATTTTTGGCAAGGGCTTTGGCTCAAGAAAGTAAAATCCTTTTATTAGATGAACCTTTCACAGGCGTTGATGTAAAAACCGAAAAAGCCATTATGAATCTTTTAGATGAATTGCGTCAAGAAGGTCATCTCATTTTAATCTCAACACATAATTTAGGGACAGTACCTGAATTTTGTGACCAAGTTATCATGATAAATCGTACCATTTTAGCAATGGGAAGCACCAAAAGTACATTCACCCAAGCCAATCTTGAAAAAGTTTTTGGTGGTGTTCTAAGGCAGCTGCACTTGGTGGGTGAAGACTTGCACGATGATGATGATAAACGCACTTTGACGATTTTGGCAGACGATGAAATTCCTGCTGTCTTTTATGGTCATCATCAAAACCGCAGCTCTTATCATCGCAAAAATGTCAAATCCAGCGAAAATCCCCAAGCTGAGCAAGAGGATAAGTCATGATTGCATTACTACTTGAGCCTTTTGCTTATGAATATATGCTCAAGGCAATTTTTTTAAGCTCATTAGTAGGCGGTGTTTGTGCCTTTTTATCAGCCTATCTGATGCTAAAAGGCTGGTCTTTAATCGGTGATGCCTTATCACATGCTGTGGTGCCTGGTGTTGCAATTGCCTATGCACTGGGTGCACCTTATGCGTTGGGTGCGTTTTTTTCTGGCATTTTAGCGGCCTTATCTATTTTATGGATTAAGTCTGTGACCAAACTGCGTGAAGATGCTGTCATTGGATTTATTTTTACGACTTTTTTTGCCTTAGGCTTATTTATCATTTCTTTAAACCCCACCGCTATCAATGTTCAAGAAATTATTTTTGGCAACATATTGGGCATTGCCGATACAGATATGTATCAAGTGACTGTTGTTATGGTCATTACTTTGTTGATTTTATTAATATTTTGGAAAGATTTGCTGTTGGTTTTTTTTGATGAAATACAAGCCAAAGCGGTGGGTTTATCAAGCAAATATTATAAATTATTATTTTTTAGCCTACTTAGTGCCTGTGTCGTCTCTGCACTACAAACCGTTGGTGCAATCTTGGTCATTGCTATGGTGATCACACCTGGAGCAACTGCTTATCAGCTCACTGATAAATTTCGTACACTGATTTTAATTGCTGGCGCTATTGGCGTCATCACTGGCGGATTTGGCGTATACTTAAGTTATTTTTTAGATGGTGCAACTGGAGGGATTATTGTCTGCCTACAAACAGCACTATTTATCATCGCTTTTTTGTTTTCACCTAAGTACGGTAAGTTAAAACAGCCAAAATTTCAGTCTCCCTAAGTCCTAGGTGTGCCAAACCTTTTTAGTTTATTACTTATGTCAAATTCTATTTTATACTGGTTCACCGAGCCTTTTAGTCATACCTTTATGCAACATGCCCTCATCTCAGCGGTGGCGGTGGCGGTTATTTGTGCACTTTTATCCTGCTACATTGTGTTAAAGGGATGGTCTTTGATGGGAGATGCCATCTCGCATGCAATTTTTCCAGGGGTGGTGGTCGCTTTTTGGCTGGGCATTCCGATGACTTTTGGAGCATTTATTGCCGGAGTATGTTGTGCTGGTGCCGTAGGCTATTTACAAACTCACACCCGACTTAAAGAAGATACGCTGATGGGCGTGGTATTTTCAGGTATGTTTGCATTAGGGCTTGTGATATTTCATAAGATTGACAGTGGTCAACACTTGACACATCTTTTATTTGGCAACCTTTTGGGCATCAGTCGCACCCTGATGTACCAAACTTTAGGTGTTTCAGCAATCATCTTTTTGATACTCATTTTAAAAAGACGCGACCTTTTGTTGTATTGTTTTGACAGCCATCATGCCCAAGTTGCAGGTTTATCGATACAAAAACTACACTATGGCTTATTGATTATATTGTCAGCAACCATTGTGGTTGCTATGCAAGCGGTTGGGGTGATTTTGGTGATTGCTATGCTCATTTCACCTGGCATGACTGCTTTTATTTTATGCAAACGCTTTGATACAATGTTGCTGACTGCCATCATTAGCTCATGTTTTACAAGTGTATTCGGGGTAATTATCAGTTATCATCTAGATTCTGCGACAGGTGCGACGATTGTACTGATGCAAGCTTTGGTATTTTTGGGTGCAATGATTTATGACAAAATTTGCTTATGGCTTTTAAACTTTTATTAATTATATTTTTAATATATTTTAAATATCATATCAAGCAATATTTGTACTACGCCAAAGCTAAGTAGCAATGTTGGCATACCCAGTACCATCAGCACGATTTGCCATGGGTCGCCAAATATCAAACATACCCCAAACTGAGGGATCATACAGAATTCAAATCATACCTAAACCAAATCTTTGTTTAAGCGGTATCAATAGTGCCAATACGCCACAGCTGATAAGAAAAGTAAATGCCCAATATTTTACCCCCTCTGTACTGACGCTCCTAAACAAACACCGTTCAAGACCCAAGTCCTGTTGTAATTTTTACAATAACGCTTCGCCAAACCCAAATAAACCAAGCAATATACCTATCGCATGGCAAAGGGTTTGGCTTTGGTTGTCCAAAAAATGTACGCCTCCATACAGCGGTGGGTAAAAACATATGAGTTTATCAAGCTACTTCTTGGACTAGGCTAGAACAAAGAGCGGATTTTATAAAAAATGCTTTTTAGCCCCCCCCCTTATTATATTTGGGCTGATTGAATCCAGACTCTGGCATACGCTTTTTTACCTGCTTGAATCACCACCGTTTGCCCTTGTTCTAAGGCAAAACTGCCATCGACCACTTGACCGTCCACTTTAACCGCCCCACGAGATAGCATGTCTTTGGCCTGAGCAGAGTTTTTAGCAAGACCCGCTTGGTTTAAGACTTGGGTGATAAATAATTTATCTTGACCATTTAAAGATAAGCTTACCTCTGGCAAATCCACAGGCAACTCACCGTCTGCCAAGCGGTTGCCAGCTGATTTGTGGGCATTATCAGCAGATTCTTTGTCATGAAAACGCTCAATCAGCTCTAGAGCTAAAATGCGTTTGATTTCTTGGGGATTACGGCCATTTTTCATGTCATCAAGCAAGGCGTTGACTTCGCTCATTGGCTTAAAGCTTAAAAGCTCAAAGTAGCGAGCGATGAGCGTATCAGGCATGGATAGAATTTTTTGATACATGACACCAGCAGGGTCATTAATCCCAATATAATTCCCCAAAGATTTGCTCATTTTTTGTACACCATCCAAGCCTTCTAAGATTGGCATAGTAATACACACTTGCGGCTCTTTATCATAGCGACCTTGTAGCGTTCGCCCCATCAATAAATTAAAAGTTTGGTCAGTTCCGCCAAGCTCCACATCGGCATCTAAAGCAATGCTGTCATAGCCTTGCACCAAGGGGTATAAAAATTCATGAATGGCGATGGGGGTCTGGCTGTTATAGCGTTTTGAAAAATCATCACGCTCAAGCATCCGTGAAACAGTAATTTGGCTTGCCAGTTGTATCATATCCCCTGCACTCATTTTGCCAAACCAGTCGGAATTAAAGACAATTTTGGTTTTGTCTTTATCCAAAATTTTAAAAACCTGTTTGGCATAGGTTTGGGCATTGGCTTTCACCTCGGCTTCTGTCAATGGCGGACGGGTGGCATTTCTGCCTGATGGGTCGCCAATGCGTGCCGTGTAATCACCAATCAAAAACAGCACCTCATGCCCCAAATCCTGAAAATGACGCAATTTATTTAGTACCACAGTATGTCCAAGGTGTAAATCAGCAGCTGTCGGGTCCATGCCAAGCTTAATGCGTAGCGGGCGGTTTTTTTCTAATTTTTTTATCAAATCTTCTTTGGAATAAATCTCTTGCACCCCTCGCATGATAAGCGTCAATTGGTCTTTGATGGGTAAAAAATCACTCATGGTCATCGCCTTTATTTAACTTCTAAGATCAAAAATTGTCTTGATTATAACAAAAATCACCAAAAAGTCATCTTACAAAGTCGGATTTATCAAAAATTCATATCCTATACAAAAAAAATTTGTTATGCTTAAGTTTTGTATGATGTAAATGTTGGCAAATTATGACGATATCAGCAGATTTTTTAGAAGAAATTTTTGGCGAAAACTTAGCAGACCTGACCATTATGGACGAAGCACCTTATTTTATTGGTATGATGAGTGGCACAAGCTTAGATGGCATGGATGCGGTATTGTGTCGGTTTTTTGAAACGGATGATGAAACATGCTCGGTTGAGATTATCGCAAGCCACAGCGTGCCATTTACCGAGGACTTACGGCAAGCGTTATTATCTTTAACGACGCCTAATGGTGTCGCTACATTTATCCAAACTTGTGAGTTTGACTTTCAAAGCGAGCTGGATGTCTATGGCTGGGCGAGCGTGTATTATGCAACCTTCGCCGCTCAAGTCGCCCTTGAGCTGCTTGATAAGGCAAATATCAGCCATGATTTGGTTTGTGCCATTGGTTGTCATGGGCAAACTGTTCGCCATCGCCCCAATTGGTCATTTAGCTTGCAGTTATTAGACCCAAATATTTTAGCTGAGTATACAGGCATTGCTGTGGTCAGCGACTTTCGTCGCCGTGATATGGCAGTCGGTGGGCAAGGTGCACCACTTGTGCCAGCTTTTCACCAAGCCATATTTGGTCATGATAAGCAGGTTAAGGGTGTACTGAATTTGGGCGGAATTGCCAATATTACTGTATTAAATCATGACAAAAGTACACCGATTGGTTTTGATACTGGGGTTGCCAATCTGCTGATGGATGCATGGAACTTTCGCCATACAAATACCTGTTATGACCAAGATGGTACTTGGGCTGCCAGCGGGCAAGTCATTCAGCCATTACTTGATATTTTGCTTGGCCATCCTTTTTTTAGCCAATCACCACCAAAAAGCACAGGGCGTGAAGACTTTAATTTGTCATGGCTTGATGCAATGATCGATCAATTAAACAGCAGTCACCCAAATTTGTGCCATACCCCTGCCGATATACAGGCTACTTTGTGCGAGCTGACCGCTGTCAGTGCCGCCAAACAAATCCGCCATTTTATTAAATCAGGCACTGTGCTTGTCTGTGGTGGTGGTGCAAAAAATACCCATCTGATGGCACGCCTGCAAGCACATCTGCCCAATTTATCCATCAAGCCAACCAATGATTGGGGCATTGAGGTTACTTGGATTGAGAGTGTCGCATTTGCTTGGCTTGCACGCCAAAATATCTTAGGGCGTCATGGTAATGTTCCTGCCGTCACTGGTGCAAACAAAACGGTTGTATTGGGGCAAGTATGTTTTTGATTTTATCTTGATAAAACCAAAAACATATCCGAAATGAATTTAAGCAGCAGGTCAGTGCATTGATTGGACGACACGGAAATTTATGGCGTAAAAGGCGAAATTAGCCCCCATTTTTGCCAGTGAGTGGGATTTAAATGCTCAAAAAAAATTATTTTGCCAGTGTTGTGTCTATTATCAAATAATGAATATTCTTTAAAGCGAATATTATTTAATATGGTTAAAAATAAATAAAAATATGAGATATTAACATTGAATGACCTTAGTAATAAACATGAGCATTATGAATTATTAAATTTATTAGGCTATGGTTTAGCGAAATTCAATAATGATTTCATAAAGCAATTTAATTGCCGTACAAAAGAGCAATTTTATCAGTATTTTGTTGATTTTGGCATTGCAAAAACCAAGAGTGTGGTCAAAAATCGCCAAGATTTATTTGACCCTTATTTTGATAATGGTAGATTGGGCTGGTGGCAGAAAAAGGAAGTTTATGAACACCGAAAATTACTGATTGATGGTTTGTTTGGTACTGAAAATGTGGTTAATTATGCCAATATTGTTAAATTGATTTTAAAAGATAATTATAAAACCTCTGATTTTATTGTTGAAAAAATCAGCATTGAACCAATCACACAATCAAAATTTAAAAAAATGCAAGAAACTGGTTTAGAGGCTGAATTGTATTTTATGAATAATTATCAGAATATTGAATTATTTGGTAATGGGGTTTTACAAGATGCAAGATTATTTAGCGATGGTTATGATTTTCAAATTGCAACCAATTCAAACAATTATTTGGCAGAAGTAAAAGGCATTCGCCAAAATAAGGGAAAAATCCGTTTAACAGAAAATGAGTATATAAAAGCCTGTGAATATAAGCATGATTATATTTTAACATTGGTTTTAAATTTAAATGAAGTGCCAAGATTTTTAGTTATAGAAAATCCAGTTAATGAATTAAATTTTAAAGAAGTAATTTTTCAGTCAAAGCCTGTAAAAGAGTATCATTTGGAGCGTGATATATGCTAAATTTTCAACAAAAACAGGAATTATTTTTTAATTGTTTAAATGAGAAAAATAATTCTTATAGTGATGATATTCGTAAAGAAATTTTATTTTATTTTGATTTTTTGGAAAATGATTTAGGTTTTTTGAATAGATTTAGTTCAGAAATTGAGATTAAGAATTTTACAAATATGCTTGTTTCAAAAATTATTATGAATGAATATCAAGACGGTGTTCATAATATTATTGAAAATTATTGTTGTTAATGGGGATAAATGTGAAAATTCATAAAAATTTTCCCAAGTCGTGATGAACCTTTTGATTTAATCACGCCAGATGGGCAAATTTTAAATGCCAAAGTCTGCCAAGAGAATTCAAAAGCCTTAATGACCAACCCAAATTCTGCGTTGGCTGATTGGTTATTGCGACAATTATTAAACTTAAAAAAGGCGAGCTGGCAACCAGCGAAAGATTGCAGTTGATAGATTGTGATGGTGTGATTATCACCAAAATTACTGATAATCAATATAAAATTGACAAGGCAGAATTTGGCAGTTATGAGAATTTTATCAATAATTTGTAAAAAAGGAGCAAATCATACAAACCCCTACCCGTGCCACCGACATGCGTGGCGGTACTTCCAAAGGTAAATTTTAACCTAATCAATTTACTCAAACCATCCAAAAATTACCAAGCAGCAATATAAACACAGATTTATTTGAGCCAACCTGATCAAAACAAGGAACTAAATAGATGAAAAAGACCATTTTTAACATTGCAAAAATGGACTGCCCGTCCGAAGAGCAGCTCATTCGCATGCGTTTAAAAGATGTATCTGATATTTATGAATTACAGTTTGATATTGCTGGACGGTGCTTAACTGTCTATCACGATAATCAAGATACAACGATTTTACAAGTACTTGAACCGCTTAATTTTGATAGTCATATCATTTCCACCGAAGTGATTTTTGATAAGATAGTGTTTAACAAGCCTGATGAGCGCTTAGAAAAAAGATTATTATATCAAGTACTCATGATTAACTTTGTGTTTTTTATCATAGAGTGTTCGGTTGGTATTTTTGCTAATTCTATGGGGCTGATTGCTGATAGTCTAGATATGCTGGCGGACAGCTTTGTCTATATATTGGCGCTATCAGCCATTGGTATGACGCTGGCGTATAAAAAACGTGTGGCATTTTTGGCGGGGATAACGCAGATAATATTGGCGTTATTTGGGGTGATAGAAGTGATTAGGCGTTTTATCGGTACTGAGCAGCTGCCCAATTATCAACTGATGATTGGCACGGCATTTTTGGCATTGATTGCAAACTGGCTGTGCTTATATCTACTGAGCAAAAATCAAAATAAAGAAGCCCATATCAAAGCCAGCATGATTTTTACATCCAATGACATTATCATCAATATCGGTGTGATAGCGGCGGGAGCATTGACGTTATTGACTCATTCTAGCTATCCTGATTTAATCATTGGTATGATTGTCTTTGTCATTGTACTATTTGGTGCCAGAAATATTTTAAAATTGGCAAAATAATTCATATCACCAGCAAAGGAGTTTTTATGCAAATATCGGTCAAAGCCACCTACATACGTGGCAGTACTTCCAAAGGGACATTTATTTTTTAAACTTAGTGACTTACCCGAGCGTTGCTAAGTGGCAGGGCAAGCACGAGACCAATTTTTATTGTGTGTCGTTGCAGTCTTGCCCTTATGGCAAACAGATTGATGGCTTGGGTAATGGCTCATCTGGCACATCCAAAGTGGTGATTGTGTCATGCTATTTTTAACCTAGGACATCCGTTTATGTACCGCATAGAACAGCTTCGCCCCTTATCTCGACAGCATCAGCTTGGCTTAAGCCTATCTCGTCAAGCCATGCAATGTCCCAAAGACAGCACGACTGATGATATTTTTAGGCATTGGCAAGCATTGGTGGCATATGTTCATGATGACCGAATCGCACATTTTGCGATTGAAGAGAGGTATTTGGTTGCCCCTTTATTGGCAAATCATGGCAACCACCCCAAAGTGATGGTGCTTGGTAAGCAGCTGCTTGCCGAACATGAGCAGTTACGCACATTAAGTCAGCTGACTGAGTCTGCCAGTCACCCAACCATTGATGATTTACATGCCTTGGCACAAGCGTTATACGACCATATCCGCTTTGAAGAGCGAGAGGTTTTTCCAGTCATACAAGAGCTGTTGACAACTAAGCAGTTGGATACGGCATATCAGCAAACGCTTCAACATAACCCGACCAAATAACCCGACCAAATTAAGCCAAACTGATTAGACTTTTAAATTTAACCCTTTAAATACCCTGTCAATTTAGCCCATTAAAGGCTGGTCAAAAAATAAGCCGTGTTAGCAAAAGGCATAACACGGCTTAAGTTTTAAACCATAAAAAAATCTTAAATGATAAATGGGCTTAAATGACAAACTGACCCATTAAAGCCATCATGTCATCTGTCTGCTTCAAACTTGGCAACCGTTTTGGCGATGATGTCCACACACTCACGCAGTTGGGTTTCAGTCATCACAAGCGGTGGGGCAAATCGAATGATGTTGCCGTGTGTGGGTTTGGCAAGCAGTCCATTTTCTTTGAGTGCCAAACATAAGTCCCAAGCCGTACTGCTGTCTTCGGTGTCATTGATGACCACCGCATTGAGCAATCCCTTACCACGCACCAAGGTTAAAAGCTCATGCTTATCCACCAACTTTTGCATCTCTTCTCGAAAGATATGACCAAGCTTATCAGCATTATCCGCTAAATTGTCATCACGCACCACCTCTAAAGCGGTTTTGGCAACCGCTGCCCCCAGCGGATTGCCACCATAAGTTGAGCCATGCTGTCCTGGGCGAATGACATTCATGATGTCATCATCTGCCATGACCACTGATACAGGATAAACGCCACCAGAGACAGCTTTGCCCAAAATTAAGATGTCAGGACGCACATTTTCATGATCAAGGGCAAGTAATTTGCCTGTGCGAGCAATGCCCGTTTGGATTTCATCGCCTAAAAACAGCACATTATGCTTATCACAAAGAGCTTTGGCTTTGGCAAGATAACCTTCAGATGGCACATACACACCCGCCTCACCTTGGATTGGCTCAACCAAAAACCCTGCCACATCTTTATTATCAGTTAACGCTTGTTCTAAGGCTTGAAGATTGTCGTATTCAACTTTAATAAAACCTTGGGTATAAGGGCCGAAGTTTTTACGAGCATTTTCATCATTAGAAAATGAGATGATGGTGGTGGTACGACCGTGAAAATTATTCTCACAGACAATGATTTTGGCTTGGTTTTCATCAATGCCTTTTTTCTCGTATGCCCATTTTCGACAAATCTTAATGGCGGTTTCTACCGCTTCTGCGCCCGTGTTCATCGGCAAAAGTTTATCATAGCCAAAATAGTCACAGGCAAAGGCTTCAAACTCACCAAGCTTATCACTGTGAAATGCCCTTGATGTTAAGGTCAGCGTTTTGGCTTGTTCGGTTAAAGTGGCGATGATTTTGGGGTGGCAATGCCCTTGATTGACCGCTGAATAGGCAGATAAAAAATCATAATACTGTTTGCCCTCAACATCCCAAACATGCACCCCCTCGCCACGGCTTAATACCACAGGCAAAGGGTGATAGTTGTGAGCGCCGTATTGCTCTTCACGGTCAATATAAGCTTGGCTGTTTGATGGTTGGTTGGTGGTGTTCATAGTGAAGTCCTTAAAAAAAATATGTCCATGAATGGTTTGAATTATTGGGTTGTGTCAGGTCTGACTAGGGTGGATTTACCAAACAAGGATTCAATAAAATCCACCATGATGACCGCTGTGCGGTTGCGTTCATCAAGGGTTGGGTTTAGCTCCATGATGTCCAAAGATGCCATCAAACCAGTATCGGCAATCATCTCCATACACAATGACGCTTCACGATAGGTAGGCCCGCCCATCACCGTTGTGCCAACCGCTGGGGCGATGCTTGGGTCAAGAAAATCCACATCAAAACTGATGTGTAAGTGCGTGTCATTATCCAAGCCTTTTAACGCTTGTTCCATGGTATGACGCATGCCATTTTCATCAATATAACGCATGTCAAAGACAGTGACGCCTTTTTCGTTGATGAAGTATTTTTCTTTAGCGTCCACACTGCGGATACCGATTTGATACACATCTTTTGGGCTAATCGCTCCTCTGACACCGCCAATGGTGGTTAACTCATCAGGACCAAAACCACAAGCACAAGCCACAGGCATGCCATGAATGTTGCCTGATGGGGTCATTTCGCTGGTATTAAAATCAGCATGAGCATCAAGCCAAAGGATACGCAACTTTTTGCCTTGCTCACGGCAATGGCGTGCCACAGCGGTCAATGATGCCAAACCTAAACAATGGTCGCCCCCCATCAAAATGGGAAAGTTGCCATTTTTCAGCTCATCATACACAGCATCGTGTGCCATTTTGTTCCATGCAACCACTTCATCAAAATGACGGTAGCCGTTCACAGGGGGCTGATTGGGGTTGGCTGGGCCTTGCAAATTACCACGGTCAATGACAGTAAAACCATATTGTTCAATGGCTTTATCAATGTCAGCAATGCGTAAGGCATCAGGCCCTAAGTTCACGCCTCGCACACCTGCACCCACATCGGTTGGGGCACCTATTAACGCAACGGTAGGTTTGTTTGTCATGTGTCATGTGTCCTTGATTGTCTGTTTTTTATTGATATTATTCGGTTAACCTAAAAAATATCATAAATAATAATTGATAATATAAAGTAAATAGATAATGATAAAATGCCCATCTTGCTAAGTTTAGGCATACCAAAGCTGATATGACCCATGGCAAATGGTAATACAAATATCAAAACTTAATTATGACTACAACCTAAAGAAAATACCACACTACAAGCAGAAAATCCACAAAAAAAATCTGATGATATGAGATGTACCAGCTTTTTTCAATGCAATCAATACATGATCATATGTCCAAATCTGGACACCAAAATTCATACAATTATCTAAGTTTTATCAGGCAATAAAAAGCCAAGGACATTATCTTTAGATGATAACAACCTTTACATCTATGTCTTTTACCATAAGCAAATCCTACTTTGACAAGATGAGTAGATTGGTATTTAGGGCAATGGGTACTAATTTGGTTTAGTTGTTATTCTGGGTGGTTTGGATGAGAGTATAGTTTGGTTATAATACGATTTTTAAAATAGGCAAAATCATTCATTGTCGCCAGCAAAGGCGTTTTTATGCAAATCCCCATCCATGCCATTTATATACAGTTGGCTGACGCCAGTCGTATGCCTGAGATGGCATTTGTAAGGTGCGAATTTGGCAATAAACATTGCAAAACCATCATCGCCCATGTGCTTATCACAGATGGGCAAGTACAAGAAACGGGGGATTTTGAGCGTGATGGCGTAACTTTTCCAACGACGGAAGTTTGGATTGATTTTATCAACCCTGTGAACAGTGATGGCGATATGTTCCCAACAGGCAAGTTGATAGACATATTGACAGTGCCAAATGTGGATGAATTTGAAGTGACCTTGATTAACGCAGGCATGCCCACCATCTTTATTTGTGCCAGTGATCTTTAAAATACTTAAATGAAGTTTTATTCACCCTAATTCTTATTTTCTTCTAATTGACTGATTGAGGCATCATCAAGCTTCACATCTGCTTTACTGACTGGGGTGGTTTCAATCACTTGCTCTGGTACAAATCGCACTTGCAATTTAATTGGCGAGCGTTTGGGATAACGCTTGGTTGTTATGGTTTGAATTTTTTGTTCCATCTGCCAAATATCCTGATGACTCGGTGCAATCAGCCCTTGCAATAATACTCGAATCATATAGCTATCAGCAGAAGCTTTATTGTTTTGACCTTTTTCCACCACACCAAAATCACTACTAACAACATAGCTAGGCTGGTATTGGATTTGCTGCTGAACAACCTCAATGACTGCCTTTTCGTAGCTTTTTTGACGAATGCGTTGCTGAAAATCAAGCGTCAAATACACACTTAGCCCAATCAATAAAATCAAAGTAACCATATTACGGCGAATAAATAACCAGTTTTGTTGCCATCGTGAATCTTTTACGGTTTCATCTTCACTTTCATCAATATCCAATCGGCGAAACCCCACCGCCCAAAGCACTAAAGCATTGGTAAACTGAATCGCCAAAATATTGGTCAAAGTTAGTATCAATGCCCCTAATGCCAATTGATAATGTCCCGTGGCAAGCAATATTCCGCTGGCAGTCAGCGGAGGGACAAGTGCTGTTGCGACTGCCACGCCAACCACGGCAACCGATAAATTACGAGAAATCAACGCATACGCCCCTGCCACGCCACCTGCCAATGCCACAAAAACATCCATCGTATTAGGGGCAGTTCGGGCAATAATCTCTTGGCTTGCAGCTTGATCAGGATATAAAAAGCCAAGCAGCACACCAATAGCATAAATCAACGCACCGCCAGACAATAAGGTTAACAGTGATTTTTTAAGTAAAGCCAAGCGAGCATCAATAATCGCCAAAGCAATGCCGCTGATCGGGCCTATCAGCATCGCAATTAACATCGCACCAATCACCACTGCAGGTGAATTTGCTAACAGCCCAAACCCTGCAATCACAGCCGATAAACTATTCATCAAATAAAAATGGCGTGTCGGCAGTGCTCCAGATTCAATATCAATCCGAATTTGGCGATAGTCGATGGCTGTTTCGCTGTTTTTCTTGGCAAGATATTGTTTAAATGCTTCGTATTGTTGCTCTTGCTGTTCTTGTTGTTCTTTTAGCTGTTTTTCTACTGCCTCATGAATATCATTATCCAAACTTTCTGCAATCTTAGCTGCAGATGCATCGGCTGACTGTGCTAAAGCTTGAGCAACATGAGATTTCGTATCATCGGTTTTGGCAGGATGCGACGGGTTTTGAGCCAACTTGTGAACTTTGCTTTGATTTGGGCGTGAGGTATGGGCAAAATCATTAGGGCTAATCTTTTTGGTGATTGGGTTTATTTTTGAGTGTGTCTGATTGGCATCATCACCTTTGGGCAGATTATCATCAGTATTATCATCTTGCTTGGCATCATCATTAGCGTTCTTGCTTAACTGTTTATTGACTGCCTTTGAGACGCTCTCAATGGTTTCTTCACTAAATCCTTGCTCAATCAAATTTTCAATATCTTCTTCGGTGAGTATAATATCGTCATCATCGTTGTCCTTGGCTATATTATTGGACTGTTTTTGTTGCTCTTGTACCTGCTTTTTTGCCAGAAGCTGGGCGTACATGGCAGGCTGAGTTAGCAGATGATTGGTGAGTTTTTCGATTGGTGGCTGATAAAAAATCAATAACGACAAATCAATGTTAACATGCGGTGATACAGTGGGCTTTGGTGTTGTCATGATAAAAAATCTGATTTTAAAGATATGCTAAGATAAGTTGGTATAAGTCATGAGTATTACTTACTATTATAAACCATTATAATCAAGCATGGCTAAAAATTCGGTGAAACAATCACCCCAAACCATCAATCGCATAAGCGGCGGATAACACCAGTAGCGTTTTATGATTAAAATATGCTACAATCTACCTTATTTGTGAATGCCATTTTATCCATCAACTCACGAGTACACCATGCACCAAATTAACCCTGAACTGCTGACCAAATCCAAACAGTGGCGGCATGATATTCAATTTTCTCAAGAGGTGCTGGGCAAACCCTTTAACTTTACCAGTACTTGGGGGATTTTTAGCCCTGAAAAATTAGATGATGGCAGCTTGATGTTATTAGATTATATTGATTTTCAAACACAAGATAACTCCATTGACCTTGGCTGTGGCTATGGCGTACTTGGCATGACGGCGGCGCGTGAATGCCCAAAGGGTCATCATTTATTGATTGATAAAGATTTTGTTGCCATAGAATACGCCAAACTTAATTGTAAAAATAATGGGCTTGGCAATGCCGAGGTGATGCTTTCTAATGGTTTTTATCATGTGGATAAATCTCGCCAATTTAGTCTAGTCATGAGTAATTTGCCAGCCAAAGCCAGCAAAGAACAGCACTATTTATACTTACTTGATGCTTATAATGCCATGACAAGTGGTGGTAGATTTTATGTTGTAACCATCAATGGACTGCGTGATTTTATGAAGCGTTCTTTTACCGAGGTTTTTGGCAATGCCGATAAAATCAAGCAAGGCAAAACCTACACTGTGACCATGGCAATCAAAGAATCATGACAGTTGACCATGTCAACCGCTAACATTAAGGCGAATACAGTCAGGTTTGGTATCGGTTACTGTTGGCAAATGGGTTCGGTAATCTTAATTTGTCAATTTTTAAAGCACTGTGTGGATTTAATCTCACGGCTTAAAAAGGGTACACATTCATACCATTTATCGCAGTTTTTGCCACATTCACGGCGTATATAAAAATCCTCAACCATGCGTGCCTGCTGCTCAATACCATATCTTAAAAATGCTTTCCCCTGTATCCACCGATACCGATAGCGGCGGCTCAAAATCGCACGCCAAAACACCCGAATATCTTGTTGTACCTGCCACACATGCACCAGCTCATGAATCAGCCAAGCACGCTTCATCAAGTGTTGAGATGAAAAATCCTCACAAAAATCTTTGGGATGAAAATACACATGACCATTGGGTGAGACGGCATAGCCTTGGATAACCCACCATGCAGTCTTTAGACGAATATCGCCTAATTTAAGTGCATCGCCAAATACGCTGATCGCCATTTGCCGCTCGCCGAAACTCAGAGGGCGAGATTTGGCAGAATAACAATAAGGGCAGCTCATCTTCATAAATGACCATCAAAATGGGATTGGTTTTGTGCTAAAATAGCATAAAACCAATCCAAATCCAACAAACCCAGCCCAATAAAGATACTTTTATGAAACCTCTTGCCGAACGCATGCGTCCAACCACGCTTGATGCTGTCATTGGTCAAACCCACTTACTTAGTGAGGGAGCGCCGATTTTTAATATCGTACGCCAAGGGTTTTTGCCGTCTTTGATTTTGCATGGATCGGCAGGGATTGGTAAAACGACACTTGCCATGCTACTGGCTGATGCTGTTGGTCGTCCGTTTCGCCCCTTATCAGCAGTCAGTAGTGGCGTCAAAGAACTCAGAGAAGTGCTCAGATCTGACGATGGGCTATTTCATGAGCCACCTGTCGTCTTTGTCGATGAGATTCATCGATTTAATAAAGCTCAGCAAGATGCTTTGTTACAAGCGGTTGAGACAGGTGAAATTACTTTGATTGGTGCGACCACCGAAAACCCTTCTTTTAGCGTCAATAATGCTCTACTGTCACGCTGTCAGGTATATAAACTTGAACCCTTAAGTGATGATGAGATTTATGCACTCATTGTGCGTGCAATACGACAAGACACCTTACTAAAAACCAAAGACATTCAAATTAATAACTTAGCGGCACTCATTGATCTATCTCAAGGCGACGGCAGGCGTGCACTGAATTTACTTGAACTTGTGGCAGCAGCACCTGAGCCAATTATCATCGATAATGCTTCTGTTGTTGCTGTGGCAGGTCAGCCCTTGGTACGCTATGATAAATCAGGTGATGGGCATTATGACCTTATCTCCGCTATGATCAAATCCGTGCGTGGCTCGGATGCAGATGCGGCGATATACTGGATGGCTCGGATATTGGCGGCAGGTGAGGATCCTGCATTTGTCGCAAGGCGGCTGGTCATTTTAGCCAGCGAGGATATCGGGCTTGCCAACCCCAATGCCCTACTACTGGCAGATGCTGGACTACGCTCAGTTCAGTCCATTGGCATGCCCGAGGCACGCATTATTTTGGGGCAAGTGATTATTTATTTGGCAAATAGTCCTAAATCAAATTCAAGCTACAACGCCATCAATCGTGCCTTAAAGCTTGCCGAAACCGATCAATCGCCCGTACCGCTACATTTACGCAACGGTATCACCAAGCTTATGCAAGCAGAAGGCTATGGCATGGGCTATATCTATCCGCACGATTATCCCAATCATTATCACCCACAGCAGTACCTACCTGATGCACTGATAGGTACACGGTTTTATGAATTTGCTGATAACCAAAAAGAGCAAGCCAATTTTGCCTTTATCAATTGGCTAAAAACCTAAAAACCAAATACCATCCATACTATCTGAAACACTGAATACCTTTATAAAATTAAATCCGTCCCCATGTTGATGGCAAATATGCTAAGATAACCCAAATCCCAATAAGAGAACATTATGGCTTTAAATACTATTCCTGAAATCATCGAAGACATCAAAGCAGGAAAAATGGTCATCTTAATGGATGACGAAGACCGTGAAAATGAAGGTGATCTTATCATGGCGGCAAATCATATCACGCCTGAGGCGATCAACTTTATGATCACGCACGCACGAGGTTTGGTGTGCCTAACCTTAACCGAAGCACGCTGTCAGCAGCTTGATTTGCCTTTGATGAGTGATAAAAATGGCGCAAAATTCAGCACCAATTTTACCCTATCCATCGAAGCTGCCGAAGGGGTTACGACAGGTATCTCGGCATCTGATCGTGCGCGTACTGTCCAAGCTGCCATCGCAGCTAACGCCAAGCCAATCGACATCGTCCAACCAGGTCATATTTTCCCCATCATGGCAAAAAAAGGTGGTGTGCTGCACCGTGCAGGTCATACCGAAGCAGGCTGTGATTTGGCACGCTTAGCAGGACTTGAGCCTGCCTCGGTGATTGTTGAAATCATCAAACCTGATGGCGAAATGGCACGCCGTGATGATTTGGAAGTATTTGCCAAAGAACATGGGCTAAAAATTGGTACCATCGCTGATTTGATTCAATATCGTATGGCAACCGAACAAACCGTCAGCGAAGTTGAGCATTTTGCTATCCAAACTGAGCATGGGGATTTTACCGCATATCGTTTTAGTGAGTTTGGCTCAGATGATACGCATTTGGCATTTGTCAAAGGTAAGCCAACTGGTGGCGTCAGCACAGTGCGTGTACATAGTTTTTCGCCCATGAAAGACTTATTTGGGATTCATACCAGCGGTAGCCGCTGGAATATCCAAAATGCACTGGCAAAAATCGCCACCGCTGAGCATGGTGTGCTGGTGTGGATTGGTCATGATGATACACTTAATCTTGGTGATGGTTTTGAGGCACTAAAGGATAAGCAGTCGGTAACCTCGGTGAATCGCCGTGCACCTTATCAGACCATTGGCGTTGGTGCACAGATTCTTAAACACTTAGGCGTTAAGGACATGCGTTTATTATCAAGCCCTATCAAATTCAACGCCCTATCAGGTTTTGATTTGAATGTGGTCGAAACGATAGATAAATAATCTGCCTTTATCAAACAGCCCTAAGATACAGGGCTGTTTTTTGATAAGCTTGAGTAAGAATATTCACACATGCTATACCTCATTTACAGGATTATAAACCATCTTGGTAGTCGCAGTCGCTATAATAATTATCAGATAAGTTATTATTACAAATAAGGAAATGGCAATGTTTTCAATGATTTGGGCATTAATTGTAGGTTTTGTTGTCGGGTTATTGGCACGAGCACTTAAGCCTGGTGTGGATGGCATGGGCTGGATACTGACCATGATTTTGGGTATTGCTGGTGCTTATGTGGGTGCATTTATTGCCGACTTTGTTGGCGTCAACGCCCAATCAGGTTTTAGTTATTTAATTTTTTCTGTGATTGGTGCAATCATTTTATTGTTTATTTATGAAATTTTGGCAGGTAAACGCCATTTAAAATAACCCTAACTGTTTGGTTAAAAAGTATCTTATTAGTGCTTTTTTATTTTTAAACCATCTAATAATGTGTTTATCGTAAGATATGACCCGCCAATAAATCCTTGATACAGCTTGGTTGCGCAAAGCCCAAACCATCGGTATCTAAGTAAGCAATTTGATTACCAAAATATCCCATTGCTTGTGTTAAATTTTTAGCAGGTGTACTCTTTGATGGATTGCAACTGGTCGATACCAAAAATCCATAAGGGTTGGTCGGTGAGATTAAGGCGTGACACAAATCCTTTAACACAGGATGTATGGTGATACGCACCGCCAAGGTATCGTATGAACCGATCAGCACCGATGGCAATGCCGATGACTGAATAGGTATCAGCCATGTTAAGGCGCGTGAATGCTCATGCGTAAACTCATCCGAAAAATTTTGCATGTAATCAAGTAAAGATGTTTCATGTGAAACATCAATTAACGATTTTAAGCGTTTAGCTGCATCTGTCAGTACAATCAAACCCTTACCAATATCACGATGTTTAAGATTGATAATTTGATTAATAGCATCAGTGTTAAATGCATCACAACCAAGCCCCCAAACGCTTTCGCTAGGGTATGCCAATACACCACCTGCCTGCAAATAATTAGCAACCAAGTCCAGCTCATCAGCTCCAAAAATTTGTTTAGAGCCTGCCATAGCGTCCCCCCACCTGCTCAATCAAACCCAATATCTCAAGCTCCATCAGTTCTGCTAAGAGGCTGCCGGTATCTTTTTGACTACTAAAAACAAGCTGATCCAAATCACAAGGCTCATTCATCAAAGCGTACAAATCCGCCAAATGCTCTGGCACACAAGTACTGCGGCTTGCAGGTTGTAAGTGATGAGCGGCTGTCTTAGGGTTTGGACTTACCAAGGTATTTGTGTCAGGTGCTTGAGATGGGTGAGTGTTCAACTTACTTGATTCTTCACTAAATATTGACATACCTTGACTAAAGCTTTTTGGTAATGCGTTAAAAAACTCTTGGTCATGCTGACTTAAGTCTTCCAAAATTTGATCAGGATGATATATGAGCGTTGCCCCTTCACGAATCAGGTGCAGACAACCTTCAGCGTTAGGATTGTGAATATGGCTTGGTATGGCAAAAACCTGTTTGCCTTGCTCTGCTGAGAGACGAGCTGTAATCAAAGAGCCACTTTGAAGTGCCGCTTCCGTAACAACCGTGGCAAGTGACAGCCCTGCCACCAAACGATTACGGCGGGGAAAAGTATGCTTACTGGCTGGTGTAGCAGGCAATAGCTCACTAATCAAACAGCCACCATCTTTGATGATTTGAGCAAAAAGTGCATTATGATTACGCGGATAGCACACATTGATGCCCGTTCCCATAACGCCAACAGTACGCCCAGATAAAACAGATAATTGAGAAAGAGCACCCAGATGCGCTTGTTTATCCACACCTTGCGCCAGACCACTGGTGACGGTATATCCTGATTGGACAAGATATTGTGCCAAATCAAAAGTGATTTTTTGGGCAATCTCAGTCGGCGATCGACTACCAACAATGGCAATCTGACGGTCTTTAAGGCGTATCAAATTACCACGATAAAATAGTACTGGCGGTGGGTCATAAATACTTTTTAGTGTTTCTGGATAATCTTCATCACTGACATATACAATGCCATACATCTTAAGCTCTACATCATGGCGAACCTTATCAAGAAAAGCCAAAACATCGTTGACATCCTGCCAACGCTTAATGTGTGCCGCATGGATGCCAAGCAATTTCCAAATAGACTGATTTTGGCTTAATGCAGATGCTGCATCGCCACAATGATTGACGAGCTTATAATATGAAATCAATGAAGTATTGGTTATGTACCAAAGTGCAAGCATTGATTGCTCAGGTGTTAGCGATGAATAGCTCATTAATCAGCACGCAGTAATATATTGCTCAATCAATGCTGCTACCGCCTTAGTATCATTAGGCACCACAGTAACATATTGAGGCTTATCTTCTAAGCCTTGGGTATGCTCAGGTCGTGGTAAAGTCATCTCACCTACCGCCTCTACGATGGTTTCTTGGAATTTGGCTGGTAATGCTGTTTCGGCAACCAAAATCATCTCATCTGCTTTTTGTAGCTCAATCGCAACTTTTACACCATCAGCAGTGTGTGGATCGATCAATCGCTGCGTATCATCATAAACTTTTTTGATGGTTGCCAAGCGGTCTTGATGCGTAGATTTACCAGCTATAAATCCAAATTTTTCACTCACCAGTTTTAAATTATCCGACAAATCAAAACCCTTACCACTTTTGACATCTCCAAACAGCTTAGCGACTTGCACACTGTCCTTATCAAGCAATAAAAACACAAAACGCTCAAAGTTTGAAGCCTTTGAAATATCCATTGATGGGCTGGAAGTTACATAAGTTTCGACCGAAGTGCGTGGCGTGTATTTGCCTGTATTAAAAAACTCATTTAAAACATCATTTTCATTCGTTGCAACGATCAATCGATCAATCGGTAAGCCCATCTGGCGTGCGATGTGACCAGCACAAATATTGCCAAAATTCCCAGAAGGCACACAAAAACTGATTTTTTGGGCGTTATCGGTGGTTGCACCAAAATAACCTTTAAAATAGTATACAATTTGTGCCAAAATACGGCCCCAATTGATTGAATTAACCGTACCTAAGCTATATTTTGCCTTAAATTTTGCATCTTCTTGGAGGGCTTTAACGATATCTTGACAATCATCAAACATTCCCTCCACGGCGATATTATGAATATTGGCATCATCCAAGCTATACATCTGTGCCCGCTGAAAAGCACTCATCTTACCTTCAGGTGACATCATGAAAACCTCAATATTATCTTTACCACGCAGTGCATATTCAGCCGCACTGCCCGTATCGCCAGATGTCGCACCAATGACAGTTAAACGCTCGTTTTTTTGTTTTAGTACATATTCAAACGCATTACCCAAAAACTGCATGGCAATGTCTTTAAAAGCAAGCGTTGGACCATTTGATAGCTCAAGCAGTGCCAACCGATCATAAAGACGAGTCACAGGCGTAATATCCTCACTACCAAAAGCTGCTTTTGTATAAGTTTTATTGATGATATTTTTTAAATCATCTGCAGGAATATCTGTCACAAACAGCGACATAATCTCAAATGCAAGCTCGCTATAACTAAGATTACGCCATTTTTGTAAAGTTGCTTCATCAATACTTGGATAAGTTTCAGGCAGCATCAGACCACCATCAGGCGCAAGCCCCATCAAAAGCACATCACTAAACTGCATCGGCTGAGTCTTGCCACGGGTACTGATATATTGCATAAAAACTCCAACTGTCTTAATATCTTAACTATGAATTGAGCTAATTTTAGCATAAATTTTCAGCGATTGGCGAACTATCAATCGGTCGATGATTATACCTGTTTCACCCATCGATAATACCAATCCATTACCGCTAAATTTATACACTATCAATATCGCCATATTTTAATTTGATTGGCCTAAGAGTTATCTTAGGAAGTTACTGGGTTATTTTAAGATACATGGTGTCATTTTAGCACCCAAACTCAATCAATCATCAAAATCCTTTATCGTCATATTCACCAAAAACATCAAAATCACCATTGATTAAACGATTGTTATTTTGCTGTTTTTGTCAGCAAAGCATAATAAAAACCGTCGCCACCCTTGGTATCTAAAGGTAAGCATTGATAACCTACCTGCTGCTTGATTTGATGTGGTAAGCTTAAATCAAAAGGTATGGCGTTTGCATCGTCATTAGCTCTCAAAAAATCAATGATTTGTCGCTCATTTTCAGCCTTCAAGATAGAGCAAGTCACATACAAAAGCACGCCACCAACTTTTAACCGTGACCATAGATTGTCCAGTATGCTTCTTTGCAAATTAACGGTAGTTGCAATATCCTGTTCTTGTCTAAGCAGCCCAATATCTGGATGGCGACGCAAAACACCTGTGGCAGTACAAGGTGCATCAAGCAAAATCACATCAAAGCATTGATCCGATCGCCAAGATGTGCCATCAGCATGAACCACAGAAATATCTTTCGTATCAAGCTTAAGGCGACTGATGTTTTCGTGTACCCGTTTTAATCGAATACGATTACCATCAATAGCAGTCAAATGTTTCATGTGAAACATCTCAAGTAAATGCGTGGTTTTACCGCCTGGGGCACAACACATATCTAGCACCGATTGATGACTGCCTTGTGATTGCAAAGTAGGTGCCAATAAAAACCCTGCCAACTGTGCATGTGCATCTTGGACGGACACCCATCCTTCATCAAAATAAGGCAATTCACCAATTCGTACACCACCATCTAGCCTGACGGCTTGTGCCTGATTATATCCAAGCGATACCAAACTGTGCTGTATATGATGCTCATCTAAAATCTGGCAATAAGATGCGTTGTCTGAAAACTTCGTATTAACTCTCAAAAAAATCGGTGCAGCAAATCTTAGTGTACGACCCAGCTCATCATAATACTCACCCCAATCTTGTTTGAGCTGCTTAGCCAGCCAATTTGGTAAGCTGTGGTTTTTATTGACTTTCTTGGTAAATTTTGTTTTTGACTTTTGAGTTTTTCGAAGAATTGCATTCACAAGCCCTGTGCCATATTCTTTACCAAGCTGTTTTAAGGCTTCCACCGTGTCATTAATCGCAGCATACTCTGGTATATTCATATAGATAAGTTGATACAAGCCGATATTAATAGCGGCCTGCACCCCTTGATCTGTCACAGGATTTTCAATCAAGCTCTCAGAAATTCGAGATAATGCCCACCACTGCCGCAAAGTACCCAGCAGTAGTTCATGTACAAACCCTCGGCTACTCATCTCCGTTGATTCTAATAAAGGATCAAGTAGCTCTGACAGCGATTTACCATTTAAAATTTCTTCAATAACTAAGATAACTTTTGCACGAGATGAAAGCTGATGATTGTGTAGTTTTTTTATATTATTTTTCATGAGTTTTTATCTCAAAATAGTCACTATCACAAAGTTTATTGGTTTGGCAAATCTGTTCAGCAGTCAGTGGCTTACCGCCTGGCCATTGTATACTTGTAATATTAATCAAGTGCTGTATACCATTTGTATCAGCCCCACATGAGACCAAAATGGCATTTTTACCCACACTAACGATCTGACCAGCTGGAATTGATGTGGTTTGATCGAATTTGATCGGCAATGCACTTAAAACCTTGATACGCTCCGATTTATGATAAGTGTGGGCATTCAATGCACGGATTTGACGCTGGATTGTCAAAGCATCTTGATTCCAATCTATCAACCCTTCTTGAGTATGGATTTTTTCGGCATAATTTGCCAAGCTATCATCTTGAACCTTGGCCAATGATTGAAAATGCAATAAATTTTGTAGCACCGTGGTGATCGCATGAGCCCCAATCACTGCCAGCTTATCATGTAGCGTCTGCGTGGTATCAGTATCCAAAATAGGACATGATACCCGATATAGCATGTCGCCCGTATCCAAGCCTGTTGCCATTTGCATAATTGTAATGCCAGTTTCTTGATCACCTGCCATAATGGCACGCTGAATGGGTGCAGCACCACGCCATCTTGGTAATAGTGATGCATGAATATTTAAGCACCCAAATTTTGGTATTTTTAAGACGCCCAAGGGTAAAATCAGTCCATAGGCTGCGACAATCATTATATCAGGCTGATAATTCGCCAAAGTTTCACGTGAAACAGCACCACTGACACCCTGCTCAGGTTGGTACTTTAGGCTAAAACTTATCGGCTGCTCAACAGGTATATTGTACGCCTGCGCCACTTGCTTAATGGCTGAAGCGGTTAATTTTTGACCCCGCCCAGATTTACGATCTGGCTGCGTATAAACTGCGACAATTTGTATGTTTAAAACATCTTGCAGATCAATAAGATGCTTTAGGCTGACTGCAGCAAATTCGGGCGTCCCTGCAAATATGATACGCATTTTTGATTGAGTAAGGTGGTTCATAAAATTCATTTCTTAATATTTATTAATTAATTTAAGTCTATTATCTATAATTAATATTTTATATTAATAAAATTATGATATTAATAATATTAAATAATATAAATATTTTTAATTAATAAAAATTTAATTATTAAAGGTAAAATCCTGCCTGATTGAGCAACTCTTCAGAAATGCTACTGGTAGGCTTTTGTACTTGATTTGAAGCAAATAACAATCTTTCAAGATATCGAGAAATCAAATCTACCTCAATATTGACAAGCCCACCCACCGACCAATGCCGATCGATATTAGTACATTTGGCCGTATGTGGGATGATATTAAGGCATACAATGTTTTGTTCAGGCTTAATGGCATTGGTTGTCAGACTAATGCCATCAACAGTGATCGACCCTTTATCGGCAGCGTAACGCATAAGCTCACTTGGAATTTCAATTTCAATATAAATCGAACGGGCGTCTTTTGAGATATGACGAATCACGCCCACACCATCCACATGTCCTGCGACAATATGCCCCCCAAAACGCGTAGTTGGTCGCATGGCTTTTTCAAGATTGACTGTATCGCCAGTACGCCAATTCTTTAAAGCCGTCTTGCTCAGTGTTTCACGTGATACATCCACCGCATAAGTTTTATCACCAATATCCACCACGGTCAGACAAATGCCATTTGATGCAATCGAATCACCAAGATGCACATCATTAAAATCCATGTCTGGCGCATGGATTACCAACTGAACATCGCCGCCAATCTGATTGATGGATTTGAGTCTGCCTGTGGTTTCAATAATTCCTGTAAACATAATATTTTCTCATCAAATTATGGAAAACTTTTTTATAATGACATTAAAAACAAAAGTACAATCACACTATTAAGTTTTCCACAGACTAATATTCATCATTAGATTAGATATTAATACTTTTAAAAATCAAATAGTTAATAAAAATTTAGATTATAGTTAGTGATTAACCATCTTATTTATCCACAGGCTTATAACATCAATTTTCTTAATAAAAAATCATAAAATAATCATTAAACTAGGCTGTGGCTAAGCAAATTTAATTAAGAAATTTGCTAAAATAAATTAAGTTAAACTGCGATAAATTAGCCGAATATCATTGCCGATGATATCAGCAGAATGTAGCCCAAATCGATACTGCTGCACCAATTGATCAAGCTGACATGCAAACATCGGACGGGCATCTTGACCCAAAATACACGGCGCTTGGTATACAATCAGCTCATCAACCAAGCCTTCTGTAATAAAGGCGCCAGACAGCTCACTACCTGCTTCTATCAATACATCATAGCAGGCATATTGTGATACCAAAGTTTTTAGTAGACTCATTAAATCATTACGCCAAATCAAGGTGTCATCACGATTTAACACTTGGTAATTATCTGAATCTGATAATCTATTTCTACGATCGACAATGACTACCTTGGGCTTAGGCAGCATATGTAGATCCACACCAAGCTGTTTGCTACGCACTGTCAACGCAGGATTATCCGCTATGATAGTGCCTGACCCTGTGATAATCGCAGCACTTTGGGCACGCAGTCGCTGCACATCTTCTCGTGCCTCTATACCTGTGATCCATTTGGATTCGCCCGATGCCATCGCTGTACGCCCATCCAAACTGCTGGCAGTTTTTAACCTAACATAAGGCAAGCCCATTCTCATCGCCTTCAAAAAACCCAAATTTAACGCAGCTGCCTGCTGATCGCACACCCCCACCAAGACCTCAATTCCTGCATTTTGAAGTTTTTTGATACCATTACCAGCAACTTTGGGATTAGGGTCTAAGCTTGCAATAACAACTCGCTTAAGATCTGCAGCAATGAGCGCATCAGCACAAGGCGGTGTACGGCCCGTATGGCTACATGGCTCAAGTGTCACATAAGCGGTTGCACCTTTGGTATCAAAACCCTGTGCTTTGGCATCAGCCAAGGCAAAAATCTCAGCATGTGGCTGCCCAGCCTTAGGATGATAACCCTGACCGATGACCAGACTATCTTTGACCAATACACAGCCAACAGCAGGGTTGGGTCTTGTGGTATAAATGCCTTTTTTTGCCTCTGCTATGGCAAGCTGCATATAATAAATATCTTGCTGTATCAATCGTTTGTCATTCATGAAGATTCACCACGCTTGGGTAAATTGATCTTGTCAAGCTCAGCTTGAAACTGACCAATGTCCTGAAAATCACGGTAAACACTGGCAAAGCGTACATAAGCAACATCATCAAGTATCTTTAATTCATTCATCACAATTTCGCCTAAAATCTTACTTGATACTTCTCGCTCACCTGTTTTTCTAAGTTCATGCTCTATGCGGCTGATACATGCTTCGATTTCATCAACACTGATGGGACGCTTTTGTAGAGGTAGTGAAATTGAGCGTCTGAGTTTTGATTGATCATAAGGCTCAATACGGCTATTGGTTTTGATGATTCGTGGCATCAAAATTTCACAAATTTCAAAAGTTGTAAACCGCTCTCCGCACGCTAAACATTGTCGGCGTCGGCGTACTTGTGCACCTTCGGCAGCCAACCTAGAATCGGTCACCTTGGTATCTGCTTTATTGCAAAATGGGCAATGCATCACCACTCCTAAATTTTTTATTATTAATTAAAAATAATTAAATTTAATTTTTTATAAAAATATTAACCAATGAAATTGTTAAGATTTTTTTGGTAATAAAGTGCTATTTACCAATACAAAAACTTGAAAAAATCTTACCCAGCAGCTCATCTGCACTCATCTGACCTGTAATCTCGCCCAATGCTTGCTGAGACTGTCTTAGACTTTCTGCTACCAATTCACCAGCATGATAAATGGTAAGCTGCTCGTACGCTTCGATGGCGTACCCTTTGGCACGATTTAAGGCATCAAGATGGCGAGTGCGTGCAATCAAACTATTTTCAGGAGGATGAAAACCCACCTTTTGGGTTAATATTTCAATCAATTCATCAAGCCCTTCACCTGTTTCACATGAAACATAAACAAGTTTGGGTGCTGATTTGGTTTCACATGAAACCTGTAAAACTGGTTTTGAGATCAATAAATCACTTTTGTTTGCAACCAAAATCAATTTTTGGCGAATAATATCACCAACATCCTCAGTCACACCCTCACAAAACAGCTGATCGGCTAATGCTAACGGATCAGTTTCTGTTGTAACATCATAAACCATCATCAACACATCTGCTTGACGGATCGCATCAAATGCTCGCTTGATACCAATTTTTTCGACATGATCATCAGTTTTTCTAAGACCTGCTGTATCAGTTAAATGTACAGTCAACCCATTTAAAATCAAAGTTTCTTCCAAAGTGTCACGCGTGGTGCCTGCAATCTCTGTTACAATGGCACGCTCAGTACCCGATAGGCGATTAAGCAGACTGGATTTACCTGCATTGGGCTTACCTGCCAGCACCACATGCACACCATCACGCAACAGCTGACCTTGTTTTGCTGTCGCTAAGATACGATCAATACCTGACAAAATCTCAGTTAATTTATTTTCAATGATACCATCAGACAAAAAATCAACATCTTCTTCCTCAGGAAAATCGATCGAAGCTTCCACATACAAGCGAAGATGAACAAGCTTATCTAATAACTCATTGATTTTTTGGGAAAATTCACCAGTCAAAGAACGAATAGCGCTGGTAGCCTGAGCGACAGAAGTGGCTGAAATGGCATCACTGATGGCTTCAGCCTGCACCAAGTCAATTTTATCATTTTCAAAAGCTCGGTAGCTAAATTCCCCTGCTGCTGCTTGGCGTGCACCAAGCTCAAACACCCGAGCCAACAGCATGTTTTGTAGTACCATGCCGCCATGACCTTGTAGCTCCACCACATCTTCTCCAGTGAATGAATGTGGTGCCTTAAAATAAATTATCACACCCTCATCAATCACACCCTCTTGACCATAAAAACCACCAAAATATGCCATTCTGGGTATTAAATTTGACCGCCTCGTCATTAGGCAACCGATGCGATAAGCGTCTTTACCTGATAATCGGATGATACCGACACCGCCTTGACCGATGGGGCTGGCGATGGCGGCGATGGTCGGTAATTGTTGGATACTGGTTGTCATAAATTGATAAGGTTTTCTGCTAAGTTAACCTTTTATTCTATCATTATTACATAAAAAATTGCTAGCATTGGTTATTGACTGACAAACATATCAAGCCAAAGGCGTATCAATCCAGCCATAAAAAAATCCCACAAATTGAGTATTTGTGGGATTTTTGAGGATTGCATTAAGCTTGCTTTGCTTTCATTTGGCGTTCCACACGCTTATTAACAAGATGTTGATGAGTCATACTAAATAAGTTATTCACTGTCCAGTACAATACCAGACCTGCTGGGAACCATAGCATGAACACCACAAAAATCATGGGCAAAATTTTCATCATTTTTGCTTGCATTGGGTCGGTAGGCTGTGGATTGAGCATTTGCTGGACAAACATGGTTATACCCATAAAAATCGGTAAAATAAACCAAGGATCCATTGCTGATAAATCGGTAATCCAACCAATCCATGGTGCATGACGCAGTTCCACCGACTCAACCAGCATCCAGTACAACCCCAAAAAAATCGGCATCTGAATCAAAATCGGCAAACAACCCGCCATTGGATTGACTTTTTCATCACGGTATAACTGCATCATCTCTTGACTCATCGCCATGCGATCATCACCGTGCTTATCTTTGAGCGCTTGCAATTTTGGGGCGATGGCACGCATTTTTGCCATAGACATATAGCTTTTATTTGATAGCCAAAATAAAGCGACTTTGATAATTAAAGTCAGTACAATGATTGACCAGCCCCAATTGCCAATCACTTTATTAATGTTATCTAAAATAGCGAACAGCACTTTTGAGATTGGCCATAACAATCCATAATCCACCGTTTGATTTAAGCCTTCAGCCACCGATGCCATTTCTGACTGAACTTTTGGACCTGCATACAGCGTACTGTTAAGGGTGATTTGCTTGCCTGACGCCACATTAATCACGGGGCTATTATAACCAATATAAAAATCCTTGCCTGTCGTACGAGCAAAAAAGTCAGCTTCAAAACTGTTTGATGGCGTCCAAGCCGATACAAAATAATGCTGGACAATTGCCACCCAGCCGTCTTTACTGCTAATATTGATATTATCGTCAAAATTAGAAAATTTCAGTTTATTATAAGGATCACTTGGCACACCCCAAGCGCCACCTAAGTAAGTTGACATGCCAAGCATGCCTTTATCCTCTAGGCCAGGATCCTTACTGCTATCACGCTTAAGCTGAGCATACATTTGCCCTTGCCATGGTTGATTGGAATTATTATTAATATTATAACTCAGATTAATTGGGTATTTGCCTGCATTAAAGGTATAGGTCTTGGTGATCGTCAAGCCATCTTTGTGATATGTCAAAGGGACTTGTAGCGACCCTGCACTTGGATTAAGCACATAGCTGCTACGCGGGCTGTGGTAAACCGCACGGCCTTCAGCTGTGTCAATGCCATCTCGTCCAATCAATCCAGATTGTGCAACATAGGTGCGTAAATCGGTTTCTAAAAGTACAAATGGCTCAGTACTATCTTTGGTGGCATTGTGCTGTTTTAAAGCAGCATAAACAATATCGCCACCAACAGGATTGATCTTAATTTCATAACGGTCAGTGCTGACAGTGATCAAATCGGTATCAGCCAAATCAGCTACCGATCCTGCTGTCAAGCTTGGAATATCACCCACAACCTGTGTTGTTGGCACATCAGCATGAGTGGTTTGGGTTGCCACAGGCTGCGTAACTACAGGTTTTCTTGCATAGTCATCACGCCATGCCAAAATCAGCAAATATGCTGTAATTAGCATCGCTATAATGATTAAAATTCTTAGAATTTTTTGCATAGATTCAAATCCATTATCAATAAACAACACAGGCTATTAGCCTAAATCAAATTTTAAATCTTTTATTGTACTAAAAATACCCATAAAATCCTAGAAAATATTGCTTAAGTTACCAATAAATCATGGTTGGCCAGTGATTTTTAAGGTTTTACCAAACAAATCATAATGCTAAGTTGTTTTGATTAAATGATTTAGCCGTGCTGCATAACTTAATGTGTCTTTGAATCCATAAGAAAAATAAAGATGGCTTGGTTGATAGTGATAGCGAGCCAAAGGCAGTGGAACAAAATCAATACCACAGCCGCCCCAAGGGTGACAGCGGCCGATTCGCCAAATACTGAGCCTAAGTCCTTTGATAGCTCCATGCCAAATAATCGCTTGGCGGCCATAAGCTGAGCAAGTTGGGTAATAACGACATCTTGGCGTCATCATCGGACTGATCCAGCGGCGATAAATCTCAATCAAGATTAGTAGAATATTTTTTAACATAACTAAATATTTAAAAATTAAACACTCAGTTCATCAGAATATAATTTATTAATTTTATTAAATAATTCTGTTACTTCGGTCGCGATGTCAAATTCTCTAGGATAGCCTGCCTTGACAATAACAACCACATCAATCGCCACCCAAGAAGCTTGGCGATGGCGAAAATTTTCACGGCACAGTCGTTTAAGTCGATTACGATCCACCGCTTTTTTTAGCTTTTTTTTAGTGATTGCCAAACCCAATCGTGCCGACAAACCCTGACCCTGTCCAATAAATGCCAACAAATGCAGGGTATGAACCTTTTTAACGGGTGAATCAAATACCGCCTTAAAGTCGGCAGGTATGAGTAGGCGATGGTATTTTTGGAAGTTTTTAGCTTTTGGCAAAGAAGTCGCTAAATTTTGAGATGTGTCAATCAGAACAGATGTCATAATGGCAGGTTTTGTACAAAGAGGTATGATTTTAACATAATTAGGTCACAGCATCATAATTTATGGCATAAAAAAGCACCGTGTGATCGGTGCTTTTAATTTGACCAGATATTACACAGTCAAACGATGACGACCTTTAGCACGGCGACGTGCCAAAACTTGACGGCCTTTTTTGGTTGCCATGCGAGCACGGAAACCATGAGTGCGTTTACGCTTTAAAACGCTTGGTTGAAATGTACGCTTCATAAATCACCTTTAAAGATGTCAGCACCTAACGGTACCAAAAGTTGTCAAAAGTGAAACTGATGAACAACTCAAATTACAGTTAACTAGTTAATGTTTCTCACTTTAGACGAGTGAAAATCTTGATAATACTATCAAATATTTTTTGATTTGTCAATTAATTACCAAGTTAAATTTAAATTTTTGTCATAAACGCTCATTTTTTATATTTTATAAAAATAAAGTTTTTTGGCTAATAAGTGATGACATTTGGCTGGTTTTTAAGGCCATTGTTAAAAGTTATCCACAGAATTTAAGCCGCCTTATTATTTAATCTTAAACTTAAATATAATAATAATAAAGCAAAAAAATCTTGTGGATAACCGTAATATTATTATATTTTTCATAAAGTTATCTTGTGGAAATCAATGTTTATAAAATGTGCATAAATTGTGGAAAACTTAGAATTTTGAGTTATCCACAATATTATTCATCAAGTTATCCACAAAATAAAGCTTGTAATTTAATAAAATTATGGTACTATTTCACCCCACCGATTGAGCATGATTTAGTCATGCATAGTATAAAATCACTTTGAACCGTTTTTTAATTGGGATAAGTCATGAGCCTGTTTGAAGATTTGCCCGTGCAAGATAGCATCTCACCCAATCATCTTGGTGAGCGTGTGTGGCAATTGTGCCTACCTGATTTACAATTTGCTATGGCGGATAAAGACTATCGCCAATGGATCGCACCCCTTAAAGCTGAAGTGAACGATACCGAGCTTTTGTTGCTTGCACCTAATATGATGTGGGTTAGGCATGTTAAAGACAATTATCTAAGCCAAATCACCGATCTTGCCTATCAGCATGGTAAAGGAGTGATCAAGTCGGTTCGTATTGAGATGGTGGCGAGTACCATCCCAAATGACCCTGCGACCAAAAAAGCCAAAACTAATAAAAAGACCAGCAAAAAAACGGGTGTCGTTGAAGGGTTGCCCATTGATCCTGGGTTTACCTTTGATGTATTTATCAAAGGTAAGTCCAATGCTTCTGCTTATAATGCTTGCAATGAGCTTTCTAGAAAAGAAAGTAAGCATAACTATGGCCCTATATTTATATACGGCTCATCAGGTTTGGGCAAGACGCATTTGATGCATGCCATGGCGCATCGCTATCAAAAATACGGTAAGCAATTTTTTTATTTTACCAAAGATCATTTTTATAAAATCACGCTAGAGGCATTTCGTACCAATGACATTGTACAGATGGAAAAAGAAATTTGCCAAGCGGATTTGTTGATTATTGATGATGTGCATATGGTCAGTGGCTCAAAAGCACCCAAAGTAACTGAAATCTTGATGAAGCTTTTTGATACATTCTCAGCAGGCAACACCCAAAAGCAGGTGGTGCTTGCCTCAGACCGTCCCCCTTCACAGATGACCAGTTTTGGTGAGCGTTACATTTCTCGTTTATCAAGCTGTTTGCAGTTGTCGATTGAGCCGCCAGATATGGAAATGCGTATCCAAATTTTAGAAAAAAAAGCGCAGATGCTCAATCTGTTACTACCCAGAGAATGTGCGTTATATATGGCACAAAATCTACCGCCTGATGTGCGTGGTTTAGAAGGGGCGTTAAAACGCGTACAGCTGTCCGCCACCATTTTGCGTAATGAGCCGGTGAGCTTACCACTTGTCAAAGACGCCATTAAAGATCAGGTTCAAGCACGCGCTCGGGCATTGAACGCCGAAAATATTCGTGATTTGGTGGCTGAATATTATGAAATTTCCCCAAAGGATTTGATGAGTAAAAAGCGTGCACGCTACATCGCCAGACCCAGACAAATGGCAATGGCACTCATTCGTGAACTGACGCGTGATAGTTTTCCTGAAATTGGGCAAGTTTTTGGTGGTCGTGATCACACCACAGTTATGCATGCGTGTGAAAAGATCGAAGAGCTGCGTACCCAAGATGCCAAAATTCAAAAGGATTATCATTCTTTAAAGATGATGTTAGAATATGTCTAGTATTGCCCCAGCAACCAACAAATTTAGTGAGCTTTTATGAAATTATCTATCAATCGTGACTTATTACTCAAAGCCATCAATTTGGTGGTAAAGGCAGCAGATAAACGCCATCGTTTTGCCATTTTAGCGAATATTAAATTGGTGCTTGAAGAAGGTTTTTTGACATTGACAGCATCGGATTTGGAGCTTGAGCTGACGACACGATTTGCTTTACCCAAAGATGGCTGTATTCAGGCAGGTAGCACAACCTTGCCAGCTGAGATGTTTTTTAGTGTGTGTAAATCACTGCCAGAAGAGGTGGTGGTGATTGACGCCCCCGAAGATACCACGCACTGCATTATTACCAGTGGTACAGGCAGGTATACATTAAGCTGTTTGCCTGCAGATGATTTTCCAACTATCGGCACAGCGACACCTTTGAGTGTGATAAAAATCAGTCAAGGCAACCTAAGCAGTTTGATTCATCATACCCGATTTGCGATGGCGACCCAGGATGTGCGTTATTATTTGACGGGCATGCTGTTCGATATTGGTGAAAATACACTAACTGCAGTTGCAACAGATGGACATCGCTTGGCGGTGGCACATCGATTGCTGAATGAAACTTATGCGCCCAATCAAGTCATCATTCCTGGTAAAGCAGTGGCTGAATTAGAACGCTTGTTGATTGAGCTTGCCAAAACGGTTGATGATTCTAATATTGTTGAGCTTGGTTTTGATGCAGAGTTTTTGCAAGTGGGCTTGGTGCTTAAAGATGAAGACATTGACAATGAGATTACAGTGAAACTGTCTGCACGCTTAATTGAGGGTAAATTTCCCGACTATCGCCGTGTGATTCCTGCCAATAATGATAAAATTGTTTTATTTAATAAAGATGAGGCGGTGGATGTGTTACGCCGAATCTCGGTACTAAATACCAAAGAAGAACCGGGCGTGCTGATGAATTTTGATACCATGGATTTTTGTAAAGTGGGTGTTACCAACAGAAACCTTGGTGAGGCTGAAGAAATGCTTGGGGTGAATTATAGCGGCGATGCCATTGAGCTGACCTTTAATGAGGCGTATCTGCGTGCAGTACTTAATGTTTTAGAAGGAGAGGTTTGTCTTGAGCTAAATCAGCCAAGTTCGCCTGCACTGATTTATCAAGTGGGCGATGATTTGCATCGCTATGTCATCATGCCAATGCGTCGGTAAGTTATGATTAAGCAGTTGCAAATACATGAGCTGCGCAACCTTAAGCAGGTAAATTTAACGCTTGCAGCGTGTAATCTGATTGTCGGAGCTAACGGAAGTGGTAAAACATCGCTGTTGGAGGCGGTGTTTTTGTTGTCACGAGGCAAAAGCTTTCGTCATCATGAGCCTAAACGATATATCCGTCACCATCAAAGTGCTTGTACCGTATGGGCACGCACAAAATTTGAAGAGTCCTGTACGCTTGCTATCCAAAAAAAGCTCGATGAGACAGGCAAGTCTGACTCTATTTTAAGATTTAATGAACACACCGTTTCAACCCAAAGTACGCTAAGCTTTCATTTGCCAACCTTGCTCATCGACCCTGTTAGTATGAGCTTGCTGGATGAAGGCAGTATCTCTCGGCGTCAGATGCTTGATTGGCTGACTTTTCATATTCAGCCTAAGTTTTATCATCAGTGGCTACAATACCAACGCCTACTCAAACAAAGAAACGCTCTACTCAAACATCCTAGCGTTCATCATAAGCTTCCTGAGCTGTTTGCTTGGGATGAACAGCTTGGATTTTATGCGCATGCTTTACACGAGCATCGCTTGGCAGTTTTTGATCAATGGACCAGATATTTTGATGAGATGATAAAGCAGCTTTTGCCTGAGTATCACTCATCGCTTAGCCTACAATATCTGGCAGGTTTTGACTATACCAAACCCTTGAGTCAAACCCTAAAAATGCGTCTTAATCAAGACATGAGCTTAGGTTATACACGCATAGGTGCACATCGTGCAGACATCAATGTCAAAATTCATTCTCAAAACAATCAAGGGCAAACAATCCACGAACAAGCCACGCATATCCTATCTCGTGGCGAAAAAAAACTCCTCATTACTGCCCTAAAACTGTCTCAGCTAAAGCTGATGTGTCATGCCATCGATAAGATACCTATGCAGACAGCACATCCGCCAGTTGTATTGATTGATGATCTTGATGCTGAACTTGATGAAGATGCCATTGAAATTTTGCTCAAAACGGTATTTTCGTTGCCTTGCCAAGCGATTATCACCAGCCTTAATGTACAGACGCACCAAAAAATCTTAGCACTTAAGTCTGATGGCTTTATGGCGACTTCTGCACCAAATCAGCGTACCGCCGAAGACTTATCTTATAAGATGTTTCATGTGGAACAGGGTAAATTCCAAGAGTGCAACATTTCATAAAGTCGATAAAATAACTGCCAAAAGCTAGGCGTGACAATGACTTTTTATAAAAAAAATGCTATAATATACCCTGTTTTTTTATGAATAATTGTGGGTAATTTGCTTAAAAATTAACCGCCCCACTTAAGGAAGTTTCATGACCGATAATACCAACAATCATCCACAGGTCGATGCACAAGAAATTGAATACACCGCTAAAAATGTCCGAGTTCTGCGTGGGCTTGAGGCGGTGCGTGTCCGCCCAGGTATGTATATCGGTGATACCGATGATGGTACAGGCTTGCACCATATGGTGTTTGAGGTGGTGGATAATGCCATTGATGAGGCATTGGCAGGTCACTGTGATGAGATTAATATTATCGTCCATGACGATGAATCTGTTTCGGTGATGGACAATGGGCGTGGTATTCCTGTGGATATCCACCCTGAAGAAGGTGTATCAGCTGCCGAGGTTATTATGACGGTGCTTCATGCAGGCGGTAAATTTGATGATAATTCATACAAAGTATCTGGTGGCCTACATGGTGTTGGCGTCTCGGTGGTCAATGCACTGTCCAAAAAGCTGATCTTAACGATTTGGCGTGATGGTTATGCTCATACCCAAAACTATACTGACGGCGTGCCAGATGCGCCACTGGCTAAGCTTGAGCCGTCTACTCAGACAGGTACTCAGGTGCGTTTTTATCCAAGCTTTGAGATTTTTAAGGGCGTGCAACACTTTGATTACGATATTCTTGCCAAGCGTTTGCGTGAGTTATCATTTTTAAATTCAGGGGTTCGGATTGTTTTAACGGATGAGCGTACAAGTACTACTCAGGTGTTTGAGCATAAAGGCGGTTTGTCTGAATTTGTCAGTTATATTAATGGCGGCAAACACACCTTAAACGATATTTTTCATTTTACTGCAGATGGTGCAGATGGCATCGGTGTTGAGGTTGCGCTGCAATGGTCGGACAGCTACAATGAGAAGGTACTTTGTTTTACCAATAATATTCCTCAAAAAGATGGTGGGACGCACTTATCTGGGTTTCGTTCAGCGTTGACACGCTGTCTAAATCATTATTTAGACTCTGAAAATATCACCAAAAAAGAAAAGGTTCAAATCACAGGTGATGATGCGCGTGAGGGCTTAACCGCCATCATTTCTGTTAAAGTGCCTGATCCTAAATTTAGCTCACAAACCAAAGACAAGCTGGTTTCAAGTGAAGTTAAATCCGTGGTTGAGACCGCCATGCATGAACGATTATCTGAGTATTTACTTGAAAATCCGACTGCCGCTAAGATGATTGCAAGCAAAATCATTGATGCAGCACGGGCGCGTGATGCAGCTCGCAAAGCCCGAGAAATGACACGCCGCAAAAGTACTTTAGATATTGCAGGTTTGCCGGGCAAATTGGCTGATTGCCAAGAAAAAGACCCCGCTTTATCTGAATTGTTTATCGTTGAGGGCGACTCTGCGGGTGGTTCTGCCAAACAGGGTCGTAATCGTAAAATGCAGGCAATTTTACCTTTGAAAGGTAAAATTTTAAATGTTGAGCGTGCACGATTTGATAAAATGCTCTCAAGTGCTGAGGTGGGGACGCTGATTACCGCTTTGGGTACAGGTATTGGACCTGACGAATACAATCCTGACAAAATTCGCTACCATAAAATTGTCATCATGACCGATGCGGATGTGGATGGTAGCCATATTCGCACTTTGCTCCTGACTTTCTTTTTCCGTCAAATGCCAGAGCTGATTGAGCGTGGTCATATTTATATTGCTCAGCCACCGTTATATAAGGTCAAACGCGGCAAGCAAGAGGTTTATCTAAAAGATACCGAAGCCTTGGATGCATATTTGTTATCATCAACCATTGATGACCATCAGCTATTTTTGAGTAAAGATACACCGCCTGTGACTGGCGTGGCACTTGAAAAACTCTTAAAAGATTACAGTCAAAGCCAAGTAATTAAAGCACATTTGCAATCAAAATATCCATCGCATCTACTAGATGCACTTACTTTGATACCAAAGCTTGATGTCTCTGCCATTGGCGATAAACAGGCAGTTGATGAGTGGGCTTTGGCACTTGAAAATCAGCTTAACGACTTAGAACCAAAGCTTGATGCCAAAGTTGAAGCGGTACAAGTATTGGGCGGGGATGATGGCAATGGACATTGGCTACCTCGTGTTACGCTTCATATTCATCGCCTGCCACATCAGTATTTATTGGATACGAATTTTTTGGGTTCTGCTGACTATATGCGTTTATTAAAACTCAGTGCCAATTGGAATACCGTTTTATCTAACAGTGCTTTTTTGCGTCGTGGTGACAAGGATTTCATCATTAAAGATTTTGAGTATTTATGGCAACAGTTGATGCTTGCTGCTCGCCGTGGTGTGGATGTGCAGCGTTATAAAGGTCTAGGTGAGATGAATAAAGAGCAGCTTTGGGAAACGACCATGGATCCTGAAAATCGTCGTATGCTTAAAATCACCATTGAAGATGCGATCAAGGCTGATCATTTATTTAGTTGCTTAATGGGTGATGAGGTTGAACCGCGTCGTATCTTTATTGAAGAAAATGCACTAAATGCCGATATTGATACCTAAATCAAACACCGATACTCAAACAGTATCGGTGTTTGACTCAGACCATACGAAAAATTGTGTGATGTATGATAATTTAAATACTCATGCGTATTAGCTACTTATTTTTATATTCAAAAAATGCTAAAATACGATCACTTTAACTGCTATTGATTTGATTAACCGAAGGTATTTTAATGACCAACATTACCCAAGACCGCATCCTTATTCTTGATTTTGGCTCACAATATAGCCAGCTTATTGCTCGCCGTGTGCGTGAGGCTGGTGTGTATTCTGAGATTCATGCGTTTGATATGTCTGATGAAGATATTCGTGCATTTAATCCTAGGGGCATTATTTTATCTGGCGGCCCTGAAAGTGTTCATCAAGAAGGTTCGCCTCGAGCACCAAAGGCTGTCTTTGAGCTTGGGGTGCCTGTTTTGGGTATCTGTTATGGTTTTCAGACCATGTCCGAACAATTAGGTGGCAAGGTAGAAGCTGGATTGGTGCATGAATTTGGCTATGCCAAGATTGATATCACGCATCAAGATAAACTGCTTAGCAAAATCAATGATGAAAAAAATCAATCTCAAGTTTGGATGAGCCATGGCGATAAGGTGGCAAGCCTACCAACAGGTTTCACTGTAACATCTTCTACACCAAATTGCCCTTATGCGTCTGCTTCTGATGAAGATCGTCAGTTGTACGGTGTGCAATTTCATCCTGAGGTGACACATACCGAAAAAGGAGAACAGCTGATTTCTAATTTTGTGCATATCATTTGTGGTTGTGGTAATGCGTGGAATTCTGAAAATATCATTGAGATGCGTATTGAGCAACTCAAAAACCAAATTGGCAATCAAAAAGTATTGCTTGGTCTATCAGGTGGCGTTGATAGTTCTGTGGTTGCAGCACTGCTTCATCGTGCCATCGGTGATCAGCTGACTTGTGTGTTTGTGGATAATGGATTATTACGATTAAATGAAGGCGATCAGGTGATGCAAATGTTTGCTGAAAACATGGGCATTCGTGTGATTCGTGCTGATAGTGAGGCGCGTTTTTTAAATGCACTTGCAGGTGTGAGTGATCCTGAAGCGAAGCGTAAAATCATTGGCCGTGAGTTTATCGAAGTGTTCTCGGAAGAGGCGCGTAAGCTTGATGGCGTTAAGTTCTTGGCTCAGGGCACAATTTATCCTGATGTCATCGAGTCAGCAGCCAGCAAGCAAGGCAAAGCACATGTCATCAAATCACATCACAATGTGGGTGGTTTGCCTGATGATTTGGCATTTGAATTGGTTGAGCCTTTGCGTGACTTATTTAAAGATGAGGTGCGTAAGCTTGGCGTTGCACTTGGCATCCCGCATCATATGATTTATCGCCATCCTTTTCCAGGTCCTGGATTGGGCGTGCGTATTTTGGGTGAAGTTAAAAAAGAATATGCCGATATCTTGCGTCTTGCAGATGATATTTTTATGCAAGAGCTTAGAGCGTCTGGCTGGTATGATAAAACTGCCCAAGCTTTTGCAGTATTTGAGCCTGTCAAATCAGTGGGCGTTGTTGGTGATGGCAGACGCTATGCATGGGTGATCGCACTGCGTGCCGTTGAGACGGTAGATTTTATGACGGCTCGTTTTGCACATTTGCCTTATGAGCTGATTGATAAAATTTCAACACGCATCATGAATGAAATCAAAGAGGTTTCTCGTGTGGTGTATGATGTCTCAAGCAAGCCACCTGCAACGATTGAATGGGAATGATTGGTGGATTAAGTTAGCTTATCGCTCAACCAAGCTTGGTTGGGCGATTTTTTTATCCTTACTTTATGATCTTTAAATTGTCATAAAAAATAAGTCTTATTGTCATCATCACTGATTACAATGCCATCAAAAGTACTATTTATGGAGTTGTGATGAAATTTTATATCGCCAAAACACACATTTTCTTAGCCCTCATGGTGGGTTTGTCATCTATGGCATGGGCAAATCCTGCGGCAACTTTGACAGGATTTGCCAAACTGGATGTCGAAACTTATGCCGCAGGTCCAATCTCAGGTAGGGCAGCCAAGACAGCCAATGGCATCGTTGTACCCTTTAAAGCTCAGCCGGTTCAGGGGTTTTCTGGTGCCCTAAAAAACCATGATAGCAGCTATACTGTGTTGGCAGATAATGGTTATGGCACCAAGGATAATTCAGCAGATTTTTTATTGCGGATTTATCATCTTGATGTTGATTTTCGCTCCAAAGAAGGGGGTGGTGGTGAGGTGAAAGTGCTGGATTTTATTCAGCTTCGTGATCCTAACAAGCTCATCCCTTTTGAAATCGTTAATGAAAACTCAGCTGACAGACTCTTAACAGGTGCAGACTTTGACCCTGAATCTATTCAGCGAACCTCTGACGGCAGTTATTGGATTGGTGAAGAGTTTGGACCCTTTTTGCTGCATTTTAATAAAGAAGGCGTGTTGATTGATGCACCGATCGCATTACCGCATCCGAATCAGAAAAATCAGCAGCTGCGTTCACCTCAAAACCCTTTGAATACCAATTACTCATCACCTACTACCGTGCAGCGCAGTGGCGGCTTTGAAGGGATGGCGCTGTCGAGTGATGGCAAATTTTTATATCCCATGCTAGAAAAGCCATTAACTGATACAGGCACTAAGCAGTTGCTAATTTCTGAATTTGATGTCCAGAAAAAAGCTTATACAGGCAACCATTACTGGTTTGTGCTGGATGAAAGAGCGACAGCGATTGGTGATTTTCAGATGATTGATAACCGATCAGGGATTGTAATTGAGCGAGATGATACCGAAAACGACTGGAATGGCTATAAAAAATTGATCCGCATTACGCTTGGTCGGTCAGGTCAAGCAGTTGATCGCACGGATCTTGTTGATCTGATGAACATTGATAATCCCGATCATTTGTACGGTCCTGTTCGAGCAGGCGATATGGGTGTGGGTCAAAGATTCACTTTTCCATTTTTTACCATCGAAGATATTATCATTGAAGATGATCGCACTATCACAGTGTTTAATGATAATAATTTTCCAGGCTCGTCAGGGCGTAATGCAAATTTGGCGGATGATAATGAAATCATTCGTCTAAATTTACATCAGCCCCTGCGCTGATTGGACCGCTTGATAGCAACTCACCTGCTAAAAAAGCTCAATGTAGATATTGAGCTTTTTATTAAAGGCAATCAAAAAAACAAGACAGACTCAGCAATACTTTAGTAACATTAAATATCAATTGTTAAAAATTTGTCAAAGAATATGTAAATCCTTGTAATTATCATGGGTGTTGGCTATGATACGCCATTATTTTTGAGATTTTAGTGAAACTGCACTGAAATCAACATAAATCCACCAAAGGCTAAAAGCCTAAGGATCAGATGATGAAAAAGATTTTTGTAGCTGCTTTGGCGCTGTCTGCCTTGTCTGCTCAAGCGGCAACCGTCACCTACTATGGTGATAAGTTTCATGGCAAAAAGACAGCAAGTGGCGAGAGATTTAACCAAAATGCAATGACCTGTGCCAGTAATAGCCATAAATTTGGCACGCATTTAAAAGTTACCAACACCGCCAATGATAAATCAGTGATTTGCCGAGTGAATGACCGTGGCGGCTTTGGTAAATATGGCGTGACTTTAGATTTGTCAAAAGGTGCATTTGCTAAAATTGCACCACTTTCTCAAGGTCGTGCACGGGTAATCATTGAAAAGGTTGATGATTTAATTGCCCAAGACACCCAAGGTATCGAAAGTAGCACACTGGCACAAGACAGCCTAAGCGCACAAAAAGTGGCTGAAGCGTTATCACAAGTTGAAAAAGTATCAACCGAACACACCACTCGCATCACTTTGGCAAGCAATACTTCAGTGACTGAATAAGATGTAAAAGCTTATGATAAAAGCGACAGATATTGTGGTTGGCACAGGCAAAACTGCCGTTAAAGGTGCTTTGATTATCACTGAATACACAGGCTATCTGATGGATGGCACGGTGTTTGATGCTTCTGTGCACCGTGGTCGTCCATTTGAGTGCGTGATCGGCACAGGTCGCGTGATCAAAGGTTGGGATTTGGGCGTGCTAGGCTTTGATGACTCGGGGGTTGGTGTGGTGCCCATGCAAGTTGGCGGCAGGCGAGAATTAATCGTGCCTGCACATTTGGCGTATGGTGATCGTGCAGTTGGTAAAATTCCACCCAACTCACCGCTACGTTTTGAGATTGAGCTATTAGAAGTGCGTACTCGTGACGATTGATGAGATCGATGCTCAAAAGCATAGCCCGACCGCCAAAAGCTTGCTATAATAAACTTAAGCAAGCTTTTTTGATGCGTTTCATTATGTACTTAACCAGACACATCAACACAGCTTTAAAAAACTTGATAGGAGCAAGCCTTAGTGATTAAGATTGATCAGTATTTTAGCCAAGCCCAGTGGCAGAAATTTACCCAAGCGGCAGAAGGTCAAGAGACACCTTTGTTGGTGGTTGATTTGAGCCGAATTAAGACCAAATACGAAGAGATGGTCACGCTATTTCCTAAGGCAAAAATCCATTATGCCATGAAAGCAAGTCCCGCCACCGAAGTGGTCAAATATTTGGCTGATTTGGGCTCAAATTTTGATTGTGCATCGATTTATGAACTTGACCGTGTCTTAGATTGTGGTGTTACAGCTGACCGTATCTCCTATGGTAATACCATCAAAAAAGCAGTGCATATTAAGTATGCCTATAATAAGGGTATTGATTTATACGCAACTGATTCTAAAGCTGATCTAATTAATATCGCTAATAATGCCCCTGGCTCAAAGGTATTTGTCCGTATTTTAGTGCATGGTGCTGACACGGCCGAATGGCCGTTATCACGCAAATTTGGCTGCCATCCTGACATGGCGATCGATTTACTTGTGCAAGCAAAAAATCTGGGCCTTGTCCCTTATGGGATCTCATTTCATGTGGGCAGTCAGCAAAAAGATGTGGCAGCGTGGGATGATGCGCTTGCTAAGGTTAAATATATGTTTGACTGGATGAAATATGAAGAAGGGATTAAGCTTCAGATGATCAATTTGGGCGGTGGTTTTCCAACCAATTACATCAGTGAAGTCAACCCAATTTCAGTCTATGCCGAAGAGATTCACCGCTATTTGTCCGAAGATTTTGATGAAGATGAGATGCCTGAGATTATCTTAGAGCCAGGGCGCTCTATGGTGGGCGACAGTGGCGTTTTGGTCTCAGAAGTTGTCTTGATCAGTCGTAAATCACGCACTGATTTGACCCGATGGGTGTATACAGATGTAGGCTTATTCCAAGGCTTGATCGAAACTTTGGGTGAGGCGATCAAATATCCCGTCTATACGCCAAAAATGGAAACCGCCACTGAAAAAGGTACGGTAATTTTGGCAGGCCCAACCTGCGATAGTACAGATATTATGTATGAAGATGCAGCCTATAAATTGCCTCAAAATCTTGAAATTGGCGATAAGTTATACTGGCTGACGACAGGTGCCTATACCAACTCTTATTCATCGGTTGAATTTAATGGCTTTCCACCCTTGAAGGTCAAATATATTGAATAATGTTTCACATGAAACAAAAATAAATAACAAGGTTTGAGATGTAATTTTCAAAATTTGGCGAAAAATTTATTCAAAATAGCCCCATCTTGCAACTGATGGATGATTTGGGTAATGCCTTAAATAGCGATACACCGATCAATATGCTTGGTGGTGGCAATCCTGCGAATATTCCAGAAGTATCAGCAGCATATCATGCAGCGTATCAACAAATCGCTACCAACGGTACGGCAATAGAAAGTATGAGTAATTACGCTTCGCCGCAAGGTGATAGTAAATTTATCAAGGTGCTTGTTGAATTTTTTAATCGTCACTATGGTTGGGGATTGACCGCTGATCATATTGTGCTGACGAATGGCTCTCAAAACGCATTCTTTTATTTATTTAATTTGTTTGCAGGCAATTTTGTGATGGCAGTCATAAATCCATTTTACTGCCTTTGTCGCCTGAATATGTCGGCTATGCTGATGTACAAGTTGAGGGTTCTTATTTTGTGTCGCTGCCCCCAATCATCGAAAAAACCACACATGAAGGTCGTGAAGGATTTTTTAAATATAAAGTGGATTTTGATGCTCTTGAAAATTTAGAAGAATTAAATAATAATAAAATTGGTGCAATTTGCTGTTCACGCCCAACCAATCCAACGGGCAATGTACTGACAGACGGTGAGATGGCACACCTAAAACAGCTTGCCAAAATGCACGGCATACCTTTAATTATTGATAATGCCTACGGTGCGCCGTTTCCAAATATTATCCACACCAGCACAACCCTTGAGTGGGATGATGAGGCCATCTTATGCTTTGGCCTATCAAAGATCGGTCTGCTAGGCGTGCGCACGGGTATCATCATTGCGCATCCAAAGGTTACTAAGGCTGTCAGTAACATGAACGCCATTGTGAATCTATCGCCGGTACGCTTTGGGGCGGCGATTGCCACACCATTATTTGAAAATGATGAGATTATTTGCCTGTCTGATGAGCTCATCTCCCCATTTTATAAAAAACAGTCAATATTTGCTATCCGTCGCCTCCAAGAAGAATTTGCAGATTATCCTGTTTATATCCATCAGCCTGAAGGCGCGATTTTTCTGTGGGTGTGGTTTGAGGGCTTACCGATTTCTACGACCAAGCTGTATCAGATTTTAAAGCAACAAGGCACGCTGATTATCCCAAGTGAGCATTTTTTTGTGGGAATGCAGACGGCGGATTATCCACACGCCAAAGAGTGTATCCGCTTGTCGATTGCCCAAGACGATCACACACTTGACCAAGGCATCAAAACGATTGGTGAAGTGGTTAGGCGGTTGTATCACAATTAAAAAATACCGCAGCTCATCGGCTGCGGTCTTGTTTGGGTTATGATTGGGCGGCTGTTACCATGATCTCAACGAGCCAGTTTGGATTGACCAAGTTGGCTTGGATGGTTGCGCGTACTGGCGGCGTTGAGCCTGCCATCCATTCTTTCCAAGCGTTATTAAAGCCTTCAAAATCCTCCAAATTTTTGATGAACACTTGAGCAGATAGCAAGTGATTTTTGTCGGTGCCTGCCAAAGCCAATGCCTTATCGATATTAGCAAAGACTTGGCGTGACTGCCCAGCGATGTCAAGGCTATCATCGTCAGGTACTTGACCTGCCAAATAAACCACACTGCCATGAACCGCCACTTCGCTTAAGGTGTCATTGCTGTCAAATTTTTGGATGATACTCATAATTTTCCTTATGCTGATTGATAACGGGTTAATGATAGGCCATCAAGGCTGATGCTGGGTGTCTGATGGGTAATGATATCACTGATTAGGCTGCCTGAACCACAAGACATGGTCCAACCTAAGGTACCATGCCCAGTATTGAGATACAAATTTTTTAGATCAGTTTGGCCAATGATGGGCGTACCGTCTGGTGTCATGGGTCGAAGACCCGTCCAAAAGGTTGCGTTTTTTAAATCTCCGCCATCAAACAAGCTTTTGGTAACCATCTCAAGTGTCTCACGGCGTTTTTGTCGTAAATTCAAATCAAAGCCACTTAACTCCGCCATACCGCCCACACGAATGCGTTGATTAAATCGTGTGATGGCAATTTTATAGGTTTCATCAATGACGGTGGAAATGGGTGCACGGCTTTCATCAATAATAGGCACAGTCAATGAATATCCTTTAACTGGATATACGGGTAAATCAAGCCCCAGCGACTTTGCCATCGCCCGTGAATAACTGCCCAATGCAAGCACATAACTGTCTGCAGTGATGAGCTCACCGTCAGCGATGACGCCAGTAATGGTTTGGTTATTATGAGTGATTTTGTCAATTGTGGTATTAAAACGAAATTCAACGCCCATATCTTTGCAGATCTCAGCCAGTGCTTTGGTGAATAAATTACAGTCGCCAGTTTCGTCGTGCGGCAATCTTAGACCGCCCGTCAGCTGTGCGGCCGCATGAGCCAAAGCAGGTTCAGCTTGGCTGAGACTGTTTTTATCTAGTAGCTCATAATCCACGCCGCATTCTTTTAATACTTCAATGTCTTTGCCGACCTGATCAAGCTGTGCTTGGGTGCGAAATAGCTGAAGTGTGCCTTGGGTGCGATGTTCATAATCAATACCAGTATCAAGACGCAACTGACGAAAACAGTCTCGGCTGTACTCAGCCACCCGCATCATGCGTGATTTATTGATGGTATAGCGTTTATGGGTACAGTTTTTGAGCATTTGGGTCAGCCACGACATTTGAAAGCTTGACCCATCAGGGCGAATCGCTAATGGCGCATGTTTTTGAAATAGCCATTTAATCGCTTTTGTGGGAATTTGAGGGGCAGCCCATGGTGTTGAGTAGCCTGGTGAGATTTGCCCAGCATTACCAAAACTTGTCTCCTGGGCAACCGTGTGTTGACGCTCAATGACGGTCACTTGAACGCCTTTTTTGGCAAGATAATACGCCGTTGTGGTGCCGATGACGCCGCCACCCAAAACCAAAACTTTCATGCGATATTCCTAAGAGACAAAAATAATTATGCGTATATGATAACAGGCAGATGCGATGACTGACAAGCCAAAAACGCATATCATTAAAAATATTTATCCTCTTAAAATTATGCTATACTAATCTTTGTAACTTGACGGAGTACAGCCAAGCAGCTGTTGAGATTGTTTTACTGTGATATTATTGAATGTATTATCATAAAGTTATAAACAAATACCGTTGAACCTGAAGGTTAAGACCTGTGTAGGAATCAAGTGAATTAAAGATGTGTCATGAAATTAGCCCGTTTCATTGACAAGTTCTTTAAATGGCTTGATTGATAAAGCCAATTTAAGGACATGCCATGAGCCAACCGACCAACCCAGCTTTAAACCAAATCATTGCCCAACATGATGAAGATGCCAAAGATTTAACCCGAGTCTTGCCTGCTTCTAAAAAGGTGTATATCCAAGGGTCTCGCCCTGATATTGCCGTACCATTTCGTGAAATTAGCTTAACAGATACACCAACAGGGCTTGCCCAAGGTGGCCTTGAGAAAAATGAGCCAATTTTGGTTTATGATACCTCAGGTGTTTATACCGACCCTAATGTACAAATTGACCTAAATAAAGGTCTGCCTCATGTACGTCAAAACTGGATTCTTGAGCGTGATGATAGTGAAGAGCTTAGTGGATTAACCTCCCAATTTGGGCGTGAGCGTCTTAAAGATATTCGCACCCAAAACATTCGTTTTGCCCATATATCAAAACCACGCCGAGCTAAATTGGGTAAAAATATCACTCAAATGCACTATGCCAAGCAAGGTATCATTACCCCTGAAATGGAATACATCGCCATTCGTGAAAATCAGCGTCAGCGTGAAGGCATTGATATGCGTCAGCACCAAGGACAAAACTTTGGGGCAAATAATTTAATACAGATTACCCCAGAATTTGTCCGCTCTGAGGTTGCTGCAGGGCGTGCGATTATCCCTGCCAATATTAACCATCCAGAATGTGAGCCAATGATTATTGGGCGTAATTTTTTGGTAAAAATCAATGCCAATATTGGCAATTCTGCTTTAGGTTCTAGCATCGAAGAAGAGGTTGCTAAGATGACATGGGCGACCCGCTGGGGGGCAGATACCATCATGGACTTGTCGACGGGTAAAAATATCCACGAGACACGAGAATGGATTATCCGTAATTCACCTGTGCCGATTGGCACAGTGCCGATTTATCAGGCGTTAGAAAAAGTCGGTGGCGTAGCAGAAGATTTAACTTGGGAGATTTTTAAAGACACACTCATCGAGCAAGCTGAACAGGGCGTGGATTATTTTACCATTCATGCAGGCGTGCTACTTCGTTATGTACCTCTGACTGCCAATCGTTTGACAGGCATTGTCAGCCGTGGCGGCTCTATCATGGCACAATGGTGCTTAGCTCACCATCAAGAAAACTTTTTATACACACATTTTGATGAGATTTGTGAGATTATGAAAGCTTATGATGTGTCATTTAGTTTGGGTGATGGGCTAAGACCTGGCTGTATCCAAGATGCTAATGATGAAGCACAATTTGGTGAGCTGCACACACTGGGCGAGCTTACCCAAAGAGCATGGGCGCATGATGTTCAGGTCATGATTGAAGGGCCTGGGCATGTACCCATGCATATGATTAAACAAAACATGGATTTGCAATTGGATGTGTGTAAAGAAGCGCCATTTTATACGCTGGGACCTCTAACAACTGATATCGCACCTGGCTATGACCACATCACCAGTGCGATAGGGGCGGCGATGATTGGTTGGTATGGTACAGCAATGCTGTGCTATGTTACGCCAAAAGAGCATTTGGGTCTGCCTAATAAAAAAGATGTTAAAGATGGTATCATTACTTACAAAATCGCCGCCCACGCTGCTGATTTGGCAAAAGGACACCCTGGCGCCCAAGTGCGTGACAATGCCCTGTCTAAGGCTCGCTTTGAGTTTCGCTGGGAGGATCAGTTTAACTTATCGCTTGATCCAGATACGGCTCGCTCTATGCATGATGAGACCATGCCTAAAGAAGCCCATAAATCGGCACATTTTTGTTCTATGTGTGGCCCTAAATTTTGCTCCATGAAGATTACCCAAAATGTCCGTGACTATGCCAAGGGATTGGATGTGGAAAGAGGACTACAACAAATGAAAGAAAAATATAAAGAAGAAGGCAGTAAGCTGTATCACGAAGTATGATTTTACTTAATTTATATTTTGGGATATTTTTCAAGATGGCTTGTTGGATGGATGTTCGGCAAGCCATTAAATTCTGTTATAATGGATAATTGTATTCATAAAATTGGTAACTTATGTCGTTCTTTTCATATTTTGAAAAACGTTTAGAGTCTTTTCCTGATATTAGCCTGCCCACTCATACCCATTCGCTGGCTTCATTTATTTATGCCTGTACTTTGGGATATCGTGGTTGGCTTTTGTTATTTACAGTATTAACAGCAATTTCAGGCATCTATTGGGCATATGTGTATGCGTGGATTGGGCAAATTGTTGACTGGCTTAGTGTGTATTCTCCCAGTGAATTTTGGGCACAAAAAAAATCAGATCTATTGATCATGCTGGCAATCAGTGCATTCATTCCGCTGGTGCTTTTGTTTGAGACAACCATTCACCATCAGGTACTACAAGGGGTAGTGCCAATGCGTTTACGCTGGATTTTTCATCAGCAAATGCTGGGCCAGTCGATGCAATTTTATCAAGATGAATTCTCTGGCCGTGTGTCAGCCAAGGTGATGCAAACTGCTTTAGCGGTGCGTGATGTGGTCATGACGCTGATTGGTGTGTTTGTCTTTATTCTCACATTTTTGGTGGGAGCAGGGGCTGTTTTGACTGGGATTCACCCACTACTGACAGTGCCATTTGTATTTTGGATTTTAGCGGTTTCGGCTTTATTGGTATTTGTATTGCCACGCCTTCAGCGTACCAGTCGGATACAGGCGGATGCTCGTGCTTTGATGACAGGTCGAATTACCGATGCTTATGCTAATATCAACACAGTGAAGCTATTTAGCCATTCACACCGAGAATCTGGCTATGCCAAAGAAGCCATGAAACATTTTTTGGGCACAGTGCATGACCAGATGCGACTTGTCTCACTGCTTGAAATTTTGGTTTCTGTGATTGCTGTCTTGACGGTCTCAGGATCGGTTGCGATGAGCGTGTATTTGTGGATGTCTGGCGTGGTGGGCGCAGGTGCAGTTGCGGTTTCAGGGGCACTTGCTATTCGTTTGCAGGGTCTGACCCATTGGGTACTTTGGGAGACGGCGGGATTATTTGAATATCTAGGCACGGTTCAAGACGGTATGAAGACTTTGACCACGCCACATCATGTGGTAGATGACCCTAATGCCCAAGTGTTTCATGTGAAACAAGGACAGATTGATTTTAAGCAAGTTTCATTTAACTATGGTAAAAAAGACCAAAGCCAACCATTGCTTGATGATTTTAGTTTATCCATCAAGGCAGGCGAAAAAGTCGGATTGGTAGGTCGCTCAGGGGCAGGTAAGTCCACGCTGGTTAATTTGCTTTTGCGATTTTATGATATTGATGGCGGTCAAATTTACATTGACCAGCAAGATATTAAGACCATCACCCAAGAATCTTTGCGTCAAAATATCGGCATGGTTACCCAAGATACTTCGCTACTACATCGTACAGTGCGTGAAAATATCGCTTATGGTCGTCCTGATGCCACCGATGATGAGATTATCGCAGCTGCTAAAGCAGCTCACGCATGGGATTTTATCCAGACTTTAAAAGATAAATTTGGCAATACAGGGCTTGATACACAGGTTGGCGAGCGTGGTGTCAAACTATCAGGTGGTCAACGCCAGCGTATCGCTATCGCTCGTGTGATGCTTAAAAATGCACCAATTTTATTGCTTGATGAAGCGACCAGTGCGTTAGATAGTGAAGTTGAACATGCCATCACCCAAAGCCTTGATGATATGATGGCAGGCAAAACTGTCATCGCCATCGCCCATCGGTTATCAACGATCGCCTCGATGGATAAGCTTGTGGTGATGGATCGGGGTCATATCGTAGAAATGGGCAGTCATGATGAGCTGATTGCCAAAAATGGCGTGTATGCATCGCTTTGGGCACGCCAAAGTGGTGGGTTTTTGGCCGACCATTAAATTATCCTAGTAAAATGCCCAAAAACATGACTGAGTTATGTTTTTGGGCATTTTAGCGGCTTATTTTTAAAGGATAAGGCAGGATACTTAATTTGTCCAAATATGTTGTAAATGATATTTGATCAAATTTATTGATATTAATAAATTCTTGTCATTTATCATTCGTAGACCGTGGATTGGTTTAGGCGGTTTTGGGATTGATAATTCGTTCATGACCCCGTTTAATTGCTGATAATACTTGATTTGGTGCAGTACCGCCAATGTGATTGCGTGCAGTTAGTGAACCTTCTAAAGTTAGGCAATCAAAGACATCACATTCTATCAGTGGGCTAAAACTTTGAAGTTCATCTAATGAAAGCTCACTAAGATCCACGCCTTTTGAGACACCAAGCCCAACCGCTTTACCCACCACCTCATGTGCATCACGAAATGGTAAGCCTTTTTTGACCAAATAGTCTGCTAGATCAGTTGCTGTGGCATATCCTTTCATGGTCGCTGCACGCATATTGTCCACATTTGGGATGATATTTGGCAACATATCAGCAAAGGCAAGCAGGCTACCAGTTAAGGTGTCCACGCAGTCAAACAGTGGCTCTTTATCCTCTTGGTTATCTTTGTTATAAGCCAGTGGCTGATTTTTCATGAGTGTCAGCAAAGTGGTGAGCTGCCCAAAGACACGCGCTGCCTTGCCACGCACCAATTCTGGTACATCAGGGTTTTTCTTTTGGGGCATGATGGATGAACCTGTGCAAAATCGATCAGGAATATGAATAAAGCCAAACTGTGCACTCATCCACAAGATCAGCTCTTCGCTCATGCGTGATAAATGCATCATTAAGATAGACGCATTGGCAGTAAATTCAATGGCAAAATCACGGTCAGACACCGCATCTAGTGAGTTTTGGCAAATGCCCTCAAAGCCGAGCAGGCGTGCGGTGATGGTGCGATCAATTGGATAGGTAGTACCTGCCAAAGCAGCCGAACCTAGCGGCATTTGATTAATTCGGTGGCGTGTATCTACAAAGCGTTCGCTGTCACGCACAAGCATTTCAAACCATGCCATGACATGATGCCCAAAGCTGACAGGCTGAGCGGTCTGAAGATGGGTAAAGCCGGGCATGATGGTCTTAGTGTGGTTGGCTGCCAAATCCAAAAGTCCACTTTGTAGTTTGGCAAGCAGCACCAGAATATTATCCGTCTCATCACGCAGCCATAGGCGAATGTCTGTAGCAACTTGGTCATTGCGGCTGCGACCAGTGTGCAATTTTTTACCGACATCACCGATAAGTGTCGTCAAGCGGCTTTCGATATTCATATGCACATCCTCAAGCACTACCAACCACTGAAACTTACCGTCATCAATCTCGGCTTGAATTTGGGTAAGACCGTTAATGATTTGACAAGATTCATCTTGGGTGATGATGCCACACATACCCAGCATGGTGGCGTGGGCGATAGAGCCTTGAATATCTTGGCGTGCCATCCGCTTATCAAAATTGACCGATGCGGTAAATTCTGCGACAAAACTGTCCGTCGCCTCTGAAAAACGACCGCCCCACATGCTTGAAGTTTGTTCGCTCATGCTAATTCCTTGTATGACTTTAAATGATAAAATGTCTCCAAAGTATAGCATAATTTTAGGCGGTATATGATGGTACTTTATCTAAATTTTATAACATAATTAATAAAAATAACTAATTAATAATAATTGGTATAAAGATGATGAACAAATCCATGGTAGATGTTGGTATTTGATCGCCAAATTTCTTATAATAGATTAAATTTATCAAAAATTTGGATCACATATGACCATACGCACCCTAACCATTGCCACACGCCAAAGCCCATTGGCACTGTGGCAGGCGAATTTTATCAAAGCAAAACTTGAACAGCTTTACCCATCTTTGTCAGTTGAGCTGCTTGAGATGGTGACAAAAGGTGATAAGATTTTGGATACACCACTTGCCAAAATTGGTGGTAAGGGGCTGTTTGTCAAGGAGCTTGAACAGGCTTTGTATGATAAGCGTGCTGATATTGCAGTGCATTCACTCAAAGATGTACCGATGGTACTACCTGAGGGGCTGATGCTTGGGGCTTATTGTGAGCGTCATGCACCGACAGATGCTTTTGTGTCTAATCATTTTGAGCATTTGGATGATTTGCCGACAGGGGCAATTCTTGGCACATCCAGTCTACGCCGTGAGTGTCAGCTGCGTCAGGCACGACCTGATTTGGACATCAAAAGTTTGCGTGGCAATGTCGGCACTCGGTTGGGTAAGCTTGATGCAGGAGAATATGACGCCATTATCTTGGCGACAAGTGGTCTTGAGCGGTTGGGTTTACATAAGCGGATTCGTCATGAGCTTGATGATGAACTGTCTTTACCTGCGGTGGGTCAAGGGGCACTTGCCATCGAGTGCCGCAGCGATGATGAAGCAATTAAGCTGTTGTTATCTCCACTTAATCACCCCAAGACACGCCTGTGTGTGTTGGCTGAGCGTGCTATGAATCGTGCCCTTGAAGGCGGTTGCCAAGTACCGATTGCAGGCTTTGCTGTGATTGAAGATGGTATGTTGACTCTGCGTGGACGAGTCGGCTCAGTGGACGGTAAGACCTTATTAAAAGCACAACAGTCACACAAGCTTATGGGTGAAATCCAACTGGATGAACAAGCAGCCGAACAACTTGGGATAGATGTCGCACATGAGTTACTCATGCAAGGTGCGGATGATATTTTAAAACAAGTTTATCAAAATGCCCTTAATTCATGATGTCAACTTTACTCATTAACACCCGACCCAAGCACCGTGGGCAAGCCATTCGTCAAATGACGGGTATGCCAGTCATTGATCTGCCGCTGTTAGACATCCAGACGCTGCCCATGACAGAGACCAAAGCATCGATGATGCGTGCATGGCTTGATCATGACTATGATGTGCTTGTGGTGACCAGCGTTGAGTCAGCACGGCGAGCACTTGAATATTTAGATAAGTTGCATGGTGGCCATCATTGGCAATCCAAGTTGCCTAATGCACCCATTGTTGCTGTTGGTTTGGCAACTGCCAAAGTATTGACTGATCGTGGGCTGCCTGTTGTTTTACCTAGGGTTACTAATAACGAGGGTATGCTGGCAATGACTGAGATTCGGTCGCTGATATCAGGCAGTCGGGTTTTGATTTGGCGGGGTGCTGGTGGGCGTAAGCTGTTACATGAGACATTAAAAGCACGAGGCGTTCAGATTGATGTCATTCGTTGGTATGAGCGATTTATTCCCATGGATTTGATGGATAATTTTCAGAAAAATTTAAAAATAATCAACGAAAAAGCTGATGTCTTTGTCATTATTAGTAGCGAAATGGCCTATCAAGCATGGCGGAGGTTGCCGCATCATAGACAGTATCACTATTTGGCACTGGGTGAGCGGCTTAAGAATATCATCCATGCTTATGAGCCTGATGTGATGGTTGATGAGCTTGTGACGCTTGAGCCTACTGAAATTTACCAAGTAATTCACCAAAATTTCTGACTCTAAAATAAACTAAGCCATGCTAAGCCTACTGGTATGATGATCAATTTTAATCACTCAAAGATAATATCATGAAAAAACGCAGTCAAAAAACAAATAATCAAAGCTTTAAATCTTCTTCTAAAGAAAAACTGAACAAACCACATCACCAAGCCAAGCCAGCCAAGCCCAAAAATCCGTACTTTTATGGCATTCATGCTGTTAGTATGTTGATTAAACGCCGTCCTGAAGAGGTGCTTGGTTTATTTATTCAGTTGCGTGACGATGGGCAGATGAGTTCAGAGCATCAGCTGATTGTTCAGTCTGCCAAGCATTTTGGTATCAGTATCCAAAATGCTCACCGTGAGCGATTGACCGAGCTTTGTGGCAGTCAGCAACATCAAGGCGTGGTTGCTCTGGCACGCACCGCACCGATGGCAGATGAGACGATTCTGGATAATTTGCTTATGCAAGATGATGTGCTGTTTTTGGTACTCGATCAGATTACAGATGCTCATAATCTAGGTGCCTGCTTGCGTACCGCTTGTGCGATGGGTGTGGATGCAGTTATTCTTCCTCGACACCAGTCAGCACCGATAACACCAACTGTGGCTAAGGTTTCCGTTGGGGCTTCTGAGGTCATCCCTGTGATATCGGTAACCAATTTGGCTCGAACACTAGAAAAAATGAAAAAATCAGGTGTATTTATTTTTGGAACGGCACTTGATAAGTCTGCTAAGCCAGCATTTGAATGTGATTTTGGGGGTAAGGTTGCCATCATTATGGGTTCAGAAGGTGATGGCATGCGTCGATTAACTCAAACGATGTGTGATACTTCGGTATATATTCCTATGGCAGAAGTTTTGGATCGTCCTCAAAGCCTCAATGTCAGTGTTGCCACAGGAATGGTGTTATATGAGGTGATGCGTCAAAGACGAGGGTTTGGGCAAATGCCGCTTGTTTAATTCTTATCATCTTTGCCCATAAAATCAGTCAAATGATGATATATTTGACTGATTTTATTTGATTTTTAAGCTTGTTTGGCAATCTTGCTTAATTTATTGCGAGCGGTATCGTCAATCTTGTCGATATTACTTTCGCATTTATTGGGGTCATTGCCACAAAATTGGCAATGTTCATCACCCATTAAGGTCGCCACACCGCCACAAGATCCCTTAAGTGGCTTTTTTTTGACAAAATAGCCAACACCCATAAATAAGAAAAATAAAATAAAAATCCCAAAGGTGACAAAAAAGATGGGAATAAATTGATTTAAAATGTCGCTCATGGCTTCTCCGTGTAGTGAAGTAGCAGATTTATTAGATAAGATAGTATAACACTTTATCAGCACCCCAATGTAATGATTTTAGGGTTTTTATGTTGCCAATTCAATAAAAATAGCCCATCATGAATGGGCTATTTTGGTGAAGTCAACAAGTGATTACTTGTCTTTGACTTCGGTGAATTCAGCGTCAACGACACCATCATCAGCGGGTTTTGCTTGTTCTTGTTGTGGCTCAGCACCTTGAGCACCTGCATCAGCGTAGATTTTTTGGCTGATTGGCAAGAACGCATTATCTAAAGCTTCAAGTTTAGCTTTGATGTCATCAGCATCATCTTCTTTGGCAGCAGCTTCAAGTGCACTGATGGCAGATTCAACAGCAGTAGTCTCTTCAGCTGTAACTTTATCACCAGCTTCTTTTAGCGCTTTTTGGACAGCGTGAATACGACCGTCTGCTTCATTACGAGCATTTGCAAGGTTAGCAAACTTCTCATCTTCGGCAGCATTTGCCTCAGCGGTGCGAATCATCTCTTCAATTTCAGATTCTGATAGACCAGAGTCTGCCTTAATCTGAATAGATTGTGATTTACCTGTGCCTTTATCTTTAGCACTGATATTCATGATGCCATCAGCGTTGATATCAAAAGTAACCTCAATTTGTGGTACACCACGAGGTGCAGGTGGAATATCCGTTAAGTCAAAGTTACCCAACAGTTTATTTTGGTTGGCGATTTTACGCTCACCTTGATAAACTTGGATTGATACCGCTGGTTGATTATCTGCTGCTGTTGAGAATACCTGTGATTTTTTGGTGGGAATCATGGTGTTTTTCTCAATGATTGGTGTCATCACACCGCCCATCGTTTCGATACCTAGAGTTAATGGCGTCACATCAAGTAGCAGAACATCTTTTTTGTCACCAGACAGTACCGCACCTTGGATAGCAGCACCCATGGCAACTGCTTCATCTGGGTTGACATCTTTACGAGGTTCTTTACCAAAAAATTCTTGAACTTTTTGTTGAACCAGTGGCATACGAGTTTGACCACCAACCAAAATCACATCATCAATATCGCTTGCTGATAAGCCAGCATCTTCAAGAGCAGTTTTGCAAGGGATAATTGTGCGAGCAACCATATCCTCAGTCAAGCTTTCAAGCTTAGCACGGCTGATGGTAACCACCAAGTGCTTTGGACCTGAGCTATCTGCAGTAATGTAAGGCAAGTTTACTTCCGTTGATTGGCTGCTTGATAGCTCAATTTTGGCTTTTTCGGCAGCTTCTTTTAGACGCTGCATTGCCAAAGGGTCGCCTTTTAAGTTAACATCTTGTTCTTTTTTAAACTCTTCAACCAAATAATCAATCAATGCTAAGTCAAAATCTTCGCCGCCCAAGTGGGTATCGCCATTGGTCGCTAAAACTTCAAATTGCTGATCGCCATCGACATCGGCAATCTCGATGATTGATACATCAAATGTACCACCACCCAAATCATAAACTGCCACAGTTTTATCACCACCTTTTTTATCCATACCGTATGCCAAAGCGGCTGCAGTTGGTTCGTTGATGATGCGTTTGACATCCAGACCTGCAATTTTACCTGCATCTTTGGTTGCTTGACGCTGGGCATCATTAAAATAGGCAGGTACAGTAACGACAGCTTCGGTTACAGCTTCGCCAAGATAGTCTTCGGCGGTTTTTTTCATTTTGCGTAAAACTTCAGCACTGATCTGTGGCGGTGCTTGTTTTTTATCATTGACCTCAACCCAAGCATCGCCATTATCTGCTTTGACAATTTTAAAAGGTACAAGTGAGATGTCTTTTTGGACTTCTTTATCTTCAAAACGACGACCGATTAGGCGTTTGATTGCAAATAAAGTATTTTTTGGGTTGGTGACCGCTTGACGCTTAGCCGCTTGACCGACCAAAGTTTCACCATCTTTAAATGCCACAATCGATGGTGTGGTGCGTGCACCTTCTGCGTTTTCAATTACTTTGACTTTATCACCTTCAAGTACTGCCACACATGAGTTGGTTGTACCTAGGTCAATACCAATAACTTTAGCCATAATTTACTCCAGATTTAAAATTTAATTTAAAATACTACCAAGCTTGGGTGTTATATTTGTTTTATTTTTGGCTTTTCAAGGGGGGTTCAACTTTTTTCAAAAAAAATTATTTTATTTAACTGATTGAAATTGTTCAATAAATCCCCAAGATTTGACTTAAGCCCCTACCATTACCATCGCAGGTCTTAAGGTGCGTTCGTTGAGAATGTAGCCTTTTTGAAGCACCTGACCGATGATGTCTTTTTCAGCTTCTAGGAAAATACCTACCGCTTCATGAATCTCTGGATTAAATGTATCACCGACATTACCCACGGCCACGACGCCATTTTTCTCAAGGATGCTAAGCAGTACTTTATGTGTTAGGCGAATGCCTTTAAGTGATGCGTCATCTGTACCTGTCTCTTCAGTATCTTTAATGGCGCGCTCTAGATTGTCAACCACCTCCAAAAGCTCTTTGGCAAACTTTTGTAGTGCAAATTTTTTGGCTTTATCGGTTTCTTGTTCCATGCGGCGTTGGGCATTATAGCTTTCGGCATTGGCACGCGCGGCAGTCTCTTTGGCTTCTTTGACTTCATTTTCTAGCGCTTGGATTTGGCTATGAAGTGCTTCGACTTGCTCGGTTGTCGTCTCAGCCATAATCTCTTCCATAGTGGTTTGTTCGGTGGTTTGTTCGGTCATAAATTACCCCAAAAAAGTTAATATAAATTCCCCATCTTCATAATGGTTAAGGATAAAATTTTCAAGGGATTGGCACAAAAATTTTAAATAATCAGCGTAGCCATAGAACAAAATTTCTAAGCGACCTGTGCGGTCGTGAAGCAACGATTGAAACTGCGGTAAATTCAGTCAATTTTCTAAGCGACCTGTGCGGTCGTGAAGTCTTTAAGATTGGTTGTGCAACTGTTAATTATTTTCTAAGCGACCTGTGCGGTCGTGAAGAAGCTACTAGGGGAAGTTGATATTTTGAAACTTTTCTAAGCGACCTGTGCGGTCGTGAAGGTCCTACCCAAATGTAGGTCAGTAGCGTGTAATTTCTAAGCGACCTGTGCGGTCGTGAAGCAGGCTTTATGGCGTATAACTCAAACTCATCATTTCTAAGCGACCTGTGCGGTCGTGAAGTAGAGGAGCGATTTTATCCACAACGGTTTTTTTTTCTAAGCGACCTGTGCGGTCGTGAAGTCGTTCTGCTCAAAAACTGACAACACCAAGGCTTTCTAAGCGACCTGTGCGGTCGTGAAGTTGACACATCAAGCTTAGCTACTAAATCAAGTTTTCTAAGCGACCTGTGCGGTCGTGAAGGTTGATTAATCCGCTCACCGATGGTTCTATTATTTCTAAGCGACCTGTGCGGTCGTGAAGTTTTCTTGTTTTCGTATTGCTCAAGTATGATTTTTCTAAGCGACCTGTGCGGTCGTGAAGAATAAAATCTATTGAAATGATGTGCGTGTGTGTTTCTAAGCGACCTGTGCGGTCGTGAAGGGTGAATGTTTTGACTTCAGGCTCATTGCCTATTTCTAAGCGACCTGTGCGGTCGTGAAGATTTAATGAAAACTGTACATGATATTGATATTTTTCTAAGCGACCTGTGCGGTCGTGAAGATTGTGGTTGGGCGTGTTATCACTGAGAACATGTTTCTAAGCGACCTGTGCGGTCGTGAAGATATACGCGCCGCGCAATTAGAAATTATCAAGTTTCTAAGCGACCTGTGCGGTCGTGAAGAACAGCCATGTCAATTATAATGCTGAATATGATTTCTAAGCGACCTGTGCGGTCGTGAAGAAGTTCACCTTTGTGATAGTTACACCTACGAATTTCTAAGCGACCTGTGCGGTCGTGAAGGAATTTCATCAAAAGACTTATCAAAACGCTCTTTTCTAAGCGACCTGTGCGGTCGTGAAGGCAAAGCATCTTCATGAAATTCTTTGCGTGCATTTCTAAGCGACCTGTGCGGTCGTGAAGGTCTTTAATAAAAAGATTAAGCTGATTTGCTATTTCTAAGCGACCTGTGCGGTCGTGAAGTGGCACTGGGTACAGCATAGAATACTTATACTTTTCTAAGCGACCTGTGCGGTCGTGAAGATCTCCTAAAATAAAGCCCCATTTTCAATCATTTTCTAAGCGACCTGTGCGGTCGTGAAGTGCAGTGGGTGGCTGGTAATGGCGCTGGATATTTTCTAAGCGACCTGTGCGGTCGTGAAGACCCATTTTATGGGGTTGGTCGGCAAGGAACTTTTCTAAGCGACCTGTGCGGTCGTGAAGACCAACTCCGCCAATCGCTTTTCATCTAATATTTTCTAAGCGACCTGTGCGGTCGTGAAGTTAAAACTATGAACAATCAATTATTTAAAGTATTTCTAAGCGACCTGTGC
>NZ_LWAH01000001.1:62875-63001 GCF_001632285.1 Moraxella catarrhalis
ACCTGTGCGGTCGTGAAGACGCTTGGTACATTCGCTTACCCTACCAATAATTTCTAAGCGACCTGTGCGGTCGTGAAGGATGAATCCATCAAGCAGTATTTTAAAAAGCTTTTCTAAGCGACCTGT
>NZ_LWAH01000001.1:63143-290242 GCF_001632285.1 Moraxella catarrhalis
CCTGTGCGGTCGTGAAGGGTATTAATTGTTTGCCGTATCTTGAGTTAAATTTCTAAGCGACCTGTGCGGTCGTGAAGTGGGTAAACTCTGCCACTGTGTGAGGTGGCAGTTTCTAAGCGACCTGTGCGGTCGTGAAGGAAGTTAAATTGGAAATGGTATCATCAGGTAATTTCTAAGCGACCTGTGCGGTCGTGAAGATTATGTTATTAACACGACTTTAGTACATCAATTTCTAAGCGACCTGTGCGGTCGTGAAGGAACTCATTGAAAAAAGTGAGGTTATCACCATTTTCTAAGCGACCTGTGCGGTCGTGAAGTGCCTATATCTGTCGCATGGGATAGCATCACTTTTCTAAGCGACCTGTGCGGTCGTGAAGAAAACGCCAGTTTCTAAGCGACCTGTGCGGTCGTGAAGATTTGGTTGTATTTTTGGGACAAATCCCCTGTTTTCTAAGCGACCTGTGCGGTCGTGAAGGCAGACGCTGATAAAGTGCTTGATATCTTATCTTTCTAAGCGACCTGTGCGGTCGTGAAGAGGGGCAGGCGTTGCATTGACCGACTTTTTACTTTCTAAGCGACCTGTGCGGTCGTGAAGTGTTGATTTTCTTTGGCTCATTGATGGCGGATTTTCTAAGCGACCTGTGCGGTCGTGAAGAACTTGGGTTATCAAAGATTACCCAAATTACTTTTCTAAGCGACCTGTGCGGTCGTGAAGGCCAATCTTGCCAATCGGCGTACGCAGTGATTTTTCTAAGCGACCTGTGCGGTCGTGAAGAGTTAGTATAAACCAAAATAATAAGAAATAACAAGTCATTATGATAAAATTTGTCAAAAACCCAATCAAAAATCTTCATGTTATAACTTATTGAAAATATTCAAGTTTTTAAATAGTAAAAAAATAAAGGGTCAATCAGTTATTTTTCCATCTTCTGGTTGGGTTATCTTAAAACATTTTAATCGCTAAATACAATTAAAAAATGATTGGTATAAATTTATTTTTAGTTTATAATCCAATAAAATCATATTAAATGATGTTGAAAATTGTTAGGATAAAATTGAATCATTAAACATGGATTTGTATTATTATGAATACGCTCAAACCGACCGATTTGAAAGCAATTTTACACTCCAAACGGGCGAATTTATTTTATCTTGAGCATTGCCGAGTCATGCAAAAAGATGGGCGTATCTTATACCTGACCGAAACGAAATACCAAAACCACTATTATAATATTCCGATCGCCAACACGACGGTCATTTTACTTGGCACAGGCACTTCTATTACACAAGCAGCGATGCGTCTGCTTGCTGGTGCTGGCGTGTTGGTTGGCTTTTGTGGGGGTGGTGCGACGCCATTATTTTCAGGGGTAGAAATACAGTGGCTTAGTCCACAAAATGAATATCGCCCGACCGAATATGTCCAAGGCTGGCTGTCTTTTTGGTTTGATGATAAAAAACGGCTCACGATTGCCAAAGTGTTTCAAAAACAACGCCTAGAATTTACCCAAAAAGTTTGGTTAAAAGACAAGCAGCTACAAGAAGCAGGATTTGATATCACAGACTATGATGTCGTACAACTACATACCGCATTTACAAATAAAATTGAGCAAGTAGACAGCGTTGGTGATCTTTTGTTGGCTGAAGCATTGATGACCAAGCGGTTGTATCACTATGCAAAAACCAAGTGTGCATTATCGTTTGAGCGGGATTTTCATGCAAGTGATGATGCCAATCGTTTTTTGAATCATGGTAATTATTTGGCGTATGGTTTGGGAGCTTGTACTTTGTGGGTGCTTGGCATTCCGCATGGGTTTGCGGTGATGCATGGTAAGACACGGCGTGGGGCGCTTGTTTTTGATGTGGCAGATTTAGTAAAAGATGCCATTGTTCTGCCGTGGTCATTTGTTTGTGCGAAACAAAATTTTACAGAACAAGAATTTCGCCAAAAAATCTTACAAAAATTCACCGAGTATAAGGCACTGGATTTTATGTTTGGTCAAGTCAAATTGGCGTCGCAGTATTTTAAAGGCGTATAAAATGATTGTGACCTTTATTTCCCAATGTGAAAAAAAGGCACTGCAACGCACACGCCTTGTGTTAGATGCGTTTGCCAATCGCATCGGTCATAATACTTGGCAGACCGTTATTACCGAAGATGGGCTTGTCATGGTCAAAAAACTGCTTGCACATACCGCAAGCAAAAATACCGCCATCAGCTGTTACCGCTTTCACACACGCAAACACAGCGAGCTGTTGTGGATTGTGGGTAATCGCCATAAATTTAATGAATATGGCTGGGTGCCAGTGAACCAAACACGCCGTAATATTTTGCACAGTGAATGGCAAAATGATTGGTACTATATCAGTGCCATCCAAATCATCGCAACTTTGGCAGCACTGCTACATGATTTGGGCAAATCTACGCTTGGTTTTCAGCATAAGCTAAAACATGGCAGCACCCAAGGCGATCCTTATCGCCACGAATGGATTTCGCTGAAAATTTTGCTTTGGCTGATCCAAGATTGTCAAACTGATTCTCAGTGGTTAGAACGCTTTGGACGCATTGATGAGTGGCTAAAGACCCAAAAATTATCAGCGTTAAATGATTATTTAAAACCTTGTAATTTGGATCATGCCGATTTATCCAAATTGCCGCCACTTGGGCAGTGGGTGGCTTGGCTTGTTGTTAGCCATCATCGTTTGCCACCTTTGGTCAATGTATTTTTAAAGGAACAAGAACGCATAAGTTTTCAAACAAATGCCTCAACCTTAAAATTATATTTTGAACGCCCGCTAACTAAGATTTATGCAGATTTCACCGCCAACGACCATTGGGTAAAAAATCCCATAACCTTTGAAACAGCTCATAAAGCCAATAAAAAATTGGTTGATTTTTGGCAATTTGATCAGTGTGTGATTGACAGTAACGCTTGGCAAAGTCGCATAAAGCGTTGGGCAAACAAAGCCATAAAAGACCCAACTTTACAAGCACTGTCTGCACAAGATAAGCCGATTGATAATGCCATTTTACTGTATTTATCACGGCTGTGTTTAATGGTCGGTGACCATAACTACTCTTCATTAAAAGATGGCGACCATCGCCGTGTTGCCACAAAATCCTCTTTAAATCTACTTGCCAATACCAACCGTAAAACAAAACAACCTAAGCAATTTTTAGATGAGCATTTGCTGGGTGTTGCTTCCTTTACGGCACATTTTGCTCGCTATTTACCGATTATCGGTGAGCAATTACCGACATTGCTGTCGCATCGCCCATTAAGCAAAAATACCAATATTGAGCGATTTGTTTGGCAAAATTATGCCTTTAACATAGCCAAAAGTGTGCAAGCTGATAGTGATGTGCATGGCTTTTTTGGGGTTAATATGGCATCTACTGGCTGTGGCAAGACCATTGGTAATGCTCGCATTATGTATGGCTTATCAGATGAGAAAAAAGGGGTAAGATTCACCATTGCGTTAGGGCTGCGTGTATTGACTTTGCAAACAGGCCTAAGTTTGCGTCAGGATTTACAGTTAAGTGATGAGGTCTTGGCGATTTTGGTGGGCGGCGGCGGTATTCGGCAGTTATTTGAAATCGGTGAACAACACAAAAACCAAGATGACTCAAGTACAGCTTGGGGCAGTGAATCAGCAGAGGCGTTGGTAGATGGCTTTGTCGATTTTGCGTCTGAGTATCATGCTGCCCATCTTGAGCTGGCTAAGCTGAATATTGATACTTTATTGGCTGATAATAAAGCCAAAGATTTACTATTTTCTCCGATAGTCACTTGTACCATTGATCATCTGATTGGGGTGAGTGAATGTAAGCGAGGCGGTGGCTATATCACACCAATGCTTCGGCTGCTTAGTAGCGATTTGATTTTAGATGAACCTGATGAATTTGATCATAATGACTTGCCTGCATTAGCACGGCTGGTACATTTGGCAGGCATGTTTGGTTCAAAGGTGTTGCTGTCATCAGCAACGCTACCGCCTGATTTGGTTGCTGGCTTATTTGAAAGTTATTTAGCTGGACGCAAATTGTTCAATCAAAGCCAAAATAAACCTGCACCACAAACCGTCTGTGCGTGGTTTGATGAACAAAAACATGGCAGTATGGTGATATCTTGTGATAAGGTGGAGACCTTTAGGCAACAGCAGCAAATTTTTATCAAAAAACGCATCAGCTTTTTACAGCAACAGCCCATCCGCCGTAAAGCTGAAATTCTGCCTGTCGGCATGGCTTATCATCAAGATAAAAAAGCTGAATTTTATAGCACATTGGCACAAAATATCATTGATGGTGCTGTTCGGTTGCATCATTGTTATCATACTGTTGATAAAAAAACGGGCAAAAGTGCCAGCATTGGCTTGGTGCGGATTGCAAATATCAAACAGCTAACACACATTGCGTTTTATCTGCAACATGCTCAAGTCAACCAAAATACACATATCCATGTGGTGTGCTATCACGCACGACAGCTTTTGATTTTGCGAAATCGCTTGGAGCGTCGCTTAGATAAAGTATTAAAACGCAGTGAGCATGACGAACAGCTGCTTTTTACTCATGATGACATTGTGCAGCAGATGACCAAAAGTCAGGCTAAGCAGCATATTTTTATGGTATTGGCAACACCTGTGGCAGAGGTGGGGCGTGATCATGATTATGATTGGGCGATTGTTGAGCCAAGTTCAATGCGATCAATCATTCAGTTGGCTGGTCGAGTATGGCGACATCGCCCAAATAAACAGGTGTTTGATAGCAATATCTTGATACTCAATAAAAATATTCGTGCATTACAAAATCACCATGGACCTGTATTTACCAAACCTGGCTTTGAAACCAAAAAATATAAGCTTACAGAACATGACATGACCGCCTTAATGAGCGATAATCATCTAAGCCAAATTGATGCTCGCCCACGCATTTGGACAGATACTATCAAAGATAGACCCGAAAGCTTGGAGCAATTGGAACATACTTTGATGCATGATTTATTTGGGGCAAATAAAACCAATTATATCAATGCCTATTGGCGAGAAGCGGGAGCATCTAATCGGATACATACTCATTTGCAGCAAGTGTCGCCATTTCGGCACAGCATACAGCAAGATGAAGCGTGGGTGCTGATTCCCAACCAAATCGTAGATGGTCAGGGTGATGGATTTAGGGTATATGCCATGGAGGATATTAATCAAAATGGTTTATCACATGCCAATCTGCACAACCATTATATTCAAATGATGGATTTTGATTATCATCACGCACAAATTAGCACTTGGCTGGTCTGTGATGTGTACGATGAAATTCAGCGGCTGCATACACATTTGCCAGAGCATAGCCTGTCTTATGTGGCAATACAATTTAGCAAAGTGGTGCTAGATAGCAATCAGACTCAATGGTATTTTTGCCCATTTTTAGGTGTGGTGTCGGAGCGGCTTGGCTCCTAACCACATTAAGCAACCTGTGCGGTTGGAAAGTTTAAGATACTATTTTCTAAGCCTTCTATACAAAGGATGAGTCGTATTATATATGATGAAAGACTTTAATTCAATAAGATACTATGGTTGATTTATTATTTTGGATATGATTTAATAAAACTGCTTAGATGTGGCAAATATGAATAACGATAGTATACTCAAGAAATATTTTTTAGATTTGATATTTAGGTGTTTAAACATGGCAATCAAAAAAACCGAACTCTACTCTTCTTTATGGGCAAGCTGCGATGAATTGCGTGGCGGCATGGACGCCAGCCTGTACAAAGATTATGTCCTAACTTTATTATTCTTGAAATACGTTTCCGATAAATTTAAAGCCAAAACAGGCATGATTGACTTGCCAAACGGCACGACTTTTGACGATATTGTCGCGCTAAAAAACACCCCCAACATTGGCGACAAGCTCAACATTATTTTGAAACAAATTGCCGAAGCCAATGATTTGCAAGGCGTGATTGATGTGGCTGATTTCAACGATGAAGAAAAGCTCGGCAAAGGTAAAGACCAAGTTGAACGCTTAAGTAATTTAGTCAGCATTTTTCAAAAACTAGATTTATCTACCAATCAAGCCGATGGCGATGATTTACTGGGCGATGCGTATGAATATTTAATGCGTCATTTTGCCACCGAATCGGGCAAATCCAAAGGGCAATTCTATACCCCTGCCGAAGTGTCGCGAATTATGGCGAAAATTATCGGAATTGCGCCCGACAGCCCTGCCAGCACCACGGTTTATGACCCGACCTGTGGCTCTGGCTCATTGCTTTTAAAAGTGGCGACACAAGCAAATAACACGATTTCGCTTTACGGTCAGGAAAAAGACGTTTCTACGGCATCGCTTGCCCGCATGAATATGATTTTGCACAACAACGAAACCGCCGAAATCAGCACAGGCAACACCATTGCCGCACCTGCTTTTTTGAAAGATGGACAACTGCGCACCTTTGATTTTGCGGTTGCCAATCCGCCCTTTTCCAGCAAAAACTGGACAAACGGCATTAAACCCGAAAACGATGCTTTTGAGCGTTTCGCTTACGGCATTCCACCAGAAAAAAATGGCGATTATGCCTTCTTACTGCATTTAATCAAAAGCCTGAAACCGACAGGCAAAGGCGCGATTATTTTGCCGCATGGCGTGTTGTTTCGTGGCAATGCCGAAGCTAAAATCCGTGCAGAATTGCTCAAACAAGGCTTGATTAAAGGCATTATTGGCTTGCCTGCCAACTTGTTTTACGGCACTGGCATTCCTGCCTGCATTATTGTGATTGACAAGGAACACGCCCAAACCGCCCAATTTGCCAACGATGAACAAACCGAAGTGGTCAGCGGTGGCAGCGTATTTATGATTGATGCATCCAAATATTTCATCAAAGACGGCAACAAAAACCGCTTGCGTGACCAAGACATTCACAAAATCATCGACACCTTTACCAAACGCTTGGAAATTGCCCATTACAGCCGACAAGTGAGTTTGCAGGAAATTGTAGAACAAGATTACAACTTAAATTTACCGCGCTACATTGACAGTGGCGAGCGTGAAGATATTCAGGATTTAAACGCCCATTTATATGGCGATATTCCTGTGGCGGATATTGATGATTTGGCGGGCTATTGGCAGGCTTTCCCACAACTGAAAAATGAATTATTTGAAGCCAAAAGCGAACGCTATCATGCCAAACTGCCTACCGAGCAAATTAAATCGCATATTTTAGCACATAGCGAATACGCGCAATTTAAACAGCGTACCCTGCAACCCTTTGCCCAATGGCAACACGCCAACAATTTACGCCAAATTGCACAAGGCAACCGCCCCAAAGAGCTTATTCACCAATGGAGTGAAAGCCTGCTTGATTGCTACAAAAACAGCCAACTGGTTGCCAATTACGACATCTATCAAATCCTGATGAACTATTGGCAAGATATGATGCAAGATGATGTCTATATGATTTGCCAAGACGGTTGGGATTTGGGCAAGCAGCTTTTGCGTGAAATCAAAAAGCCCGAAAAAGACGAAAATGGCAAAACGCCCAAAGCCGAACCGCACGATCTTGTGATTAACAAAACCAAATACAAAGCCGAGCTTATCCCACCGACTTTAATCGCCAAACGCTATTTTGGCGAGCGATTAGCCCAAATTCAAAGCTTACAGACGAATTTAGATACCGCCAGCCAAGAATTAGAAAGCTATTTAGAAGAACATGGCAATGGTTTATTAGAAAATGCGGTGGACAATAAAGACAAAATCACCGCCAAAAGTCTAAAACTAGCCTTAAAAAACAGCATCGACAGCGAAGAGCAAACCGCCATCAAAAACGCCATAAAATTGTTTGAAGCGGAAAAACACGCCAAAGACGCACTCAAAACCGCCACCGAAGCCTTGGATCGGGCGGTGTTTACTCAATACGGCAAATTGAGTGCCAGCGATATTCAACAGTTGGTGGTAGATGACAAATGGCTTGCCGATTTGGGTGGATACATTCACAGCGAAATGGAACGCATAGTGCAAACCTTGGCAAGCCGTGTGCAAACATTAGAAACACGCTACCATGAACCACTTTCGCAAATTGAAATGCAAGTGGCAGAATTGACCGCCAAAGTCAATACCCATTTAAAAGCCATGGGTTTATAAAGGGGTAATCATGACAAGCTATAAACAGACTGAATTGGGTTTAATTCCGAGTGATTGGGAAGTGGTGGAATTACAAAATTTAACAACTTTTGGCGGTGGAACAACTCCTTCTCGACGTTTATTTGATAAATATTTTAAACAAGGTACTCGCTATTGGGTTAAAACTCTTGATTTAAATAATAGTTTAATAACGTATACAGATGAAAAAATCACAAATCTTGCTTTAAAAGAAACTAGTTTAAAAGAGTATCCAATAGGAACTGTTTTGGTTGCAATGTATGGGGGATTTAATCAAATTGGTCGTACTGGTTTATTAGCTATTCCCGCAAGTATTAATCAAGCTTTGGTTGCAATTTTACCATCTAGTAATATAACACCTTATTATTTAATACAAAATTTAAATTTCAATATTGAATATTGGAAAAGTGTAGCAAGTAGCAGTAGAAAAGACCCCAATATTACAAGTAATGATGTTAAAAAATATAAATTAAGTTTACCAAAATCCACCGCTGAACAAACCGCTATTGCCACTGCATTGAGTGATACCGATGCTTTGCTTGCCGAGCTGGAAAAATTGCTTGCCAAAAAACAAGCCATCAAAACCGCCACCATGCAACAGCTACTCACAGGCAAAACACGGCTGCCTGAATTTGTCCACCGTGCAGACGGCACACCCAAAGGCAGCCTAAAAACCGAATGGGGCGATATTCCTGAAGATTGGGAAGTGGTAGCGTTGGGTGAATATGTAAATATCTTTGATAATCAAAGAATTCCAGTTTCTGCTTCAAATCGTATATTTGGTAATATCCCATATTATGGTGCAAATGGTATTCAAGATTATGTAAATGGCTTTACCCATGATGGCGAATTTGTTTTAGTCGCTGAAGATGGAGCTAATGATTTAATCAATTATCCTGTTCAATATACAACAGGGAAAATATGGGTAAATAATCATGCTCATGTACTTCAGGGAAAGAAGAATATTTTATGCAATAAATTTTTAGCCTACTGTATTTCATCCATGAATATTAGCCATTATCTTGTTGGTGGTACTCGTGCAAAATTAAATGGTAGCACTTTAAAACAAATAGAAATTCTTTGTCCGCAATATAAAGAACAAACCGCCATCGCCCAAATCCTAGGCGATATGGATAGCGAAATTAAAGCCTTACAAGCGCGGATTGAAAAATTACGCGAAATTAAGCAAGGTATGATGCAAAATTTATTAACAGGAAAAATCCGTTTGCCATGCTAAAGCTTGCAAAATTTACAAAATTATGTTAGCAAGGGGCGTTTTCTTGGTTTACAATAACACTAGATTTTTAAAATTTGTAAACCAAGAAAGTTAAAAAGGGGCGATTATGATTGGCATTCGTCTAAAAATGGCACGAGAAGCTAAAAAGTTATCCATGCAGGGATTGGCGGATTTGGTCGGCTTAAGTGCCAATATGATTAAAAAATATGAGCATAATACCAGCATGCCATCGTCTGATGTATTGCTACGCCTGATGGATGTGCTGGGCGTGGAAATGGATTTTTTATTCCGCCCTGTTCAGGTTGAATTGGGTGAGGTGGAATATCGCACCAAATCTAGCACACCCAAAAAACTGCTCAAGCAAATCACCGTTGATGTTACCAAACAAGCAGAACGCTGGCTAACACTCAAAGCGTTGTGGCTTGATTTTCCTGTCAAGCCCTATTGCTTGGAGGCGGATTTGCCGACAGTCCATTTGCTAGATGATATTGAGCAGTTTGCCGATGCGTTGCGTAAGCATTGGCAATTAGGCACAAATCCCATTCCAAAAATGATTGATTTATTGGAGGATTTGGGAATTATTGTTATCGTGAGCGATGTCAATACTGACAATAAATTTGATGGTTTGCAGGCAATGATTAACAACACCCCGATTATTGTCGTATCTTCATCATGGTCAGGCGACCGTCAGCGATTTACATTGGCGCATGAATTGGGGCATTTGGTATTGCCTGCTTATTTATCCCATGATTTACCTGATGACTGGGATATTGAAAAAGCGTGCAATCGCTTTGCAGGAGCATTTTTATTGCCAAAGTCTCGCATGATTCATGAATTTGGCGAAAAACGCCAAAAGATTTACGCAAAAGAGTTGGCATATTTAAAGCGTGAATATGGCTTGTCGATGCGTGCGATTGCCTATCGTGCCAAAGATTTGGGCATTATTACCGCAACTTACCACAGGGGCATCAATATCATCTTTAATCAAAAAGGCTGGCATAAACAAGAGCCTGAAGTGTATGCAAGCGAAAATACACACACCTTTAAACAATTGGTCTATCGTGCGGTTGCCGAACAGATAATTAGCGAATCTAAAGGAGCGGAGCTATTGGGAATGCCGATTTATCAGTTTATCCAAGAGCAAACTTTGAGCAATGGGGCAAATGATGCAACAGATGCTGATTAGCGATGCCAATATTTTTATTGATTTGGATTGCTGTGGATTGACTGCATTGATGTTTAGCTTGCCTTATCGCTTTTGTACGCCTGATGTACTGTTTGAATGAGAATTGCGTAGGCAGCACGCCAATTTATTGCAAATGGGATTGCAACAATTAAGCCTAACAGAGCAATCAATGATTTATGTTGTTCAACTATCTAGCCAATACCGCAAAACCAGTATGCACGATTTAATGGCATTGTCGCTTGCTAAACAAGAAAGCTGCCCTTTATTAACAGGTGATAAAGCTTTGCGAGATGCTGCTCAAAAAGAAGCAGTACTCATCAAGGGCACAGTATGGGTATTAGAGCAGTTGGTTGTTCATCAAAAGATAGATAAAAATCAAGCGATAATGGCATTAGATACCATGAAATCTAAAGGTCACAGATTGCCCTTTGACCACGCCAAGCAAATTATTTTGAATATCTGTATTTAAAAAGTTAAAAATCATAGGAAATCGCCATGTCCACGACTATCCCCATCGGTCAAGTTGAACAAAAAACCCAAAACCGTGTGATCCAATTCTTTCAAAATACGCTGAACTATCGCTATTTGGGCGATTTGAGCGGGCAAGATAATAAAAATATCCGTGAAGATGATTTAACAACATGGTTGGTAAAGCGTGGTGTGTCTGATGACTTGATAAAAGGCGCAATCATGTTATTGCAAAAAGAAAATTATGTGGGCGGTGGTCGCCGTTTGTATGACGCCAACCAAGCCATTTATCGCTTGCTACGCTATGGCGTAAAAGTCAAAACGGGCGTGGGCGAACAAACGCAAACGGTGTGGCTGATTGATTGGAATAATCCGCATAACAATGATTTTGCCATTGGCAAAGAAGTCAGCATAAAAGGCGTGGCATACAACAAACGCCCCGATTTGGTGCTGTATGTCAATGGCATCGCGTTGGCGGTGATTGAATTGAAGCGCTCTTCGGTGTCGGTATCCGAAGGCATTCGCCAAAACCTGTCCAGCCAACACAAAGATTTTGCCGAAGCCTTTTTCACCACCGTGCAATTGGTTATGGCAGGCAACGACACGCAAGGCATACGTTATGGCGTGATTGAAACGGGCGAAAAATATTATTTGCAATGGAAAGAAGATGGTAAAATTCAAGGCGATTTGGATACCGATTTGCAATCGTTATGCGAAAAATCACGCTTTTTAGCATTGATACACGATTTTATGGTATTTGATGCAGGGATAAAAAAAACCTGTCGCCCGAATCAATATTTCGGTATTCAGGCTGCCCAAGCCAAAATTGCCAACAACGAAGGCGGTATTATTTGGCACACCCAAGGCAGCGGCAAAAGTTTAACAATGGTGTGGCTGGCACAATGGATTTTGGAACAAGGTGGCGGCAGTCGTGTGTTGATTATTACCGACCGCACAGAATTAGATGAGCAAATCGAAAAGGTATTTAGTAATACCAACCACACGATTTATCGCACAACCAGTGGAAAAAATTTGTTAGATGTCCTTGGTGAATATCAACCGTCTTTGATTTGTTCTTTGGTGCATAAATTTGGACGCAAAGGTGCGGAAGATGAACAAGACAACAGCGAATTAAACGACTATTTGCGTGAAATTAAAGCACGTGCTAGCGATTTTGCACCCAAAGGCAAGCTGTTTGTGTTTGTGGACGAATGCCACCGCACGCAATCGGGCAAATTACACGAAGCGATGAAAATGCTGTTGCCTGAAGCGGTGTTTATCGGCTTTACAGGTACGCCATTACTCAAATCCGACAAGAAAAAATCGGTGGATGTCTTTGGCGGTTATATCCATACCTATAAATTTGACGAAGCAGTCAAAGATGGCGTGGTGCTGGATTTATTATATGAAGCACGAGACATCGAACAATCGTTATCATCGCGCAAACGAATTGATGACTGGTTTGAAAATAAAACCCGTGGTTTAACCGATATTGCCAAAACGCAGTTAAAACAGCGTTGGGGAACGATGCAAAAATTGATGTCGTCCAAAAATCGTTTGGAAAAAATTGTGGACGATATTTTGCTGGATATGGATAGCAAACCGCGTATGTCTGATGGTCGTGGCAATGCGATTTTGGTGTGTTCCAGCGTGTATCAGGCTTGCCAAACCTATGAATTATTTAGCGAAACATCACTCAAAGATAAGGTAGCGATTGTTACCAGCTTTAAGCCCAACGCCAACGCGATTAAAGGTGAATTATCGGGCAACGGACAAAGTGAAGAAGAGTATAAATATAAAATTTACCGCAAAATGATTGCCGACTATTTCAGGCTGCCTGAAAACCAAATTGGCGACAAAGAAACCGAACAATTTGAAATAGACGTCAAAAAACGCTTTATTGAGCAACCCGCCCAAATGAAATTGTTGATTGTGGTGGATAAATTATTGACAGGATTTGACGCTCCGTCAGCGACTTATCTCTACATTGACAAGCCAATGGCAGACCACAATCTGTTCCAAGCCATTTGTCGTGTAAACCGCTTGGATGGCGACAGTAAAATGTATGGCTATATTGTGGATTACCGTGATTTATTTAAATCGCTGGAAAAAGCCTTTACTGATTTCACCCAAGAAGCCTTTGGCGAATATGAAGCCGAAGATGTCAAAGGGTTATTGCAAGACCGTTTGGCGATTGCTAAAGCCGACTTGGAAACCGCTTGGGAAGCAGTGCAAATGATTGTGGAGAATGTGCTTGCCCCCAAAGATTTGTCTGCCTATAAAGCCTATTTTTGCGGACAAGATACGCACAGCAACCTAGCCACAGAATTTCAAACACGCCGTTTGGCATTTTATCAGGTAGTGGTCAAGCTCATTCGTGCCTATTCAGCGATTGCCAATGAATTGGTTTTGGCAGGCTACAGCGAACAGGAAGCGGTAGCATGGCATGAACGGGTAGAAAAATTCACTCAACTGCGTGATGACATCAAAATAGCAAGTGGCGATTATGTGGATTTGAAAGCCGTTGATGCCGATATGCGTTATTTAATCAATCAATATGTGCGTGCGGAAGACAGCGAAAAAATTGCCGATTTTGAAAACAAAGGTTTGTTGCAATTATTGGTTGAAAAACAAGAAAATATTCAAGACAATTTGCCGACCAATATCGCATCAGACCCCAACGGCATGGCGGAAGCCATTGAAAACAATGTTCGCCGTAAAATTGTCGATGAAAACCCGATTAACCCGAAATATTACGAACAAATGTCTGTGCTGTTAGATGAATTGATTGAGCAACGCCGAAAAGGAGTGCTGAATTATCAAGACTATTTACGCAAAATCGCCCAGCTTACCAAGCAAGTGATTTGTCCACCACAATCGGATTACTCAAAAACCATTAACACCGCTGGCAAACAAGCGATTTTTGATAATTTTTGTCAAGATGAAAATTGGGTCAATCGCTTGCATGATGCCATTCAAGACCACAAGCAAGACGGTTATTTAAATAATAAAATGAAGCAGAAACATCTTAAAAATCAGCTTAATCCGCTTTTTGACGAGCAAGGGTTAAATGCCGATGATGTGTTGGCTTTAATAATGAAGCAGACGGAATATCAAGCATGAGTAATATGCAAATTGGCAATTTAAGCATTGATTTACAGCGAAAAGCAATTAAAAATCTGCACATTGCTGTTTTGCCACCTGTGGGCAATGTGCGGGTATCTGCACCGTTACGCATGAGTGATGATGCAATACGTTTAGCCGTTGCCAGCCGTTTGATTTGGATAAAAAAACAGCAAGCCAAGTTTGCAAACCAGGCGAGACAATCTGAACGCGAAATGCTGGCAGGCGAAAGCCATTTTTTGTGGGGCAAGCGTTATCGTTTAGAAGTGTTGCACACGACTGGTAGGCATCGCATTGAACTTTCACATCAGAAAATCAATTTGTGGGTACGCGAACAGACCAGCCATGCCAATAAAATTGCGGTATTAGAGCAATATTACCGCGATGAACTCAAACGTGAAATTGAGAAATTACTGGCGATTTGGCAACCCAAAATGGGAGTGCAAGCCAGCCGTTTTGGTGTGAAGAAAATGAAAACCTTATGGGGTAGTTGCAATACGGTTTCAGGTAGCATTTGGCTCAATTTAGAGTTGGCTAAAAAGCCACGAGAATGTTTGGAATATGTGGTAGTGCATGAATTGGTTCATTTATTGGAACGTCATCACAATGCGCGATTTATGGCATATATGGATGAATTTTTACCCAATTGGCGACAACGTAAGACATTATTGAATGAATTGGCGTTGGGAGTGTGATTAAATCATGAAATCTTTAATTAAGGAAGGGTATTATAAGATGACTACGATAAACGACCTTGCTCTCACGGCAATCAGCAGATTTTTAGAGCAACAGATTGATTCTAAGTCAGAAAAGCTACAAAAACAGCTGATGAAAGCCCAAGAAGATGGCAATCATGCTGTGATAACAGAATGCCAGACACAAATTGACGAAATCAAAAAAAAGTTTGAACGTGTACATTGGTTGGATTTGGCTGTGAATAGCATGGCAAAACAGCTTAAATTTGGAACGCACATTTCCAAAGGCATTCATCCTGATGCCAAAGGTGATAATGTCAATTTTATCCCAAAACAACAACGACTTAATACCTTGGTTGGTACACATAGTCTTGCCAATCCTGCATTAGATGCGAATGGCAACGCAGCAGCTCTGCCGCTGGCATCATTTTTTGATTTTGATGTGGGGCAAGGCGTAAAAGTGCGTGATTTGATTTTAGCCGATAATGAGCAATTTATTGCATCTTTGTCTGATGATAAAGAGATGGCAGGTCATTATCATGTATGCTTTAAACACGTTTTACAAAGCACAATGGAAAATCCAGCGACCCATGAACGCAATAAACAAATGCTTTGGGTAACTAATGATAATACAGTTAATCATTTAGATGAACTGCAATACATCAATATCATTCCATTATATCCATCAGCATTGACTTATGCGGTCTATTTAAAAATTAACGAATTAAGATATTCTGATGATAATAAAAAAGCCTTAGAGAACCGCTTTAAATCCAATGCACTGCATACATCTTATGTCAGTATGCCAAATTTGGCAATCGTACAATTGGGCGGCTCAAAACCGCAAAATATCAGCCAGCTCACAAGCCGACAAGGCGGGCGTAACTATTTATTGCCCTCATTGCCGCCCAAAATAAGCCAAGACCGTGAATTTTCTTTATCTAAATTTTGTGAAAACTTTTTTGATGGTAAAACTTTAAAATACCATATTCAAGATGATTTTAATTATGTGGTTCAAGTCGTTAAAGATACCAGAAATACAATCGATGTGCGAGATAAACGCAAAGATGCCATAGACCGCTTATTGCATACGATTTTTGGCATTGCCCATGTATTACAAAATAAACCAGCAGGCTGGTCAAAGACTTATGCACTGCCACTTGCCCAAAAAATATGGCTAGATCCTTATCGTGCTGATTTAGACGGTGAGGCCAAGTTTGCTGACGAAAAAACCAAGCAGGAATGGCAAAAAATCATTTTACAAGATTTTGCGTCTTGGTTTAATCAGCAGTTGCGTAGCACGGTCAAAGAGCTAAAATTTGATTTTGCAGATGCAGAATATAATGAGTGGCAACGAGAAATTGAAGAGATGCAAAAATTTTATGAACGCTTAGGCAAGGGGGTGTTTTTATGAACGATAAAGTTAGGGTAGGGTGTGTATATTTTCACAAAATGGTGATTTATGATGCCAGTACAATTTCTAGCCCTTTGACCTATGGTTTGCCTGCACTAACAGGATTTACAGGCGCATTTCATGCCTTATCACGCACCTTAATGGCAGATGAGCGATTTGCTGATTTGGCATTAGGTGGTGTGCTACTGGCTTGTTATGAATGCACGCCCAAAACTTATCGAGCGGGCAGATATCATGACCATACTTTTAATCAAACTCGTAATCCACTCAAAAAAGATGGTAAGACAGCCCCAATTGTGGAGGAAGGTAAGTGTAATTTGGTGATGAGTTTTGCTGTGGAGGTATTAGCGTCTGATTTGCTTTCAGAAAAACGCAGTCAAGAGCTGACCCAATTTTTATCACAAGCCATTTTTAGGCAGCGTATTGCTGGCGGTAGTGTGATGAATATTGCCAAAACCCATCCTGTGCGGTATTTTGGTTTTGAAAGTATGCATCAGATAGTACCACTTTTAATGCCTGCATTTGTTTTGATGGATGCCAGTTCTGAATTTAGCGAATTGATTGATAAAGCCCAAAGTACCGATCCAAAAGCCACACCGCTTGATGTACTGCTTGATGTGTGTACACTACACCATCTGCCAAAGCTGGATTTAGATGGTAATACCAAATGGCACACCAAATCCATCAAAACAGGACATGGCTGGATTGTACCTATGCCAATGGGCTATCAGGCAATTAGCGAACAATTTGAGGCCGGTAAAATGGACAATGTGCGTAATCCTGAGTATCCAAGCCAGTATGTAGAAGTGGTTTACGGTTTGGGCAAATGGGTGTATCCACATCATCTAAAGGACAATATTGAAACAGCCTTTTGGCGACAACACTATGATGAAACAGGTTTGTATTTGCTGACACAAAACGAGTTATCATAATTTTAATCTTAATACAATGAAATGGAGTGATCTGATGAGTAAATTAACAACAGCAACTGTCTTGGCTTTTGAACGCAATTTGGATATTTCTGATGGTTTTATGGCACAAAAAAACAGCCAAAATGAAAACAGTGGGATTGTTCCTGTGCGTATTCAAGAAAAGTCTATCCGTGGCACAATCAGTAATCGTTTAAAAAATACCATTACAAATGACCCAGCTAAGCTTGATGCTGAAATTGAAAAAGCCAATTTACAAAAAGTAGATTCAGCATCTTTATTAGAAGATAATGATACTTTGATTGTGTCATGGACATGCAAAGTGCTACCATTTGACGGCAAGCCTAATGTCTGTAATGACCCAAATTATCAAGCCAAATTATTACAAACGGTGCAAGGCTACCTACAAGAGCATGGCGTAAAGACGCTGGCACATCGCTATGCAACCAATATCGCTAATGCCCGCTGGCTATGGCGTAACCGTATCGGTTCTGAAAAAATTACGGTCAATGTGACATGCAAACTGGCAGATCAGCAGCAGACTTTAACTTTTGACGCCAAAAGCATTTCTATTCACAATTTTGATACACAAAACCCAGAGCTTATGACTTTGGCTAACTGGATTGAGCAAGGCTTAACCAATCAAGCATTTATTATTTTAAATATCACAGCAGAAGCGGTGGTTGGCTATGGTCAAGAAGTGTATCCATCACAAGAATTGATTTTGGATACAGGTAAAACCAAGAGCAAGGTTTTGTATCATATTAATGACAAAGCAGGCATTCATTCTCAAAAAATCGGCAATGCCATTCGTACCATTGATACTTGGTATCCAGACGCTCAATTTCCGATTGCAGTTGAGCCATATGGGCAGGTAACCACGATGGGTACGGCATTTCGTCAGCCTAAGCAAAAGCAGGATTTTTATTCCTTATTTGATGGCTGGATATTAAAAGATAACAAGCCAAGCGTAGAAAATCAGCACTATGTCATGGCGGTCTTGGTTCGTGGTGGTGTTTTTGGTGCAAGCGGAAAAGAATAATGAAATTTTATCAAGAAATTACCTTAATCCCCCAAGCGGATATCTCTCCTTATACGGTGTGGAGTAAGCTCTACACCCAGTTGCATCTTGCCTTTGTTGAGCAAAAAGATGAGCAAGATAAAACGGTTTATGGTGTGTCATTCCCACAGTATCGAACCCGTGCTGATAAAAAAATTGCCTATTTGGGCTATAAGCTGCGAGTATTTGCACCGACTGAGCAGGCATTATCTGCCCTTAACTTGGATAAGTGGATTGAGCGTTTGGCGGACTATATCCATATCAGCAGTATTCGCTCCGTGCCAGATGATATCAAAGGATATGCAAATTATTATCGTGCCATTCCCAAAATGACACTTGATGAGCGTATCACACATCAAGCCAAACGGCATGGCGTGCCTTATCATAAAGCGGCAGAGCGTTTTGAGAATTATAAAGAGCAATCATTGGTATACCCCCATATCCAATTAACCAGCAAAAGTAATCATCGGTCTTATCCTTTGCACATTGGTAAACAGGCAGCGGAGGTTCTCACTGATGGTAGATTTGGCACTTATGGCCTTAGTCGTACAAGTAGTGTGCCTGAGTTTTAATCATCAGATGTTAAGGTTTGTATGGTAGCTTTTATCCAACGCTTTCAAAGATTTGTTTTGACACAGTGATATCAAATCAATGATTGAGCAGGTTTTGGTAAATCCTTAGCCAATTTGGGTCAATATTTGTTATAATCAGTTCAACCGAATTTTTTACTTAATAAGATGAGGGCAATTATGCAAACCTTTAACCCGAATGACCATATGGTTTTTTGTCGTAAATATCAACAAAATCTTCCCAAATTACCCAATCCACCGTTTCCTAATGCTAAAGGTCAAGAAATCCAAGATACCATATCTGCCAAAGCTTGGAATGCATGGCTTGAGTTACAGACCATGCTGATTAATGAAAAGCATCTAAGTATGATTGACCCACAAGCAAAAAAATATCTCAATGAACAGCGTGAGAAGTTTTTGGATAATGGCGATTATGAAAAACCTGCAGGTTATAAACCACTAAAAGCTTAATACCGATGATCGGTGATAATCATAAAGCGATCATTGGATCGTGGCACATCAACCAAGATTATAAGGAGATAATATGTTGAAAGTTGCAAGCATTTTTGAGCCGATATTGACAGGTGATGATAGGCCTAAGCTGTTGCATGACTATCCTGTCGTTCATGTGCAGCCAATTGCATGGGGCGATATGGACGGCTTTAATCATGTGAATAATGTGGCTTATTATCGCTATGCTGAATCGGCTCGTATTGCCTACATGCGTGCGATTGGTTTTATGGCAGCACGAGAGGATTTATTGACGATTTTAGCAAGTTCATCCATACAGTATCGCCGTCCTGTAACCTATCCTGATACGCTACTAATCGGCGTGCGTATTAAGCACCTCGGTAGCACCAGTGTTGTCCAAGAATATGCAATGTACAGTCAAGCCCAACAAGCGCTGGTTGCAAGCGGTGAAGCGGTCATTGTCCGCACGGATATGAACATGGTCAAGATGCCGTGGTCAGATGAGGAGCGTGCTTTGATTGAACGGTTTGAGAACCGTCGTTTTGATTAATTGATGCTAAGCTTTGGCATTTGGCATAAAATATGGCTGTTTAAAAATCAGAGTGTGGGTAAGCTTTTTAAGTAAAGGCTTGTTTGATCATTTGCCATCAAACAAGTCTTTATTGTCAAACCATAGATTGGGCCATTTTGATACAAACATGGATGAAATCATCAAATGTTATCTTATTTATACATATGTTATCAATAAATTGTTATCAAGGGCAGGTATATCCAAGTTTAAGTGATCAAAAATCACTTAAAACAATCTACTTTTGACATTTAAATGTCAATTTAAGCTTTGGTAAAAAACTTGATTGTTATTGATTGGCTAAGGTTGGCTTAGTGCATCCAGCAGTCGTCCGTGAATATTTTCAAAGTCACCATTAGACATGATGATGATCGCATCGCCTGCTTTGGCATATGTTTTTATATGCTCAATGATGGCGTTGATACTGTCTAGTACACGCTGATTGGGCGTAGAACCAATGGCTTCTTTGAGACCCCAAGTCAGTCCTTGTGGCTCATACCAAATAACCTGATCTGCGATGGCTGCTGATGCTGCCAAATGTGGTCGATGACTGCCAAGTTTCATTGTATTTGAGCGTGGTTCAATAATTGCCCAAATACGCCGAGGAGCTAGGCGTTTTTTAGCACCATCAAGTGTGGTGCTGATGGCGGTTGGGTGATGTGCAAAATCATCAAATACCAAAATATCATCAACATCACCAATCAACTCCATACGCCGCTTAATACCACCAAAATGCGACAGGGCAGTACACGCCATTTCAACCGACACACCGATATGATGTGCCGCAGCGATGGCGGTCAATGCATTATTGACATTGTGTAGACCGCTCATTGACCAGCGAACCATGGCTGATGTGTTGTTGTGATGTACCCAAAATGATGAACCGTCGTTGGCATCTAGTTTGGCTTGCCACTCGGCATCGCCATTTAGGCTTGTACGCACCACGGTCGTCCAAACGCCTTTATCTAATGTTGTCTCTAGGCTTGGAGTGTTTGCAGGTATGATGATTTGACCTTTAGATGGTATCATACGAATCATATGATGAAATTGGGTCTGGATGGCATCAAGATCTGCAAAAATATCAGCATGATCGTATTCTAGATTATTTAAAATGGCTGTCGTTGGCCGATAATGTACAAATTTTGAGCGTTTGTCAAAAAATGCTGAATCATATTCATCGGCTTCAATGACAAAAAATTGCTTGCCTAAATATGAGCTGTGCTGAAACGCCAAGCTTAGGCGTCTATCATCTGTATTGACAAGCGGCACGCCACCAATTAAAAATCCTGTATCAATGCCTGAGAATTGTAAAATCCATGCCAACATGGTTGTTGTTGTGGTTTTGCCATGTGTACCTGCAACCGCTAAGACATGGCGATCCTTGAGCACTGTTTCGTATAAAAACTGCGGGCCTGAAGTGTAGGGCAACCGTTCATTTAACATATATTCAATGGCTGGCATACCTCGCTTACATGCATTACCCACGACGATTAAATTAGGCGTAGGTATCAAGTGTTCTGCGTGATAACCCTCCCAAACCTCCACGCCAGCATCAGCAAGCTGCGTACTCATCGGCGGGTAAATATTGGCATCTGAGCCAGTCACTGTATGACCCAAATCACGAGCCAGCAGAGCCAACGAACCCATAAAAGTACCACAAATACCTAAAATATGAATGTGCATGATAATCCTTAGCGGTAATGTTTTTATGATACCAAAGTCTTAGGTAGGCTTTGGTGGCATCCTAAAGCCTAATATTTAATAAATGCTGTATTTATCGGTTGTTACTTAATATTTTCTTTAAAATGATCACCTGAATCAAAGCGATGATCATGAATAAAATCATGGCTTGTGCAGGAATTGATAGCCCCATCAATGTCCAGTCAATCATGCCGCAATCACCATTGCCTGTTAGTACGGTTGTGAGTACCTTTGACATGGGCATGGTCTGCACCCAATACTCAAGCCCTGGACCACAGGCAGGTGGCTGGGCTGATGGGGCATAGTGAATCCAAGTATGACGAGCTGCCACCCCAAACCCCCAAAGCGTGCCTACCATACTACCAACCCAAAGTATTAAACGCACCAGTTTCTGGCGTGGGTTGATGATGGCAGCAAGCAAGGCGAATATACCCATGATCCAAAGCCCAATACGCTGAAAAATGCACAAAGGGCATGGGTCTAGCATTAAGTAATTTTGTAAATAACCAATAGCATAAACACTGCCTGCCACCATGATGAGTGACAAGATAATATTGAGTGTGCGATAGTTTGGCATCGTCATGATAAGCTCTTTTGGGTGAGTGAATGGTGAAAAATAATCCTATAAAAGCCCATATATGTTTTATGATGAACCATCAGGCCTACCAACCCTTTCATGTTTTATGCTTCAGCGGTAGGCTTTTAGATAGTCATAAAATCCTATCGTATCAGTAGCTTCCAGCTGGGCTTGTTCAATCAAGGAGGTGCGTGCAAGCTCATCAAACTCAGCCTCATCAACACGACTTAGTGTATGGGATAACAGTTCGGTTTGGTGCTTTTGAGCCAGTAATTTACCTAACGCCCAGGTGCCACCCACACGGTGTGAATCGGCAATGATTTGTGCTGATAAGGTAAAATCTGGATTGATTGCTTTGCCTTGCATCATTGTCAAGGCAGTGCGGTACTGGTTACTGCCATGATGTGCATCAAACGCATCGGCGATGGTCTGCATTTGGGTTAAGTGATGGATAATCCAATCATGTAGATTTTCTTTACCAAAATCAGTATCAATGGCGATGCCTGCTTGTCTGCCATGATTGACGACAATATCAATATTTTGATTTAGGCGTTTTTCTTCTTCTGGCATGAGATAAGGCGAGTCGGTAAATAAGCAATACAATGCCAGAATCTCCAAAAAACACGCCGTTACGCTTGTAATCCCAATATCAGAATAAGGGTCAAGGTCAATGGCACGAAATTCTACATAAGCGATTCCTCGTGCTTGCAGTGCTTGCGTGGGTGTCTCAGAAGCTGTGGCAGTTTGTTTCGGGCGGATGGGGCTGTAATATTCGTTTTCAATTTGTAGAATGTGGTTGTTAATCTGAATGGGTACGCCATGAGCGTCGTCCACGCCGATGGCTTCAAAATCAGCATAAGGCGTTCCAATGGCTGCTTGCAGGCCTTTAATATATTCGTCCAAATGATTATAGCGAATATCCAAATCCTCTTGGGCGCTATTGGTATAACCAAGCTTACCCATACGCAGGCTTGTACCGTTTGGCTGATGGTAGCTACAAGTTGTACCAAGTGGTATCAAATTATGCTGGCGACCGCTCACAAAAGTACCGCATACCGCAGGGCTTGCACCAAGCAAATATAGTACCAAAGGTGTCAGGCGCTTAAAATTGCGAATCAATGCCAAGTATTTATCATTTTTAAAGGCGGTTAAATCCTTTGCACCCTCGGCATGTTGCCATACACCAAATAAATCATCGCCGACGGATAAATTATAATGCAAGCCTGCAATCGTTTGCATTTTACGGCCATAGCGTACCCCAAGCCCTGAGCGGTACAGCGTTTTGAGTTTACCGATATTTGACGAGCCATAGTCCGCCAATGGAATATCACTGTCGGTATCAGAGGTCATACAAGGCATGGATAACGGCCACATCAGTTCATCATTTTCTAAACTGCGATGCACTAAAACATGCAAATCACGCAGCATATCAAGTGCTTGTTTAATTGATGGCATGGGCTTGGTAATCAGCTCAAGCAGGTTTTCAGAATAATCGGTCGTGATATAAGGATGTGTCAGCTTAGAGCCAAGTTTGGCAGGATGAAAGGTCTTGGCAGAATAGCCGTCAGGCTGCATTCTTAAGCCTTCTTTTTCGATACCACGCTGCATCCCTGCAACAAGACTGGGTTTAAACCAAAAAGGGAGTGTAAAGGTAGATGTCATGGCAGATACTTGATTGATGATGAGGTGCCAAATTAAAAGCACGATGAGTATATTATAAGTCCAAGCGTCTTTGTTGGCAAAATTATTTGTACAAAGCTTACAGTCGTGCCACCAAAAAGATGGCACAGTGACTGATCGCTGTCAAGTGACTAGATAGAAAATGATGAGCCACAACCGCAAGTCGTGGTCGCACTTGGGTTATTGACAATAAAGCGAGAGCCTTCTAAGCCTTCGGTGTAGTCAATGGTTGAGCCGACCAAATATTGATAGCTTAAAGAATCCACGACCAAAATCTCTGAACCATTATCAAAAGTGGTATCATCATCGCCCAATTCTTCGGCAAAATCAAACCCATAGCTAAACCCCGAACAGCCGCCGCCCGTCACATAGACACGCAACATTAAGGCGTCATTGCCTTCGGTATGTTTGAGCTTGGCGAGCTTGGCAGCGGCTTTATTTGTGAGGGTAAGACCTGTATTCATATGAACCTTATCAAGTAAAAAGAGTGTCTATTTAAATAAGACCAACTGATGATTATACAAGGTTTTAAGGGTAAAAATAAACCTTAATTGATAAATTCTGTCAAAGTTGTTGAGTGGTCAAAGCCCGTGGTTGGTCAAATTATGATTTATAGCCCATCCCACTCAGCATGATTAAAATTAATCACTTTGGGTCTTTTGGGACGCTCAGGCGACTGCTGCAATGCCCGACTGCGATGTACCAAAAAATCAAGCAAATGATTGCGGATTTTGTAATATTGATGATGGTGATGGATACTATCACGATGACGTGGTTTGGGAATGGTATTTTCAACAATTTCTGCCAAAAATGCCCGTGGACCATTGCTCATCAAAAAAATGCGATCAGCAAGTAAAATCGCCTCATCAATGTCATGAGTAATCATAAATACCGTCTGATGGGTGTCTGCAACAATATTGACAAGCTCATCTTGGATGACGCCACGGGTGAGTGCATCAAGCGCCCCAAAAGGCTCATCCATCAGCAAAAGTTCAGGTTTTGTCGCAAAAGCGCGCGCAATGCCCACACGCTGCTTCATACCGCCTGATAATTGGCTTGGTTTTTTGTCTTTGACTTTGGCAAGTCCAACCATGCCCAAATAAAAGTCGATTTGACGGTTTGTCTCGGCGACTGATAAATTTGGGGTTTTGGCTTTAAGTGCAAAACCGATGTTCTTACCGACCGTAAGCCAAGGCAGTAGTGCATGACTTTGGAACACCACACCACGCTCAAGTGAAGGTTGGGTGACTGGCTTATCATACATCAAAATCTCGCCAAAGCTTGCTACCTCAAGCCCTGCTAGGGCATTTAAGATGGTGGATTTACCGCAGCCTGAATGACCGATAAGGCAGATGAATTCGTTTTTTTGGATATTAAAATTCACATTTTCAAAAATATTTTCGCCATCACCGTAGCGTTTGGTGAGTGCATTAACCTGAATGAGTGGTGAAGCGGTTTGATTATTCAACATAACTCACCTTTTTTTGTAATATTGCAAACAACATATCCAAAATCATGCCCATAAGACCAATGAGCAGCACCGCAAAAATCACATTGGCAAGTGATAAATTATTCCACTGATTCCACACAAAATAGCCAATTCCTGTGCCACCGACAAGCATCTCGGCTGCCACAATCACAAGCCAAGCAATCCCCATAGAAATCCGCATGCCTGTGACGATGGTGGGAGCTGCGGCAGGGATGACAATTTTGGTGGCGGTCTTTAGTGGGCTAAGCTCAAGCGTCTTGGCGACATTACGCCACTCTCGGCGTACTGATGCCACACCAAAGGCTGTATTGGTAAGCATTGGCCAAATAGAACAAATAAAAATCACAAAAATGCTTGATGCGTTAGAGTCTTTAATCGTATAAAGCGCAATCGGCATCCACGCCAATGGTGAGATGGGCTTTAAGATCTGAACAAAAGGCGTGGCAGCACTGCCAAGCACAGGTGACATACCAATGGCATAACCCAAAGGAATCGCTACAATCATCGCCAAGAAAAATCCAAGCAACACCCGCCCAATGGAGTAACCAAGCTGTATGCCAATGCCTTTATCATTCAATCCCTTGTCATAAAATGGGTCAGAGATATGCACCCATGCAGTCTTAGCAAACTCTGTTGGGCTTGGAAATTCGCTTTTTTGGATAGCGACAATCGCCCCAGGCTTGGTAAATTCAGGTATATCACCCATCAAAATACGATACTCTAGACGCAAAGGATCGGTGGGTGCGGTGATTTGTTTGGGTAGGGTAGCGGTGTGCCAAATGCCAATCACACTCAAGACAATGAGCAGTGATAATAGATAGCCTTTGGCTTTGGTCGATAAAGATTTATGTGCCATGTAATCTCCCTGTGGATTTGTGTCCGATGGCAAATGAGTCCAAATATGCATCAGGATCGGTAGCATTAAATTGCTTACCCATCACGGTAATTTTTGGCTCATCGTCTTTGACCGTGTAGCCCATGGCTTGCATTTGTTTTTTGGCATCCGTGAGCATAAATACCTGATTTGCGATATCTTGATAATTGATGTTGCCTGTTATATAGCCCCACCGCTTCATCTGAGTCATCATCCAAGCTGCTACTGAGTGCCACGGCATCACATCAAATCCCATGCGATCAGGCACATCTTGGATGGTGTCCACACCATCAGCAAAACGCCCCATGATAGATTGGCGTAGCACCAGTTCAGGTTGATTAAGATAATTGGCAGGTGAGAGCAGTTTGGATAAGTCTTTACGAATACTTGGTTTATTTGCCATCACATTGGCTTTAATGATGGCACGATACATCGCCAAAAAAGTTTGGGGATAATCATTAATGAAGCTTTGAGATGTCCCAAACGAGCAGCATGGGTGACCATTCCAAATATCTCGACTTAGGGTATGGATATAGCCCGCCTTATCCCAAACCGCACGCTGATTGAACGGCTCAGGACCAAAAAACCCATCAATATTACCTGCTTTGAGATTGGCGATCATATCAGGTGGCGTCGTTAAACGCAGTTTGACATCTTTATCAGGATCTAGCCCATGCTCGGCTAAAAAGTAGCGTAGCAGATAATTATGAATACTGTGCTCAAACGGAATGGCAAAAGTCATACCTTTCCAGTTTTTGGGATTGCGGTTATTTTTATGCTTAAGCGCCATAACGAGTGCTTGACCGTTCGTGTTTTGTATGGCGGCAACTTTCATATTCTGCTTGGCTGAGCCAAGTCCAAGATTGATGGCAATTGGCATCGGTGCCAAAAAATGTGCAGCGTCCAGCTCTCGGTTCATCATCTGGTCTCTGACCAACGCCCAGCCTGCCCGTTTTAATAAATTGGCTTTGATGCCTTGTTCTGCATAATAACCAAGCGGATCTGCCATAATGAGCGGTGTTGCGCATAAAATGGGTAAAAAGCCAATATCCACCGACTTTTTTTCAGGCTTAAGCGTGTCAATGGCGGCAGCCTCTTGGAGCGTTGCGATGGGCAAAACACTGGCAATCGCTGCTAAAGCGGTTGTCTTACCGACAGTTTTAAAAAACGCACGACGGGTCGGCTCATCTGGAAATAAAGCTTTGATTGCCACCGCTTCAATAAAATCAGTATTGGTATGCTCAATACGGCTGTGATCAGAGACGCCTTCAAAGCGATTATCCAAAGATAACTTGTCATCACACTCGCTTTGGCTGCGATGGTTACCACAGCGGCAACCAAAATTAAGCGGCTTGTCAGTATCGTCGGGGCGAAAAATATTTGACATGATAAAATATCAACTTATAAGACAATCAAGCAACATACCGTTTTTGATGATTCTTTGGCGGTGGGTGTGCTTGATCTGATGTTTAATTGGCTTGGGGCGATGTTTTCATTTCAATTTTGGCGGTGATGACGCCGTCGCTACTTTGGGTGAGTATCAGCTTGTCATCGGTATTTTCTTGTACTTGCCAGTCTTTGGCTTGTTCGATTTCACCAGTCGCCGAAATGATGATGGATTTGGTTTTTAGGCGTATTAAAGGCGACTTGTGTTGATAGCCTGCGTGTGCCATATCGTTGATGTGATGTGCGATGGCGGCAGCTTGTTCACGCAAGGGTGCGACAAATCGGCACGGCTTATCATCAATGGCGATACAGTCGCCGATGGCATAGATGGCAGGGTGAGAAGTTTGTAGCGTCTTTGGGTTGACCACGATACCGCAGCGAATGTAATCAATGCCCGCCCCTTTGGCAAGTCGATTATCTAATATAAGACCTGTACTTGCGATAATCTCATCGGCATAGAGTGTTTTATCATTATAAATAATCACATAGCCGCCATCTTGGGGTTTGATGTCTGTGATATGAGCATTGCCAATATAATCAATACCAATTCCTGTCAGAGCATCACGCAGGCGTTCACCACCAATGGTGGGTAAAATCTCCGCCATCGGTAGGCTGTCACGGTTGATCAGTGTGACTTGATGACCTGCTTTGGCGATATCTTCGGCAATCTCTGTACCGATCATGCCTGCACCGATGATGGTGATATGTTGATTGGGTTTGGCGATGAGTTTTGCTTGGAGCTTGGCAAACATATCAATGTGATTGACACGCCATACATATTCAGCAGGCAGGCTCGGCGGCAGCATTGGGGTCGCCCCTGTCGCTAGAATTAATTTTTGATAGCTAAAATTACCACGCGTGGTACGCACGATACGCTCATTAGTATCAATACTTAGTACAAATGTTTGGGCAACCAAAGTCACATTTAAAGCTTGTGCTAAGTCGACAGCTTTTTTGGTGATGAGTGTTTCGGGTGTTTTATTTTGGCTGATGGCGATGGAGAGCTGCGGCTTCATATAACGATCGCCCAAATCGCTTGTGATTAAGGTGATGGGTAAGTTTTCATTTAGCTTTCTTAACGCTTCGATGGCTGTCCATCCTGCCGTGCCGCCACCGATGACGATGACGCCAGTCTCGCTATGGTGACCAATTAAGGGGGTGACCACTTCATCTCGGCTGACAAATGGCTCAAAATCTCGCTTGGTAACACCGCACAAAGGACACTCCCAATCTTCAGGAATGTCCTCAAAACGCGTGCCAGCAGGCAATCCGCTATCAGGATCGCCCAATTTTTCATCATAAATCCAGCCGCATGCACGACATAAAAATTGCTTCCAAGCACCACGACCATCGGTAGGGTTACCGTTTGAGTCCATGTTTGGTTTGGCTGAATTTGAAAGTGTATCGCTCATTTTGGAGATTTCTCAGTCAGTAGTTGGTGGGATAAGTAGCGTAAATGCTTGATGGCAGGCGTGACAATTGCCACGAAGTGCGCTTCACGAATACGCCTTTGTGGGTTAGCACTCATCAGATAGCCTTTTGCACCTTGATGCAGTAGTGATGCTTGGGTGGCTTGCAGTGACAGCTCAGCGCCTTGGATGCGAGTGTCTAGCACTTCTAAGAAAAAGTCTTTGTGTGTTTCAAAAGGTGTTTTGGCAAGCACCAAAGTACGCTCAATCAAAGCATCAAGCTGGGTTTGTAGTGCACCTGCTTGGTCTTCTAAGAATTGATTGACATGCCCAAGCTGAACTTCTACCGCAGTGATGTCATGAATTGCCCCTTGGATAATGCCAGCACCGATACCCAATTGCATGAGTACAAACGCCCCACGCACACGCTCAATGAAGGGCTTGGCAGGGTCAGCGATTAAGCTATCATCAGGAACAAAGTAATCAGTTAAGACGATTTGCCAAGTGCTTGAACCTTCCATACCGCTAAATGTTGGGCAAGGGTTTAGCTGCCAGTTGTCTTTGCGCGCTTCATCAAATGATAATAAGAAAAAAATGTCTTTATCAATCTGACCACCGTGCTCGACGCTAGCGATTGCACCGCAATATTGATTGGGTGCAATGTGGCTTATCCACGGTAGCGTGCCTGACACCACATAGCCACCATTGACACGCTGTGCGCGTAGAATCATCGATTCAATATTAGCAAAGGTTTTCATGGGATTGGACAGTGCTGTCCCCCCAAAGCTTTCACCCAATGCGTGGCGGTGTAGGATGTCGGATTTTAAGGTGTGATTGTCTGACTGGTCAAGATACAAAGCACAGACCTGATGACACCATGACAAAAACCCTGTCGTACCGCAAGTTTCAGAGATTTTTGCTGTCGCAAGGATGGCATTACCAAAGCGGCCACCTTGTGCTGACAGATGTACCGAAAAAGCCCCCAGTTTTGCCAATTGACTCATCTCAGCGGTGGGGTAATAACCTTTATCGATGGCGATGGGGTCAAGTAACTGTTTTGATGCTTGTGCAATATTATCCAGTAAACCGCTGTCTTGCCAAGGCCCAATTGGCTCAATGGCAGCATTGATAAGAGCTTGGCTATCATGATAAAAAGTGTGCAAGTGATTCATGTCTTTCTCAAACGATAAAATGACCAAAAATGAGTAAATGATTAGATTGTAATCACAAAGTTGATCATTTTCTTATTCTAAATTAGAATAAATATAAGTCAAAATCATACATAGGCAGCAAAGTCATGCAGTAGGGTGGCTGGCAGGATTTTTTTTGCTTGTATGTCCAAAAAATTGCTTCAGGCGAATACCTGAAGCAATGAATTTTTAGCGATTCATCAAAACAGCGAAGCTGATACAGTAAAGCTGATTAACTCTTAGGGTGCAAATGCTTGTAGCTCAGGGTTGATATCAGTTTGGGCGACATTATTGGCGTAGTTGCATAAAGTTGCCAATGCCACACCCATGACCACATCTAGGATATTTTGATCGCTATAGCCAACTGCCTTAACAGCAGCAAGCTCATCATCAGAAACCTTACCACGGCGGTCAATTAGCTGCATGGTAAATTGTGCTAGGGCTTGATATTTTTCATTGTCTTCGATGGCGGTGCGACCACGCAAAGCGTTTAGCACATTTTCAGGCATCTGAAGTTTGGTGCCAGCTTTGGTGTGACCTGCCACACAAAAATCACAGCCATTATGAGCAGCAGCGGTAATTTGTACTACCTCAATTTCTTCGGCGGTTAGGCTGTTACGGCTGTTCATTTTGCCCAATTCTTGATACATCTCAAGTGCTTGGGGTGAATTTGCCAAAACACCGATAAGATTTGGGATAAAGCCATTGGCTTTTTGAACCATGCTAACGCGTTCTTTGGCTTTGTCTGGGGCAGATTCGGCGGTATGTACAGTTAAGCGTGCCATATTTTTCCTTGTTTATTTTAAAGTTATCATAAAATCGTTCATCATCATAAAAACACAATCAAAGATATTGATTTCAATGAAAACCAAACAGCATATGATAAAAACCATTATTCTGATTATGCGTGATGATAATATTAATATAGGTACTCTGAGTAATTTTTACAAGAGTAATTAGCAAAATATGCTAAAATGATTGAAATTTTATATGATGAATTGTGATGATAGCATTTAAAAATGTTGCGGTGCGTCGAGAAGGGCGACTGTTATTCAGCGATGTTAATTTTCAGCTGCACAAGGGTCAAAAAATTGGCTTGACGGGCAATAATGGCACAGGAAAATCCACACTGTTCGCCACCATTTTGGGTACGCATAATACAGATGTTGGCAGTATTAGTTTGCCTGAGTCATGGCAGATTGCTCATATGGCACAAGAGGTCAGCGCAACAGCGATGAGTGCGATAGACTATGTGCTGTCAGGCGATGAAGAATGGTGGCAGCTCAATTGGCAAATCAACCATCAAACCAGCTTAACTGATGGTCAAATTGCACCAATGTATCAGCGTTTTGAGGAAATTGATGGCTATCGTACACCTGCCAAAGCGGCGATGATTTTGTCAGGACTTGGCTTTGGTGAAGCTGACCACAGCAAGCAAGTATCCATGTTCTCAGGGGGTTGGCGTATGAGGCTTAATTTGGCTCGGACACTGATGCACCGAGCTGATGTGTTATTACTTGATGAACCAACCAACCATCTGGATTTGGATGCCATTTTTTGGCTTGAAGAGTGGTTATTAAAATTTGAGGGACTGATTTTATTAATCAGCCATGACCAAGCTTTTTTAGATACAGTGTGCGGACATATTTTGCATATTGAGCAAGGACAAATCACACTGTATACGGGTAATTATAGCCAATTTATTCGTACACGAGCTGAAAGGCTTGCCCAAGAACAACAGGCCTTTGAAAAGCAACAAGCCGTGCGCGCTCATCTTGAGGATTATATTCGTAGGTTTCGTGCCAAAGCCACCAAGGCCAAACAAGCCCAAAGCCGCATTAAGCAGCTTGACCGTATGGCACAGCTGTCGCCTGTGATGGCAGAAAATGGCTTTAGTTTTCGTTTTTATGAACCGCAACACATGGCATCACCGCTGATTTATTTGGATAATGCCACCATTGGCTATGATGGTATACCAATGCTAACAAAGATCAATCTACGCATCACCCCAGATGCACGATTGGGGATTTTGGGTGCCAACGGTGCGGGTAAATCCACACTCATCAAAGCATTGGTGGGCGAGTTGCCACTCATTGATGGTATCTACAAAATCTCTGAAACATTACAGCTTGGCTATTTTAATCAGCATCAGATGGATAGTCTAGATGACGATGCCACACCCATGATAATGCTAAGGCGTCTGTCAGGTCAGACATCTGATGCCAATTTGCGTGCCTTTTTGGGTGGTTTTGGGTTTCAAGGTGAACGCATCGATACCCAAAGCCGCTTATTTTCAGGGGGTGAGCGTGCCAGATTAATGCTGGCATTGCTTGTTTGGCAAAGACCTAATGTGCTGATACTTGATGAACCAACCAACCATCTGGATCTACAGATGCGAAATGCACTTATGTTGGCATTGCAAGATTTTGCTGGGGCATTGATTTTGGTATCGCACGATCGAGATTTGATTATGTCGGTGTGTGATGAGCTATTGTTGGTCTTTGATGGTCGTGCTACTGAGTTTGTGGGGGATATGGCGGACTATGCTGAGCATCTACGCCAAGCCAAAAAAGTGCATCAAGCCAATCAAAAAATGGACAAATCCATTCATCAACAATCTACAAATACGGCAACTGGTCAAGAGATATGCTTGCATGACAGCCTAAGTAAAGAAGATAGGCGTAAGAAAAATGCCCAAATCCGTGAACAAACAGCACCGCTAAGAAAGCAGATCGCTAAGCTTGAGGATCGGCTTGGTAAACTGAGCGATACATTGGCGATCTTAGAAAATGAGTTGTCTGATGCTCGTCTGTACGAAGATGATTATAAGTCAGAATTATTGGACAAACTCAATCATCAAAACACACTAAAATCACAAATTGATGACATCGAAGAGCAGCTTTTGACGGCGATGGCTGAGCTTGAAGTGCTAGAAGATGAGCTGTCAGGGTGAGATCATCATGAAAGGAGGGTATAGTCAGGATTATTATCGCTTACTTGGCGTGGCTGATGATGCCGATACTGCCACTATTAAGCGTGCTTATCGCCAACACATCGCGCGTCATCACCCTGACCGTCAGGCAAACTCAGATGAGGATGTGGTGCATCAGCTAAATACTGCCTATGCCATCTTAAAAGATGATAAAGTACGCCGTCAGTACGACAGGCAACTGCCACGCATTCGCCAAAAGCAGTGGTTATGGCAGCAGCGTGCCAAATTTTATGAGGTCAAGCAGGGGTTTGGTTATGTTGCCAATACAGCTTTGGTGAATCTTGGTAAGCAACAATTTAATCGCCTCATCGTTGATGCGCATCATACCAAACACATGGCACAAATAACGCAGCGAGCAGCCGTGCACCTTGGGCGTATCTGGCAGCGATTTACTGATGTATCTGCTAAGCTTGGCTATGATACAAGCTGCACGATCGGTTTGCATACGGTATACGAAGGTGGCGAGATATTAATTCATTGGCAGGGCAAACGCTTTAAGGTGGTCTTGCCAGCGGGGCTTAGTCATGGTGACATCATCACCGTGCAGTGTCATGGGTCGCCTGTGCGTCTTAGAATCCAAACCAAGCCTGTGAATATTTATGTTAAAGGTCTGGATATCAATTATGTGATTTTTTTAAGTCCTAATCAAGCAGCAAATGGCGATACTGTTGTGCTACCAAAGCCCATTGGTCTGACGCTTACGATTCCACCAAATGGCAAATATCCGACAAAAATTATGCTATCAAACCAAGGACTTCGGCAAATGGCAAGTGTAGGAGATGTGATTGTGCATCTAAATATCACCTAAAACTTTTTGCTGTATGATGGCATAATTTATTACTATTAATTAATCATTATTGAACTAATAATTTATATATTCTGTAGGTATTTTATGACTGTACAATTTTCAAAAACTGATTTTTTACCACCGCTTTGGCTTAGAAATGCACACTTGCAGACCATTTTACCACGCTATATCGCCAAAAACACGCCTGATTATCATCGCACGCTACTTAAAGACTCACTGGCACAAAGTGATGTTGCGTTTGATTATGTGATGGCTGATGATCAAAAAGGGGCTGATGGCAGGTATACCACGCCCATTGTGGTGCTGTTTCATGGTATGGAAGGCTCAAGCCAAAGTCATTATGCACGCACATTGGCAAGTCATATCTCTACCAAAGGGTGGCATTTTGTGGTGGCGCATTTTCGCTCTTGTGGTGGTGTGGCGGTATCGGGCAAGGTGTTTTATAATGCTGGAGATACGGCTGAATTGGCACATTATTTGCAAGTTTTACAACAGCAATTTACCACAATTTATGCCATCGGTGTATCGCTTGGCGGTAATGCCTTGGCAAAATATATGGGTGAGTATGGCTCGGATGCCATTGCAAATCGTGCCGTGGTTGTCTCTGCACCTGTGGATTTGGCAAGTGCATCTATTGCCATGGAACGCCTGCTTGGTCGGTATATCTACACGCCTTATCTACTCAATCCCATTATCAAAAAAGCGTTAGATAATCGGCTAAGTAGCGAGGAGATCGCAGCGCTTAAGTCTGCCAAGCGTATGGCTGATTTTGATAATGCATTCACCGCACCGCGTCATGGTTTTCGCTCAAAAAATGACTACTATCGGCAAGCTTCTGCATTACCTTATCTACGCCACATTCAAAGGCCAACCTTAATCATTACCGCCAAAGATGATCCGTTTTTGGGCGTAACAGCAGAGCCTACCGATGTATCGTCAGATGTGCTACTACTGGATACTCGCTATGGTGGACATATCGGCTTTGTTGATTATGATTATCAAAAAAGACAGTTTGATTTGGGGTTTATACCACGCACTGCACTTGATTTTTTTGGTTTTTTATAAGGAATGATGAGATTGTGATACATAAGACCAAAATTCTTGGTCTTATGTTTTATTATGAACTATTTCAGCTCTAATACATCTTGCATATCATACAAACCTGCAGGCTGCTGGGCTGCCCATAATGCAGCTCTTAGTGCACCTGTGGCAAAAGTTGCACGATTTTGAGCTTTGTGAGTAATTTGGATAATCTCACCATCCATCATAAATTCAACGGTATGCTCACCCACAATCTCACCACCACGCAACGCATGAATACCAATATCTCCTCGTTGGCGTTTGGCAGCACCTTTTCGACCATAGATGGCAGCATTGGTTATATTTTGTCCTCGTGCTTCGGTAATGGCTTGTGCCATCATTAATGCGGTGCCTGAGGGTGCATCGATTTTATGTTTATGATGATGCTCAATGATTTCAACATCAGCATCCAAACCCAGCACACGGGCAGTCGTCGCAAGCAGGTTTAGAGATAAATTAACACCAGTTGAATAGTTGCCTGCATAGACAATGGCAATGTGTTTGGCGGCATCTTGAAGCTTGGCTTCTTGGTCGTCACTAAGACCTGTCACGCCCATCACGAGCGGAATTTTGTGCGTAACGCACTGGTTGAGTGCTTCATCGAAGGCTTCAGGTAAGCTAAAATCAATCATCACATCAACTTGAGAGCCGTCAAGTGTTGAGAGTACAACACCTGATTTTTTACCGCCGATGAATTCGCCAGCATCCACGCCGATCAAGCTTGATGTGCTGCGTACATAAGCCCCGCCAAGCTCGGTGTTTGGGTGGTTCATTGTCGATTCGATGAGCATACGACCCATGCGTCCTGATGCGCCCATAATGCCAATTTTAAGCTTATTCATAACGATGTCCTTGTTTGGATGGTAATTACTTGATTATAGCAAGGTTATTTTGATTTTTCATCATAATTTAAGCTGCCTAATGCTGTTTTGATGTCATCGATCAAATCCTTGGGTGATTCAAGCCCAATACAAAACCGTACCACATAGCGGCCGCACAGATGTGCCTGTGGTAAAGTACGCATTTTGCTTAGGTCATACAGCATGACTAAGCTTGTTGCACTGCCCCAGCTAAAGCCCAATTTAAATATCTGAAGCGTATCACAAAAACGGCAAATATCCGTCCAAGAATAACGCTTATCAAAGACCACGCTCACAAGGCCCGCTGATCGTCCATTTGGACAGTTTTGTTGCCAAAATTGGTGACCTAAAGTATCAGGATTGGCAGGGTGGAGTACTTGAGCAAAAGCAGGCTCATGTTTTAGGTATGTCAAAAGCTCGATGGCATTTTTGCTTTGTTTGTCGTAGCGTAGGGCTAAGCTTGGCAGGCTACGATAAACTCGTGCGCAATCATCACCTGAGACGCTAAAGCCTAAGAGTGTATGCATGCGTCGTAGCTTTGTATGTAAGGTTTCATCATTTGTCACGATGCTCCCCATCAGCACATCACCGCCACCGCTGGGATATTTGGTTAATGCATGCACACAAATATCCACAGATACACCATTTAGATCAAATGGCGAATAAGCCAGTCCTGCACCCCAAGTACTGTCTAGGGCAACGCAAACATGATGTTTTTTGGCAATGTTGATTAGTCCTTGTAAGTCAGGAAATTCAAGCGTTACAGATCCTGCTGCCTCAAGCCATAACAGCTTACAGGCAGCCGTTGGCTGAAAGCTTGTCGCATCCAGTGGGTTGTATATTTTAATCACCACGCCGTAGCGTTTTTGTAGTTCGTATAGATGCTCAAGATTTGGGCTGTACATATTTTCAGTTACCCACACCTCATCACCTTGTCCAAGCAGTGCAGTATTGACTAACACGATGGCAGCAAGACCGCTGGGTGTCAAAAGTGCATATTTGCCACCTTCAAGCCTTGCTATTTGATCAGCCAGCAGATAAGTTGTCGGTGTGCCATGCGTGCCGTAGCTATAATCATAACGATCACGCCAGTGTCTTTGAAATAGTGCCTTGGTATTATCAAAGACGATCGTTGATGCATGGTATACAGGTGGCTGTAGGCTATTTATTTGCATGGGGACTTGACGGGGGTCGCAAATGAGCTGGGTGTGTTTGTCCATGGATAAATCCTTATCAATTAACGCGTGGTTTTGTCGTCATTCATACGGCTAAAAATCATTGCTAAGATGGGTCCAGAAATATTATGCCAAACACTAAAAATCGCACTTGGCACCGCAATCAATGGATTCATCTTAAAGTGTACAGCAGCCAACGCTGCACCCAATCCTGAATTTTGCATACCCACTTCAATGGCGACCGCTTTGCTGTCGTGTAGCGGCAGCCTGAAGATTTGGGCAGCAGCATAGCCCACCAAATAGCCAAATCCATTATGAAGTGCGACAACAAAAAAGATAAACAAACCAGATTCAATGATGCGATCTTTACTTACTGCCACGACTGCTGAGACAATGAGTATGATGGCAATGACAGAAATTAAAGGCATGGTTTGACTAACTTTTTGGACTTTTTGCTTAAATAATGAGCGGATGATAAGACCGATGAATACTGGCAAAAGTACCATTTTTAGCACAGAGACAAACATACCACCTGCATCGACTTGTAGCCATTGGCTGGCAAATAAATAAAATACAGCTGGCGTCAAAATAGGGGCTAAGAGTGTGGAGAGTGTCGTGCAAGCAACTGATAAAGCGGTATTGCCTTTGGCAAGAAAAGTGATGACATTTGACGAGGTGCCGCCAGGGCAGCAGCCGACTAAGATGACACCGATAGCCAAATCAGGTGGTAGCCTACATGCTTGAACCAACAAAAAGGCAATGGCTGGCATCACGACATATTGAAGGATAACGCCAATAATCACCGCCTTGGGGTTTTTGGTGACTTCACCAAAATCTTTGAAAGTCAAGGTCAAACCCATGCCAAGCATGACGATGCCAAGCAGATAGGGAATCCATGGCACAAGCTGCTTGAATGCATCAGGAAACTGTGTGGCAATCAGTGCAAAGACCACCACCCAAACGGCAAATGTTTTACTGACAAAGTTGGTAAATTTCAATAAGCCATCCATCAAACATGCTCCAAGTTTTATAGTTTATATACAAAAAGTTTGTTTTAAATATTTTTTGAATAATAAATGTTATGAATTAAGTTGTCAAATTTGGCTTATCAAATATCATGCATAAAAAAGCCCCGAATAATCGGAGCTTTGATTGATGCGTGATTTGGGTATCAGTCAAACAAATCTTTGACATCATCTTTGATTTTATCAAAAAATCCCTTTTTCTTAGGCTCGCTACTGTTTTCGGTGCTAAGCGTCCCTTGTAATTGACGCAACAAATCTTTTTGTTCACTGGTCAAATTGACAGGGGTTTGGACAAGGATGCGGCAAATTAAATCACCTTGCATACGCCCTTGAACGGTCGTAACGCCTTTACCTCGTACACGCAAAAGTTTGCCAGATTGCGTACCTTCAGCGACTTTAATTTTAACTTTGCCATCTAAGGTTGGGATTTCGATTTCATCACCTAACGCCGCTGAAATCATTGAGATTGGGATATCCATGTGTAAATCAGCCCCATTTCGGGTAAAAATTTCATGGGGTTTAACACGAACCTCAACATACAAATCACCACTTGGCATCCCTTGGTCGCCTGCCTCACCCTTACCAGCTAAGCGTACACGGTCGCCATCATCAACGCCAGCAGGTATAGAGACCTCAAGTGTTTGTTGCTGAACTGTTTTGCCCTGACCATGACAATCTGGACAAGGGTTTTTAATTTGTTTGCCTGTACCATGACAATCGGGACAGGTTTGTTGCATGACAAAAAACCCTTGTTGCATCCGAACCTGACCTTGACCATGGCAGGTGCTACAAGTAACGACATCGCTATCTTTAACCGCACCTTTACCATGGCAGGTGTGACAAGAAACGCTGGTTTGATAGCTGATTTGTTTTTTACAGCCCTTGACCGCTTCTTCAAGCGTGAGTGTTATGTTGTATAATAAGTTAGCACCTTGGCGAGCTTGTTGCTGGGATCTACCACCGCCAAACCCTCCAAATCCACCACCACCAAAGGCTTGCCCAAAGATATCGCCAAAGATGTCATTAAAATCACCACCGCTAAAGCCCCCGCCAAAACCACCAGAGCCCATGCCTTGTTCATAAGCACTATGTCCCATGCGGTCATAGGTTGCGCGTTTTTCAGGATCACTGAGCGTTTCATAGGCTTTGGATGCTTCTTTGAGCTTTTCTTCGGCTTTAGGATTATCAGGGTTGCGATCAGGGTGGTATTTCATCGCAATTTTACGAAATGCTTTTTTAATCTCTTTTTCATCAGCCGTGCGATCGACACCCAGAATGCTATAAAAGTCTTTACTCATGTCAAAATCCATAAAAAGTACAAAAATATGCCTCAATATGGAGTTGATGCCCCCATTTATCAAGCCATGAACTCAAAAAAGTAATAAAATCAATGGTCATTTGTTGGGTATTTAACTGATGATGGCTAATACTTAAAACCAAGTGTTTCATGTGAAACACTTGGTTTTTTAGTAAATCTCTGTGCCAAAAAGATGAATAAAACTTTTGGTTCAATCAGCTTGGCACCGTTGGCCAAGCAAACTTAGCGAAGGTTTAAAAATTGGTAAATTTCATGGTTGGATAAATCACCTGTAAATTCTCTGCCTTGGGCATCAAAAACCGCTGGCGTACCCATGATGGCAAGTGGCATTACCTGTTTTTGGATGGCAGATAGTGGATTTGGGTTGTGTTGGCATTGGGCTTGGCTATTTGGGATAATGCCTTTCATTGCAGCAGATAGCAGGGCGGCACGCTTGGCGTTGTCTGTCGTACACCAAATATGATTCATAGGCAGTCGTGATTCATCATAAATGGGATAGCCGATAATTTTGATGGTAACACCTTGAAGATTCAGCTCATCGATGCGTTCGTGTAGGATTTTACAATAAGGGCAATTGATATCACTTGCAATATAAAGTACTGATTTTTCACGAGTTTTTGAAGGATAAATGACCAAATCTTTATCAGATAATTCCCCTAAAATATGGCGATTTTTGGCCGCTTCAAATACCAAGCCATATTCTGAAAATTGTGCATTTTTGATGCTGGCCATCGCACCATCCATCAGATAACGCCCATCACTGCTGATTAAAAAGGTGGTGTCGCCTTGTCCTGAAATGCCCCACAGCACGCCTTGGATACCAGTATGATAAAAAACAGCCTCTGTCATATCATGCATGGCACTCATATTTTTTAATAAGGCGGTACGGTGTTCTGGTGTGATGGGCGTACCGATGGGAAGAGCGGTCTGAGTGGCGGCATCGATGGGCGTGGCAGGGCTTGGGTTGGCACTGGGTTTACCTTGAATGATGTAATCTAAATCTTCACTGATCAGTAAATGATTGCCATCTGCCAAAGTAATTTGCCACAGTTTAGGCACAGCACTTTGGGTCACCTTAACGACAGGTGTGGCAAGCCCTGCACTGGCAAGCCGTGTCTGAATTTGCGTGGTGTGTGTCTCTGGGCTATTGGCTAAAGCAAGCGTGCTAAAAGATGACACAAATAGCATGATTGCCAATGTGCCACGAAAAATTATCTTCATCATAGTACAGACCAACTTAAAATTGATTAATCTCATCTGGCGTTAAAAAGCGGCATTCACCCATCTGAAGCCCTTCAAGTGAAATATGACCAATGCTGGCACGGTGCAGCTTGATAACTTTATTACCAAAGTATGCCATCATGCGTTTGACTTGATGATATTTACCCTCGGTAAGTGTCAGCACAGCATGCGTCTCATCAATAAAAGACAAGACAGCTGGGCGGGTTTTTTCTGTTTCGCCTTCTAATAAAATGCCGTTGGCAATTTGTTTGATGGCATATGCTTGAGCATCTTTATCCATCGCATCAGCAAGTGTTAATTGGTACTGTTTGGGCTGATGGCGTTTGGGGCTGGTCACACGATGCAACCACGCACCATCATCTGACAATAGCAGTGCGCCTGTCGTATCAACATCCAACCGCCCTGCGATACGCAGATTGGCTACCTCAGGTACCGCAATTAAGTCAGTTACCATGGGGTATTCTTTGGGCTTTAAGGTGCATTCAAAACCATCAGGCTTATACAGCAAAATATATCGATTGCCATCAGCAACCGATAGTGCTTCACCTGCCCAAAGTATCTCATCATTTGCCAAATCAACATGATGACTTGAGTCTTTGATGATGGTGCCATTGACAGTAATTTCACCAGCATGAAGAACTTTTTTGGCATCTTTGCGTGACAGTTCTGTGGCTTTGCTTAAAAATTTATCCAAACGCATATATGGTCTCATTCATTCAAGTTATTTGAACTGTGTGGGTTTAATTTGCCTGATTTTAGCACATTTTGATTGGTATCTTTGTAGTTTTGATGTTGGCTAAGATTTCGCCAAATTGTACAAAAGGGCAAAATATGGGAAAATGGCGTATCATTGTATGGAAGATAGGTTGTGACTTACCAAACTTTAAGTAAGCCGTGTGAGGCAATATACGAAATCAAAAAAAGCGAATTTTTGGCTTTTGCTTATCCCATTAGTACTCGTGAGCAGGCAATGAGCCATGTACAAAATTTGCGTACCCGCTATCTAGATGCCCGCCATCATTGTTATGGCTATATTATCGGAAATCCGCACAATACCACCAGTGCAGGTTTTGATGATGATGGCGAACCCAATGGCACAGCAGGCAGACCGATTTTAAGCGTCTTACAACATAAGGCAATTGGTAATTGTATTATCATTGTCGTGCGTTATTTTGGCGGTATTAAACTTGGTGCTGGTGGTCTGACCCGAGCCTATGCAGCAGCAGCTCAGATGGCGGTAGATAAGATGGTATTAAAAGCATTTATCGCCTATCAGATTGTCAAGTTAAAAATAAGTTTTGCACATGAAGCACAAGTGCGTTATTTGATTCATCAAGTCGGTGGTCGTATTTTGAAGGTTGACTATAAAACGGATGTGCGTATGACGATTGAAGTTGAGCAAAAAGTTCTAGAGACTTTTGTAGAGAGCTTGGGCGTTTATGCAATCGTTGAGCAAACTTAGATGAGCATAAACACCAATCACAAAAAACCACAAGTTTTGGCTTGTGGTTTTTTGTACGCAATCATTGCATATTTCCCTATGGTTATCCTTGTAACAGCCATGCTATCCTAGCGTTGGTACTTACCTGTACCTATTATCCTTTGCTGTTGGGCTATATTATGCCCAAATTTATTAGGTTAAAATAGTGGCAAATGTCATCAATGTTTGTAAGATATTGCTTACAAAATTGGTATGGGTTTTAATCATTTAAAAACTTTATGATTTGGCAGAGTTTGGTATGGTTATTTTAATCAATTTTCATCAAAATTACAGATAATAGGCTTGATTTATCCATTTTCATCAGTGAAATGGGGTGAAAAATCTAACCAACTATTGCCTTTTGTGATGAATTCATGAATAATGAAAGCGTAAAGAAAATTAAAAATTTGTTTTATACCAACGCTGGGGGTTACCATGCAAAATCTTGATGCTTACAAACAAGACTTATTAGCACTCAAAAAAGAATATCAATCAAGAATTGATAAAATCAGCGATCATATCTCAAACCCCAAAGACCAGCTCCAGCAGCACTGGGATGATCAAGCAGTTGCTGCCAGTCGTGATGAAATGCGTAAGGCATTATTGATTGAGGCCGAGCAAGGACTGACACAGGTCAATGGTGCATTACGCCGTATTGAGCAAGGAGAATACGGCAGCTGTGTTGAATGTGGTGAACCGATTAACGAAAACCGCCTAAAAACTGTGCCTTATACGCCTTATTGTATTCATCATGCGTCTTAATGATGCGTCAGGGCATCTCACCAAGCAAACTGTATTTACCTAAGATAAAAGATGCACCATTGACAATTTTTGAGTATGTGTGCAAAAAATTTCATCATATCGGTACAGCAGTTTGGCAAAAGCGATTTAATGATGGACTGGTCAAAGATATTGATGGCAGGGTGCTTGACTTAAATAGCCCCTATCAGCATGGTATGACCATCACTTACTATCGCCATCTTTGCGATGAGGTTGTTGTACCGTTTGAGCATCACATCATTTATGAAGACCAAACACTGCTGGTGGTGGATAAACCGCATTTTTTGATGGTATCACCAGCAGGTGGCTATGTGCAACAAACACTACTAACACGCCTAAAACAAACCACAGGCAATCCCCATCTTTCACCCGCACATCGCTTGGATAAACAGACGGCTGGGCTGATGATTTTTACCAAGACTTGTGAATCACGCCGTGCTTATCAATCACTGTTTAACGACAGACAAATCAATAAAATTTATCACGCCATCGCACCGATGACTCAGGCACATCAATTCCCTTTACAAGTCTCGCTGCCCTTGGTGCGAGGTGAGCCGTTTTATACCATGGCGGTTGGTATCGGCGAGCCTAATACACATACTGATATTGATATCTTAGCGGTCAGTGAAGATGGCAAATGGGCAAAATATGAGCTAAAACCAACAACGGGCAAGCTGCATCAGCTCAGAGTGCACCTAAATTATTTGGGCATACCCATCGCCCACGATAGTTTTTATCCAAAAGTGATGCATTGTGCTAAGGATGATTTTGATAAACCATTACAGCTTTTGGCTAAGCACTTATCATTCACCGACCCTATTACCAACAAACCCATGGCATTTGAATCTGGTTTTGAGCTGGATTTTTCTAAAGTTTGATAAGCTTTTGGGCTTTGATAAAGAATATGCCTACAGCAAAACAAAAATTTGTTACATCCACTTAAAAACATACTTACCATTTTCTTAAGTATAGTCATAAAAAGGCAAATCAGGTATTACTTACTCGGATTGCATTTAATCTGATTTATGTCAATAAGGATAATAAATTATCTGTTAAACGCAGTAAAACATAAGAAGTTTATCAATAAAAACAACATAAACTGGTGAGATATTTATTAAGAGATAAACTTTTTTGTAACAAATACAAACCAGTGACTTGACTGGTCTTTTTGTTTTGGTTTATGTTATATCTTTTATGGTTTGGGTGGGCAGATACATGGACATCAGTAAAAAAGACAGAATAGCTTTGGTCATCACGATTCTTTTAATTGTGTTTGGTGTTATAAGTGAGGAATTCATTTTTGTTGTACTTTTCTTTATTCTCATTTATTGGGGAGTACGGATTATTAAAAATAACATCTCTTTTATTAACTTTGATAGACGAGACAGGGCTGAAGAAATGCCTGACTCACTGGCTAATGAATTGGCTAAGCTGGCTTATCTTAGACAAACAGGTGTTATTACTGAAGATGAGTTTTTATTCTGTAAAAGTAAGCTGTTAGACCAGTAAGAATTAATCAAAGCACGATGAATAGATTCTTGTCATTTTAGGAGTGATTATGCGTTCAATTGTAGATGCTTATTTGCGTCTGGGTTTGGTGCCACTGATTGTGTTGGCACTGGTGATTGGGACGATAATTGGGGTGGTTGCCCCATCTTTTGGCTTAAGTTTGGGTATTTTGGGCTCAATTTTTGTAGGTGCACTTAAGGCAGTTGCACCAATACTGGTGTTTGTGTTGGTATTGGCAGCGGTTTCAAATCAGCGTATCGGTGCAGACAGTCGTATTAAACCGATTATTTTTCTTTATTTGGTGGGTACATTTTCGGCAGCATTGGTCGCTGTAGGTGCAAGTTTTATGTTCCCAACAGAACTGGTCTTAAATAATATCGAAAGCATTGAGCAAGCTGCACCCCAAAGCTTGCGTGAAGTTTTAACCAATCTTGTGATGAATTTGGTTGCCAACCCTGTGGCATCATTGGCCAATGCCAATTATATGGGGATTTTGACTTGGGCGGTGCTGATTGGTCTTGCGCTTCGCCATGTCACAGAGACCACTTTGCACGTGGTGTCAGATTTGGGTATGGCGGTAACCAGTGTGGTTAAATGGATTATTGCGTTGGCACCGTTTGGGATTTTGGGTCTGGTGGCGTCAACTGTGGCAGAAACTGGTATTCAAGCACTGGTGGGCTATGCACGATTATTGGCGGTACTGGTCGGCTCGATGCTGTTTATTGCTTTGGTGATAAATCCCATCATCGTTGCGGTGATGACACGCAAAAATCCTTATCCTTTAGTATTCACCTGCTTGCGTGAGTCTGGTGTGACGGCATTTTTTACACGCTCATCAGCAGCGAATATCCCTGTAAATATGAACCTTGCACGCAAATTGGGTCTAAGCGAAGATACTTATTCGGTAAGTATTCCTTTGGGTTCGGCGATTAATATGGCGGGTGCTGCGATTACCATTAATATTTTAACCTTAGCGGCAGCACACACTTTAGGGATTGAGGTTAGCTTTGGTGCAGCGGTACTGTTGGCGATTGTCGGCAGTTTGTCAGCGTGTGGCGCTTCTGGCGTGGCGGGCGGATCGCTTTTATTGATTCCTTTGGCGTGTAATTTATTTAACATTCCAAATGATATCGCCATGCAAGTGGTTGCTATCGGCTTTATCATCGGCGTGGTACAAGACTCTGCCGAAACGGCACTTAATTCATCGACTGATGTGCTATTTACAGCAGCGGCAGATCCAAAATACGCCCATTATGGCTAATGATATCAATACTTAAAATGCCTTGCTGATGCAAGGTATTTTTTTGCTCGTTATTAATTTTGCTTGTTATTAAGTAGTGTCATGCACAGTTTACGCCAAATCCATCAATTCACGATCCCAAACTTGCCAACAGTCATCATCTTTGGCATTTTTTTCCTCAAATATCAGCTCAATCTTACTGTGATCTCGGGCGGTGGTGTCTGTGATATTGATACTCTCGGGGGTAATATTGATTAAAAGCCAGCCTTCTAAAGTATGCACAACCCCCTTGATGCGTAAATAATTCGGACGAGATAACAGCCACTTTTGTAGATGATAACTATCAAATTGCCATGTGCTAGGCAGTCGCCACCCGCCCACTTGATGTGCTGCTCGTCGCTCATGATACCGATAAGGTAAATCATTTAACTCCTTGGCAGTTTTGTCGGTGGCTTGAGTTATCATTGAGTTTGACGCTGTCAAACGAATCCGCCAAGTCGTCTTTTGAGCGTTATGTGGCGTGGTTAATAATATTTCAGCAATTTCTTGGTTTAAAGGTGCCTCATCGATGATGACAGCATGCTCATTGATGCTTTTGATCCACGCTCTTAAAGCCTGCCGTTCATGATCTGTGAGTGTATCATGGCGATTGATGGCAACAATATCAGCGTGACGCACATGGGCAATATAGCCATCATGAGTGCGATATTTTTCTTGTTGCCACTGAGGTGCGCTGAGTACACAGATGACGGCATTGAGCGTAAGCGTGGTTTGCCAATGTGGTTCAGACAGCTGATCTAACAGCTCATTGGGGTGTGCAAGCCCTGTCGGCTCAATAATTAGGCGATCAGGATGATGCTCATTAATGAGCCTGACAAGTGCAACTTGCAAGGGCAGTTGACCTGTGCAACAGATGCAACCGCCATTAACTTCCTTGATGGCGATGTCATCATCGGTCACAAGCGCACTGTCTATACCAATTTGACCAAATTCATTCAGCAGTAGCGCCCATCTTTGGTGGGATTTATGAGTAATTAGGGCGTTGATGAGCGTGGTTTTGCCAGCACCAAGAAAGCCTGTAACAAGCGTGGTTGGAATTTGATGAATCGGTCTCATGGTTATTTTGACTTATCAATGAAATAAAGATGGGACGAAACTGTCCCATTATGGCATATGTGCTAATCAGCCTTCAGCACCATCTGGCACAAATACATAGCCCACGCCCCAAACCGTCTGGATATAGCGAGCTTGAGAAGGATTGTCTTCGATCAATCTGCGTAGGCGAGATACCTGAACATCAATAGAACGCTCCATCGCACCCCACTCACGACCACGCGCAAGATTCATGAGCTTATCACGAGTCAAAGGCTCTCTTGGATGCTGAACCAAAGCTTTTAAAACACTAAACTCACCAGTAGTTAAGGTAACGACATTACCATCTCGTTTGAGAGTGCGTGTGGATAAATCCAGTGTCCAAGGTCCAAACTCTACCACTTCTACTTGTTGGCTTGGGGCGCCTGGCAGTTCTCTATTTTGGCGACGCAATACCGCTTTGATACGTGCAAGCAGCTCTTTTGGGTTAAACGGTTTTGGCAAATAGTCATCAGCACCTGCTTCAAGTCCTGCAATGCGATCCGCATCAGAGCCTTTGGCGGTGAGCATGATGATGGGAATGCTTGAATTTTCTGCACGCAGACGCTTACAAATTGCGATGCCATCTTCGTCAGGGAGCATTAAATCTAAAACAATCAAAGAAAACATCTCACGCGCGATGAGTTTATCCATCTGCTTACCATCATGTGCAACACGCACCACATAACCATCATCTTCCAAAAAGCGTTGCAACAGTGTTCGTAGCCGAGCATCGTCATCTACCACCAAAATACGGTGCGTCATCGTATCTAATATGTCTGTCATATCATCTTCCTTATCATCATATACCGACTGTATCAAGTCGGCTCAATAGTCTTAGTGTACAATATTGCACAGTAAAATGTCACTAGTTTTATGTTAATTTTCTTTGAGATTTGGTCAAGACTGCCTGAAAGTTTTGATGGTATTTTAAAGGATATTTTAAAGGCTGTCGGTAGACTTTGAGCGCTGGGCTTTGGTGTTTTGAGTGAAAGTTGGTATAATAGGTAAACATTTCCTGCCAATCGGCGTAATTAAAAGAATCCTTATGACCAACACAACGACTGATACCGACATTCAAATCGACCATCAAGCCATTTATGCCAAACTTGCTGCAACGCATGCCATCAAAAGCACTCAGGTTGAAGCATTTGCTAGACTTTATGATGAAGGGGCAAGCGTTCCTTTTATTGCTCGCTATCGCAAAGAGCATACTGGCGGCCTAGATGATGAGATTTTGCGTGAACTTGAAAAATCACTCATCATTGAGCGAGATTTGGCAGCACGCCGCCAAAAAATCCTAGGTTTGTTGGCCGCTCAAAATGTTATGACGGATGAGCTTGCTGAACGGGTGAATACCGCCTCAACCAAGCTTGAGCTTGAAGAGATTTATCAGCCTTATCGTCCACGCCGTCGCTCTGTGGCTGCACGCGCAAAATTGGCAGGACTTGAACCAATTGCACATGCTGTTTTGGCAGGTCAAAGCCCAGCAGAAGCACTTGAGGGTTATGTATCACCTGAGACGCTGACCGATGATAAAGGCGAAACTTTCGAGGCTGATTTTGGTGATTTTGATAAACAAATCGTCGGCATTCAGGCGATTATTTTGGATGAATGGGCGACAGCATTGGACTTATTGGACAAGGTACGCACTGGATTTAATGCCACGGCAAGCATTCGCTCTGAATTAATCGGTGAAGAAAAGCGTGAAGTGGGCGAAAAATTCAAAGACTATTTTGAGCATACCGAACCATTTGCCAAGCTATCAAATCACCGCCTGCTTGCTATGTTGCGTGGGCGTCAACAAAATGTATTGGTGTTACATGTTGATGGTGAAGATGAACCATTTATTGAGATGATCATGCGTCATTTTGAGATTGACCCAAAAGCTGCTAATGGTGAATTTTTGACCGAGACCGCCAAAAAACTTTGGCTGGTTAAGTGGCGTTCACAGATTGAGCACCGCCTCTTAACCGAGCGTCGCTTGGCAGCAGAGGCGGATGCCATCGCTGTTTTTGCAGAGAATCTCAAGCATCTACTTATGGTTGCTCCAACGGGCCGTAAGGCGATTTTGGGGGTGGATCCGGGCTATAGTCATGGCGTCAAGATGGCGGTGATTGATGGCATGGGTGAGGTGTTGGCAACTGATACGGTCTATCCTTTTAAGCCGCACCATAAACTGGCCGAAGCCAAAGATCGCATTGAGACGCTGATTAAGACGCATCAGGTTGAATTGGTCGCTATTGGTAATGGTACTGCCAGCCGAGAAAGTGAAGAGCTGGTGAAATCAATCATTCGTGAAGCTTCTTTATCTACTCAGGCATTGGTGGTCTCAGAGGCGGGTGCATCGGTTTATTCAGCCAGCGAGATCGCCTCCCAAGAGTTGCCTGATTTGGATGTATCGGTGCGTGGTGCTGTGTCGATTGCACGCCGCTTACAAGATCCGTTATCAGAATTGGTCAAGGTTGAGCCAAAAGCGATCGGCGTCGGTCAGTATCAGCACGATGTCAATCAAACTGAGCTTGAAAGCAGTTTAGACAAGGTAACCGAAGACTGTGTCAATGCGGTGGGGGTAGATGTCAATACCGCAAGCCCTGCAATTTTAGCTCATATCTCAGGGCTTAATAAAAATGTTGCCCAACAAATTGTTGAGTATCGTCGTGCACATGGTGCTTTTACTAACCGTGAAGCACTAAAAAATGTACCACGCTTGGGCGTCAAAACTTTTGAGCAAGCGGCAGGGTTTTTGCGTATCAAAGAGGGTGATGAACCACTGGACGCTACTGGTGTCCACCCTGAAAGCTACGGATTGGTATATGAAATTTTAACTCAGCATGGTAAATCACTAGATGAGGTGTTGGGCAATGAGAGCTTGACCAAAGCGCTTAATGACAGTTCGGATAATTTTAGCCAATTGGCAACGGTTTTAAATGAGCTTGCCAAACCTGCACATGACCCTCGTGGAGAGTTTCGTACTGCCAAGTTTCGTGATGATGTTAATGAAATCAAAGACTTAAAAGTAGGCATGACCCTTGAGGGCGTCGTGACCAATGTGACCGCCTTTGGCTGTTTTGTCGATGTTGGCGTGCATCAAGATGGCTTAGTGCATATCTCAGAGCTGTCAGATGGTTTTGTGGCCAACCCTGCTGATGTTGTTAAGCCTCAAGATATTGTTACAGTTCGGGTTATTTCGGTGGATGAAGTGCGTGGGCGTATTGGCTTTAGTATGAAATCTGAAAAATCTGCCAAAGCTAATCAGTCAGCCAAGGCGGATAAAGCAGACAAATCGGCAAATCATAAGCCCAAAGCAGATCGCAAACCTGCTCGCCAAGACAAACCAAAATCTACCGCCAAACCTGCCAAAACGATGGGCAGCTTTGGTGCGCTGTTACAGCAGGCAGGATTGGGTAAATAATTCGCTCATCTGACTTGCCAAGCCCATCAAGCGTGATTGCTTGATGGGTTTTTTGTTTGATTATTGGCTGATACCACGACTGCCGAGCCACTGTTTCATCAGTGCAATCTCTGGGTTTTGGGCGTCGATGATGTCTTGGGCAAGCTTACGCATGGCGGCATCTTTGCCGTATTTTAGCTCGATCTGTGCCATCTGTATCGCCCCTTGGTGATGCGGAATCATCCCTTGGGCAAAGGCGATGTCAGCATCTTCGTGATGTACCCCTGTCATCATCGCATCATGTATACTCATGTCGCTAAGATAGGCTTTGGCGTGCTCGCTATTGGCATCGATGGCATCTTTATCTTGGGCGGTGGTCAGCCAATTTTGCATAAATTCAATCTCGGTTTGTTGTGTATCGATGATGTCTTGGGCAAGCTTACGCATGGCGGCATCTTTGCCGTATTTTAGCTCGATCTGTGCCATCTGTATCGCCCCTTGGTGATGCGGGATCATCCCTTCAACGAAAGCGACATCGGCATGAGCTTTGGTGGCAGCTGCCATCATCGCATCGTGCATGGTGTTCATCGACTGCATGTACTCGCTGGTGTGTGCAGCCATCGGCATGCTGGTATCGTGATGGGCGTGTGCTGCGTGCTGCGTCTCTTGTGCATTTTGTGTGCTTAGTGCAGCTGTTTGCTCAGTGCCAGCGGTGGGCTGACTACAAGCACTCAAGGCAGTAGCAAAAGCGATGGCAAGCAGAGGTTTGTTGATGATCATGTCAGGCTCCTTGGTGGTGATTGATCGTATTATTATAAACCCATGCTTTTGGGTAGGACCAGTATTTGTGTGTAACACTTTCTTGCTAGGATTTACACTCTGGCGATTTGGTCAGTATGGTGCTAGGGATGATGATATCTATAACACAAAAAATTTCCCCAAGCGATCACTTGGGGAAATTTTTATAGTAAATCCGTATGAAGCGGATTATTTACGTTTGTCCACAGGTACGAACTCACGATGCGTCTCGCCAGTGTAACGCTGGCGTGGACGACCGATTTTAAAAGACTCTGAGTGCATTTCTGTCCAGTGAGCAATCCAGCCAGCAGTACGCGCCAAGGCAAAGATTACGGTAAACATTGAGGTTGGGATACCGATGGCTTTTAGGATGATGCCAGAGTAGAAGTCAACATTTGGATAGAGTTTACGCTCAACAAAATACGGATCTTCTAGGGCGATTTTTTCAAGTTTCATCGCAAGCTCGAGTTTAGGATCATTGATGCCCAAAGCGCCCAAAACCTCATCACATGTCTCTTTCATGACTTTGGCGCGTGGATCAAAGTTGCGATAGACACGATGACCAAAGCCCATTAATTTGACTTCTTTACGCTTAACTTTTTCCATAAATTCTTCGACATGTTCAACAGAGCCGATTTCATCAAGCATCTCAAGAACAGCTTCGTTAGCACCGCCATGCGATGGTCCCCAAAGTGCTACGATACCCGCTGCGATACATGCGTATGGGTTGGCACCTGTTGAGCCTGCCAAGCGTACGGTAGAAGTGGATGCGTTTTGTTCGTGGTCAGCGTGTAGGGTAAAGATTTTATCCATCGCTTTGACAAGCACAGGATTGACTTTATAATCTGGCTCACCTGGTGTGGCAAACATCATATACAAGAAGTTTTCAGCATAGCTAAAATCTTTGCGTGGATACATGAATGGCTCGCCGATTGAGTATTTATAGCTCATCGCAGCAAGGGTTGGTACTTTTGCAATCAAATCCACGGCAGTATTGTCACGATGCTCAGCATCGGAGATATCCAAATGGTTGTGATAGAACGCTGACAGTGCGCCCACCACGCCAACCATGATTGCCATTGGGTGAGCATCACGGCGGAAACCCTCAAAGAATTTACGCAACTGATCGTGTACAGACATATGATCAGAGATGCGTTGATAAAATGCTTGTTTTTGTTCGGCGTTGGGCAAATCGCCGTATAATAACGCATAACAAACTTCTAAATACTCAGCCTTGGATGCTAAGTCGTCAATGGCATAGCCACGATGTAAAAGCTCGCCTTTTTCACCATCAATAAAAGTGATGGCAGATTCTACTGGTGCAGTCGCCATAAAGCCAGGATCATAAGTCCATAAACCTGCTTTGGCAACAGCACTAATGTCCAGTACTGGACGACCCAAAGTGCTCTCCAGCACGGGCATGTCGTATTCGGTACCGTCAACGGTAAGAGTAACTTTCTTTGACATAATTGACCTCATCTATGGTTAAAATCATCTGAAAACCTTGTATTGTACATGACAACAGTCACCATACTTCCTTGTGGGTGCTAGCACCATATAAGATACAAATACAATCAGATGAATAATTTCACACAAATTGGCTAAGCCATTAGCCCAAATCGTGTGGCGTCCTTGTTTTGTTATATATTCATATCTGCATGTAGGCACGATCAATAGTGAACCTTTTGGATAATACAAAATTGGATAATACAAAAACTTTGATAAAGTTACAAGACTTTTTCGTATCAAGAACAAAATTAGTGAACATTCACCCACTGGCTCAACTTGGATTTTAGGGGCAATTTGCTTACTTGGCAAGCAATTTTCAAAGCCTGACACTGTTTGTAACAATTAATTCACGCATTTGTGAGGTATTTTTTGGAAAAATTTCGGAAATTTTGCACAAAGTTTGGGATTTTGTTTGTAATTATTGAGTAAGCGTTTTATAATTTAGGTCATTTATGTTCGCATTTTTCTAAACGATAATCAATCGTAGTTATCAGAAAATTAAGCTTCTACCAATCAATTTTAATGATAAGTCGTTGTTGATAAGTACACATTGACTCTATAATAAGACCATGAAATTTTGATGGTTTGGTGATTGGTTATCGTGATAAGATTGTGCATTTTTTTGTGGTGCTCGCTGAAAAGCTCATGACCTGTGATGAGTTGTGAGAATTGATTGGGCGGTATTTTTTGCGTATTTACCTATGTATCTACTGCCCGATTGATAAGCCAGCCAGCTACTCCTTGCCATTTTTCGGCGTAAATTAGATAAGGATGCCCGCTGTGAAAAGCAACCGACCGATTAACCTACCATTAAGCCAAGTGATTGCGGTGAACTCAAAATCACCGATTGCTATGGCTTCTATTTTGCATCGTGTGTCAGGCATTGTGCTGTTTTTGCTTGTGCCTGTCATGTTGTGTATTCTTCAAACTTCATTATCATCAGCTGATAGTTTTGCTGCTGTATTTAACAATATCGCCCTGCGTTTTGTGGCATGGATTTTTGTGGCGGCAACCGCTTACCATTTTGTTATGGGTATCAAGCATTTGCTTGCTGATGCTGGCATGAATGAAGAGCTTAAATCTGGGCGTACTGCTGCGGTGATTAGTTTTGTAATCGCGGCTGTACTGATTGTCGCATCGTTTGTATGGGTGATGTTCTAATGAGAAATAATTCTGGTATTAAAAGTGCGACTGGCTTGACAGGTTCAGGTTCACGAGATTGGATTTTACAGCGTATTAGTGCGGTTGTCTTAGCAGTTTATAGCGTTGTTATGGTAGGCTTTTTCCTATTCAATGATGTGAATTTTGAAAGCTGGCAAGGCTTTATGCTAAGTCTACCAATGAAGCTATTTAGCTTGGTGGCGATTTTATCATTGGTATTTCACGCATGGGTGGGCATGTGGACGGTTTTGACGGATTATGTCAAATCATCAGGTTTGCGTTTGGTCATCCAATCTTTGGTCATTATCGCTGTTTTGGTCTATCTGTTTTGGGGCGTGATGATTTTTTGGTAATTAACCAAAGCTTCAACATACGAATACCAAATGCAATATGCAATCATTAGGAATTAACATGGCAACAAACCAAGATAACACAATTAATAATATCCCAACGCTAAACTTTGATGCCGTCATCGTTGGCGGTGGTGGTTCAGGCATGCGTGCGTCATTGCAATTAGTCAATGGTGGTATGAAAGTCGCTGTCATTACCAAAGTTTTCCCCACTCGCTCACATACCGTTGCAGCCCAAGGTGGTATCGGTGCATCTTTGGGTAATATGAGTCCTGATAACTGGCATTTTCATTTTTATGATACCGTCAAAGGCTCTGACTGGTTAGGTGACCAAGATGCCATTGAATATATGTGCCGTGAAGCACCTAAGGTCGTTTATGAGCTAGAACACATGGGCATGCCCTTTGACCGTAACGCAGATGGTACGATTTACCAGCGTCCATTTGGTGGTCACAGCTCAAATTATGGCGAAAAACCTGTGCCTCGTGCGTGTGCTGCCGCCGACCGTACAGGTCATGCGCTTTTGCATACCTTATACCAAAAAAATCTTGAAAAAGGCACACAGTTTTTTGTGGAGTGGATTGCGCTCGACTTGATTAAAGATGATGAAGGTAATATTAATGGCGTGATCGCCCTAGACCAAGAAACAGGTAATATTTCAGTTTTCCAAGCCAATACCACAGTATTAGCAACAGGTGGTGCAGGTCGTATCTTTAAAGCATCAACCAATGCTTATATTAATACAGGAGATGGCTTGGGCATGGCGGTGCGTGCTGGCATTCCTTTGCAGGACATGGAATTTTGGCAATTTCACCCAACAGGTGTGGCAGGAGCTGGCGTCCTATTGACCGAAGGCTGTCGTGGTGAGGGTGCAATTTTACGCAATAAGCATGGCGAAGCATTCATGGAGCGTTATGCCCCAACTCTAAAAGATTTGGCCCCTCGTGATTTCGTCTCTCGCTCTATGGACCAAGAGATTAAAGAGGGTCGTGGTTGTGGTCCCAATGGTGATTACATTGTCATGGACATGACGCACTTAGGTGCTGCTACGCTGATGAAGCGCTTGCCGTCAGTGTTTGAGATTAGCAAAAACTTTGGTAATGTGGATATTACCAAAGAACCTGTGCCTGTTGTGCCGACTATCCATTATATGATGGGTGGTATTCCAACCAACATTCACGGTCAGGTTACTGTACCAAACCTAGAAGGTCCTGTTGATGAGCAGGGTCTATATACCGAAGGCCGTATTGTTAAAGGTCTTTATGCCATTGGTGAGTGTGCGTGTGTATCTGTTCATGGTGCCAACCGCTTGGGTACTAACTCACTGCTTGATTTGGTGGTGTTTGGTCGTGCAGCAGGTCAGCACATCATTGATGAATTTAACCAAACGGGGCGTAATTATAAGCCGCTTAATCCACGGGTGCTAGATTTTACCCAGTCTCGTCTTGATAAGCTACAAAACTCTACCGAAGGCTACAATGCCCAAGAGGTTGCTGATGAGATTCGTAATACCATGCAGTCTCATGCTGGCGTGTTTCGTACTCAGGCACTGATGGATGAAGGTGTACAAAAAATCATGGCACTTGCCCCAAAAGTTGAGCAAATCCATTTGGCAGATAAATCAGCTGTCTTTAATACCGCCCGTATTGAGGCACTTGAGGTAGCAAACTTATATGAAGTTGCAAAAGCAACGATGATTTCTGCGTCACTGCGTCAAGAATGTCGTGGTGCACATATGGTGGTTGATTATGAGCATCCAGCAGATTATGAGCCAGCACCACTTGGCCGTAATGATAGCGAATGGATGAAGCACACACTTTGGTATTCAGAGGGTAATAAAGTTGTGTATAAGCCAGTTCGTAAGCAGCCATTGACGGTTGATTATTGTGTGCCGCGTGTTCGGACTTTCTAATCACCCTAAGCCAAATATCGGAGGGTTGGCGTGACGCCAATCCTATCCAAATTATTACTGGAGAAAAATCATGAGTCGAGGCACCCGTATCGTAGAGATTTATCGCTATGACCCAGACAAAGATAATGCCCCTTATATGCAGTCATATACCGTTGAATTACTAGATTCAGACCGTATGTTGCTTGATGTTTTACTTCGCCTAAAGCGTGAAGATGAAACCTTAACTTTCCGCCGCTCGTGCCGTGAGGGTATTTGTGGCTCTGATGGTATGAATATCAATGGCAAAAATGGTTTGGCATGCTTGATTAATATGAATACTTTGCCAAACAAAATCACCATCCGACCTTTACCAGGGTTGCCTGTGATTAAAGATTTGGTTGTGGATATGAACCAATTTTATGAACAGTATGAAAAAGTTCATCCATATTTAATTAATAACCAGCCTGCACCGCCTAAAGAGCGATTGCAATCACCAGAAGAGCGTGAAAAAATGAACGGTCTTTACGAGTGTATCTTGTGTGCGTGCTGTTCAACGGCTTGCCCATCATTTTGGTGGAATCCTGATAAATTCTTAGGCCCATCTGCATTATTAAATGGCTATCGTTTTATTATTGATAGTCGTGATACCGACACCCAAGCTCGTTTGGCTCGCTTAGATGACCCATTTAGCTTATTCCGTTGCCGTGGTATTATGAACTGTGTCAGCGTTTGCCCCAAGGGGTTAAACCCAACCAAAGCCATCGGTCATATTCGTAATATGCTTTTAGATCAAGCAGGATAATCAAACTTTAAGCATATTTTAAATCTATAAAAAGCCGTATCGCTGGGTGCGGCTTTTTATATTGGTATCACTAAGATCGCCATATCAGGGCATGCGTATCTTTGATAGTATTTTGATAAAATGAAATAAATCTTAATAATGTTATCCATTGTTGCATATAACACCAAAAATTAGCCTTGGTGATCGTAAGTTTATACTCAGGTAAAAGTATCTACGCTTTTTTGGCTTTATAAGGATAATTGTATTTTAGGGTAATTATCACCCTTGTTATCTTTATCCAAATGGCGTACACTATGCATACCTATGTGTCAGTTTTGATACAGATTGACAGCCATGGTTGTCAAGAGCATGGCACATCAACTTTTTTAATAAAATGGCGAAAAACGAATGACAAACAGTAGTAAAGATACGGTGGCCTTTGCAAACACCGAATTGGCGGCAGACAGTGCAGCCTATGTCGAAGCACTGTATGAACAATATATGGCAGACAGCCAAAGTGTGAGCAAAGAGTGGCAAGATTATTTTGCTACTTATCGTCAAGATGATGATGCACCACACAATGCAATCAAAGAGCAGTTTTTATTGTTGGCACGCAACCAATCAGGATTGACCGCAAAATCAAGCGACTCATCTGTCGAGCATCATCCTAAACAAATGGCGGTGCAGGCATTAATTTCTGCCTATCGTCGCCGTGGTCATCGCAAGGCAAATCTTGATCCATTGGGGCTACATCCGCGTCCAGAGGTTGAGGATTTGACTTTGGCATTTCATGGGTTGGCGGAGTCAGATTTGGACACCACATTTCCAACCAATGATTTGGCGATTGGGAAATCAGAAGCTAAATTGCGTGAAATTATCGAAATCTTAGAGCGTGTGTATTGCCAAAGCATTGGTTATGAATATATGCATGTTTTTCAGGGGGTTGAAAAGCGTTGGATTGAAAATTATATCGAGTCAAATCACGGTCATATCAAATTTGACAAAGATAAAAAATTAGAAATTCTAGAGCGTCTAACAGCGGCTGAAGGTTTGGAGAAATACTTAGCTCGTAAATATACAGGTGTCAAGCGTTTTGGCCTAGAAGGTGGCGAAAGCTTCATTCCTGCAGTGCATGAGATGGTACAACGCACAGGTGCTCATGGCTCAAAAGAGGTTGTCATTGGTATGGCACACCGTGGCCGTTTGAATCTTTTGGTCAATATTTTGGGCAAAAAACCAAGCGATTTGTTTGATGAATTTGATGGTAAAGTGCAGCCTGTTAATGGTTCAGGAGATGTGAAATATCACAATGGTTTTTCATCTAATGTCATGACACCAGGCGGTGAGATGCACTTGGCATTGGCATTTAACCCATCACACCTTGAGATTGTCTCTCCCGTGCTTCAAGGTTCGGTAAGAGCACGCCAAGCACGCCGTTCTGAAAAATATGGCTTACAAATTGATAACAGTACGGTTTTGCCTTTGGTGGTGCATGGAGATGCCGCACTGGCAGGTCAGGGTGTTAACCAAGAGACTTTCCAAATGTCTCAAACACGCGCCTATAAGACTGGCGGTACGGTTCATATTGTCATCAATAACCAAGTTGGCTTTACCACTTCTCGTATTGAAGACGCTCGCTCGACAGAGTATTGTACTGATGTTGCCAAAATGGTTCATGCACCGATTTTGCATGTCAATGGCGATGACCCTGAAGCGGTCGTATTTGCCTCTCAATTGGCTGTGGATTACCGCCGTGAATTTGGCAAAGATGTTATGCTAGATATTTTCTGTTATCGCCGTAATGGTCATAACGAATCTGACGAGCCATCTGCGACACAGCCTTTGATGTATGCAGTCATCAAAAAACTACCGACCACGCGTGCCCAATATGTTGAGCAATTGGTTCAAGAGGGTATCATCACTCATGAGCAGGGTGCCAAGCTTGAAGATGACTATCGTGAACTATTGGATCGTGGTGAGTTTGTTGCAGGCGGTTTGGTCAGCGAGCCAAATACTGAACTGTTCGTTGATTGGAAGCCTTATTTAGGTCACGATTTGCAAGACGACTGGGAAACGGGCGTCGATATCGAAAAGCTCAAATCCTATGGTCGTGCGATGGCAAAAATCCCTGAAGGGTTTACCCTGCAGCGTCAAGTGGCGAAAGTCGTTGAGCAGCGTTTGGCGATGCAAACTGGTGAAGAACCTCTTAACTGGGGCGCGGCTGAGACTTTGGCATATGCTAGCCTTGCTGCTGAAGGTTCATTGGTGCGTATTACAGGCGAGGATGTCGGTCGTGGCACATTCTCACATCGTCATTCAGAACTGTATAATATGAATGATGGCAGTATGTATATTCCTCTGCAACATATCACCAAAGACCAAGCACGCTTTGCCACTTATAATTCACTGCTATCAGAAGAGGCGGTATTGGCTTTTGAATATGGCTATGCCACCACAGTGCCGAATGCATTGATTATTTGGGAAGCACAGTTTGGCGACTTTGTGAACGGTGCACAGGTGGTGATCGATCAGTTTATTTCATCTGGCGAAACCAAATGGCAGCGTGTTTGTGGTTTGACGATGCTTTTACCTCATGGTTTTGAGGGTCAAGGTCCTGAGCATTCATCAGCGCGTCTGGAGCGTTTCTTGCAGCTGTGTGCTGAGGATAATATGCAGGTTATTACGCCAACAACGCCAGCACAGATTTTCCATGCCTTACGCCGTCAGGTAGTACGCCCAATCCGCAAACCATTGATTGTGATGTCGCCTAAGAGCTTGCTTAGACATCCACTTGCAACCTCTAATTTAGAAGAATTGGCATCGGGCAAATTTGAAACTGTCTTGCCTGAAATTGATTCAATCAATCATGAGCAGGTGACACGCTTGGTACTTTGTGGCGGTAAAGTGTATTATGATTTGCTCGATCAGCGTCGCAAACTGGGTCAAGAGCATATCGCTATTGTTCGTATTGAGCAGCTGTATCCGTTGCCTGAAGAACGCATCTTGGCTGAAATTGACAAGTATCCAAACTTAGAAGAAATCATGTGGGCACAAGAAGAGCCGCTGAATCAAGGTGCTTGGTATTACTTAGCACCTGAGCTATTCCGTATGGTAGTACCTGCACCAACGAAGGCAAAAATTATTACACCTTCGGCGCGTCCTGCCGCTGCTGCACCTGCGACAGGCTCACCAAAACTGCACACCGAACAACAAAAAGCTTTGATTGCTGAAGCCTTGGGTGTGACAGTGGAAGCCTTGAAGTAACATTCATTAGCCAAAGTGCCGTGTGCGTTTTGGCTAATAACATTTAGTATTTAAAATAACATATTTTGATTTATAAACTTGAAGGAGTTTATTATGGCTGAAATTAAAGCCCCTGTATTTCCAGAATCAGTACAAGATGGTACGATCGTTGAATGGCATGTTGCTGAAGGTGAAGCCGTTAGCCGTGACCAACTTTTGGCTGAAGTTGAGACTGATAAAGTAGTTTTGGAGATTGTTGCGCCTGACAATGGTGTGATTACCAGTATCGTTAAGAATGTGGATGATACCGTATTATCGGCAGAAGTGGTTGCAATTTTTGAGGCGGGTGCGTCAGCACCAGCAGGTGAAGCACCATCAAAAGATGGTGAGCTGTCAAAAGACGAAGCTGATAAAGGCACAACCATTGATCCAGCATCGGTTGCAGCACCAGTACAACCAAAAGATGAATCAGCAACATCAGAAGCTGAATATAAAGATCACAGCCCAGCAGTCAGAAAAGCCGCCAAAGAAACTGGCGTTAATCCTGCTGATGTTCAAGGCTCAGGGCGTGGCGGTCGGGTGACCAAATCTGATATGATTAACCCTACCCTAAAAGCTGATAACGGTCAAGTGATTGCCACAGCTGTTGGTCAGCGTATCGAAAAGCGTGAGCCGATGACTCGTCTGCGTAAGCGTATCGCTGAACGACTATTGTCAGCCACTCAAGAAACTGCGATGTTGACGACATTTAATGAAGTTAATATGAAGCCGTTGATGGATTTGCGTGCCAAATACAAAGATCGTTTTGAGAAGCGTCATGGCGTTAAACTTGGCTTTATGTCATTATTTGTTAAGGCTGCCACCGAAGCCTTGAAGCGTTTCCCAGCAGTGAATGCATCGATCGATGGTAGCGATATCATTTATCATGGTTATTATGATGTGGGTGTGGCGGTATCAAGCGATCGTGGCTTGGTTGTGCCTGTGCTGCGTGATACTGATCGCATGAGTATGGCAGATGTTGAGGCGGGCATTCGTGATTATGCAACTAAGGCGCGTGATGGTAAACTGAGCATTGAGGAGATGACTGGCGGTACATTTACCATTACCAATGGCGGTGTGTTTGGTTCATTGTTATCAACACCAATCATCAACCCACCACAAACTGCAATTTTGGGCATGCATGCAATCAATGAGCGTCCAATGGCAGTTGATGGCGAAGTTGTTATCCTACCGATGATGTATCTTGCGTTATCTTATGATCACCGTTTGATTGATGGCAAAGAAGCAGTTCAATTCCTAGTGACAATTAAGGAGTTGATTGAAGATCCATCAATGCTACTACTTGACCTATAAGGTTTGACAGATGGTTTTTGCAAAGGATTGTTGGAGGCGTTCTGACAATTCTTTGTGTGTTTTTAACATAGAGAAAAAAAGAGAATATGATGAAAAATTCTTATGATTTAGTTGTAATTGGTGGCGGTCCTGGTGGCTATGAAGCAGCGATTCGTGGGGCACAGCTGGGCTTTAGTGTTGCTTGTATCGAAAAGCGTGTACATAAAGGCGAACCTGCTCTTGGTGGTACTTGCCTAAATGTGGGCTGTATCCCATCAAAAGCCTTACTTGACAGTTCGCATCGCTTTGAGGCGACCAAGCATGAATTGACTGACCACGGTATCACAACAGGTGATGTTAATATTGACATTGCCAAGATGCTTGAGCGTAAAGACAGCATTGTCAAGGGGCTAACCCAAGGCGTGGCAGGTCTTTTGAAGGGTAATGGCGTTGACTGGTTACAAGGCTGGGGTACATTGGTCGATGGTAAAGGTGCTGAAAAACAAGTAAAATTTACACCACTTGAGGGCGATGAAAGTATCATTACTGCCAAATATGTGATTCTAGCGGCAGGCTCTGTCCCAATTGAGATTCCTGTTGCCAAAACTGATGGCGAGTATATCGTTGACTCAACAGGTGCGTTGGAATTTGCTGAGGTTCCGAAGCGTTTGGGTGTGATTGGTGCTGGTGTGATTGGGCTTGAGCTTGGCTCGGTTTGGCGTCGTTTGGGTGCAGAGGTTGTGGTTTATGAAGCCATGCCAGAATTTTTGGCAGTCGCTGACAAAGACATCTCAAAAGAAGCAGCGAAGCTACTTAAAAAACAAGGCCTTGATATCCGTGTTGATACCAAAGTGACAGGTGCTGAGGTAAAAGATGGTCAAGTGATCGTAACCACTGATGTTAAAGGTGAAACTCAAACAGATACCTTTGATAAGCTCATTGTGTGCGTAGGTCGTCGTGCTTATAGTGAAAAGCTGTTGGCAGAAAATTGTGGCATTGAGCTTACCGAGCGTGGTTTGGTAGCGGTTGATGACCAATGTAAAACCAACCTAGACGGCGTTTATGCTATCGGTGATTTGGTTCGTGGTCCGATGCTTGCCCACAAAGCGATGGAAGAGGGCATGATGTCTGTTGAACGCATTCATGGCGAAAAAGCCCAAGTCAACTATGACACCATCATCAGTGTGATTTATACCCATCCTGAGATTGCGTGGGTAGGTCTGTCTGAGCAAGCTGCCACCGAACAAGGTTATGAAGTGAAAACAGGCTCATTTAGCTTATCTGCCAATGGTCGTGCATTAGCACAAGGTGAGGGCGTTGGCTTGATTAAAGTGGTGGCTGATGCCAAAACTGACCGTTTATTGGGTATGCATGCTGTATCAGTTGGTGCAGGTGATATTGTCCACCAAGGCATGATTGCCATGGAATTTGTTTCTAGTATCGAAGATCTGCAGCTGATGACCTTTGCTCATCCGACGGTTTCTGAGGCGGTACATGAAGCTGCTTTATCGGCAGATGGCAGAGCCATTCATGCCATTCAACGCAAAAAGCGTAAGTAATCTTAAGATAGCTTAGCTTTGATTGGACAAACACCCCAAAATATTTTGGGGTGTTTTTATTTGGGGTAAATAATCACTTGGATAAAAAATGATTGATGATAGCTCGTTTGATTAACTTTGGCGATGATTTGCTAAAATCACCGCTTCTGTATTTACAAAGGCTGAAACTCAATCTGTCTAGATAAGGTTGTAATTATAGTTTACTTGATATATTCAAACTCTACTTTACCATCAGGCGTAAATAAGCACTTAGCGGTATAAGGTAGCTCAGCCCCAAAATCATTCTTAGCGGTAAATTTAGTCGTAACAATGACATTACCATGGGTTTTTGATTTTTGAACACTTGTGTCTAATAGTTTAAAATCAACGCTATCTGGATATTTAGCATCTCGTTTTACCATTTCTCGGCATTCTGATAATGCAACTTTATCAGATATTGCTTGCTCGGACTGAGATTTAAGCTCTTTATTTAAATCTTTATCTGATACAAAAAATCTTTCACCATTAGCACAATCCACAAAAACAACAATTTCTTGTTTTGGAATACTTTTTGCGTCTGATAGAGCTATAAAACTAATGCTATCACACGCATTATCAGAATTGGCAATTTTATCAGCCGCTGCCCTTTCGTGTGCTTCTAGTCTTTCAATCCAATCACTGCCCCATTTTTGGTATACTTTGGGGTAGTTTTCTTTGTCGTATTCTGTAAAAGCGTGTTCAGATATGGGCTTACTAACGACAGGCTTTGCTTTAGGCCCGTTGTTAGCCTTTGCTTCAGCTTTTGGCCCAGTCTCTTGCTTAGTCTTTTGATTGGTTGCTTGCTGAGGGGCTTGCTCGGTTTTCTGCTCGTCTGTTTGCTCAACTTCTTTCTTGGTTTCTTGTTCAGGCGTTTCAATGATGGTGGCAAGTACCACCATAATACCAAAAAATACAGCAAATATAATACCAAGGCGTTTTAAGAACTTTTTCATAACACACCTTACTGACATGCTTTTTTGGATGCACTGATTGAGCCATCTTTACAGATGAATTTTCCACCGCTGCAGTGGCTAATTCCGCCCTTTTTGCCGCTACAAGTAGTATTTTTGCCATCACAGGCGTGGACGATAGGGCTAATGCAGTTGCTACGACGCTTAAAATAGCAATAAACTTAATCATAATAATTCTCTTTTTGGTTAATTTTTACTTATTATAAACAAGTTTGTAAGAATTAGGCAATAATTATTACAAATATCACCATTGATAATATATTATTAAAAAAATTTATAGCTTAACGCTATTTTTACATACGCATAACCAAATCTTGTTTTTTTATTGCCCAAAACTTATTTGGTCAAATGTTTGTGAGTTTGTGAACAATGGTCAATGCTTCTCATCTTTATGGCAAATAGTCAATAAAGGTAAATATGATCTCATTTGCATTGGTAGATGGTAGGATTAATATTAAAGTGTTCTAATCAGATGCTCAAGTATCTTTTCTTATTAAATCATTGTTATTTTTTAAATATGCTATATAATAATGTGCTTTATTTAATTATGTTATATCATAACCGAGGGTATCATGATAAAAAAACCACTTGTTTGTGCGATATCGGCCACCTTTGCGATGCCAGCGGTAGCAGATAATACCAAGCTGGGTGAAGAGCCAACCACCACCTTAAAGGGTGTATTGGTAAGCTCACAAACGAACCAAAATACAGGTTTTGTATCTAATGATTCAAAACAATCCAGTGATCTTACGCTTTCAAAAGATAAATTAAAATATCGTTCGGCAACCTTGGGCAATGCGTTAAGTGGTGAGCTTGGTATTCATAGTAACCCTTTTGGTGGCGGTTCATCTGCACCTGTTGTGCGAGGGCAAGAGGGTGTGCGTCTTAAGATTTTACAAAATGGAACTGATGTGATTGATGTGTCATCAATATCGCCTGATCATGTTGTGGCGACCGATACACTTTTAGCGTCTAAAGTTGAGCTTGTTCGTGGTGCTGATACGCTGTTATATGGCTTGGCATCGCCAGCTGGTGTGATTAATGTTGTTGATGACCGTATCCCGAATCGTATGCCTAGTGGTGCTATCCATGACAAAATCGAAGGCGAGACGATGCTTCGATATAACACAAACAACCATGAAAAGCTTGCAACTGCAGGGGTGAGCTTTGGGGTAGGAGATCGCATTGCGGTTCGGGTGGAGGGCTTAAAGCGAGAGGCTGATGACTATCAAGTTCCCCATTTTCAGGCAGATCGCATGTTAGATTATGTGCCAGGTAGTGCAAATAACTCTACCGTTGGCATGATTGGCGTGTCTTATATTCATGATAATGGGCATATCGGTGCTTCTTATAGCCACCGTAAAGATCGTTATGGTATCCCAGGGCATATCCACTGCGACAGCCAACGAGAGCATTTTATCAAATGGCATAATATCACAAAATCCAATTATTATTTACCTATTTATCCTCATTTGATGGAAGATTCAGATATTGATGACAATCCTCATACGCATTGCCGCCACAACCACGAAGACCATATCGGTGAGCATAATCCCACGGGCGTGCCCATCAATCATGAACATCATTCGCCTTGGATTGATATGAAAACCGATCGCTACGACATTCGTGGCGAGGTATATCGGCCTATTCAAGGTTTGGATAAAATTAAGCTAAGCTTAACTTATGCAGATTATTATCATGATGAAAAAGATGCTGGCAATGAGCAAGACCCAAACAATCACAAACCTTCTGAGCGTGATACAACAGTGGATAAGGGTCATGCCAGCTCTATTTTTACAAAAAAAGGCGTTAATGGTCGCTTGGAGTTATATCATACACCGACCAAACGCTTATCTGGGGTATTGGGTATTGGGTATCAAACCCAAAAATCTGCAGCAGGAGAGGCGTATTTGCCAAGCTATTTTCAATCAGAAGCAGAATGGCAAAAAGCCCAAAGTCAAAACATTAACCAATATCGTCCTTACTTATTAGTTCCAAATACCAATAAAAGCCTTGGTATTTTTGGACTTGAGCAACTAAAGCTAAATCAAATGACTTTTAAGGTGGCGATGCGTCATGAAAGACAAAAAACACCAATTGAATATGACCAGCATTTACTTGACCATGCTTTGCAGTATTTTTTAAGTAAAGCACAGCTAAAAGCACCTGATCATCCTGATTTGACGACATATAAACAACATGCCACCTCTTATGCTGGTAGTGCCTTATGGGATATTACGCCAAATCATCGATTGTCATTGACCTACTCACATAACGAACGCATTCCATCACCGATGGAGCTGTATTATCAAGGAGGGCATTTGGCGACCAGCTCTTTTGAGCATGGCAATAAAAACTTGGTCAAAGAAAAATCGGATAATTATGAGCTGGGTTTTATGCATACAGCAGATAAAGTCAGCTATAAAGCAAGCACTTACTATAGCAATTTTGATAACTATATTTTTAATGAGACCATTGCCAAAGAAGGCAATTTATACATCAGACGCTATAATCAGACGACGGCTAAGTTTTATGGTGTGGAGGGTTCATTAACTTACCAGCCAAATGCCAATCACAGTGTGATGTTTTTTGGTGATATGGTGCAAGGTAAAATTGGTGCATTATCTGATATTAAAGGTAAGCTTGTGTATGCTGGCAGAAAGTGGGTTTATTTTGATGATGATATCAAGGATATGACCGTTGATGATAATGGTGATTATGATGCTGATAGTGGATTGACTTGTGCCTTAAAAACGCCTGAACAGTGGGGGCAAATTAACGATAATAATGATTGTAGTACAACCATTAATGTCTATAAAAACGGTACAACAACCTCAGGCGAGGAGGATTATGACCGTTTGGCACGAAATCCAACTTACGCACCCAGAGTACCGCCCAGCCGTTTGGGCATTCGTTGGCAAGGGTATTTTGGTGATCATTGGTCTGCCAATGCAGAATTTAACCATGTGTTTGCACAAAATAAAGTTGCCACCTCAACGGTTGCCATTAAACCTCAATTCAAGCAGCCAGAAGGTTGCCAACGCCATGAGAGTCATTGCCGAATCAGCGACTATGGCAGTGATAACAACCCTTTGATGATGCAGCCAAGATATATCACAGAAAACAAAACGGCAGGATATAATTTGCTCAATGTTGGCTTAGATTATAACAATGCATATCGTAATGTTGATTATACGCTGTCAATTCGTGCGAATAATTTACTTAATGAACAAATCTACATTCACAACTCATTTTTGCCGTTTGTACCGCAGATGGGGCGTAATCTGACTTTAGGTTTGACGGCTAAATTTTGATAGTACATCGACCATAGCTTCAAATACATTTGATATCAAGGACGATATCAAATGTATTTGACCAAAGAAGGGCGTTATCTTGATAAAAGTTGGGCGAATGGTGATTGGTCATCAGATTTGGCAGTTGGTGAATGCGTGTCATCATAAAATGGCTGACATCTTAGGCGTCTGAATGAAACCTTAAATAATCATTGAAATAATCACGCCATGATAACTTTATAACTTTAGTCTATTGCTTTTGGATTTTTTTTCATTATAATAACGACAAGATATAAAAAAGATAAAATATGAAACATAAGTTTATATAAGGTAATATTACCTTACAATTTGACTGGTTTTGTATCTCTTGTCTGTCTTTATCCTACTACGCCAGCTATCACAGCCAACAAAAAGTAAGTAAAAGGAGCAATTACTTATGAAAAAAACTTCCACACAGCTTGGGCTACTTGCCGTCAGCGTTTCGTTGATTATGGCAAGTTTACCTGCACATGCTGTTTATCTTGACCGTAACTTAAGAGATGGTCTGAAATTTGGTATCAGTGGTTCTGTCAATCCCAGCCTTAGCGTCAATTCAAGCACTTTTACTTATTTGGGTGACTCATCAGTATATGGCAATAATGCCACTTTAGAGCGTATGCTACAAGACCAAGACAGACAAGACAGTGATGAGCGAGCAAGACTCAATGGATTTGGTGGTGCTTCTGTTTATCTGGGTGCCCAAAAATACCTAACTCGGGATATTACTTTATTTGGTAATGTTGGTTTGTATGCACCAGCAAGCAAAGGTCAAAGAGCTGCATATGGCTATGGCGTGAATCTTGCCACCAAATATGGCAGTATCGGTATTAATACTGATAATGAATTTAGTGCTGGTGCTGGTACGCCCAGCGGAATTTATAATTTGGTTGATGGCTCAAACGAGTACAGCACTGCCATATCGGTTAGTACCAGCTATATCCCTAAGTTTAAGTTTAGTGCATACCATGCATTGCCTGGCTCACCTGATACACGGTCGGTGAGTAGCCACGAAAACTACTATATCCAAAAAGCACAAGGTCTTTCTGCATCTTATAGCCATCCTATTAGCCCAAATCAAACCCTGTCTGTTGGCACGGCTTATAGCAAAAGCCAAAGGCACAAAGATTTTTTTAGCGATACCGCCTATAATAACAAAACAGCGTCCACTGTGGGGCTAAGTTACCGCCAAGGAGATTGGAGTATTAGCGGTAATGTTGGTCAAGCCAAAGAAAATTTACACGGTGCGATCATTGATGATATTACCACAAAAGCTTTTGGGACAAAAATTAGCTACAAAGTAACCCCAAGAATTTCTGTTTCTGGGACTTATGGACAAAAAACCACCGATAAAAATACCAAGCCCAACAAACGCTTGGATATACCAAATATCATCGCACAACGAGGAGGTAATATTTCAAGCCGTGTGCATGAAAGTTGGTTTTTTGATAAAACCAAACAAAAAACCTATGGTCTGAGTGCAAGTTATTATATCTATGGCGGCATATCGATTTCTGCTTCGATGAACCAAACACGCACCACCAACTTTACCGAAGAAGGTGCGTATAGTGAGCGTAAGAATAACAGCTATCGCATTTCAACTGGCTTTTCATTTTAATGAATTTAAGCATACTCTATCAACCATATCAATGATGATAAACAGCTGCTAGCCATTCATCATTGATCAATAAACATTCAGGGACATAAGGATATTTTATGAAACCATCAATCATCAAAAACCCATTAAAGCTTTTGACCGCCATGATTTTGTTAAACGCAATGCCTAGCCATGCGATTTATAATCTGTATAAAAGCGGTGATTTTAGCTTTGATGTGCATGGTGAGATTAACACTTATGGGCAAAAAAATAGCCAAAAATATACCTACCTTTATCCAGAAACAGGCTGGGCAAGTGTTAACAATGACTACGAAGCCATCACCAAAGGTGCTTATGAGCAAAGAAGTGATCGCCGTGTACGCTTGGGGCAAGATACAGGTGCTTCTTGGACGGAGTTTCGTGCATCTAGAAAACTAAGAGATGGCTGGCGTGTCAGTGGAGCGATTGGTTTTGGTTATTATGATAGCGGTACAGGTATGTACCTAAATAGTGCTAATATGGCATTTGATAAAAAAGATTTAGGTTCTTTGTCATTGGGTCGTCAATATCTGCACACGGGCTATGTCACACGCACCAATACCTATACACCACTTGAAACTTTTGGGGAAAATAGCATCCGCTTGGATTATACTGCCATTAAAGGATTGCATGCCAGTGGCTATTATAGCCTGCCAGCTTCAAGCGATGTTCGTAAAAAGAAGAATGGGCAAGAGGTAGAGGGTTTTGGTGCGTCTGTTAGCTACCTTCATCCACTTGATGATCATCAAACGGTGCGTGTTGCATTGGGCTATAGTGATAGCCGTCAAAACGCAAAAACCACAGGTAGAGACAGTAATTTTTATGCTACCAAGAGCCAAGGTACGGCAGCTTCGGTTGAATATCGCAACAATAAACTGCTATTGGCGGCAGATATTGGGCAAAAAAATGAACAAATCAATGGTACTGTTACCGATAAATCTAAGGGCAACTATATGGGCGTTAAGGTAGGTTATGAAATCACGCCTCGCCTAACCATGACGGCAGGCTTTGGTAAAAAAGTTGCTGAACGCACTCAAAAAAGCGGTGCAGCACTGATACATGCCTACCAAAAAGACTTGTGTGTTGCTGATGCCAATGATTCATGCCATAATTTTGTTCAGGCTTATGAAACAGCGTTATTTGATAAGATTGATTCAAAACGCTCTTATGTGCGTGCCGATTATTATCTAAGAGAAAATGTACGCCTATACGGCCGTATTGATGACGAAAAAATTACCAATCAGTTGGGTAATAAAGACTTTAGCAAGCTTCACAATACAGGCTATCGTACTGGCGTGTCATTCATTTTCTAAGCAGCTTCTTGGCTGAAAATATCATAAGTTGTTAAACAAATTTATCTTAAACCGTATGATTTTATAAATTTAGTTACAATCCATTTGAGATAAGATAAGTTTGTTTTCGACTTAGTTAAATTCATTGATGGTTAAACTCAAGCATCAGCTAATTAAATTTAATAGTATTGCTTGGCTGATTACTTTTTTGACCAAGCATACTAACTTTTGCTCTGTTATGGAGTACGGAGACAATAATGAAACTCAATAAACTAGCCGCTATTATCAGTGCTGGCATATCGTGTGCGTACCTGACCCAATGCACTTCTGTTCATCAAATGGCAACATTTGGCACCAAAACCATCGATAATGAAGCAGCTTTACAAGATACTAAGCCGCCCACTAACGGTGTTTATACTTATCCTGTAACACGCATTCATCAAGACAGTACGGATTATTTTTTAAGTGGCGAATATGGCAGATCAGCTGACCATGTGCGATCTGAAGGTGAGTTTGGCGACTCTTCAGCATACCCTCGTCCCGATGATGGCGTCAGTCGCTATTTTGGTGAAAAAATTGTTGATAAGTTTCGTTGGCTTGAAAATGTCGATGACATGAATAAAGACTACACCCAAGAAACTGATGAAGATCGTGATCGCAATCTGATTGGTTCGTTGCTTGAAGATGATGTGAAAGATGGGTTGTGTGATAACCGCACACGCAAAGATTTACAGACGGTTAAGCCAAAACAATCAAGCGAGGTTAATGATTGGGTAAATGCTCAAAATGAGGTAACCAATCAGTATTTTGATGCCAACCCAATCTATGAGCAAGTCAAAAACAATATTAACGCTTTGATGAGCTACCGCTATAGCTACCGTAAAGAAAATAAAGATGGCGTAGGCAGTCTTGAATTATACCGTCATGAAGACGGCTATATCCGCCTTGAGTTGACAGACACTGATGGCAATAAGCGCACCTTATTCAATGAAAGAGAGCTTTCAGAAGATGGTAATACCGTTTTGCCGTGGCCAGATATTTATGTCAGCGATAAAGGCTCTTATGTTGCCTATGTCACCGCCCCTGGTAATAATGATACAGACACCCGAGGACGCACAGATTTACATGTCATCGATATCAAAACAGGTAAAGCTGCCATTGAGCCGATTCAAAATGCTGACAATAACAGCATTATTTGGCTAGATGATAAGAGCTTTTTGTACATTCAAGGCTCACAAATCAAACGCCATGAAGTTGGTAGCAAAAAATGGGTTGATCCCATTGAGGTGACTTGGGGTGAGATCGATGGTGCAGGTCCAACGGATATGTGGTACAGCGATGATGAAACCAGACGGTATTTAGTCATTGAAGCATATAAAAAAGCACCGACTAGCTTCATCAAAGACACCAAAACCAATAAGGTATATCGTATTCACAGCGAAAAATTCTTTAATGACTTTTTCTATCACGCACCTGATTATACTCACGCACCGTTAGCCTCTTTGGTACATTTTGATGATAAAACGCTGGATGTTTACTTCATCTCAGGTGAAAAAAATATCAAGGGTGATATTTTCAAAATGAACCTAAACAATCCTAAAAAGCGTGAGATTGTGGTTGCTATCCCTGATGAGTATGATGAAACCTTAGAGGCGATTTATCACCCTGAAGCAGGCGGTCATTTTTTGATTAAATATCTAAAAGATGGCACACACAAGCTGATATTAACCGATACAACGGGCAAGATTGTTAAAGATTTGACACCTGACATACCAGGTAATGCGGACGATTTAACCAGCTATGTTGCAGAAGATGACAACAAGGATGGGGATAAAAAAGCAAAAGATAAAGAGGTAGCCGATGAGGATGATCAAACCCCTGATGAAAGCTATGTGTCTTTTCGCTTTAATGCCATCATTAAGCCTCGTACGGTTTATAAATACAGCCCATCAAAGGGCGAGTTTATTGATGTGCGTCGTCGAGATTTGATTCCTTTTGATGAAAATCTTTATGAAAGTAAACAAATACTTTACACCTCAAAAGATGGTACCAAAGTACCGATGAATATCAATTATAAAAAAGGGATTAAACTTGATGGTAAAAACCCAACCGTATTGTATGGTTATGGTGGGTTTGGGGCTACTGAAAATCTTGCCTTTCATAAAAGCAAAGCCGCTTGGCTTGAGCATGGTGGTGTGTGGGCAACTGCCTTTATCCGTGGTGGCAGTGAATATGGCCATACATGGCATAAGGATGGCCGCCTGCTCAATAAAATGAATGTCTTTGATGATTTTGCAGCTGCGGCTGATTATTTGGCACAATCAGGCTATGCTGATAGCAATCATTTGGCAATCTCTGGCGCGTCAAATGGTGGGCTGTTGGTGGGTGCTTCTATGGTCTTGCATCCTGAAAAATTCCGTGTCGCCATACCAGCGGCAGGCGTGCTTGATATGTTGCGTTATAACGATAATTTCCATACCCAATATTGGGCAGGTGAGTATGGTTTGCCCTATGACAGTGTTGCACAATACAAGCTTTTAAAAAGCTATTCGCCTTATCATAATGTCAAGGCAGGTGTCTGTTATCCATCAACATTGGTGATGACCTCCAAGCGTGATGATAGGGTGACGCCTTCGCATTCTTATAAGTTTGTTGCAGCTTTGCAAGATAAGCAGGTGTGTGCTAACCCAACTTTCTTATATGCAGCTGAGCAGTTTGGTCACTGGGCAAATACTTATCAAGAGCAAAAAAATGACTACAGTCTGTTTACAAGTTTTGCACTCAATGAAATGAATATCAAACATGTACCAGACCTAACTCATCGCCATGATGCTGATTTTTATAAAACTGATAAATGGCGTGAAGAAGAGGCCAAAGAGCATGCTAAACAGATTAAAAAACTGCAACAGCGGATTGATAAGCTCAATGAAACTAAGGATAAATAATGGCGTATTAAGTGTTAAATATGCATAAATTCTTATATCAAAAAAAGATGCTCAATCATTGGGCATCTTTTTTGTTGGGTATTAAACAGATGCGTGCAGTGGGCATAAAAATTACCTGCCATGATAATAACGCTCAGAAAGGCAAGTTTGATCTTAAATGATCATAGCCACGCTTGGTATTGTGAAATTTATCTAAACTTCACAATGCCAATGCCATCTGCTTGGGCGGCGTGTTCTTGGATGGTGGTAAGCTCATCAGGTGTGGGACGATGCTCATGATGCCCGCACTCAATGCATTCAATATATTCATCATAGTCAGGCTCAAAGACTTGAACTTGGACGATGGTATCTATTTTCTTGCAAGTGGGGCAAACCACACCAGCCAAAAACTGCCGCTTTGGGCGATTAGATTGGTAACGCATGTGATTATGCTTGATTAATCAAGCCACGATGGCGTAACAACGCTTCTTGGGTGGCTTTGCGTCCACGAAATGCCACATAGTTATCTTGGGCATCACGAGAGCTACCACGGGCTAAAATTTCATCACGAAACGCACGGCCTGTGGCTGGATTAAAGATACCATCTTCTTCAAATTTACCAAACGCATCTGCTGATAGCACCTCTGCCCAAATATAAGAATAATATCCTGAAGCATAGCCTCCAGCAAAAATATGACTAAAGCCGTTACCAAAACGCTGATATGAAGCTGGCAAGATGACGGCAACCTCATCACGCACAGCATCGGCTACCGATAAGATGTCTGCATAAGTGATTTGACCGAAGTTAACCATTTTAGCGGTGTGCAACCGCAAATCAAACAAACCAAGCTCCATTTGGCGTAGCGTCTGTAAACCAGTTTGGAAATTTTTGGTGGCGATAAGTGCATCTTTTTTATCATTTGGCAGGGCGTCACCTGTTTCTACATGGCGGCTAATTAGGCGTAGACCTTCATCGGTGATGGCAAAGTTTTCCATAAATTGGCTTGGTAACTCTACAGCATCCCATTCAACGCCACTGATGCCTGAGACATCAGCTACATCGACCGTTGTTAATACATGGTGCAGTGCATGACCAAACTCATGGAACAGCGTATTGGCCTCGTCAAAGGATAATAAACTGGGTTTATCACCAATGGGTGGTGCAAAGTTACCAATCACAAAGCCAACTGGCAAGCGTAACTCATCACCGTAAACTTGTCGGCTTTGGAAGCCATCTAGCCAAGCACCGCCTTGTTTACCTGCTCTGGCAAACAAATCAAGATATAAGCCGCCCAACAGTTCATGACTGTCTGAATCATGAATCACACAAAACAGCACATCCTCATGCCATGCAACATAGTTTTGTTTTTGGGTAACAGAAATTTTAACCCCAAACAGTCTTTGACAGATTTCAAATAAACCATCTAATACCACAGGTAGCGGAAAATATGGACGAAGCTCATCGCTGGTTAAGCTGAATTTGGTTTGGCGGATTTTTTCACTGACATAAGCCACATCCCAAGGTTTAAGTTCATCGAGACCTAAGCTTTGGGCGTAGTCTTTAAGTTCTTGATATTCTGCATAAGCTTGTGGCTTGGCGGCACGACTTAATGACAGTAAAAATTTCTCAATCTCATCACTGGTGTTTGCCATTTTGGTGGCAAGCGACAGTTCGCTGTAGTCTTGCATATCCAAAAGTTTGGCTTTTTGAGTGCGTAAATTGATGATATCCACCATAATTTGGGCATTGTCAAACTCGGTTGTATCTGGGCTTTGGTCAGAGGCGCGTGTATTATAAGCATGATAAAGCTCTTCACGCAGCGTGCGATTGTCAGCAAACTGCATGACCGCCAAATACATCGGCATATCAAGGGTGGCAACATATTCTGTTTCAAGTGTCGCCTCTGGATGCTTGGCACGATAAGTTTCGGCTGCTGATTTAAGCAGTGCTAAGCCGTTTTCGCTGATGCCTGATAATTCATCTGGGCGTAGTGGTCGAACAAAATGACGCGTCGCATCCATGACATTATCTGCAAACTTAGCAGAAGCCAAAGACAGCTTACTTTGAATGTCGGCAAATTGTGCTTTTTTATCTGCATCCAATGCCACACCAGATAAGCGAAAGCTTTGTAAAGATTTTTCAATGGCGCGTTTTTGAGCGGTATTTTGGTATTGGCTTGGTAGTTGGTCAAATTGTGTATCAACCAGCTGATACAAAGAAAATAAAGCGACAGATTGTCCAATGCGTGTGCCAAGTTCAGAAATTTTGGGTAGTACCTCATGGTGGGTCTGGCGGACGGCATCATTACTGGCAACGCTATTTAGGTGTGATAGTACGCTAAAATAACGGTCGAGCTTTTCGCTGATTGCATTAAATTTTTGGATTTTTTCAAATGCTTCTTTTGCGTTGGTTGGCAGGCTTGCCGATTCAATGTCGGTCAGAGTTTCGTTGGCATCATCTAAGACGGTTTGAATTAAATTTTTAAGTGTTTGAGGTGTGGCTTTATTAAAGTCAATCAACTGTAAGCGGGCGTCAAGGGGGGTATTTTTTAGGATGATATCGGTATCCATGGGGGATTTTCCTTTTGTTAGAGTATATCAAAAACAGTTTGGGCGGTCTAAAAGCCAAACTGTATGGGGTGCTTAAAATTTTAACCCAAATTTAAATGCGTACAGTTTTGAGTTTTACAAGGGTATTAAAACAAATAATCATCAATTTATCATCATCGTGCTACAATAGCCATCATTAAAATCAATTCTACCAACATATCCATAAAATACCACGCCATGAAATCCATTACAATCACCAGTTATAATATTCATAAAGGTATGTCGCCGACCAATCGCTTGGTACGATTGATGGGCATGAAGGATGCCTTATTAAAAACCAATCCTGATATTTTATGTCTGCAGGAGGTGCAAGGGCAAAATCTCAAACACACGATTAATTTTGCTGAATTTCCTGACGGTGGGCAACATGAATGGTTTGGCGAGTTTTTGGGCATTGCATCAAGCTATGGCAAAAATGCTGAATACGAACACGGTCATCATGGCAACGCAGTGCTTTCTCGCCACCCACTTGACCCAAAACACAACCTAAATATTACCGTCAATCGCCTTGAAAAAAGAGGTGTGCTTCATTGTGAGGTGCATCCAGATGGCTGGAGGCGTCCTGTGGTTGTGTTGTGTTGCCATTTAAATTTGTTGCATCGAGACCGCATTAAGCAATATCAAGCAATTCGTGATTATATTTTCACATTGCCAGCAGATGCATCGCTGATTTTGGCAGGCGATTTTAATGATTGGTCAAAAAAATCTTGTCAAGCCTTGTCATCACTAGGGCTTAGTGAAGTGTTTTTGCAAGTGCATGGTGAATATCCTGCCACTTTTCCTGCCAAAATGCCTGTATTAAGTTTGGATCGCATTTATGTGCGTAGGCTTAAGGTGCATAATGCGATGGTGCATGGCGGTGTGCCGTGGTCAAATTTATCTGACCATCTGCCCATCAGTGCGTGTGTTTCTGAGATGGATGAGTGATGATAATATCGTCAAATAATGTGGCTGTATCAGCAAAAATAGCGATATAAAAAATAACGCCATTTTGTCATGGTATTTGATAAAATTAACCAATCCAACCAGCTAAAACCAATCAATCACAAAGGGAGTAATGATGCAAAAGTGGGTATTAGCCAGCAACAATCAAGGTAAGTTGGCAGAATTTCAGGCGTTATTTGATGACGCTGATTTGGGCGTTCATATCATCACTCAAGGCAGCTTGGGGATTGGCGATGTCAGCGAAGATGGGAAGAGTTTTATTGAAAATGCCATCATCAAAGCACGCCATGCCGCCAAAGTCAGTGGGCTGCCTGCGGTGGCAGATGATTCAGGGCTATGTGTCCCCATTCTTGGCAACGCCCCTGGGATTTTTTCGGCACGCTATGCTGGACGACATGGCGATGATGCTGCCAATAATGCCAAACTGCTTGAGCAATTAAAACCCTATCGCAGCCGTGCCCCCATTGATGCCTTTTTTGTCTGTGTACTGGCGTATGTGCGTCATGGCGACGATCCGATGCCACTTATCGCAATTGGCAAATGGCATGGCGAGATACTTAATGAACCTGTGGGCGAGCATGGATTTGGCTACGATCCGCTGTTTTATATCCCCAAGCTTAAAAAATCATCCGCCCAGCTGGATCGTGCCGCCAAAAATGCCATCAGCCACCGAGCGTCTGCACTGCAAGATTTGCTTCGCCAATTAAAAGAAACTTGGCTGGTGTGATTTTTAGTTTTCGCATGGGCTAAGAGTTGTATTTTTCACAATGATTAGCTATACTGTATTGCTTTTAATATATTTATGTGGTTATAGTTAAATATTCTTTAATTGGGATATTAGTATATTTTCACAACTAGATTTTGGTCTTTTGACCGACTGTTTTTTATTTTTAAATGATTTAAGGTGAGTTATGAGCGATTTACAAATATCTGTGAATGTGGTTTCTGATAAAGAAACGCAGCTAACGGTCAAAGTGCCTGTAGGTAATATCCAAAGTAAGGTTGAAAGTCGTATCCGTAGTGTTGCAAAAACTGCCAAAATTGATGGTTTTCGTAAGGGCAAAGTGCCAGTGTCACACATTCGCTCACAGTATGGTGCTGGCATTCAGCAAGAAGTGATTAACGATGTCATTCGTGATACTGTCTTTGAAGCCATTGGCAACGAAAAAATCCGTGTTGTTGGCGTGCCAAACATTGATGATGTGAAGCTTGAAGATGATTTTTTGGTGTATCAAGCCACGGTTGAGACTTTCCCAGAAGTAGAAGTTCAAGGCTTGGGCGAAATTGAAGTTGAGCGTCACACCGCAACCATCTCTGATGAAGATGTGGATACCATGGTTGAAAATCTACAAAAGCAACGCCAAACTTTTGAAACCAAAGAAGGTGAGCTAGAAGAAGGCGATCAAGCAACTTTTGATTTTGAAGGCTTGATTGATGGCGAGAAATTTGAAGGTGGCAGTGCCGAAAATCACACCTTGGTCATCGGTTCAGGTCGCATGATTCCAGGCTTTGAAGATGGCATGAAAGGCATGAAAGCTGGCGAAGAAAAAACCATCACGGTTACTTTCCCTGAAGACTATCAAGCAGAGCATTTGGCAGGTAAAGAAGCGCAATTTATCATCACGCTAAAAGAAGTCAAGGCGTCAGCTTTGCCTGAACTCAATGATGAATTCTTTGAGCTGTTTGGTGTGACCGAAGGTGGTTTAGATCAGTTAAAAGCCGATGTTCGCAAAAATATGGAGCGTGAGGTAAAACATGCCGCTCGCAATCAAGTCAAACAAGCTGCGTTTGATGCTTTGCTTGAAAAAAATGAATTTGATGTGCCAAAAGCCATGTTGGATCAAGAAATTGACCGTCAACGCCAACTGATGCTAAATCGCTTTTCTCAGCAGTTTGGTGCAGATCCTAAGACTTTTGATTCAAATATGTTGCCAAATGAATTATTTGAAGATCAAGCATTGCGTGCCGTGCGTTTGGGCGTTTTGGTCAGCCAAATCATCGAATCGCAAAAACTCACTGTTGATCAAGACCGTGTGACTGCCTTTATCGCAGAAGCTGCTGAAAACTATGAAGATCCAGCAGAAGTGATTGAATATTATACCAATGATAAAGCACAGCGTGCCCAAGTTGAGTCTGTTGTGCTAGAAGATCAAGTGGTGGACTATCTGCTTGGTCATGCCAAGGTGAGCGATAAAACAGTCAATTACCAAGAGTTGTTGGCCGCAGCCCAGCAACAAGCCATCTAATCTTATGTTGAGCTAGGCTGATTGCTGATTTGACAAATACCCCAAGCTGATGCGTGGGGTTTTTGTTCTAAAGATAAAACCAGATCACTGAACATTCATGAAAACTTTGTTTTTAAAGATACTAAGTTTAAAAACAGGCATTAACGATACAAACTGAGAATACCATGAGCATAAAACACAATCCTTATTATGACCAGCTGACCGATGCTTTATATGCCCCTAACAATGCACTGGTACCTATGGTCATCGAACAGTCAGGTCGTGGCGAACGATCGTTTGATATTTTTTCACGCCTATTGCGTGAGCGAGTCATTTTCTTGACAGGTCAAGTTGAAGACAATATGGCAAACCTAATTGTCGCCCAGCTGCTGTTTTTGGAGGCGGATAATCCAGAAAAAGACATTCATTTATATATCAATTCACCTGGCGGTGTTGTCACGGCAGGCATGGCAATTTATGATACAATGAACTTTATCAAACCCCATGTTTCAACGATTTGCATGGGTCAAGCCGCTTCAATGGGTTCATTTTTATTGTCGGCAGGAGAAAAAGGTAAGCGTTACGCATTGGCAAACTCCCGTGTGATGATTCATCAGCCATTGGGGGGATTTCGTGGTCAGGCCTCTGATATTGAGATTCATGCTCGAGAAATCATTGAGCTAAAAGCCAAATTAAACCGTTTATTGGCAGAACATACAGGCCAACCGATTGAAAAGCTTGAGCGTGATACCGACCGTGACCATTTTATGAGTGCTGAGCAGGCGCGTGATTATGGTTTGGTGGATGTCGTACTTGATAAGCGACCAAAAAATCTATAAGGGGCTGTTATGACAACCAAAGAGATACCAAGTTGCTCATTTTGTGGCAAGAAAAAAACCGAAGTTCAAAAGCTCATCGCAGGCAATGACGCTAATATTTGTAATGAATGCATCGCTGTTTGTGGGGATTTATTGGGAGATTGGTCAAAACCAACCAAATCTTCTAGCAGATCGTCTGATCAATCAGCTGACACCAGCCACCAATCAGATGTCCAACTGAGCATTAAAACAGATAGCGATAAAGATGAATGGCTTAATAAAGTTCTGCCAAAGCCAAAAGAGCTGCGAGCACACTTAGATGATTATGTTATTGGTCAAGATGTTGCTAAAAAGGCACTGGCTGTGGCGGTTTATAATCACTATAAACGCCTGAAGGTTGCTAATGATAAAAAAGATACGGATGGTGTTGAGTTATCCAAATCAAACATCTTGCTTATCGGACCGACAGGTTCGGGTAAGACGCTACTGGCACAGACACTTGCCAAGATGTTGGATGTCCCATTTGCCATGGCAGATGCAACGACACTGACCGAGGCAGGTTATGTGGGTGAAGATGTTGAAAATATTGTTCAAAAACTGCTGCAAGCGGCAGACTATGATGTCCAAAAAGCCGAAAAAGGTATCATTTATATTGATGAGATTGATAAAATTTCTCGCAAAAGCGAAAACCCATCAATCACGCGTGATGTTTCAGGCGAGGGCGTGCAGCAGGCACTGCTTAAGCTCATTGAGGGGACGGTAGCAAATATTCCACCCCAAGGCGGTCGCAAGCACCCACGCCAAGAGATGATTCAGGTAGATACCAGTAATATTTTGATGATTGTGGGCGGGGCATTTGCTGGGCTGGATAAAGTGATTCGCCAGCGTACCGAAAAAACAGGCATCGGTTTTCATGCTGATGTTAAAGCCCAAGATGAATCAAGCATCACCGAACTATTTCGTGAGGTAGAAGCTGAAGATTTGATTAAATTTGGTCTGATTCCAGAATTGATCGGCCGCCTGCCAGTGATTGCAAGCTTAGAGGAGCTTGACGAAGCTGCCTTGGTGCAAATTCTCACCGAGCCTAAAAATGCACTGGTCAAGCAATATCAGTATCTTTTTGATATGGAAGGTGTTCAATTAACCTTTGAGCCTGAAGCACTGACCGCCATCGCCAAGCGTGCCCAAGAGCGAAAAACGGGTGCTCGTGGCTTGCGTTCTATCATTGAAAATGCACTGATGGATACGATGTATGAGCTACCTAGCATGACCGATATCGCAGAAGTGATTGTCACCAAAGGCGTCATTGAGTCTGGCAAGCCGCCAGTGACTAAGCCTAAATCGTGATGGGAGATAATCACATCCTGCTTATCAGATCTTACCTGCTATTTTTGCCAGCAGGTAAGATCTGTTTATAGGGGCTGGAATGTAATGAGTGTGAATTTTGATCACTAAAAGCTTAGTTTAAATTAGTTTATTGTATAAGAACAGATTTTTTCATAACAAAATCATGTTTATGAGATTGGCACATAATAAAAAAGCTAGATTGTAAGACCGTGTTCTGGATGTAGTAATATTATGATAGCCTTTAATCTTAAGGTTGATTTTCATGACAAACCCAAAGTATTTCAAAAGTTATAGAGAAAGGCTAGGTTTTAATAGCCAAAGAGAGGCAAAAGAATTTTTTGCAGCCAAAGATATTAAACCATCTATTGATTATGACTATATTGATGGTTTAAATAATAGGTTAAAAGATATTGTCAATAAGATTAACAACCTTGTTGTTGATAGTATTAGGGTTGAAAATACAACAGAGTTTTGCAACTTAAATATTCTTGAGATTTTTGAAAAAATAAAAAATAATCAAATTTTGCATAGGTTAAATAATCAAGGTAGAAGACCTGAGGAAGTCTATTTTTCATGGATAAGAGGTTTGGTTATTGCAAATTTCTTTCTGAATGCTCTAAGTGTCATTTTTGAAGTTCCAATCAGTAATATCCGTTTGATTGGTGATGATGATTTATCAAATATCGAATCTTTTAAACGTACCCCTAAAGCAGATTTAGAGCTAAAACTTCATAATGGAGAGTTGATTCGTGTTGAAGTACAATCGGGATTTCAGGGCATTAATGATATCAAACAGCACAAAGTTCTAGAGGCAAAGAGAGTCAAAATAACTGATGGTATCGCTTCATTGGTGGTACATATTGATATTTATAATGGGCAGGTCGCTTTTGTTCGGCTAGACACTATCGAGGATGATAGTGTGAATTGGATTACTAGACAACAGATGGAAGGGCAGACTGTATTTAACATTGATTCCAATCATTTTTTGTGGAGATTAACCGAAATTCCTCCAAGGTTTTCGGATCTAGAAATACAATTATGAATAAGATAAAAGTTATTGATTTATTCGCAGGTGTCGGTGGATTAAGCTACGGTTTTGCCCATGATGAAAGTTTTATGATCGTTGCAGCAAATGAAATCCTACCAAAAATGGCAAAAGCCTATGAGCTCAATCACCCTTTGGTCAAAATGTATAATCGGGATATTAAAGATTTTGGTATACATGATTTATCTCAAGATTTGGGTATAAAGATAGGTGAGATAGATTTGGTGGTTGGCGGGCCACCCTGCCAAGCTTATTCAACGGTAGGTAAGAGATTAGCAGATGATCCTAGGGGGAAATTATTTCAAGAGTACTATAGAATATTAAAAGAATTGCAACCCAAAGCTTTTATCTTTGAAAATGTTAAAGGGTTATTATCCATTCAAAAAGGAGAGCTATTCAAAACAATTCTTGGATTATTTGGTTCGCTTGGATATCATATCGATCATAAGATACTAAATGCAGCAGATTTTGGGACACCGCAAATTCGAGAAAGGGTAATTGTGGTAGGTTCAAAATTGAACCAGCCTTTCATTTTTCCACAACCAACACATTATAATCCTGATCAGCTATTAACTCTACCTACGAGTATGATGAAACCTTATGTTACTTTGGCGGAAGCTATTGGAGACCTTCCATTAATTGAGTCAGGGGAAATTGCCATTGATTACGCTGATAAACCACAAAACTCATATCAAAAATTGATGCGAAAAAATGCCCCAGCTCATTTGATGGATCATAATGCTCCTAAAAATAATCAAAAATTAATTGAACTGATGAAAGCACTGCCAGATGGAGGAACTCCTTTGGATTTACCAGAGTCTATTAGACCAAAAAGTGGTTTTGCAAACACCTATTCTAGACTTTGGTGGAATAAGCCTAGTACAACAATTACAAGGAATCTAAGCACACCTTCCTCATCGAGATGTATACATCCAAAAGTTGCTAGATCCTTAACAACTAGGGAGGGTGCAAGAATACAAGGTTTTCCAGATAGCTACCTATTTTTTGGATCAAGAAGTGATAAAAATTTACAAATTGGTAATGCGGTACCACCATTTTTATCTATCGCACTCAAAGACAGTATTAAACATCATTTTCAAATATAAATCATTATTTGATGATTTTTATTCAGCTGCCTTGGTGCAAATTCTCACCGAGCCTAAAAATGCACTGGTCAAGCAATATCAGTATCTTTTTGATATGGAAGGTGTTCAATTAACCTTTGAGCCTGAAGCACTGACCGCCATCGCCAAGCGTGCCCAAGAGCGAAAAACGGGTGCTCGTGGCTTGCGTTCTATCATTGAAAATGCACTGATGGATACGATGTATGAGCTACCTAGCATGACCGATATCGCAGAAGTGATTGTCACCAAAGGCGTCATTGAGTCTGGCAAGCCGCCAGTGACTAAGCCTAAATCGTGATGGGGGCTGTCATTTAAGACAGCTTGGATATTCATCAAAAATCCGCCGATAGCATTCGGCGGATTGCTCTTTAAGCAGTACCCTATCTTAAATAGTACTCCTGAGTAACGGGTAAATTCGTGTCATGATTCTTCTTTGGGTTGGTGAAATCAGTTGATGATATCAATCATACAACGCCAGCTCTTCGGCACGCTCATACAGCAGTGCCACCTCGCATAAATAGCGTGCGACCGTTTGATCATGACGGTTGTTATAGGTATTTTGGGCATTGACTTGGCAGTGTCGTTCACGGTCGGCATTGATGGCTCGCTGTTCATCACGCAGCAGTGATTGCGTCTCGTCAGATAACTCATCCCAAACGGCGTTAATATGGGCAACAGCATCATCGTATAAGGCATGTGCTTCACTGGGCGTATAGCCCTCTAAATGATTGCTGTGATCACTATAGGTCGGCTGATTGGGATAGCTGGGGTCATAAAATAGCGTTGGCTGATCGGCGACATTGGCTGCATAAATACGCAAAGTTTCGGTACGCTCATCAAGTCTGGGTACTTCGCACTGATAGCGTGCCGTGTCTATGTCCATTGGGTGGCTGTATTGGCTGGCAGCTTGTGCCTTACAAACCTCTTCTCGTGTGCTATTGATGGAGCGTTGTTCATCACGCAGTTCATCTTGAATGGTTTTGGGCAGATTATTCCAAACGGCATTAATGCGATTTACCGCCGCCAAATAAGCAGCATGTGCGTGTTCGTATGAGGCTCGTTGTTCTGGCGTGATTTCATCAGGTGTGAATGGTATCATCGGCTCAATGGCAACCAATTTGGGAATACTGCTGTTAGGCGTGTCATGATTTAAGGGAGTGACAGGCTCGTCACGATGCCCAAAAAATCCTGCTGATGATACCAAAAAATATGCCAAAATCACCACAGCAATCATCGCTATCAATAGCCCAACTAGCCAGCTTGTCAGTGATGATTTTTTGGGTTTGGGCGGCTCATGTGGGCGATAATCATCGGTTGTCTGTATGGGCGAATGGGTAGTTTGTGTGCCAAAGTTGGGCGGCGTCGTGCGGCTAAACCTTGCATTCATTTGTAGCCATGAGTCATAGTCTGCTCGCTTGATGGGATCTGATAAGGTTTCATAGGCTTGGCGAATTTGCACAAGACGATGAGCGGCATTGGGATTATGTTTATATTTTTTGGTTAAAGCGTGATAAGCGGCATCAATGATTTCGGTATCGGCGGATAAAGATATGCCCAAAATGTCGTAATAGGTTGGCTGTGTCATAACAAATACAATAAAACCTCATGAAAGATTTGGGTCAAAATTGGATAAATCAGCTTGGTATGGATTGATTATGATGTATATCTTATAAAAATAGCGAGTTTTTGTAAATAATTATTTAGTCAATGCTTTGATAAAATCATGATGAACCATACTGACCGATATTTATTATATGATTTTATTGATCATATGATTTGGAATAAAAAAGTATTGGTGTGATTAAGATATGCGTGACCCATGGGTCATCATTAAGCAGGAATATGGCAGGTGAAATGGCGTGATGGGTGTGTTATATTAAAGGTGCGTTTGCCAAGCATGGCAACATGATTGACTAACATCACAAGGGGTATTTATGATTTATCAAGGAAAAAATATTCAGGTCGATTTTTTTGACCAAACACAAGGTATCGTGCAGTTTCATTTTAATGCCACTGATGAAAGCGTTAATAAATTTGATCGCAAAACCACCCAAGAATATCAAGAAGCGGTAACAGTACTTGAAAACCGTGATGATATTCAAGGCTTAATTGTCACTTCAGGTAAATCGGTGTTTATTGCTGGTGCGGACATTACTGAGTTTACCGAATATTTTAGTCGCTCTAAAGATGAAATTGAGGCATGGCTTTTGGATATCAATCATATTTTTAATCGCTTTGAGGATTTGCCCTTCCCAAAAGTGGCGGCGATTAATGGTGCAGCGTTAGGCGGTGGCTGTGAGATGGCTTTGGTATGCGATTACCGTGTGGCGGGTATTTCTGCCCAAATTGGTTTGCCTGAAACTAAGCTTGGTATTTTTCCAGGTTTTGGCGGTTCAGTGCGTCTGCCACGCCTGATTGGCATTGATAACGCCCTTGAGGCCATTGCGACAGGTAAGGCTTATCGACCTGATGAAGCACTTAAATTGGGATTGGTTGATGCGGTGGTGGCTGATGAGCTGCTTGAGCAGGCAGCGGCTGATTTGGTCAAAAAATGCTTATTAGGCAAGTTTGATTGGCAGGCGAAGCGTCAAGAAAAACAAGTACCAGTTAAGCTCAATCAGCTGGAGCAGGCAATGGCATTTAATTCGGCTAAGGGTGTCATTTTTGCCAAAGCCAATCCAAAACATTATCCTGCGGTGGCGATTGCCCTTGAGACCATCGAAAAACACGCCAATTTAAACCGTGATGATGCGATTGCCCTTGAAGCCAAAGGTTTTACAAAAGCTGCAACAACCCCACAAGCGGCCGCCTTGGTCGGCTTATTTTTAAATGACCAAACAGTTAAAAAACTTGCCAAAAAGCACAGTCAAAATGCACAAACCATCAAGCAAGCAGCTGTACTTGGTGCAGGTATCATGGGTGGCGGTATCGCTTATCAGGCAGCGGTCAAGGGCTTGCCAATTATTATGAAAGACATTCAAGCCAAGCAGTTAGACCTTGGCATGAATGAAGCTGGTAAACTGTTATCAAAAGAGGTTTTGCGTGGTAAATCAACGCCAGCTAAGATGGCTCAAACCTTAAGCCACATTCGCCCAACCTTAAACTATGGCGATTTTGGTGAAGTTGATATTGTGATTGAGGCGGTCGTTGAAAACCCTACAATCAAAGAAGCGGTATTGTCTGAGGTGGAGGGCTTGGTAAAACCAGAGACCATTTTGGCCTCAAATACCTCAACGATTTCTATCACTCGCTTGGCGAATGCCCTAAAACGCCCCGAAAACTTTGTGGGTATGCACTTTTTTAACCCAGTACATCGCATGCCGTTAGTTGAGGTGATTCGTGGCGAGAAGACCAGCGATATCGCCATTGCAACAACGGTTGCATTGGCACAAAAAATGGGCAAAACTCCAATTGTCGTCAATGACTGCCCAGGATTTTTGGTGAATCGTGTGTTATTTCCTTATTTTGGTGCGTTCGATTTGCTGGTCAAAGAAGGTGCCGATTTTGTTAGTATTGATAAGACCATGGAAAAATTTGGCTGGCCGATGGGTCCTGCGTATCTTTTGGATGTTGTGGGTATGGATACAGGCGTGCATGCTGCCAAGGTGATGGCAGAGGGTTTCCCTGATCGTATGAAGCCAGATTATAAAGGTGCAACGCAGCTGATGTTTGAGCATGAGCGTTTGGGTCAAAAAAATGGTGTTGGTTTTTATCAATATGAAACTGATAAGCGTGGCAAACCTAAAAAAATTGCCGATAGTACCACTTATGAGCTGTTAAACTTGGTTCAAACTGGCGATCAGACTTTTGATGAGCAAGAAATTATCGACCGCATGATGATTGCATTTTGCAATGAAACCGTACGCTGCTTGGAAGATAATATCGTCGCAAGCCCTGCTGAAGCTGATATGGCGATGATTATGGGCGTAGGTTTCCCACCATTTCGTGGCGGCCCTTGCCGATATATCGACCAAATCGGTGTCGCAAACTATGTTGTATTGTGCGATAAGTACGCACATTTAGGTAAGGCATATGAAGCACCTGCCAAATTGCGTGATATGGCTCAAAATGGCGAGACTTTTTACTAATTATTGCTCCAATTATCCAAGGAAAAACAATGACAACTCTAAGTCCAAAAGATGTAGTAATCGTTGATGGTGTGCGTACGGCAATGGGTAAAACCAAAAATGGTATGTTTCGCCATGTGCGTGCCGATGATTTGTCAGCCAAGCTGATTCAGGCACTGATTGCACGCAGCGACATTAATCCAAGCGAGCTTGAAGATGTGATTTGGGGATGCGTGAACCAAACACTTGAACAAGGCTGGAATATTGCTCGTTATGCAGCCTTATTGGCAGGCGTGCCAAAAACTGTGGCAGCTCAGACTGTGAACCGTTTGTGTGGTTCATCCATGCAGGCGTTACATACCGCTGCCGCTCAGATTATGACCAATCAAGGCGATATGTTTATCATCGGTGGTGTGGAGCATATGGGGCATGTGTCAATGATGCATGGCGTTGACCCAAACCCAAAGGCGTCTAAACACTATGCCAAAGCATCAAATATGATGGGTCTGACCGCCGAGATGCTAGGTCGGTTAAACGGTATCACCCGTGAAGAGCAAGATACCTTTGGGGTGCATTCGCATAAAAAAGCATGGGCAGCCACCCAAGCAGGCCGTTTTGATAATGAAATTGTTGGCGTAGAAGGACATGATTCTGAAGGTAATCTGCAGTTATGCACTGTCGATGAGGTGATTCGTCCTGATGCTAATTTAGAGGCATTCCAAGCACTTAGACCTGTATTTGACCCCAAAAATGGTACAGTTACTGCAGGCACAGCCTCGGCACTGTCAGATGGTGCTTCAGCAATGCTTATCATGTCAGCCCAAAAAGCCAAAGATTTGGGGTTAAAACCTCGTGCACGCATCCGTGGCATGGCGGTGGCAGGATGTGATGCTGCAATCATGGGTTACGGTCCTGTGCCTGCTACCCAAAAATCCTTAAAGCGTGCTGGTCTTAATCTGTCTGATATCCAAACCATTGAGCTAAATGAAGCGTTTGCTGCTCAAGGTCTATCGGTACTCAAAGGCTTGGATTTACTTGACAAGCAAGATATCATCAATCATAATGGTGGTGCAATTGCGTTGGGTCATCCGCTTGGCTGCTCTGGCGCTCGTATCACAACCACGCTGTTAAATGTCATGGAGCAACAAGATACTCAGCTGGGGCTTGCGACTATGTGTATTGGCTTAGGTCAGGGTATCTCAACCATCATTGAGCGTATCTAAGATCACGATGTGTGTTAGTTAAGATATACAGCCAGCACACCAAAACCCCAAGCGTAATCTTATGCTTGGGGTTTTTAACATACATTAAGACAATATCATAAAAATACCGTCAAGATGCGCATTTTGACGGTATTTTTTATGATTGGGCTGTTTGCATTTGGGCGCGTTTTCGTGTGTGAGCGTCTTTGATGGCTTTTTTGATGGCAGGGATTTGGGCATCTGTTGCCAATCTGCCTTCATTGATCAGTCGTGTGCGGTCAGTGCTGTCAAAGACAGCAGCACCTGTCATCTTGGGACGGATTAGCACATCGGCAGCACGGATATCTTCAGGTTCGGCGGTCAAATTGGCACCCAAATTACCAAACCACCGAGCAAACTCAGAGGTCTTGGTAGGTAGCTGTTTTGGTAGAGAAATATTGGTGTTAGTAGGAATAGACTGCATGATAACACCAAGCAAATCACCCAATGGTATGTCAATAGGCAAGCCTCTGGCAGTTTGATTGAGCTTATCAAGATTGACTGGCACAGTCATGGTTCTATCGCCCCATGTGGCACTGATACCTGCATGATTGCGTTGGATGTTGATACTGCTGCCTTGATTAGGCAGAGCGTTTGAATTGGGCGATGCTTGTTTTTCACCCATGACATCGACAGCGATGATAATATCAGCACCCAGACTTTTGGCGATGCGTGTCGGTAATAACGCCACCTGTGAGCCATCTACATATTTTTTGCCGCCTATTTTGGGAATGCGTGGTGGAATGAATAATTTTGGGACGCTAGATGAAGCTTGGACTGCCAACCCCGCCTCCCCAGTTCTAAAAGTTACTGCCGTATTGGTGTGCATCTGTGTTGCCACCGCCGCATAGCGTATGGGAAAAGCTTCGATGGGGCGATGGTTGACTTGCTCATTGACATAGCGACGCAGGCGTGTTCCGTCAATCAAGCCCTGCTGTGAGGGCGTAATTTCAATCAAATCCGTTTCTTTGACAGTATCGGCAAGAGCGATCATCTCAGATGGTGTCTTACCACTGGTATAAACTGCACCCACCAGCGCCCCAACTGGTACCGACTACCATATCAGGACGGATACCATGTGCCTCAAGGGACTCAATTGCCCCGATATGGGCAAACCCACGCATACCACCCCCACCAAGCACCAAAGCCACGACAGGACAAGTTTTATTAGCGTTTGGCGTAACCAAACTTGGAGCGGTAGATGATGGCGTAGCACTGGCATAAGCCGTCAGTATCGGCATAAAGATGGGTAAGGCTACGGCAACCAATCTCATGACAACCCCTAAAAATAATCAAAAATAACTATGAACTATATCATATCTTTGGCGTGTGGATATTCGACAAATGCGATTTTATGTCATGATTGTGTAGAGATTTTACAAATATTCACAAACATTCTTCAATTTAAAGGGATTGGTATGACTTATTTTGGGTATAAATTTGGATGTGAATTGGTTGAGATTGGCTTAACTATGATGGCTAATGCCAAAAAGTGATTTACTTTGTACAAAAAGTTATTTTTGATTTTTTGGCGGTGGTGATACCTTGTGTTGTATCCAAGTGAACGAATTCATAAAATCATCTTGCCATAATAGTTAGCCAATTTGAGAGCCAAAATCATGATGATAAAACCCATACTGTGGCAGATTCCAGTGCCAAGTGATGAGACGATACAAGGTCTTGATGCCAAAATCAAAACCTTACATGCTCGCTTATCAGATATCCATGCCAAGCACCATACTGTCAAGTTTGCCAGTAGTTTGCAGGCCGAGGATATGGTCATCACCGATGCACTGGCAAATAGCCATTTAAGTACTGAAATATTTATTTTACAGACAGGTAGGCTAAACGCCGAAACACTTAAGCTCATCGACATCGTCAAGGCATGCTATCTTACAATAAATTTTAAAACTTATGAGCCGCACCCGCACGCTGTGGCAGACTATGTGGCAAATCATGGCTTAAACGCTTTTTACGAAAGTGGTGATCTACGCAAATTGTGCTGCTTTATTCGTAAAGTTGAGCCTTTAAATCGTGCTTTGGTCGATGCTGATGCTTGGCTGACAGGGCAACGCCGTGAGCAGTCAGTCACTCGCACCGAGCTGAATTTGGCAGAAACAGATTTGGCGCGTGGTATTGCCAAATACAATCCAATTTTTGATTGGCAAGAGACGGATGTATGGGCATATATTTTGACCAAAAATATACCGTTTAATGAGCTGTATCACCAAGGCTATCCTTCCATTGGCTGTGAGCCTTGTACCATGCCTGTCAAGCAAGGCGAGGATATCCGTGCAGGACGCTGGTGGTGGGAGCATAAAGATAATAAAGAGTGCGGTTTACACAAATGACTTGGGGGCGTGTATTTAAATTAAGCACCTTAACAGACAAGCCCAGATTTAGACAATTTTATTTAGACTGATAGGTAATTATCATGACAGCAACTATTCTACAAAACGAGCATTTAGATTGGCTTGAAGCAGAATCTATTTATATTATCCGAGAAGTGATCGCTGAGTGCCGTAATCCTGCTCTGCTATTTTCAGGAGGTAAAGATTCAGTTGTGCTACTTGCACTGGCACGCAAGGCATTCGCCATCAAAGGTCGTGATGTGGCACTGCCATTTCCTTTGGTGCATATTGATACAGGGCATAATTATCCTGAGGTGATTGAGTTTCGTGATGCACAGGTCAAAACGCTTAATCTGCGTTTGGTTGTCGGTCATGTCGAAGACTCTATCGCCAAAGGTACGGTCGTGCTGCGTAAAGAAACTGACTCAAGAAACGGTGCTCAAGCGGTCACCTTGCTTGAAACCATCGAGGCGTATCAGTTTGATGCCTTGATGGGTGGTGCTCGTCGAGACGAAGAAAAGGCGCGTGCTAAAGAGCGGATTTTTTCATTTCGTGATGAGTTTGGTCAATGGGATCCCAAAGCTCAGCGTCCTGAGCTGTGGTCTTTGTATAATGCCAAGCACCATCAAGGAGAGAATATGCGTGTATTTCCGATTTCAAACTGGACGGAACTTGACATTTGGCAATATATCGCACGAGAAAATCTTGAGTTGCCTTCGATTTATTATGCTCATGAGCGAGAAGTGGTCGAAAAAGGTGGACTTTTGGTGCCTGTTACGCCATTGACCCCAAAAGCTGATGGCGATGTCAGTGAAATTCGTTCGGTGCGTTTTCGTACTGTGGGTGATATCTCATGCACCTGCCCTGTGGCAAGTCTTGCTGCCACGCCCAAAGAGATTATCCAAGAGACTGCTGTGGTTGAGATTTCAGAACGCAGTGCCACTCGCCTTGATGATCAAGTCAGTGAAGCGGCGATGGAAGTACGCAAAAAACAAGGTTATTTTTAATACACCAAATAACTATTAAGACAATTTATCATCTTAATTAAATAATATTGAATAATCTTGATTGGGTCAGCGTCCCCACAAGCTGATCGCCAATCAATGTATCAAAACAAGCAAATTCACAAACAGATTATCAGGTAAAAGGACAATCAGATGAGCCATCTAAATACCCATGCACCGCTAAGATTTATCACCGCAGGTAGCGTTGATGACGGCAAAAGCACCCTGATCGGTCGCCTGCTTTATGACAGTAAGGCACTACTGACCGATCAACTTTACAATCTAAATAATACCAAAACCGCAGGCGATGCCATTGATTTTTCGGTACTGACCGATGGGCTTTTGGCGGAGCGTGAGCAAGGCATCACCATCGATGTGGCGTATCGCTACTTTTCGACAGCCAAGCGTAAATTCATCATTGCCGACACGCCAGGGCATGAGCAGTATACACGCAATATGGTTACTGGTGCCTCAACCGCTCATGCAGCGGTGGTACTCATTGATGCATCACAGATTGATTTTGGACAAGCTGAAGTTTGGCTTTTACCACAAACTAAGCGGCATTCAGCCATCTTAAAGCATTTACGCTGCTCTCATATTATCGTGGCGATTAATAAGATGGATTTATTGAATTTTGATGAAAATAAATTTAACACCGTCGTGCGTGCTTATAAAAAATTGGCGGCACAGCTGGATTTACAAGATGTCAAATTTGTGCCTGTTTCTGCCCTAAATGGTGATAATATCGTCCATAAGAGCCAAAATACACCATGGTATCAAGGTGGTACATTACTTGAGATATTGGAGAGTTTGCCTGTGGGGGAAGCGGTTTTGACGGATACGGCAGCGTTTCATTTGCCAGTGCAGTATGTGTTGCGTGCTGATGGCGACAAAAAAGATGATTTTCGTGGCTATCAAGGTCGTATCGAATCAGGCAGCGTTTCGGTTGGTGATAAAGTGCGTGTTGAGCCATCAGGTCGTATCAGTCATATCCAAGAGATTATCAGCCCCAATGGTGTCGTCAGCCGAGCATCTGTGGGCGAACAAATCACCATCACGCTCACCGATGACATCGATATCTCTCGTGGTGACAGCATCGTCTCGGCAGTATCTCAGACCCTGCCGACCAAGCGTCTGCGTGCCACATTATGTTGGTTTGATGAGCGTGCCTTAAATCCTGCTCGTAAATATTTATTAAAACACACCACCCAAACCGTTTTTGCCAAGGTTGATGAGATTCATCATATATGGGATGTGCATACTTTGTCAAATTTTGCTGATCAATCAACCCTGAATATGAATGATATTGGTGAGGTGAGTATGAGTTTACAAAAGCCAATTTTGGCAACCTCTTACGCCCAAAACACCGCCACAGGCTCATTTATTTTGATTGATGAGGCAACTTATCATACCGTGGCAGGCGGAATGATTTTGGCAAAAGAGACCCAAGATTTTTAAGTGGATTTGGGACAAATCTGTAAAAATCTGACCAAAATGGTCGGATTTTTGCTTTTTTAACAGAATTATTTTACAATCATGATTGCGTTTCATTATTCATGGATAAATTTATGACCAAGCCCGTCATGACCATTCATTTGCCTGTGACTGCACTGTCTGGTGTGGGTCAGGCACTGGCTGGGCGATTGGCCGAGCTTGGCATTCATCGTATTTTTGATATGCTTTTGCACCTGCCACGAGATTATGAAGATCGTAGCCGTGTCATTGCTATCAAGGATGTCAGTCATGGTATGAGTGTGTTGGTGGCGGGTGTTGTGACTTGGGTTGAAAAGAATCGCACAGGATTATCGGTGACCTTAGAAGATGCCACAGGGGAGATTACGCTTCGGTTTTTTCATACTTATCCAAGTTTATTAACCACAATGATGGTGGGGGCAAAAATCACCGTATTTGGTGAGATAAAGGTTAGTCGCTACGGCACACAGATGTCTCATCCTGACTATCATCTGACAGGCACAAAAAAGTTTGAATCTGGGCTTTTGCCCATTTATCCCACCATCAAAGGCATCAATCAAAATAAACTTAGGCAGCTGGTGCGTCTGGCACTGACAGCTGTTCAGCAAGATGGCATTCATGGCTTATCAGAAACACAGCTAAAAGCAGCAGGCGTTGAGTTGACGGGCGATCTATTGCCAGCATTAAAAGCGGTTCACCTGCCAGAGATACATGCTGATATTTTTAGCCAAACTGCTTTACTGGCAGGACTTAAAGATCGTACTCACCCTGCCTGTCGCCGTATTATCATCGAAGAGCTGGTGGCACATCAGGTCAGTTTTTTGTTTCGGCGTAATCATATTTATCAGTATAAAGCACCCAAATGCGACCCAATTAGCCCGCTTGCCAAGCAACTGGTGGCAGGTCTACCCTTTGAGCTGACCGCCGCCCAAAAGCGAGTCATTGATGAGGCGGTGTCTGATATGGCGACATCACGCCCCATGCTCAGACTTATCCAAGGCGATGTCGGTGCTGGTAAGACACTGGTGGCTGCGATGACAGCATGCTATGCCTTAGATAGTGGTTGGCAGGTGGCAGTTATGGCACCAACAGAAATCTTAGCAGAGCAACATTTAATAAATTTTCAAAAGTGGTTTGAACCTTTGGGGATTGGGGTCGGGTGGCTTGCGGGCAAACAAACCGCCAAAGAGCGTACAGCAGCACTAGATGCCATCAGAAAAAATCAGGTGCAAATTGTGGTTGGTACCCATGCACTGTTTTCAGATACGGTTGTTTTTGCCAAATTGGGGCTTGTCATCATCGATGAGCAGCACCGATTTGGGGTAGAGCAGCGTCTGCGTTTAACCAATAAAGGCGTGTCAGGTGGAGCACCGCATCAGCTGGCGATGACCGCCACGCCCATTCCAAGGACACTTGCTATGAGTATGTACGGTGATATGGATGTTAGTATTATTGATGAATTACCGCCCAAGCGTACGCCAATCACCACAGTGACGATTAACCGAGATCGACGAGACGAGGTGATTGAGCGTATACAAAATAACTGCCAAGCTGGCAAGCAAGCGTATTGGGTGTGTCCACTGGTTGAGGAGTCGTCGGCTTTGGATGTGCAGTCAGCCCAGCTGACTTATGAGGATTTAAGCGATCGGCTTGATATTCGTACAGGGCTTATACATGGCAAGATGAAAGCTGCCGACAAACAGGCGGTGATGCAAGCTTTTAAGGCAGGCGATATAGATTTACTCATCGCCACAACCGTGATCGAGGTGGGTGTGGATGTGCCCAATGCGTCATTGATGGTGATCGAAAATGCCGAACGCTTAGGATTGTCCCAGTTGCATCAGCTAAGAGGGCGTGTTGGGCGTGGATCTGCCAAAAGCTTTTGTGTGTTACTGTATCAGCTGCCATTATCACCAACAGGCATTGAGCGACTTAATGTACTCAAAGACAGCACCGATGGCTTTGTCATTGCCCAAAAGGATTTGGAGCTAAGAGGTGCAGGTGAGCTTTTGGGTAAACGCCAAACTGGAGACATGGGTTATTATTTGGCGGATATTGTGCGTGATGAGGCACTGCTTGAGGCAGCAGGTGACATTGCATGCCAATTAATCAAAACTTCTGATAAACTGCCAACAGCATTGGCAATCATGAATACTTGGCTACCGGAATCTAAAGATTATGTCAATGTTTGATGACTATAGCTTGGCATTATTTGCCGATTGTACACGCTTGACTGACAGCCAAATCATCCATAAATGGATACAGCATTGGGCATATACCATGCCTGAGCTAAGCGAAGAGCAAGTCAAAGATGTGGTGAGAGGATTTCAGATACAAAGACTACCTGCAAGAAGCTATTGGCAAGTGGCAGGGCAGGTACAAGATCACATTGGCGTCATCTTGGCAGGACTGTGTAAGCTTGAATATCAGTCCGACCAAGGCAGTGTGGTCAATGTGCATTTTATGCAAGAAGGTGATGGTATTGGTGAATATCACGCATTTCTTGGCGATGAGGTTTGCCGATATAGCCTACAGACCATTGAACCTAGCATCATCATCGCCATAAGCTTGGCACATTATGAATACTGCTGTCAGCGTTATCCGATTTTTTATCGTTATATTGGCCAAAATCTGACCCAAGTCTTGGCACAAAACATCGCTCGTATCGACAGCCTGCTTATCACCGATGGGCAGACTCGTTATGTTAGATTTATTGAAACAAATCCCAAATTGGCGGCCAGAATTTCGGTGTCTGATTTGAGTTCTTATTTGGGTATGTCACGCCAAATGCTTACACGCATCCGCAAAAAACTGGGCCATCGCCGTGCATAACCCAAGCTTGGTTGGCTTGATGTTGAGCAAATGCGTATTAACTAAATGGATTAAAATGGTATTTTTATGACTGTTCATCAAAATTACAAGTCATCACCTGCTCGACCCCTTTGGCAATGGATTATATTTTTTTGGGGTGGGTATTATCGTTGGTGTACTCATTGGGCGATTTATGTTATCACCAAATCAAGAGACACCGTCCAAGCAAGCTGCCCAAAACCAAAACGCAGCAGTGATGGCGGTGGAAGCGGTACATCCCACATCGATAACAATCAAAAATCGCCTGTCAGCTAATGGCATCGTGGCTGCAGTTGAAACGGCGGAGGTTAGTAGTCAGATCAGCGGTGTCGCCATTGAGCGGGTGCTTGTTGAAGTTGGTGAATTTGTCAAAGCAGGGCAAGTGCTTGCAACACTTGATACACGAACCTTTGAGCAACAGTTGTCTTCTGCTGAAGCTGAGCTTGCCACAGCGGTTGCTGCACAAGAAAAAGCGGCTGCCGATTTGGCACGCACCGAGCCATTGATGCGGTGAGCCGCCAAGAAGTTGATGCTTATCGCACTGCACTTCGGCAAGCTTTGGCGAATGTTACCGCTGCCCAAGCCCATGTCGAAAGTGCTCGTACTAATCAGTAGTGAGGTCTGATTACTGCCCCTGTCAGTGGTATAATCAGTGCCAAAAATGCGCAAGTTGGTGCAGTGGTATCAGGCACCCCGCTATTTAGCATCATCATAGATGGCATGCTTGAGTGGCAAGCCGCCGTGCCACCTGCTGATGCCGCCAATATCCATGTGGGCCAAACGGCGTCTGTTGAGATTGCAGGTCGGCAGGTGATAGGAGGGGTTGCTCGCCTAAGTCCTGTTACCAATGATAGCCGAGATATCACCGTCCATGTGCGTCTGCTAAGAGACAGTGGTGCCAGTGCTGGCATGTATCAATCTGGCGAGTTTTTATTTGATGCCCAAAGATACAATGCCATTCCGCTTAGTGCGTTGATGGGTTTAGATGGCTATGATTATGTTTGGCAATTAATACCAAACATCGGTGACGATGGTCGGACATATCACCAAGTCAAGCGTCGGCAGATTACCATCATCACCCAACAAGACAATCAAGTTGCAATAGATGATTTACCGCAAAGTGACTTGATTGTTGCAACCAGTGCCAGCTTTTTAGATGATGATTTGGTCATTGTCGTAACCATCAACGGGCAAGATGTGGATCATAATCAAACCAGTAAAGCACCAAAACCTGCTTTAAACCCCAGTCATGGTAACACACGCTAAGGTGATATCATGAATATTTCGGCTTATTCTATCAAAAATCCTTTGGTTGCCATTTTTTACCTTGATGATGATTTTGGGAATTTATGGATTTTTACAAATGAAAATTCAGCAATTTCCTGATATTGACCTACCGGGGGTGGTAACAACCATTACTTTGGCGGGAGCATCGCCTGACCAGCTTGAAAATGATGTTGCTAAAAAAGTTGAAAATAAACTTGCCAATATTGAGGGCGTTAAAAGCATTCGCACCACACTACAAACAGGTGCGGTAACCATTTTTACGGTCTTTGAGCTTGAAAAACCGAATGATGAGCACTTGACGATGTGCGTTCAGCTGTCAGCGAAGTTCAAGGGCAATTACCTGCTGCTGCCAATCCGCCCATCATCTCAAAAGTCTCTACAGCAGGGTTTCCTGTGGCGACATATTCGGTTGCTGTGCAGGGCATGAGCGATACCAAATTATCATGGTTTGTCGATGATACGATTACCAAACAATTATCAAATATCGCTGGGGTGGGAAGTGTCAGCCGTATTGGTGGCGTTGAGCGGCAGATTTTGATACAGCCTAAGATGGATATGATGACAAGCTTATCCATGCCCATCAACCAGCTGGCTCGGCAGATTTATGCCAAATGGCAAGATGCTTCAGGTGGTGAAGCAAAGATTGGCAATCAGATTCAGACAATACGCATACTAGGTTCAGGTCAACGGGTTTAGGAATTAAATGACCTACAAATCACCACACCAACAGGAACAGCGGTACGATTGGGTAGTTTGGCGGTTATTGAAGATACCCATGCTGATATGACATCATTAGCAAAGCTTGACGGTGAAGAGGTGGTGGCATTTAGTATCATACGCTCAAAAGGTGCAAGTGAGACCTCCGTGGTGGCCGCAGTTGATGATGCCTTGGCTGACTTACAGGCTCAAATGACTGACCTGAAAATCGAAAAAATCGTTGATTACGCTGCACCCATTGAAGAAAGCTATCAAGCAACGATGCGTATGTTGATTGAAGGCTGTATTTTAGCGGTGATTGTGGTATTTATCTTTTTAAGAGATTGGCGAGCCACTTTTGTGGCAGCCACGGCATTGCTATTGTCTATTATTCCAACTTTTTTTATCATGTATTTGTTTGGTTTTAGCTTAAACATGATTTCGCTATTGGCATTGACTTTGGTGATCGGTGTTTTGGTGGATGATGCGATTGTGGAGATTGAAAATATTGTTCGCCATCTTAATATGGGCAAATCCCCCATGCAAGCTGCTATTGAGGCGGCTGATGAGATTGGGCTTGCGGTTGTTGCAACAACTTTTACGCTGATTGCGGTATTTTTGCCAACGGCATTTATGAGCGGGGTTGTGGGGCAGTTTTTTAGCCAATTTGGTTGGACAGCGGTTATTGCAATTTTTATTTCACTGTTGGTTGCCCGCCTGCTGACACCGATGATGGCCCATCCATTTACACCCAAAAACCTGCTGGTAAATTGATGACAGCTTATCTTCAGATGGTCGCTTGGACGCTAAAGCATCGTACCATGACAGTCGCCTTTGCATCGGGATTTTTTATTGCCTCGCTGATGTTGGCATCTTTTTTGCCATCGGCATTTATTCCACCTGATGAGATGAACCAAACCCAAGTTAGCATTGAGCTGACACCTGATGCAACCTTTGATGATACGCTGCGTATCGCCCAAATGGCGGTCAATAAAGTCAAAGCAGTCAAGGGGGTTGAAAGCGTCTTATTAACAGTAGGTTCATCACACAGCTCAGGCGACCCAAGTAGTATGCGTAGTGGATCGGTCAATACCGCAAAGCTTGATGTTAAGCTTTCTGACCGCACTTTACGCGCAAGCAAAGTGGACATCGAATCCCAAATCAATCAAGCACTTTTGACCGTACCAGCGGCACGCTTTAATGTTGGTATGTCAGCAGGTGGCGGTGAGGCGGGCTATGTTTTTTCGATCACAGGTGCTGATGCAAAAAAACTTGATGCCACCGCTCATGAGATCATCAGACAAATCCGTGTCTTACCGATGGTGGCAAGTGTGATTAATAACAATGCCTTTCCCAGACCTGAGCTGTCAGTTATTCCTAATGAGCTGAGCATGGCGGATAAAGGCGTCACAACAGCAGATTTGGCAAATACATTGCGTGTTGCTACCCAAGGTGATTATGATAATGCCTTACCAAAGCTTAGCCTAGATACTCGTCAAGTGCCTATTGTAACTCGCTTAAGCCATGAAGATAAGCAAAGTTTAACTACTTTATCCAATCTTTATGTACCAAGCTCAAAGGCGGTGCCTGTTCAGATAAAAGATGTCGCATCTTTAAAATTCACCACAGGTGAGGCAAGTATTAGCCGTCTAGACCGTGAGCGTGCCATAAAAATCACAGTATTGTCTACCAAAGATGCCTCTTTGGGCGATCTGATTGATCGTGTCAAATCCACCCAAATTATGCAAAACCTCCCTGAGGGCATCCATCTGATTGATGAGGGGCAAGCTGAGGATATGGCTGAGCTATTTACTGGCTTGATACTTGCGATGGCGGTTGGGATATTTTGTATTTTTGCGGTGCTGATGCTGTTGTTTCATCGTTTTTTACAGCCTTTAACGATTTTGATGGCTTTACCGTTATCTGTTGGCGGTGCATTTATTGGGCTAATTGTTACAGGTAGTAGCATGTCGATGCCTGCCATGATTGGGCTGATTTACTCATGGGTATTGCCACCAAAAACTCCATTTTATTGGTGGATTATGCCATCATTGCTCAAGATGAACAAGGCTTAAGCTGCTTTGATGTGCTCATTGATGCGTGTCGCAAGCGTGCTCAGCCCATCATCATGACGACCATCGCCATGGGTGCAGGGATGTTGCCTTTGGTGATCGGATTAGGCGGGGTTGACTCGACATTTAGCCGCCCAATGGCATCAGCGGTGATTGGTGGCTTAGTCACCTCAACATTATTAAGTTTGGTGGTGATTCCTGTGTTTTATGCGTTGATGGACGATTTGGGAAACTGGTTAAAAAAGCCATTTAACAAACGCCATCGGCAGATAACTTAACATGCCTCATCAAACTGCTTATAAATGGGCTAAATCAGTGGGTGAACAACATCACACCAAGACCAAAGCTAATCAAACAAAATCCACATCTGGGTGTTAGTATGGTTAGCTATAGGATGATTAATTAATCTGTCTTAATCTTGTCTTAAAATGATAAGTTTAAGCGGTGACTAATATTTAAGCGGCAGCTAATAAAGACGATTTTTATTTTATCAGTGTTATTAATATGAACGATATGATGATATGTTTGGAGAGATTATCATGCACCCTTTGGCACAATCGGTATTAGAATTTTGGTTTTCAAAAGACGCTCAGCCAGTGTGGTTTGCTAAATCTTTTGAGTTTGATCAAAAGATTAGTCAGCAGTTTGGCAAGGTGCTAGAGTCGGCGACAGCTGGCGAATGTGCAGATTGGCGTTGTGATATTTTGGGTCGGTTGGCTGAGATTATTGTGCTTGATCAGTTTTCACGCAATATTCATCGAGATACACCAAAAGCTTTTGAGAATGATGGTATGGCGTTGGTATTATCCCAAGAAGCGATCGTATTACCAGAGTTTGAGTCTTTAGCCTTAGATGAGCGTAAGTTTATGCTCATGCCGTATATGCATTCAGAATCTAAGCTGATTCATAAAAAAGCCATGACGCTGTTTGAGCAATTCACCGATGCAACAACCGTGGCGTATGAGCGTCGGCATAAAGAAATTATTGATGAATTTGGACGCTATCCGCATCGCAATGCGATACTTGGGCGAGTATCCACTATACAAGAGCAAGCATTCTTAAACAAGCCGAACAGCTCATTTTAAGCCATGTTGTGCTGCCATTGCCAGATATTTTTGATGAAGCGTATCAAGGGTTTGGTGGAGTTCATCAAGCGTTTTATCATTGACTAAGATGTCTGCACCGATTTTTTGAGCCAAGTCCAGTCGCTGTTCTCGGCTGATTTGTTGATCGATGATGGCTTGGATTTGAGTGGGATTATGACCATCACGCTTGGCAACACGCTGTCTTTGAATCTTACTACTGGCATCTACGACAAGCACATGATCACAAAGTGCCAGCAGATTGGGGGATTTGTGTCGCCCCTCAAATAAAAGTGGCACCGAAAGTATCGTATAAGCAGACTGTGAACAGCCAAGTTCATCTAAGATGGCTTGATGAATGGCAGGGTGTATGATGGCATTGAGCTGATCTAAAGTCTGTGAATCACTAAATACCCGCGCCCGTACTGCTGCACGATCATATCTCCCGTGATGATCAAGCACCCAATCTCCCAGTGCTTTTTTTAAGGTAATCAAAAGTGGGCTACCATCCGATGTTAGGCGATGAGCGATGATGTCAGCATCGACCACTGTGATGCCTTGCTTACCAAGATAGTCGCTGACAGCACTTTTTCCACTACCAATGCCACCCGTCAAACCCAATATGAACATCATCTCTCCTTATGGTATGTTTTAATTCATGTGAGTTTCAATCATTGTTGACCATGTTAAATGAACTCATTTTAAATAAACTAACAGCAGTCAAGTAGCCAAGTTCTGTATGTCTACCTTAAATCAATGATAAAAGTTTGATCAAATATCCTTATCTGATGCCAATATATGCCTGTATGTACTCGCCAAAGAGCAACACCACCCAAGCTGCCATAATAAGATATGGTCCAAAAGCAAACGCAGATGCCTTACCTTGGTGTCTTTGGATGATGATGCCTGCCACCACACCCAACGCCGCAGCGATAAACACAATTATAGGCAGCTGCCATATACCAAGCCATGCCCCGCAAGCGGACAAAAGTTTGGCATCCCCAAGCCCCATGCCATCTTGTCGGCGTGCCAAACGATACAAGGCATTGATTAGCCAAAGTACCAAAAAACCAACGACCGCTCCAAAGATGGCATCTACAGGCGTGGTCAAAACCCCAAAGCCATTTGCCATCAAGCCAATCATGCCAAGTGGCAGCACAAGACGATCGGGCAGTAGTTGCACTCGATAGTCGATGCCTGCCAGCCCAAGACCAAACCACACAAAGATCACCGACAAAGCACCAATGATTGATATGCCTTGGATAGCCAGTGTACTGATGCTAAGCAAGGCACTAAGTGGCATCATAATGGCGTATAAATAGGCAGGTGCAACTTTTTGATGATAAGATGACCCAAAGCCTGTCAAAAGCTTATCTTGGGCATCGTCTAGGATGATGGGATTAATCACCTGTATCATTTCTGCCTGCCATTCAAGCATCATTCGATAAGGTAGGGTATATATCAGATGGATAAGATAGCCGCCCACCCCTGCACCCAGTAGAGCAATTAGGGTGTACCATATCCAGTTGGGCATAGACGCCAATGATATTAAGGCCATTATGCCCCCATGCTCATATTAAATATTGGTAAGTACATCGCCAGTACAAGCCCACCGATGAGCACACCCATAACAATGATGATGGCAGGCTCAATCATGCCAATCAAAGCATCAATTTTATCTTTGACCTCTTTATCATGGTGTTTGGCAATTTGATCAAGCATCTCAGACAGCCTGCCTGAGGCTTCGCCCACCGTTACCATCTGCACACTCATGGGCGAAAACAGCTTGGTGTCTGCCATGGCTTGACCCAACGGCGTGCCAGTTTTGACAGCTTTTGCAATCTGTTCACTGGCATCAAAAAATAGCACATGATGACAGGCTCGCCCCGCCAAAACAATACTCTGTGCCAAAGGCACGCCTGAGCTAAATGTGGTGGATAATGTCTGAGCAAAACGCGCGCTACCAACCGCTTGGATGAGTTTGCCAAAAATGGGCAAACCAAAAGCAGTGTTGGCACACCAAAGCCTTAGGCGTGTATTGGTTTTATAAAAATAAATAAACAGTCCAATGCTCGTTATCGCCACCAATAGTAGCTGCCAAAAATTTGCCGACAACCATTGTGACAGTGACAGCACCCACAGCGTGATGGTTGGTAGCTCATTGCCCATATTGCCAAAGCTTGCTGCAAAGCTTGGCACGACTTTTAAAAGCATCACGGTGCTGACGATAAGTGAAGTCAGTGCGATGGCGGCAGGATAACGCAACGCTTGATTAAGCTGAGATTGGCGAAGTGCTTGTTGTTCAGCATGCTCAGCGGCTCGCTCAAGCATAATATCAAGCGTACCAGATTTTTCGCCAGCATCAATGAGCGCCAGTGCTAAACTGCCAAACTCTGGATGACTGGCAATGGCTTGGGTGAAATTCTCTCCTTGCTCGATGCACTGCTTGATTTGGATGAGCTTGTTTGATAAGCGGCCGTTCGTTGTGGTCTTAGCAGCGATATCTAGTGCGTCGGTCAAAACGACACCTGATGTTAAGAGTGTTGCCAAGGTACGAAGACCAAGCAAAATCTGCTTATTAGCAATGGGACGCTCAAAGTGCCACCGCGCTTGCTTGGCAGTCAGATGGATATGATAAAAGCCTTGTTTGCGTAGCCGTGCCTTTGCCAAGCTCATGTTATTGGCACTGATTTGACCGCTGACCGTTTTACCATCATAAGATTTGGCATGATAATCAAACATGAGCATTTTGGGCGATTTAGACAAGGTCTTATTTGTCATGCCTTGATTAGCCAAAGGTTTGTTTAATTTTTTCATTAAAAATGCGATTTATCCACAGTATGATGCACAGTGCTTTAGTGATTTAGCCATGATTCAGAGGTGACACGGTGCATCTCAGTGAGGCTAATTTGGCCGGTGAGTACTTTTTTGATGCCTGCTTGTCTAAGATTGTCATGGCCTTGGGTGCGTGCCAAAGCATCAATTTTGGCGGCAGATGCCTGCGTTAAAATCAATTCGGCCATGGGCGGCGTGATGGGTAATACCTCAAAGATGCCAATGCGTCCTTTGTGGCCATTTTTACATTTATGGCATCCGACAGGTGCGTACAGTGTTGGTTGTTTGGCGATATCTTGATCGCTAAACCCTGCCAAGCGTAATGCCTCATCGGGAATGGTGATGGGTTTTTTGCATTCATCGCACAGTCGGCGAGCTAATCTTTGGGCGATGATTAGGCTTAAGCTGCTTGCCAAATGAAAAGATGGCACACCCATACTGTGCATACGCGTGATGGTATCACTGGCTGAATTGGTGTGCAGTGTTGATAACACCAAATGCCCCGTTTGAGCGGCGGTTGTGGCGATTTGGGCGGTGTCAGTATCACGAATTTCCCCAACCATAATGACATCAGGGTCTTGGCGTAAAAATGCTCTGAGTGCATCGGCAAAATCCAGCTGTACTTTAGGATTAATATTGACTTGATTAATACCAGCCAAGTTAATCTCAACAGGATCTTCACAGCTTAAAATATTAATTTCAGGCTGATTAAGACGCATCAAAGCTGTGTACAGCGAAACTGTCTTACCTGATCCTGTAGGACCTGTGACCAAAATCATGCCTTGAGGGCGTGATAGTGCATGAATAAATAACTGTTTTTGAGCATCGTCCATGCCAAGTGCATCTAGCCCAATGAGTGCCTGAGCAGAGTCCAGTAGCCTAAGTACGACCTTTTCACCATGTAAAGTAGGCAGTGTGCTGACACGAAAGTCCACCGATTGCCCATCTTGAGCATCAAATTTTAAGCGTCCATCTTGAGCACGGCGACGCTCAGCGATATCCAAATTTGCCATGACTTTGATATAAGAGGCAATCTGAGCGGCCATTGATTTGGGTGGATTGTGTATCACTTGCATTACCCCATCAATACGAAAGCGAATGCGATAACTGGCATCATAAGGCTCAAAATGAATATCGGATGCTTTTAGGCGGATGGCATCGGTGAATAACTTATTGACAAAGCCTACGGTGGGGGCGTCATCTGTTGTAGCTTGGGAGTTTGACCCTATTTTTTGGGTATCCTCAAAAGTATCTGTATCTAAATATAGCCTATCTAATAAGGCAGATAGCTTATCTTCTTCAACCAGCATAGGTCGGATCTGACGGCGTGCATGAAAACGCATGGCCCCAATGGCATCTTTATCGGTGGCATCGCTCATAGCTAAGGTCAGCGTGTGCTTATCACAGCTTAAAGGTAGCATTCGATATTTAATAAATAATGCAGGGTCTAGGCCTGTTTCAACGACTTGGCTAAGCTGACTGGGCGGCTCATAAATGGGTAAGTTGTAGCTTAAACTTTGGATGTGCAAAAGCTTGGCGGCATCAATGAGTCCGCTTGCGACCAAATGCTGAACAAATGAGCGTTGCAAATTTTTGGCATCAGTGGCAGCTTTTGATAAGGCATCTTCTGTCATCAGCTGATGTTGTAAGATTAGGGGGGCAAGTGATGGCAGGACGGCGGTCATGGGTGGCATCAATTAAAGAAAAGAACGAAGGTTATTTTTATCAAAAATAAGCAGGGCTTGCAAGATATTTTGCAAATGAATAAAAATTAAAATAAACATACCTATGATACAATAATCAGTTTTATAACAAACCCATACATAATGATAGTTTAAAATGACCATAACAAACAACCAAGAGACAAAATTTCCCGTGCTTTGGGTGATGATGCTGGGCGTGATGATTGCCATCGGACCTTTATCGATTGATATGTATTTGCCAGCTTTTCCGAGTATGGCAGAAGATTTTGGCGTCAATGTCGGTACGATTGCCAAATCTGTGCCAGCGTATTTTTTGGGATTGGTGTTTGGGCAGCTGTTTTATGGACCATTTAGCGACCGTATTGGGCGAGTACGCCCATTATACTTGGGCATGAGCATTTTTATCATCGCATCAATCATCTGTGCAACAACCAATAACGAATATGCGCTATTTATTGCAAGAACCTTACAAGCACTTGGTGCCTGTGTGACGACAGTCGTCACACGAGCCGCCATTCGTGATACGCTCAATCCAGTGCAGTCAGCCCGTGCTTTTAGTTTGATGGTGCTTGTGATGGGTGTTGCACCGATTTTGGCACCAAGTTTGGGTGCATTAATCTTAAAAGTAGCAGATTGGCATGGCATATTTTGGTTTTTGGCAAGTTTTGGGGTGCTAAATTTATTATTAACCAAATGCTTCTTAAAAGAAACCCTAAAGCCTGAAAACCGCAATACTCGCCCGATGTCTGAAAGCTTTGGGCAATATTTTGGTTTGATGAAAGACCGTACTTTTATGTTGCCTGCAGTCGCATCAGGGTTGCTTCAAGGTGCGTTTTTTATTTATTTGTCAATTTCAAGTGAGCTGTTTATGGTGAATTATCAGCTGACAGAGCATCAATTTGCCATCGCTTTTGGGGTGAATGCGTTTGGGTTTATTGCATTGACGCAGGTGAACCAATTTTTAACCAAGCGTTTTCATTTGGTAAATCTACTACGCACAGGGGCAGTCATTCAGTTGGCGGCAGCTGGTGTCTTATTGATATTGGGGCTTATTTTTGGCGGTAAAGCAAGTTTTTATTGGGTATTTGCCAGTCTGTTTATTTGTATTGCAGGACTTGGTTTGACACAGCCAAATGCAACTGCCATTGCTTTGGCGTTTCAAAAAAAGCGTGCAGGCTTGGCAAGTGCATTACAAGGCGCATTGCAGTTTTCGGTAGGTATTTTTGGCGGTCTGCTGATTGGTTTATTTGAGTTAGATCCTGTTACCCGCCTTGGTATCACGACCAGCATTTTGGTAGTGGTGGGTACTTTTTTGGTATTTTATATCAATCCAAAGCTTGATTTATCTCGCCTAGACTGAGTGCTTTTTAAGGTGCGATTAAGCCCAAAATAATCTTGATATTGGGGATGAAATTTTCGTTCCTTGTTTGATTTACCTAAAATATTGCCTTAAAATCTGTTATAATAAAAGACATTTATTTTTGATACCATTGCCACCTTTTTGGCGTCTTTAGCAAAGGGTAACCACCATGATGAGCACCATCGCAGGCTTGGAGTTTTTGACAGATTTTCAAGCACAAAAATTAGCCGACCAACTCAAACAAAAAGCTGGGCTAAATATTTATACCTTGAGCAGTCAGCAAGTTTATGTGTTTGATACACCGCTGTCAGAATCTGACCATCAAAAGGCGATTGATTTATTAAACCAAGGTCAAACGCCCAGCCTAAAGACCGCTGATGATACACAAATTCAAGTGGTGGTTGCACCTCGTTTTGGGACAATCAGCCCTTGGGCATCTAAAGCAACAGATATTTTTAATAACTGTGGTGTCACTATTGGGCGAGTTGAGCGTGTCATTGTGTATACACTTACAGGCGAGAATTTGCCCAAGCGTTTGCCTGCCATCGCTGAATCAATTTTACATGACCGTATGACCCAAAGCCTTGTCTATGAGCTATCGGATGTGTCGGTTTTGTTTGTTGATGGCGAACCTGCCCACTTGAGCGTGGTTGATATTTTGGGCATGGGTAAAGATGCTTTAGTACAAGCAAATGCTGAATATGGTTTTGCATTATCCGACCAAGATATGACATATTTGGTGGAAAATTTCACCAAGTTGGGTCGTAACCCAACAGATGTTGAGTTGATGATGTTTGCTCAAGCCAATTCAGAACATTGCCGTCATAAAATCTTTAATGCTGAATGGACGGTAGATGGCGAGGTGCAGCCTAAGTCTTTATTTAAGATGATTCGTAACACGCATGAACAAAATCCAGAGGGTATCTTATCGGCTTATAAAGATAATGCCGCTGTCATGGAGGGTTTTGTGGCAGAGCGTTTTTATCCCACCAAAACGACCGAAGGCAATGCCCAATATGGGTTTCATCAAGAGCAAATTGACATCTTGATGAAGGTTGAAACCCATAATCACCCAACCGCCATTGCCCCATTTGCAGGTGCAGCAACGGGTGCAGGTGGTGAGATTCGTGATGAGGGTGCAACAGGTCGTGGCGGTAAGCCTAAAGCAGGTTTGACAGGATTTAGTGTTTCGCATTTACATCTACCGACGATGCCTGAAAAATGGGAAACAACAGGGCAGGTATCGGCCGTCAGTTATGGCAAGCCTTCTCGTATGGCATCGGCACTGGATATTATGATTGAAGGGCCGTTGGGTGGTGCAGCATTTGCCAATGAGTTCGGTCGCCCTAATTTAAATGGTTATTTTCGTACCTTTCAGCTAGATATCTCTGATCATCAAGATGGTAGCCAAATGCGTGGTTATCACAAGCCTATTATGATTGCAGGTGGCTATGGTAACATCAAGCGTGACTTGGTTCAAAAAAATGCCATCCAAGAGGGGGATTTGTTGATTGTATTGGGTGGACCTGCCATGCAGATTGGTTTGGGTGGCGGTGCTGCCAGTTCGGTTGATAGTGGTAAACTTGATGAGGGCTTAGATTTTGCTTCTGTACAGCGTGATAATGCTGAGATGGAACGCCGTTGTCAAGAGGTGATTGATACCTGCTGGGCGATGACCAAAGATGGTATGGATGCCAACCCAATCATCTCAATCCATGATGTCGGTGCTGGCGGATTGTCCAACGCCATGCCAGAGCTGGTCGATGATCATGAACTTGGGGCACATCTGAATTTACGCAAAGTCCCTTCGCTTGAGGCAGGTATGTCACCCATGGCAATTTGGTCAAATGAAGCACAAGAGCGTTATGTGCTTGCCATTCGCCCTGAAAGTGAGGCACTGTTTGACAGCATTTGTAGCCGTGAGCGTTGCCCTTATGCCATTTTAGGCACAGCAACCACAGTGCGTCAACTGATCGTTGATGATAGCTTGCTTCCAGAGCGTCCTGTGGATATGCCGATGCAGGTTTTATTGGGCGGCACCCCCAAAATGAAGCGAAGCTTTAATCGTACCGAATTCGCCCTTAAGCCCTTGGATACAGCTTCGGTGAATATCAAAGACAGCATTAAAGATGTGTTGCGTCATCCCACAGTTGCCAGCAAGTCTTTTTTAATCTCTATCGGCGACCGCTCGATTACAGGTATGGTTACCCAAGATCAATATGTTGGTCGTTATCAGGTGCCTGTCGCAGATTGTGCGGTTACTAGTACCGCCTTAAATGCTATCACAGGTGAGGCCATGGCAATGGGTGAGCGTGCACCTGTTGCACTCATCAACCCAGCAGCTTCTGCACGCTTAGCAGTCGCTGAAGCGGTGACGAATATTGCCTCAGCCCGCATTGATAAAATCAGCGACATTACTTTGTCTGCTAACTGGATGGCCGCTTGTGGCGATGAAAAAGAAGATGCAGCATTGTTTGATGCGGTTCATGCGGTGGGCGAAGAGCTATGCCCAGCACTTGGTATTGCCATTCCAGTGGGCAAAGACAGCTTATCGATGAAAGCAGTTTGGGGCGAAGATGGTGTTGAAAAATCAGTTACCTCACCGATGAGTCTGATTATTACAGCCTTTGCCCCTGTTCAAGATGTGTCAGGTACACTCACCGCCGCCTTAAATAATACCGATTCGGCATTGTATCGCATTGACTTGTCATCAGGTAAATTGCGTTTGGGTGGCTCAATTTTGGCGCAAACATTAAATCAGCTGGGCTGTGATTGTCCAGATTTGGAGCGACCAGAGGATTTGGCCAATTTCTTTGCTTTTATTCAGGCGGCAGCAAAAGCAGGCGTCATTCAAGCTTATCATGACATTGGTGATGGTGGTTTAATTGCTTCGGTGGCAGAGATGCAGTTTGCCAGTCGTATGGCGATTACCCTTGCACTGAGTGATGAAAATTTGCTCGGTCAGTTATTTGCTGAGGAGCTGGGTGCTGTGGTTCAAGTATTGCCTGATGATGTGCCAGCATTTGTTGATTTGGCCAAAACGCATGGCGTTAGTGAGTTTGTCAGCTTAATTGGTCAAGCCAAAACAACCCCAGCAGGCGGTGCTGGTCTTGATGTGTTAAGCATTACCACACCAAGTCAGACATTGTCTTTTACTCGTAGCGAGCTTCAAAAACAGTGGACAAAAGTTAGCCATGCCATCCAAAGTTTGCGTGATAATCCAATCTGTGCCGATCAAGAGTTTGCTTTAATTGATGATATTAATCATCATGGCTTGATTGCCGATGCTAATTATGATTTGGATTTGGCGGTAGAAGCTCCTTATGTCAATAGCCGTACTACCCAGCCAAAAGTTGCCATCTTGCGTGAGCAAGGCGTTAATGGACATCTAGAGATGGGTGCAGGTTTTGTGCGTGCAGGTTTTGATGCCATTGATGTGCATATGAGCGATCTGATGAGTGGACGAATTAACCTGCGTGATTTTGAGGGTTTGGTGGCATGTGGCGGTTTTAGTTACGGTGATGTGCTGGGTGCAGGTTCTGGCTGGGCAAACTCAATATTATTTCATGATGAGATGCGGATGCAGTTTGCCAGATTCTTCCATCGCCCCGAAACTTTTGCCCTAGGCGTCTGTAATGGCTGCCAGATGATGAGCCAGCTAAAAGACTTGATGGTTGGTGCTGAGAGTTTCCCTCGTTTTATTGCCAATAAATCTGCTCGTTTTGAGGCGCGCACAGTGAATGTACGGATTGAGCGTACCAAATCTGTATTGCTCAAAGGGATGCAAGATAGCATTCTGCCTGTCGCTATTGCCCACGGTGAGGGTTATGCCAATTTAGATGATAAATCGATGGCAGACCTAACTTATCATGGTCAAATCGCACTTCGTTATGTTGATAGCCAAGGCAATCCAACTGAGCATTATCCACTAAACCCCAATGGCTCACCGCAGGGCATCACGGGCATTTGTAGTAATGATGGCCGTGTTACTTTAATGATGCCACATCCTGAGCGTACCCTACGCGCCGTAAATCACTCTTGGAAGCCTGATGAATGGACCAATGATGGTGCATGGATGCGATTATTCCGTAATGCACGCGCATTTTTGCGTTAATTTGGCTTATGTCGACATGACTTCAACCCCAAATCGATATGATTTGGGGTTTTTAGATAGATTTGCCAAGCATCTAAACACGGATAGATTGCCATTTTTGAAACAAATTGTAACAAATGAATGCTGTAATTGTTTAAATACGCTGATGGCTATAAATAATATGCTTTATAATTATTGCTGCGTCTTAAATTGACTAAACAACTTGGGATTATCATGACTGGCTGGTGCAGCAGTATAACTGTGCATGATAAAGTGTGAAATTTGCCCTGATAGGAATACTTATGGAAATTACTTTAAATGGCTACTATACGCTGATTTTAGCGACGCTGGTATTATTACTGGGGCGTCTTTTGGTCAAGAAAATTAAGTTTTTGGGGGATTTTAATATTCCTGAGCCGGTTGCAGGCGGTTTAATTGCAGCGGTGATTGTCTATTGCCTAAATTGGTTTTTTGGGTATAGCTTTATTTTTCAAAAAGAGTTACAAACAGCATGTATGTTGATGTTTTTTGCATCCATCGGTTTATCGGCAGATTTTGGACGCTTAAAAGCAGGCGGTAAGCCATTAATTATCTTTTTATTTGTGGTATCAGGATTTATTTTACTTCAAGACGCAGTTGGCGTCGGCTTAGCCAGTGCCTTGGGCCTAGATCCTTTGCTGGGATTGGTTGCAGGTTCAGTATCTTTGACAGGGGGTCACGGTACAGCAGGTGCTTGGGGTTATACTTTTGAGGATAAATATGGTGTTGTTGGTGCAACCACCTTAGGCATTGCGTGTGCAACCTATGGCTTGGTGGCAGGGGGTATTATCGGTGGACCTGTGGCTAAGCGTTTGACCAACAAGCTTGGCATCAAACCAACAGCCCATGCAGTCAGCCCATCTAAGATGGAGCAATTGGCAAATGACCAGTCATTATACAACACCACGCACAACCTTGATGATGATACTGCACACAAACAAATGTTTGAGCGACCTGATAATATTCGCTTGATTACAGCAAGCTCAGCCATCGAAACTTTGGCATTATTTGCTGCGTGTTTGGCATTTGCAGACATTATGACAGGTGTTGCAAAAGATACTTGGTTTGAGCTACCGACCTTTGTTTGGGCGTTATTTGGCGGTGTCGTCATTCGTAATATTTTAACCACTTTCTTTAATTTTGATATGTTTGATCGTGCCATCGATGTATTTGGTAATGCAGCGTTATCACTGTTTTTGGCGATGGCTTTATTATCACTCAAACTGTGGGAGTTGACTGGTTTGGCAGGCCCTGTCTTGATTATCTTGGCAGCACAAACTTTGGCGATGATTGGCTATGCGTATTTTATTACTTTTCGTACGATGGGCAAAGATTATGATGCTGCTGTTTTGGCGGCGGGTCATTGTGGATTTGGTCTTGGTGCAACACCGACCGCCATTGCCAATATGCAAGCCATCACCGATCGCTATATCCCATCACATAAGGCATTTTTGATTGTGCCGATGGTGGGTGCTTTTTTTGTGGATCTTGTGAATGCAACCATTTTACAAGCTTTTCTTCGTGTGTTTGGTTGATTGAATCACAAAACATCTGCCTATAAAAATCCCAAGCACATCGCTTGGGATTTTTATTGATACATCAATTATAATAATTTTTTAAGCACTTTTGAATTACGACTATGATCATAGCTGCGTTGACGGTCTTTTGGCAGCTCATCTACCGATACCTCGCTAAACCCTTGCTCAATAAACCAATGGGCGGTATGAGTTGTCAAAGCGTATAACTGATGGCGTCCATGGCTTCGTGCTTGCTGCTCTAAAAAAGCCAATAAATCAGCACCACGGCTGCTTTTGCGATAATCAGGATGAATGGCAAGACTTGCCACTTCTGCTGATTGGGCATCTAGTGGATAAAGTGCGGCACAGCCCAAAATGGTGCCATCACGCTCAATCACATTATAAAACTCAATCTCCTGCTCTAGACGCTCTTGGCTACGGCGTACCAAGACGCCTTGTTCTTCGAGAGGTTTAAGTAGCTCAAGCAGACCGATGACATCGTTTACCGTTGCATGGCGGATCTCTTCATAAGGGTCATGGCTAATCAAGGTACCTGACCCATCACGCGTGAACAGCTCTTCAATCAATGCACCGTCTTTGGCATAAGAGATGATATGAGTGCGGTGTACGCCTTGGCGACACGCACTGGCAGCACAGCGTAAAAAGTGCGAAATCTCTTCATGATCATCACAATCTCGCAGTAAGCGATCGACTTCATTGGGGATAAGTTCATGCAACAAGCGACCATCTTGGCCGATGATACCATCCTGCTCACCTAAGAAAATCAGTTTATCAGCTTGCAGGGCAATGGCTGTGGTCAGTGCTACATCTTCTGCCAATAGATTAAAAATTTCGCCCGTAACCGAAAAACCTGTCGGTCCTAGTAGGACAATATGGTCATTATCCAAATTATGGCGAATGGCATCGACATCAATTGAGCGTACCTCACCTGTCATCTGATAATCCATACCATCTCTGATGCCGTAAGGGCGAGCGGTGACAAAATTACCCGAAATGGCATCAATACGAGATCCGTACATTGGGGAGTTAGCAAGCCCCATCGACAGCCGAGCTTCGATTTGTAGACGAATTGAGCCGACTGCCTCCAAGATGGCAGGCATAGATTCATACGGTGTTACACGCACATTCTCATGTAGGTTTGATATCAGCTTGCGATTTTGTAAATTTTTTTCCACTTGTGGGCGTACACCATGCACAAGCACCAATTTGATGCCCAAGCTGTGTAGCAGTGCAAAATCATGAATCAGCGTACTAAAATTGTCACGAGCGACCGCCTCATCACCAAACATAACCACAAAGGTTTTGCCACGATGGGTGTTAATGTACGGGGCAGAATTACGAAACCAATGCACAGGTGTGAGTGCAGGAGTGTTCTGATAGGTGCTGACAGAATTCATGAATGCTCCAAAGAGTCAATGGCTGGTAAAATAAGAATGGCGAACAATATATGGCTAGAGCGTCTGATGTTGGTCAAATGTCCCATTAATAACTATCAAGATACCATCATACCATAGCAAAGTTTTGGGCAGATGCCAAGCGATTTATCTGCTTGATAAGGTTGGCATATGATAAAATCCACCATCATCGTCGCCAGTTTTGAGCATGTGTAAGTAGTTACCATAATTAAACAGTCAAGAAATTCACACCGTCAATCAGCTGTGCTATGCTTATGGGCACATAAAACTTGACCAACACAGGATAAATTTATGAAAATTTCTGCTACTTTTTCTTTGAGTGTAATGGCTTTGGCGTTGTCTGCATGTGCAACAGCACCAACACAAACCCCGCCAGTGGTGACCGAAACGACTGCTGTTGTGCCTAGCGTTTCTGACGAGACGCCATCAGTTTCACCCTCATCACCCAGAACGACACCAACCGTGGTAACCAGTGAAGATGTCAATGCCATCATGAATGCCTTTATTGTACGCAGGGATAATGCCCAAGAAACACTTGAGCCTGTAACTGCTCAAAGTAGTATTAAGGCAGGCGATCTTATTGAATATCAGGTGCTACTTACCAATGATGGTAACAATCGTGTGCGTGATATGCGTGTGGCTTTAAGCTTGCCGCAAGGAGCAGAGTTCACGGGCGTGGTATCACCAAGTGTTGGTACGCAAGCAAGTGCAGATGGTTCACGCTTTGTCTTTATGCCAATTCGCACCACAGCAGCTGACGGCTCTGTTCAAAATTTGCCGTTTAGTCAATATCAAGTATTACGCTGGAATATCCAAGACCTTGGTATCGGTGCAACAGCGGTTGTTAAATATCGTGCGGTTATCAAATAATCAGATGAATAAATAATGGATTGATACCATCATTTAGCACCAAAATAAACAAAACTGATAGCCAATCTGATGTTTGGCTATCTCATCAATCTAAAAACACCAAGTCACTGCTTTGGCTGGCTTTTCGTCTAATCAAATGGATGGATTTGTCGGGATAAGGTTGGGTCTTGGTGTTCTTTGTTAGTCGATATCTATTTTATCGATAAAACGATACAGTCAGAGTAGATACAGCTTGCCAGTATGGTCGTATTTTTGGTTAATCGTTTTATAAGAATATACTTTATAGTGTATTGATAATCATTATTATTAATATTATAATGATTATCTATCGTTTATCTGTCATTGATTATCTTAATCATGTTAAGATAAATTATTTGGGACTCATTGGGCAACTTGTCATACAAACTTTTTCTAAATACGCCTTACTTTCTGCCAGTATTTTGACATTGACTTTAGTCGCTTGCCAAAAACCAGCAGATAAACCCACCGAACCTGTGCAGCCTGCCCAAACGCAGGATGGTCATGAGCATTACAAAACAGATGATGATACCATGGTGGATTTGAGTGCCGAAACGGCTGAATATAAGCATTGGGTAGAAGGTCAGATGGAGATTTTATTGGAGCAGACACAAAAATTTGTTGCTCTGCTTGATGCAGGTCAGCTTGAGGAAGCCAAAGCCTTATATCCGCATGCTCGTATGCCATTTGAACGGTCAGAGCCGATTGCTGAAATTTTTGGCGACCTTGTCCACGCATTGATAACCATGAAGCTGACTTAGAAGCAGGTGAGGTTTGGTCAGGCTTTCATGCCATTGAAAAAATCTTATGGACAAAAAATACTACCGAAGGCACCAAAGAACTTGGCCAGTAGCTGATTGCTGATATTAAAGAATTAAAAGATAAAATCCCAACTGCTGAGGTAACGAGTAATTTGATGGTAGAGGGTGCAGTGGATTTACTCAACGAGATTTCAACCACGAAAATCACAGGCGAAGAAGAGATTTTCTCAAAAACTGACCTATATGACTTTAAGGCTAATATTGAAGGGGCACAAAAAATCTTTGAAATTTTAACCCCAAAACTACAAGCTAAAAATCCTGATTTGGTTACCGAATTAACAGAAAAATTCCAAGTTGTCAATGATTTACTTGTCACTCACCAAGTTGGTCAACATGATTACAAACCTTATAATGAGCTAAGTGCCGATGAAACCAAAGCTTTAGCCGAAGCGGTCAATAAATTGGGTGAGCCATTGGCACAAATGGGCGTGGTACTACAGTAACCGCTTATATCAGACAATGACGCTGCTGTATATCAATCTAGGCAAATAAAGATACAGGCTAAACTTTATTTGCCATTGGTATGGTTAGTTGGGGGTATGGCAAATGACGATAAAACAACCAATCGCCGACAATTTTTAACAAAAGTGGGTGTTGGTTCTGTCGCTGTTGGTATTGGTACAATTGGATTGGCAGGATGCCAACAAGGTCATGAAAGTAAATCTGACAGGCAAACCGAGCATACACTCAAACCCAACAGCCCGCCTAATCCCAAGCAGGCAGGTGAACAAAATACCAATGTCAAGCACTGCTTGGCAGATAATCAGTATGATTTTTATGGTAAACATCAAGCGGGTATCATCACGCCAGCACAGCGTAGCATCTATTTTTTGGTCTTGGATTTGCATACAGATAAGTTGGATGATATTAAGGAGGTTTTTAAACAATGGACACAGTATGCCGCCAGATTAACCAAGGGCGATAATATCGCTCCTTATGGCTCAAATCCGCATGTGCCACCAGTTGACACAGGTGAGGCTGATAGCCTTGGAGCGTATGGCTTGACTTTAACTTTTGGTATTAGCCCATCGTTTTTACAAAAATTAAATTTAACTGATAAAAAACCGCCTGAATTTAGCGATTTGCCCAAATTCCCCAGAGACCAAATCCGCCCAGAATATTCAGGGGGCGATATTTGTATCCAAGCCTGCAGTGATGATCCACAAGTCAGCTTTCACGCTGTTCGCCAATTGGTACGCCAAGCCCGCTCAAGCGTTAGTATGCGATGGAGTCAGTCGGGATTTTAGGTTTTGATTCAGGCAATCAAACCGCTCGCAACTTATTCGCCTTTAAAGATGGCACAGCCAATAGCAACACGCTTGATCATGCCGATAAACATGTTTGGATTCAACAGCCAGACTGGTTAAAAGATGGTACTTATTTGGTCGTTCGGTGTATCCAAATGCACCTAGAAACATGGGATAGAACCAGTTTAAACGGACAAGATGAAACCTTTGGCCGTCATCGAGATAGTGGTGCGCCGATTGGTCAAAGTGATGAATTTGCCCATCTGGATATCACCGCCAAAGATGATGAAGGTAATTTTATCATTCCTGAGATTTCACATGCAGGACTTGCTAAACGCAGCGGATTGCAGTTGCTTCGCCGTTCTTATTCTTATGCCAGTGGCATTGATCCAAAAACAGGTCAATTTGATGCAGGACTGTTGTTTATTTCATTTCAAAAATCACCCATGCAATTCACCGCCATTCAAAGTTCACTTGGGCGGGTAGATAAAATGAATGAGTACATCACTCACATTGGTAGTGGGCTATTTGCCTGTTTTGGTGGGGTAAAACAAGGCGAGTATTTGGGACAAAAATTGTTTGAATAAAACCCATCACACAGTTTTATAAATCTATTTAGACAAATCGCTTGGTTTTGGTATACCTTAGGGCTGTGGATTGTATTGTAAAAAATGACCGATAACACGGATGATACTCAATGTGATCATGTCTCTTAAGTGATCTAAAAGATATGCTCAATGGTGATGGGTACTTTGGATAATTAATTGCTCAATATCACTTTTATTTTTGAGTTTTTTGACCGCTTGCCATAGCTGATGTGCTTGAGTGTAGCCTTTGGTGAGCATCGCAAGCCACTGTTTATAGCGTCCAATAAGACCGTTTTGGTTATCAGTGATATCATTAATAAAGCTTAGTTGATGCTGACATAGGTCTGCCCAACCCAAATCAGACTTACCTGCGATGATGGCTGTTAAGTCAGGGCGAGTGACCGCTCCACGCCCGAGCATGAGATGATGGGTTTGTGATTGAGCGATGCAGCGTCTGGCATGCTCAGCATTCCAAATCTCACCATTAGCAATGATGGGTAATCCTAAGTCATTAAAAGGTGCAATTTTTTCCCAGTAAGCAGGTGGCTTATAGCCATCGACTTTGGTGCGTGCATGAACCGTTAGCCAATCTGCACGAGCATCCGCCACCGCATGGCCAATCTCAGCTGATTGACTGGTATCAGTATAACCAAGGCGAATTTTAGCAGAAACTGGAATTTGAGTTGGTATTGCGTCACGCACCGTACGAATGATGGTATATAGTGTTTTGGGTTCTTCAAGTAAAACCGAGCCGCCTTTATGATTGTTCACGGTTTTGGCAGGACAACCAAAGTTAAGGTCAATGGCTTTAGCCCCCAAACTAACCGCCACCAAAGCACTGGCTGCCATGGTTTCAGGGTTGTTGCCCAAAAGCTGTACATGTACAGGCGTGCCGCTGGCAGTGCAGCCTTTGGTGTGTAGCTCTGGGACATATTTATAAAAAACATGAGCAGGCAGCGGGTAGTGCGTAACTCGAATAAATTCACTGACAGCCCAATCATAAGGTGAACCCAAATCATACGCAATTTGGGTTAGGACACGACGCATTAACGGATCGGTCAGCCCTTCCATCGGTGCAAGTAGGCGAACAGGATTATTAAATAAGTGTGTCTTTTGCATGTGATTATCCCAGAATCAACTTTTTGTGTTGTAGAGCATGCAACAGATCGCTGATGTGATGAATGTCTAACAGGTTTTTGCCTCGTGTACAAGCCACATACAATAGGCGTAACTCTTCAGGCGTAATTTTAACAGCCAATGAGTTGATGTCATATAAAAAATCATCGCTGATTTGTACACGATTCCATTCAAGGCCTTTAGATTTGTGGGCAGTTGAGACGACATAGTCGGCATGACTTGGCATGGTCAGGCTATTAATCGCCTTGGTGATGGTGGTCGTGCCATGTTCTTCGATGAGCTTCACCCAAGTTTTTAAATCCCCACCCTCACCAGTTTCACTAAATTCTTGAACTTCCTGCCAGTGATTAAAGTAGGCAAGTTCAGGGATGCCAGAGGCAGATTTGCCATTTCTAAGGCTGTCAGCACCTTGACAAAATCTTAAAATTCGATGACTATCAGCCTGTAGAGCAACCTTATGCCCCAGCTTTAGACCATCAAGCAAATGGCTCATGGCAGTGGCATTTGTGCGGCATAAGATGGCATCTTTTGCACCATGAACCAAACTTTTGGCTAAGATTGAAGATTGATTGGGATTGCCCTTTAAGGGAATGTTTTCATTGAGTGCTTTTAAAAACACATTGGCAATTCTGGCAATCGGTTCACCAAAACGAAACGACTGCGTCAATAGTGTCTGTGGATAGGGCAGGCGTTTCATGGCGTTTAGAGCACCACGCCATTCATAGATTTGTTGATGAGCATCGCCAACATAGATGGTTTGTTTATCTTGGCGAATCAAAGCACCCATCATTAAAGGGTCGGCATCTTGAGCTTCGTCAAATAAAATGAAGTCAGCAGGAATGATGGGATCAGACAGCGTCCACAATTTTAGATAAATATCATGGCTGATGCCTGCTTGATGGCGTGGGTCAATGGATTGTAGCCAACGCTGTTCAAAAGCAGGATATAAAGTTTGTTGCAACATCTTAGCATCAGCATCGCTCATCCAATTTGGTGCGGTGATATGCCGTGGTGCAGGATACGCAGAAGAGGTCTTACAAAAGGTCGTGATGGCTTCACTGACGATATTAGCAAGCTTGGCAGGCGTGAGCGTCACTGGCTTTTTAATGCCATCAATGACCCGTTCGGTGCTGATGGCACGCAGTCCAAGTTCATTGGCTAAGCGAGATGGCGTAAGCCTAGGCAGGCTAATTTTGGCAGTCACATCACGATTGACATGGCGAAAAGCCAGCGAATGAAAAGTTTGGCAACGAATGTTGGGCGGGAATTTATTTTGTGCATCATGAGCAATGGCTTTATTAAATGCCAAATACAGCCCACGACCACGCAAATTTTCGCTGATGAGCTTAAGTGTCGTGGTTTTACCTGCACCAGCATAGGCAACAATTTTAAAGGATTGCCCAGTTTTTGCCATATCAAGTGCTGCCAACTGCTCTTTGGTGGGGGTTGGTTTTTGGTGGTCGTTATACATCATGGCGTGGATGAATGGATGGGTAAAAGTGCTTATTATACCACAGCTTAGCTAAAGCTTTGGTAGATTTCATTACAACCAATCACGCCGTATCGATTGATCCATTGTTTGATTGGTTGGTGTGATGATGATTAAAGGCAATTTATAAATGGTTGGACGAATTAGACAGCCTATAGCGTCCCACTAAAAGAAAACCGACTGGCAGGGTGCCACATATTCACAAAAGTGACAAGCTTGCCTTGTGATTTGGTTTGTCGAGTGTGTAACAATGTGGGCTCATTGATGGGTATTTGTAGTATCTGACAAATGGTGTCGGATGCAAGTTTGGCATGGATTTGATAATCACCATATTCAAGAGGCACATGGTCAATCAAATAATCGCTGGTATTAACGATGTTAAAATCTTGATTGATAAAATCAGCAATGACAGAGGCATTAACCCAGCGTTCTTCATATTGAATGGGCAGGTCATCGCCATAGTGTGCGATGCAAACTTGGTATAGTTTATCAGTGTAAGCAGGCTGATTGTGAAAAAACAGCGTATTTAACCAATGGTTGTCAGGCTGATTTAATGCCATAAAATCAAGCGTCTTTTGTGTGATGACTTGAGCGTGATAGCGATGAAATCGCTCACGGATATCTTTGGCGATATTACGAACCTCAATATGGGCATTATTATACTTTTGCTGAGCTACATAAGTACCTGAGCCTTGACGACGCTCTAAAACACGCTCAGCTTCAAGCTCTTTGATGGCTCGATTGACTGTCATGCGTGATACACCAAAATCTTCAGCAAGCGTAATTTCAGCAGGAATCGCAACGCCAGAAGCCCAAATACCTGCATGGATATTATCCAAAATGGCAGTTTTGATGCGTAGATAGGCTGGGGCTTTATTGGGGGATTTGTTTGGCATAATCGGTAACTAAAAATTGGTTATTAAAATCAAACGCTACATCAAAATATCAGGGCTTGGCGTGCGTGCCATTGTAGTCAATATTTGATTAAAAATAAAGGTAGTTTTGGCTGATTTTATGACAGATTTTTAAGGTTACCGCAACATGAGTGATGCAGCTTGTGATTAACACATCATATCAATGCCAATTTATTAAATTTTTCAATGGCTTTATTATTATTGTTAAATGATTATGATAAATCAGCTATGATATAATAAGCTGTGTTGGCAATTTTTTATCAAAATGTTCATCATGCTTATGAATGTAATCGGTGTTATTAAGTTGTCATCAATTTCGATCAAATATCACCAATGGTAGAGCCAGTATTGATTTGTTGCTAAATTTTGACTAACCAAAAAATTAATCACCAGCGACCGTTTAACCCATTTTTTATGTCAGTCAAGCATCGGCTTTGCTTTGGTTTTTATATGACATATAACCTGACTAAATCACCCATGACTCCATCAAAACCTTCTCAAGATTCTGCCAATTATTTATTTTTGGTTCTGCCACGCTTTGCACTACTTTGGGTCTGTGTGGCACTGATTCCCGTTTCAATTTTATTTCACATTTGGTGGCTTTTGTTTATTGCTACCTGTTTGACTTGTCTTGGCGTGTATAATATCAGCCAAAAGCGTCATGCAATTTTGCGTAACTATCCCATCAGTGGGCATATTCGCTTTTTGTTTGAAAATTTTCGCCCAGAGGTACGCCAGTATTTTATCGAGGGTGACCGAGAAGAAGTACCATTTTCACGCATGCAGCGTTCAATCGTATATCAGCGTGCTAAGGATGTTGATAGTACTACCGCTTTTGGTAGTCTAAATGACTTGACCAAACCTGGCACAGATTGGTTTTTACATTCTGGTCGTAGCCATACAATTAAAAATCATGATTTTCGGGTGCGTGTTGGTAATGAACGCTGTCGACAACCATATGATTTATCGGTCTTTAACATCTCAGCAATGAGCTTTGGGGCATTGTCCGCAGCAGCGATTGAATCATTAAATAAAGGTGCCAAAGAAGGTGGGTTTGCACATGACACAGGTGAGGGGAGTATTAGTCCTTATCATCAAAAATACGGCGGTGATTTGATTTGGCAATTAGGGACGGCCTATTTTGGTTGTCGTGATGACAAGGGGCGATTTAACCCCGAGGCATTTCGTCAAAGGGCGGCCTTGTCGCAAGTTAAGATGATTGAGATTAAATTATCACAAGGTGCTAAGCCTGGTAAAGGTGGCGTCTTGCCTGCCTCAAAAATTACCACTGAAATTGCATTGACTCGTGATATTCCGATGGGTATCGATTGTATTTCACCGCCTACTCACCCAGAGTTTAGCACACCCACTGAGCTTGTGCATTTTTGGCAACGCCTGCGTGAACTATCTGGCGGAAAACCTGTCGGCTTTAAGCTTTGTATTGGTATGCCGTGGGAGTTTATGGCAATTGTTAAAGCCATGATTAAAGAAGATAATTACCCTGATTTTATTGTCATTGACGGAGCTGAAGGCGGAACAGGTGCTGCACCCATTGAGTTTATGGATTCGGTTGGGATGCCTTTGGTGGACGCACTGATTTTTGTCCAAAATACGCTGGTTGGTGCAGGTATCCGTGACAAAATCAAGGTAGGCGTGAGTGGTAAGGTGATTTCAGGATTTGATATTGCAAGATTGATGAGTTTGGGTGCTGATTGGTGCAATTCAGCGCGTGGGTTTATGTTTGCTGTAGGCTGTATTCAATCTCGTTCATGCCATACAAATAAATGCCCAACAGGGGTTGCCACCCAAGACCCTGCACGCCAAAAAGCCATTGATATTCCTGATAAATCTCGCCGTGTATCTAATTTTCATAAAAATACCCTAAAGGCATTGGCTGAGATTGTTGGTTGTGCAGGTCTATCTCACCCAACCGAACTAAAACCACATCACATTGTACGCCGACAACCAGATGGCTGGATTAAGCTATTATCTGAGCATTATCAATTCATCGAAACAGGTTCGTTGTTAACGGGTGATTGTGGTCGCCGTGTGTTAGATGATATGTGGAAGCTTGCCGATCCAAACAGCTTTCAGGCGATGACGATTGCAGATAAGATTGTTGGTGCTGAAAATAAACGCAACCGCACGATAGAAAGTCTGTATTAATAAAAACTGATGGCAAATCAATTGACCAAGATAGATATCCAGTAAATGAGTGTCAAGCAATCAGAGGTTTCATGTGAAACCATCAAAAAAGCCAAGCCAACGGACTTGGCTTTTTATTTTTAAGGCGTGTTCTTAGTGTTAATTTGATCGCTACTTATTTGATTTTTTAGGCAAAATGGTTGGTTTTGGGTGGTGTTTATCCTATGGTGCTTTGGGTGTTTTGACTAACAATTTTGCCATGATAAGCCCAAGTTCAAACAGTAAACACATCGGAATGGCAAGCATGAGCATACTGGCACCATCAGGCGGTGTAATCACGGCGGCGACAGCAAAACAGCCCACGATAATGTAGCGGCGTTTATTTGTCAAACTTGCAATGCTGACAAGACGCATCAAAACCAAAATCAGCGTTACCACAGGAATTTCAAACATCACGCCAAATACCAAAAGGAGTTTTATCACAAAGTTTAGGTAACTGTCGATATCGGTCATTGGTAGCACATTGTCGGGAGCAAATACAACAAAAAATTTCAGTGCAGGCACTAATACGATAAAATAAGCAAATGTCACACCAAGATAAAATAAAGCAATGGATGAAAATAATAAGGGCAAGGCGGTACGCTTTTCGTGATGATAAAGACCAGGTGAGATAAAACCCCAAATCTGCATTAAAATAAAAGGTACTGTGATAAATAGTGCGGTAAAAAATGTCAAACGAATGGGTGCCAAAAAACCAGAGGCGACATCGGTGGCAATTAAGCTTGATTCATTGGGCAGTAGAGCGACCAAAGGATTTGAGATTAAGTCATACAGTTCACGGCTAAAGCCAACCAACGCCAAAAATACAACCAAAACTGCCAAAAAGATGCGGATAAATCGTCCACGAAGTTCGATAAAATGTGACATCAATGAGACATCGTCTGTGGGTGGATTGGGTGACTTCATGGGCGGCGGTTGGGTTGATTTAATAAGGGGTCGGCAATATGATTTGGCAAGTAGGGTGCAGGCGGTAGACGGCGACGGCGATCATAGCTACTCATCAAAAACCAATGGTTTATCATCGGCAGTGTGAGTGCTGCTCTGATAGCGTGGGTTTCTTGGAGGTTTTTATCATCATCACATTCTACCTGAATACCAAAATCATCATGATTGGGCAGCTCTTTGGCTGGCTGATTTTTTTGGGTATTTTGTTGTTGGGTCTTGGTGCGATCAAGTGACCGCTCTAGTGCATTCATTTGGGCTTTTATGCGTGCTTCAGACTGGCGAATCTCATCAAGCTCTTTTTTGAGCATTTGCTGGGTTTCAAGTAATTGTAGTTCATTAGTAATTTCAGTTTGAAGCTTTTGACTGGCACGGTGAAACATGCCATACCATCGCCCAAGTGTGCGTGCAGCGACAGGCAGCTTATCAGGACCTAGAACAATCAAAGCAATGATACCAAATAAGGTTAATTCAAAAAAACCAAGATTACCAATCATAAGTCAGCTGAGCGATTATCTTTGGGTTTTTCGACTTTAACTTCTTCGGCAATGATGACTTTGCCATCATTATTGGTAATCTTTGGCTTTTCTTCTTCTTTGACAGCTTCTTTAAATCCTTTTACCGCACTGCCCAAGTCTTTGCCAGCATTTTTTAATTTGCTGGTGCCAAATATGATAACCACAACCACAAGTAAAATTAACCAGTGCGTAATAGAAAGTGAACCCATAAACTACCCCTTAATTGTCTTAATTGTCATTAAAAATTAGTAAGCCAAGCGTGATGATCGTGCTATTTTGTACGACTGTTTTTTTCTTCGATGCCTGAGATACCAAAGCGGTAAGCCAGCTCATCAATGACATCTTGAGCAGATAAGCCCAATTTGGATAAGGCAACCATTTGATGAAACCAAGTATCTGCCACTTCATAAACCAAATCATGTGCCAGCTTATCACAGTTTTCGTTGGTATTTTTGGCACGCTCAAGCTCTTTGGCCGCAATGATGCTTTCAACCGCTTCTTCACCCACTTTTTCTAAGATTTTATTGAGCCCTTTATGGTATAAACTTGCCACATAAGAGTTGTCTTTATTGGCATTTTTACGCTCATTTAAGGTTGCATCAAGACGGCTAAGCACATCAGATGAAGATTGGGTTATGGTCGCTGTGATATTGCTAGCATTATTTTTGGTGGCTGTTTGTTGGTTGTTACCATAAATTTGATCAGGGTCTTTGATGACATGGTTGGTAATTTGCCAGTTGCCCTGATCATCGAGTTTTTTAAAAAAGCAGGAACGACGCCCTGTGTGACAGGCAATCCCACCAATTTGCGTGATAGATAAGATGATGACATCATGATCACAATCGGTATAAATATCATGAACAATTTGCGTATGCCCTGAGGTTTCGCCTTTATGCCAAAGCTTACCACGAGAGCGTGAAAAATAAACGGCTTCTTTGGTTTTTAAGGTTTGTTCTAACGCCATTTTATTTTGCCAAGCGACCATCATGACCTGACCTGTTTGGCGGTCTTGTGCGATGGCGGGAATGAGTCCTTGCTCATTAAACTTGAGTGTATCAAGCCAGTGTGTATTGATAGTCATGGGTATTTATTGGAATAGTGTTGCCATGTTTTGTAACATTAATGCAAGTCGCTGCACGAAAATTTGCTGTCTTAGGGTGTTTGTTTTAAGTGCTATTATAACGCTTGCAACAAGGCAAGTAAAGACAGATACTGCTTGTTTTATGCATCATAATTTGCTATAATTTTTTATCCCACCTTCCGCTTGTGTTGCTTTTGACATAGGTGACATAGGCAAAAAGGTTCATTGTTGGGATACCAACTTTAATTTAAGAGGTTATTATGAAACTTAAAACCAAACGCGGTGCCGCCAAGCGTTTCAAAAAAACCGCCAACGGCTTCAAGCGTAAGCAAGCATTCAAGCGTCACATTTTGACCAAAAAATCTCCAAAGCGTATCCGTCAATTGCGTGGTTGCGTCATGGTTCATGCATCAGATGTAGCTTCAATCCGTCGTATGTGCCCATACATCTAACAATTTTTGGATATTTTAGGAGAATAACATGGCTCGTGTAAAACGTGGTGTACAAGCAAACCGCCGTCATAAAAAAGTTCTAGCCCGTGCAAAGGGTTACTATGGTGCACGCTCTCGTGTGTATCGTGTCGCTGTACAGGCTGTCATGAAAGCTGGTCAATACGCATACCGTGACCGCCGTAATAAGAAGCGTTCTTTCCGCCGTTTGTGGATTGCTCGTATCAACGCTGGTGCTCGTCTAAATGGTCTAAGCTACAGCCGCTTGATTAATGGTCTTAAAAAGGCAAATGTTGAAATTGACCGTCGCATTTTGGCCGATATCGCCATGCATGATGCGGCTGCCTTTACTGCCATTACCGAAAAAGCAAAAGCTGCTTTGGCATAATCATAGCGTGTGATGGTTGGTCAACCATCACACTTAGGATTATCACCCAAAAACCATAATACATCATTGTATTATGGTTTTTTTATTGCTTGATTTATGGATATGAACTTAAGACATGAGCCTAACTGGTTGGTATTGATTTATTTATTTACATTAGCTCACAATATTGATGGAAAGTATTAACATGTATTTAAAATATATGTTATACTTTGCCTGTTAATCAATCATCGCTGACTTTAATTGTGCCTTTTTATCATTTTGATGATAACTGTTGAGCCAGTCAATGGATAACAGCAAGTATAAACCAGCCATTATTCAAGCGAATGATATATGTTTCATCCACCTAATGACACTATGAGGAGTATGGCAATGGGTGAATATAAAAAACATTGGTGGGGGCTTGTCATTACACTGATTATCGCCTTCATCTTATTAGGTTGGGGCGGTTTTGAGATTTACCGTACCACCCCGCCCATTCCTGATAAGTTCGTTGACTCATCAGGTCAAACTTTAATCACAAAACAAGACATTTTAGACGGTCAATCTGCTTGGCAATCAACAGGTGGTATGCAGTTGGGTTCAGTCTATGGCCACGGTGCGTATCAAGCCCCTGACTGGACAGCCGATTGGTTGCATCGTGAGCTGGTCGCATGGCTTAACATCAAAGCCCAAGCCGATCATGGCAAGGCGTTTGATGAGCTGACCAGCATTGAAAAAATGGGCTTACAACAACAGCTCAAAGAAGAGTACCGTGGCAGTAGCATGGGGTCGGACAACACAGTGATGTTATCCGACACTCGCATAGCAGCGATTAACCAAGTTGCACCTTATTACATTGATTTATATGGCGATACTCCAGAGCTTGCCAGCTCTCGTGAAAGTTTTGCCATGAAAAATAACACATTGCCTGATTTGATGGCTCGTCAAAATCTGGCTCATTTTTATTTTTGGACAGCGTGGACATCGTCCGCCAACCGCCCAGGAACGGTTGCCACTTATACCAACAACTGGCCGCATGAACCTTTAATTGATAATGTGCCTACCGCTGAAAATGTGATGTGGTCCATTGCCAGTGTGGTGTTCTTATTGGCAGGCATTGGTCTTTTGATTTGGGGTTGGGCATTCTTGCACAAACAAGAAGAAGATGACATTAAAGTAACCGTACCAAAACAAGACCCATTAAGCTTAATTGAGCTGACACCCTCACAAAAAGCCTTAGCCAAATACGCCTTTTTGGTGGTGGCGTTGTTTGTGGTGCAGATATTCTTAGGGGGCTTTGTGGCTCACTATACCATTGAAGGTCAAGACTTCTATGGCATTCCTGTGTCTGATTTTATCCCTTATTCTTTGGCTCGTACTTGGCATATTCAATCTGCCTTGTTCTGGATTGCCACCGCCTTTTTGGCAATCGGTTTGTTTGTTACGCCCATCATTCATGGCGGTAAAGACCCCAAATATCAAAAGCTTGGGGTGGATTTGTTATGGGTGGCATTAATCATTGTGGTGGTTGGTTCATACATCGGTCAATACCTTGCCATCGCTCACATCATGCCTGCTCATCTTAACTTTTGGTTTGGTCATCAAGGCTATGAATTTATTGATTTAGGGCGTTTTTGGCAAATCCTAAAATGGGTTGGGGTGTTGTTCTGGCTGGTCTTGATGTTGCGTGGTGTATTGGCTGGCTTTAAAGGTGAAGGCGATAAGAACCTGTTGTTCATCTTTGTTGCTTCTGTGGTTTGTGTGGGCTTATTTTATGGCTCAGGCTTATTCTACGGCGAACATACCCCGATTGCCATCATGGAATACTGGCGTTGGTGGGTGGTGCATTTATGGGTAGAAGGGTTCTTTGAAGTCTTTGCCACCGTGTCCATTGCCTTTATTTTTTATAACTTAGGTTTGGTGAGCAAAAAAATCGCCACAGGCTCTTCAATTGCGTCAGCTGCCTTGTTTTTATTGGGCGGTGTGCCGGGGACATTCCACCACTTATATTTCACAGGCACAACCACGCCAATCATGGCAATCGGTGCGTCATTTAGTGCTTTGGAAGTGGTGCCTTTGATTGTCTTGGGTTATGAAGGTTATGAACACTGGTCAATGCAACGCCATGCCAAATGGATGGAGCGTTTAAAATGGCCCGTGCTGTGCTTTGTTGCCGTGGCATTTTGGAACATGTTGGGTGCAGGTGTGTTTGGCTTTATGATTAACCCACCCATCTCACTGTTTTATCTGCAAGGTCTGAACACCACGCCTGTCCACGCTCACGCAGCTTTATTTGGCGTGTATGGCTTCTTAGCATTGGGCTTTGTGCTGTTGATTGTGCGTTATTTGCGTCCTGAATATCGCTTCAGTGATAAATTGATGAAAACTGGCTTTTGGGGATTAAACCTTGGTCTGTTACTGATGATTTTTACCAGCTTGTTGCCAATTGGTATCTATCAAGCCTATGCGTCTATCACCGAAGGCTTGTGGTATGCCAGAAGTGAAGGCTTCTTACAACAAGACTTTTTAGAAACATTGCGTTGGGTGCGTACCTTTGGTGATGTGGTCTTTATCATCGGTGGCGTGAGCATCGCTTTACAGGTGGTCAAACTGGTATTTGGTCAATCGCCAAAACACCCAAAACATGACACGCCCATCACAGACTAACCCTCGTGTGATGTCCAAAGTATTCGTTCTTATCAACAAAAATCCCTCAAATCATTGGGGGGTTTTTTTATGGTTTTTATGGTTAATAGCGGTTAGTTGATGATGGTTTGAATAAATCCAGCCATCATTGACCGCAAATGAGTCAATCACAAATGACCAAATCACAAATGTTAAGCTACCCATCATATAAAGACAAACAGTGCCTTAGCTCATCGGCGTTGCTGATGATGTCCGCCAGCGTATAGCTGTCCAAAACCTGCAAAAATGCCTTGGCGGCTTCGGCAAAAACTTGCTTTAAATGACAAGCAGGTGAGATGACACAAGACATGGCGGGTTGCCCCACAGACAAATCCAAAGTTTTGATTTTCCTCAAATCATTTGTCATCAAATTATCTGTCATTAAATCATCTTGTGCTGGCTCATCAGCAAAACACGCCACCACAAAAAAATCTGGCTCTGTTTGGCGAACGATGTTGCCAACATTGATGTTTTTGGGGTGCATTGCTAAGCGAATGCCACCGTTTTTACCCCGCGCACTGTCAACGACTTTAAGCTTGCTCAACTGATGAATAACCTTGGTCAAATGATTTTTAGAAATCCCATAGCTTTTGGCAATGTCATCAATGCGTACCAATTCATCATTATTGGGTATGGTCGCCAAATAAATCAGCACACGCAACGCAAAATCACTGTATTGAGTTAATCTCATAATCACACTCTGCAACCATGTTCATCTTGACACGCCATCGGTCAATCTAAAACACTCAATCTCAATCCATTCAAACGAAATCCATACAAATTCAAGCAAAAAAGCTAGAAATTTTAGCAATTTTAAATTAAAAATGACAATCATTATTATCTTTAATCATGTTTAATTTACATGATAAAACATTGATGTAAAAAGATTGAAAAATTGGTTTACTTTTAAGAAAAATGTATTTAAAATACATGTTAAGGATATGGCATTATACATGTGTTTGACATGTATTTTAAGTGCCTTTTCTAGGTATTTTAGCTTTTTTGTGCTTTTTATTTTTATTGATGGCATTGAAGAAAATTACAGGCAACCTTTCTATAAGGAGAACCCATATGTCTAAGCCTACTTTGATAAAAACAACCTTAATTTGTGCCTTAAGTGCATTGATGCTCAGTGGTTGTAGCAATCAAGCGGACAAAGCCGCCCAGCCAAAAAGCAGCACGGTAGACGCTGCCGCCAAGACAGCAAATGCAGATAATGCTGCCTCACAAGAACATCAAGGCGAGCTGCCTGTCATTGATGCCATTGTTACGCATGCACCAGAAGTTCCACCACCTGTTGACCGTGACCACCCCGCCAAAGTGGTGGTAAAAATGGAAACCGTTGAAAAAGTCATGCGTCTGGCAGATGGCGTGGAATATCAGTTTTGGACATTTGGCGGTCAAGTTCCAGGGCAGATGATTCGTGTGCGTGAAGGCGACACCATCGAAGTGCAGTTCTCAAACCACCCAGATTCAAAAATGCCCCATAATGTTGACTTTCACGCTGCCACAGGGCCTGGCGGCGGGGCAGAAGCGTCATTTACCGCACCGGGTCATACATCAACCTTTAGTTTTAAAGCCTTACAGCCTGGTTTGTATGTCTATCACTGTGCGGTTGCCCCTGTTGGCATGCACATTGCTAATGGCATGTATGGCTTGATTTTGGTTGAACCAAAAGAGGGCTTGCCAAAAGTAGATAAAGAATACTATGTCATGCAAGGCGACTTTTATACCAAAGGCAAATATGGCGAACAAGGTCTACAGCCCTTTGATATGGAAAAAGCCATTCGAGAAGATGCTGAATATGTTGTCTTTAATGGTTCGGTGGGGGCGTTGACTGGTGAAAATGCTCTAAAAGCCAAGGTTGGCGAAACTGTTCGCTTATTTGTGGGTAACGGCGGCCCGAATTTGACATCATCATTCCATGTCATTGGTGAGATTTTTGATAAGGTTCACTTTGAGGGTGGTAAGGGTGAAAACCACAATATCCAAACCACGCTAATCCCAGCAGGTGGCGCTGCCATCACTGAATTTAAGGTGGATGTGCCGGGTGATTATGTCTTGGTTGACCATGCCATCTTCCGTGCCTTTAACAAAGGGGCATTGGGCATACTTAAGGTGGAAGGTGAAGAAAATCATGAGATTTATTCACACAAACAAACAGACGCTGTCTATCTGCCAGAGGGTGCCCCACAAGCAATTGATACCCAAGAAGCACCCAAAACACCTGCACCTGCCAACTTACAAGAGCAGATTAAAGCAGGTAAGGCAACCTATGACTCTAACTGTGCTGCTTGTCACCAACCTGATGGTAAAGGCGTGCCAAACGCTTTCCCACCGCTTGCCAACTCTGACTATCTGAACGCCGACCACGCTCGTGCCGCCAGCATCGTGGCAAATGGATTGTCTGGTAAGATTACCGTCAATGGCAACCAATATGAAAGCGTCATGCCTGCGATTGCTCTGAGCGACCAACAGATTGCCAATGTCATCACCTACACGCTTAACAGCTTTGGTAACAAAGGCGGTCAACTCAGTGCAGACGATGTGGCAAAAGCCAAAAAAACCAAGCCAAACTGATCTTAAAGTTTAATTAAGATATCCGCTGGTTTTCATTGAGCATCATGGCTGTCTTATGTGGCAAGCCATGATGTGCTTAATGGCTTTCATGCGTTTTATGCCCAATGATGCCCAAAGTGTGTGTTTAAAAGCCATGCCAAAAGGTGTATGCTAAAAAGCACAAAAACTTGAAAGCACAAAAGCTTGACGCCAAATTAAGTGAAAGCTTAATAAATTGAAAAGATTATTAAAGCGAAATTGTTAAAGTAATGTTAAAAGGTCGTTAAAAAATTTTGAATAAGGAGAAAGTCTGATGAGATTAACTCACACCAACACATTGACTCACTTAACTGCGTGGGATAATGTCATCAGCTCTTTGGTTGTGGCTTTGGCAGCGTTTGTCTTATCACCCCAGCCCATTGCCCACGCCAAAACTGACACCAATGCCATGGCAAGCATCAAAGGTGGCACATATCGCCCTTTATACTTAAGTGAAGACAGCCCCATGGTGACCGTGGGTAATTTTCACATTGATAAAACACCCGTAACCAACCAACAATTTGCCAAATTTGTCGCAAATAATCCCAAATGGCAAAAACAAAACATCGCCAAGCTTTTTGCTGAACCTGACTATTTGGCTCACTGGCAAAAAACAAGCAAAGGCTATTATCCAAACTCAGCCGATATTGATAAACCTGTGGTGAATGTCTCATGGTATGCCGCCAACGCTTATTGTAAAGCGCAAGGCAAGCGCTTACCTAAGATTGCAGAATGGGAATATGTCGCACAAGCGTCAACCACTCGCATCAATGGCAGCCAAGAAAAAGGGTATAACCAAACCATTTTAGACTGGTATACCAAATCTGCCACCATGCCATTAAAGCGTGTGGCCCAAAGCCCAGCCAACTACTGGGGTGTGTATGACATGCACGGCTTGATTTGGGAATGGACACAAGACTTTAACAGCAATCTGGTGTCAGGTGAATCACGAGCAGACAGCACATTAAACCAAACCATGTTTTGTGGTTCTGGTGCAGCAGGTGCACCCGAACCATCAGATTATGCCGCTTTTATGCGTTACGGCTTTCGATCAAGCTTACAATCTCAATTTGCCCTAAAAAGCTTGGGATTTCGCTGTGCAAAAGATTAAAAATCAGCCACGCTTAGACAAACGACCAGCAAAATTGCACAAAATGAACCAATTGGTTACAATCAATTAACCAGTGAGTTAACAATAACCACTTAGCATCTGTGGCAAAAAACGCCACATCAATCAGGAGCAAATTATGAAAAAACTCATCTTAGCCAGCAGCATTGCCCTACTTTTGAGTGCCTGCCAACAAACCGAACAAAAAGCCGACCAAACCACCCATGATGGCGAGGTGGTCTCCACAGAACACGCCCATGAACACGCTGCCCATGGCGACGCACACGGACATGATGGGCATGGTCATCATGAGCATGTTGAGTTGCCTGTGGCGGACACGCCAGCACCTGCCTTAGAAGAGTCAGTATATCTGGTGGAAGGCGATTGGAAAGACCAAGATGGCAACGCCTTTGACTTAAACAGTTTGGCAGGGCAAAAACAAGTGGTTGCCTTTATCTTTACCAATTGTAAAGAAGTCTGCCCATTTATGATGCGTAGCATGAAAAACATTCAAGACAAACTGCCTGAAGAGGTGCGTGCCAACACAGGATTTTTGGTGGTGAGCTTTGACCCTGAGCGAGACACCCCAGCCGTTTTGAAGAACTTTGGTGAGCATTACAAGGCTGATGAACATTGGACTTTCTTAAATGGCAGTGATGATGATGTGCGTACGCTTGCCAACACCATGAATATCCGCTATCAACACGCTGAAGGTGGTATGATTAATCATTCTAACGCCATCATGGTATTAGATGAGCATGGCAAAATGATTGAGCAAGCCAATGGCACAAGCACCGCAGGTGAAGATGCTGTTGTGGCTGCGTTAAAACAATAAGCGTAGGCAATATCAAACGATAAACCCAATGAATACAATAACCAGTGTCACCGCTGGTTATTTTTTTGATAAATGATTGAGACATGTTTTTAATCATTTGCCACAAAATGACAACTTGGTATGATGGTTTTATCTTAATAAATCAGCCATTTTTGATACTGATAAAAAACAAGGTCATGAAATGGTTAAGATCATGATATGAATAATCCAAATTGCTTGTTTACATTTTTGGGTGAATTATTTACAATGAGTCCCTTATCATCTTAGCAAATTAAAGAAAGTTGTGCTTCTTATGACCACCACGATACCTACTTTAGATCAGCCTTTGATCACGCTTAATGAACAAGATTTTTTGGCATTTGCAGACAATGCAATTGCAGTGATTGAGACTGCAACCGATGAACGCACACTTCAAGAATTGCGTGTCAGCTTGAGCGGCAAAAAATCAGCCTTGACAGCATTGTCCAAGCAAATGGGTGCACTTGATGCTGACACCAAAAAACAATATGGCGTGTATTTGCATGAGTTACGCACGCATATCAACCAAGCCTTAGAAACTAAGGCAAAACAGCTTGCTACCGCTGCGATGAATGCCAAGCTTGCCAGTGAGCAAATTGATATTGGTCTACCTGCGCGTGGTATTTTATCAGGTGGATTGCATCCGATTACCCAAACAACCGAACGCATGAAGCAGTTTTTTGTTCAAGCTGGTTTTAGCGTGGCGACAGGCCCTGAGATTGAGAGCGATTATTATAATTTTGAAGCGCTCAATATCTCAAGCCATCATCCTGCGCGTGCGATGCATGATACATTTTATTTTGATGCACATTATTTGCTGCGTACACACACTTCAAGTGTGCAGATTCGCACGATGGAAAACAGTGAGCCGCCGATTCGCATTATCTGCCCAGGCCGTGTGTATCGCTGCGACTCAGACCAAACGCATTCACCGATGTTTCATCAAATGGAAGGTTTGATGATCTCAAAATCAAGCAATTTTGCAGAGCTTAAGGGGTTGATTCATGAGTTTTTGGATGCATTTTTTGGCAAAAAAATGACGGCTCGTTTTCGTCCATCATTTTTCCCATTCACCGAACCATCCGCTGAGGTGGATATTTTGTCCGACAATGGGAAATGGTTAGAGGTTTTGGGCTGTGGTATGGTACATCCACAAGTGCTCAAAAACTGCGGTATCAATCCTGATGAGTATACTGGTTTTGCTTTTGGCATGGGCATTGAACGCTTTGCGATGCTGTATTATGGTATTGATGATTTACGCCTATTTTTCCAAAATGATTTGCGTTTTTTAAAGCAGTTTAGTTAATATCAATTAACTTATTTATTTAATTTTGATGAATTTAATACAGAGATAGCAAATGAAAATCAGTGAAAATTGGCTAAGACAGTGGGCAAATCCAAGCATTAATAGTGAGCTACTTGGCGAGCAGTTGACCATGGCGGGGCTTGAGCTGGACGGTGTTGAGACTGTTGCACCACCATTTAATGGTGTGGTCATCGGTGTGGTCACTGAATGTCAGCAGCACCCAGATGCTGATCGCTTGCGTGTTACTAAGGTTGATATTGGCAGTGGTGAGCATTTACAAATCGTCTGCGGTGCACCCAATGTATGTGTTGGGCTAAAAGTTGCTGTGGCAACCATTGGTGCGGTGCTGCCCAGTGATGATAATAAGGGTTTTAAAATCAAAAAAGGTAAGCTTAGAGGTGTTGAATCACAAGGGATGCTTTGTGGTGCTTCAGAGCTGGGCCTTGAAGATGAGATTGATGGTTTGATGGAGCTTCCAAAGGATGCCCCAATTGGCATGGATGTGCGTGATTATTTAAACTTAGATGCGAAGATTTTTGAAATTGCTATTACGCCCAACCGTGGGGATTGCTTAAGTGTATTGGGCTTGGCACGTGAGATTGCTGCCATTAATCAGATGCCGCTCAATCGTCCTGTGATCCAGCCTACTAAGGTGGTCACTGATACCGCTCCGAGTGTGCAAGTTTTGGATGCCAAAGCTTGTCCCAGATATTTAGCACAGCGTATTGATGATATTGATCGCACTTGGCCAACTCCCCAATGGATGACCGACGCTTTGATTGCTTCTGGCGTTCGAAGCCATAATTTTTTGGTGGATGTGACCAATTTTGTATTACTTGAATTAGGTCAGCCGCTACATGCGTTTGATGCTGATAAAATTCAAGGCGATATCATCGTGCGTATGGCACACTCTGGCGAGACGCTTGAATTATTAAACGAACAAATCATTACACTCAGCGGAGATGAGCTGGTGATTGCTGATGATGCTGGCGTCTTGGCATTGGCAGGCATTATGGGCGGTGCACGCTCAGCGGTCAGTGATGAGACAACCAGCATCATACTAGAAAGTGCACATTTTGATCGGTTGACCATCTCAGGGCGTGCACGCCGTTTTGGACTGCATACGGATGCTTCTCAGAGATTTGAGCGTGGTGTGGATTTTGCGTTGCCAAAGCTTGCCATTGATCGTGCTGTTGGTTTGATTGTTTCGGTTGCAGGTGGTAAGGTTAGTCAAATGACGACTGCCGAGAATTTAGATGCATTGCCTGTCAGACATAAGATTATTGTACCTGTGGATAAGGTATCACAGCTTTTGGGTGTAGATATACCATCTGATCAGATGGTGGATATGCTTAATCGTCTTGAGATTGTAACCACCATGCAGCAAGACAGTTTGGTATGCCAAGTGCCCAGCCACCGATTTGATTTAACAATTTATCAAGATATCGTTGAAGAGATTGCTCGCATGTATGGCTATGCCAATATTTGTGCGACCTTGCCAGAGCTTTCTGTGGATATGCGATATGATGATACGGCAGATTTGGTTCAATTGGTTAAGCGATCTTTGGCAAGCTCAGGTTATTACGAAGCAGTGAGCTTCAGCTTTAGCGATGCTAAAATTGAAGCACTGTTTGATGATCAAAGCCTAGGCGCGGTATTGCCACTTGCCAATCCCATCTCCAGTGATCTTGCGGTGATGCGTCGTACCTTAATGTCGAGTCTGTTACCGATTGTTAGTTATAATCTTAATCGTCAGCAGCCGCGTGTCCGCTTGTTTGAAACTGGATTAAGCTTCGTTGGCGGTGATGTTGAGCATGTGGTTCAGACACCAAGCTTGGCTATGATTGCAACAGGCGAGCTGACCACTGAGCAAAGTCATGGGACACGCAAGATGGATTTTTATGATCTCAAGCGTGATATTGAAAGCCTGCTGCCAAATACTTTGGATAAATCCAAAGTGACTTATGAACGCACGACTTTGACTTTCTTGCATCCAGGCCAAAGTGCTCATCTGATGATTGATGGCGAAGATTTGGGCTTCTTTGGTCAGCTACATCCAAGCATTTGCAAAGCTTTGGACTTACCAACGGTTTGGGTGGCTCAAATGGATTTGGATAAGCTGATTACACTTAACCGAAAATCAAGCCCCATCATAGCACCAAGTAAATTCCCATCAGTTCGTCGAGATTTGGCAGTGTTGGTGGATCAAGATGTCGCTTGGCAAGCGCTTGAAAAAGACATTCGCAAGGCAGCGGGCAAATATTTGCAAGATGTTTGGTTGTTTGATATCTATGTGGGTGAAACATTGCCCAAAGGCAAAAAATCGCTTGCTTTTGCGATGGTTTTTCAGGATCAAAATGCCACACTTGAGGACGAGCAAATCAAAACAGCAGTTGATAAAGTCATTCAAAATTTGGCAGATAAACACGCTGCCCATCTGCGAGACTGACCTAAAACCGCCATAATGCCGACTTATGGCGGTTTTGAATTTTAATACAAATTAATTTGCATTAAGTATATTATAAAGTGTAAAATAATCAATCTGCTATAAAATGCTGTATTATTTTTGGTAGCTGATTGATAAACAAGGATAAATCATGGGTGCACTGACAAAGGCGGATATGGTTGATGAATTGACCATTCGACTGCGATTGACACGCCAACAGGCAAGAAAATTGGTCGATGGATTTTTTGAAGAAATCAGTCAGAGTCTTGCCCAAGGTCATGAGGTTAAATTGTCAGGTTTTGGCAATTTTGAATTAAAAGATAAAAAACCCCGCCCAGGGCGTAATCCAAAAACAGGCGAAAGCGTTCCCATTCAGGCGCGCCGTGTTGTCACATTTAAGGCAGGTCAGAAGTTACGAGGCTGGATAGATAGCCAAAATGAAGGCTGAGCGGGCTGGATATTTTTCATCAATCCAACTTGCAAGCCTAATGGCTTTTTGTTAGAATATCTGCTTTATTTTCCCACTTAAGTTGGCTAATAACATAGAAAAGCATGGTGCGTAATGCCAAAGTTGGTTGGTGATGACGTGGCTATGCTCCATCGTATGAGTATCATCAGCGATGCTTATTGGTGCTTAGGTTTATTGGATAGAGAGTTATCATGCGTAAAGACATTCACCCAGAATACCGTGAAGTATTGTTCCACGATACTAATGCTGATGTGTACTTTTTGACTCGTTCAACGGTTTCAACCAAAACAACTCGTGAATACGAAGGTCAAGAATACCCATATTTCCCATTGGATATTTCTAGTGCTTCTCACCCATTTTATACAGGCGAGCAGCGTAAAACAGCCAACGAAGGTCGTGTGGCAAGCTTTAACAAGCGCTTTGGTGCATTTGCAAGCCGTAGCAAAAAATAAGCCTTTATCAGCTATTTTTAAAATCGCTCTTATTGAGCGATTTTTTTAGTTCCAAACTAAGATGGTGCTGTCGATTGGGCTGATATGTGATTTAATGAACACATACTCAGGTACGCACACATTAAATTGTAACAAATTTCTAGCTTATTCATGTAAAAGATGACAAAATCGTCTTAGTCTGATAAACTAATATAAAATACCTAAATTGTGCCTATTTTATGGCAATTTAGGGATATTTTTGTCATGTTTGAATAATTTTACGATTTTTAGATAATTTTGCCCATCAATTGGAATGAGATGGCTGGGAAATAATTTGGGGTAGCTATGCAGTGGAGTGGTCTTTGGTTAATTTTAGCGTTGATGGTTGTGATTTTGGGCGTATTTTTTGTGATACGTAGTTTGCGTCGTAATAATTTGGTACTAGAATCGGAAGCCTTGGGCGTAAAAACCAAATATGGATTACCAATTATTCCAAGAGATGAAAGGGAATTGCCGTCTAGAATTGAGAGTTCAAATAAAAAAGTAGAGCCTGAAGATGCATTATCCAGTATGGCTGCTGCTGTGGTGGCTGCACCTGTGATGTCACAAACCTCGCAAGCACAAATGGTTTATGAGCCTTTAACAGAGAATAATAAAGAAAATCAGGCAGATACGCAGGCAAAAATTGATGAGAATTCACAAAATCAAGACAGTGTTCGCGTCAATAATCCAAGTGGCGGTCTGTCGCACGCTCAAGATTGGCAAGCACATGATGATGAAAATCAGGACGCTGATTATGTGGTAGATATGACCTTTGACAAACGCTCGGCTGTACTCGATGAGCATTTGGATGAACGCCGAATTTTTGACCAAAATAACGACCCTTTGCTTAATGCAACAGAAACGGTGAGCATTGCCATTATGCCACGCAACTCGTTTGCTGGGTTGCCAGGTTGCACCGTACTTGAAATTGTGCGTACATATGGTATGAAATATGGCGTTATGAATCTGTTTCATCGCTATGAAAATGAAGATGGTACGGGTGATTTGTGGTTTAGTATGATGGGCGTTGGGTATGAGGGAGTGTGTGCATTTGACTTAAACAGTTTGCCTGAATCTCATTTTATGGGGCTGACTTTATTTTTGGCATTACCGCATCCACATGCGTTAAGAGGATTTGACAGTATGGTCTCGGTGGCACATATGATTGCTCAGGACTTGTCGGCAGATATGCTTGATGAGCAAGGCAATTTGTTTGATGATACTTATTTTGCTAAGCTTCGTTCGGTCGTTGCTGAGCATAACGCCAATTGATGACTTCTCCAAAAAACAGCCCAATCGTGGGCTATTTTTTGGCAAATTAATTGTTGCTGCTTGGGTTATTGTGATCATGATAAGGTTGGCAGTTTGGACAATAGACGCTTGCCCGACCACTGATTTTGATATTTTCAAGTAAACTACCGCAAGTGGCACACGATTCCCCTTGCCTGCCATAGACGAGCAAGGTTTGCTGAAAATAACCCGTCTTACCACTGCCAACTGTAAAATCCCGAAGGGTTGAACCACCTTGGGTAATGGCACGAGCTAATATTTGTTTGATGTGATGAGTTAATCGTACCAGCTTATCTTCATGAACCAAATAGGCAGGCGTGAGCGGATGAATGCCTGACAAAAACAAACTTTCAGCTGCATAAATATTGCCCACACCAACCACGACGGACTGATCCATAATCAGTGATTTGATGGGTTTATTTAAAGGTTTTTGATGAGATTTGGGACGCATGATGTATCTGATGAGATAGTTAGCATCAAAATCTTCGCTCAAAGGCTCGGGCCCTAAGTGTGCCAAAAATCGTGCGTAGGTGTTTGGCTGGTCGATATAATCATCATTGACGACCCAAAGAATCATGCCAAAGCGTCTAGGATCATGATAATGTAGAGTAATGATTTTACCATGAGAATCGGCAAAGTCAATCAAGACATGATCGTGCTTGCGGGGTGGTTCATTGATATGCTGTTGTAAGCTGCCCGACATGCCTAAATGAATCAGTAAAGTTTTTTGGCGACTGTCATGTGCGTGATAAAAATCCAGTAGTAAATATTTAGCACGCCGCTGTAGTTTGGTTAGGACAAAGCCAACCAAACTATCCAAATCTTTGGCAATATCATAGCGTAAGCGTGGATGCCTGACTTGAACGCATGTGACAGTTTGACCAATCAATGGCTCTAGGCTTAATTTTGTTGTCTCAACTTCGGGTAATTCTGGCATGATAATTGGCTAACTTTAGTCGGCTGATTCTAAGCGGTTGCACGGCGAGCATGTAGCACACTAGGCTGCTGTTCAATTTTATTGAGTAGGCGTGATAAATGTGCAATGCCTGCCACCTCAACATAAAACTTCATATGACTGATTGCACCATCATTAAAGACAGTTTCAGCGCGGTGAATATTGACTTTTTCTCGATCAATCACATGCACCAAATCACGCAGCAGTCCGTTGGTATTTTTGGCTTCAACATGGATGACCACAGGCTGATAGCGTCCAAAGCTTTCTTGCCAGTGTGCGATCACAGAGCGATCTGGTTCACGCTCAATTAAGCGTAAATACTCAGGGCAACCATCATTGTGGATGCTGACCCCGCTTGATAAGGTGATAAATCCAGCAATCGGTTCGCCATGCACGGGGTTGCAACATCTTGCCAAATGTATCTCAACATTATCAAGGTCTTCAAGCTCAATTTTGTATTTATTGGGGCGAATTGGCTGTTTGATTTCAATTTTGGCTTTATCAGGCACTTGGGTGGTTAAATTAAGCTTTTGGGCGACCAAATTACTGATCTGTGTGACGGTAATATCGCCAATGACCAACGCCACATACAGATCGTCTTCATGTTTGACATTCAGATCGGTAAAGTATTCTGATAGGCTGATTTGATTGGGTGAAATTGACAGACGATCAAACTCTTTAAGTAATAACGCCTTACCTGTTTCAATATTTTTGTCCCGATCTTGTTTATTGAACCATTGACGCAGTTTGGATTTTGCCCGTGCGGTATGGATATAGCCAAGTGACGCCATCAACCAATCACGATTTGGTTCACGATTGGATCTGGTGATAATTTCAATTTGGTCACCCGTTTTTGGCTGATGAGTCAGCGGTACATAGCGACCATTTACCCGTGCACCTTGAGCACGGTTACCCACTTCAGTATGCACATAATACGCAAAGTCAAGTACTGTTGCACCTTTTGGCAGTTCAGTGATATCGCCATCACGGCTAAATACATAAATCCGCTCAGCATTATCAATATCAAGCTCGATATCTTCTTCGCCATCTGCTTTTTCATTGCCTAAAAGCTGACGCAGTGAGCTGATTTTTTGGGTAAGATAGTCGTCCTTTTTGGCCTTGAGTCCTTCTTTGTAATTGACATGCGATGCCTTGCCAAGCTCTGCTTCAAAATGCATATCAAAGGTACGAATCTGAACCTCAAGTGTACGCTGCTCAGCGATGACTGCGGTATGTAGTGATTTATACCCATTGGGCTTAGGATTGGTGATGTAGTCATCAAATTGCTCAGGAATATGCCGCCATAAACCATGCACAATGCCCAGTGTATAGTAGCATTCGGCATTGGTATTGACCATCACACGCAAAGCACGAATGTCATAAAGCTGATCAAAAGAAAGATTCTTTGACTTCATCTTACGCCAAATTGAATAAATATGCTTGACACGCCCTGACACTTCGCCTTGGATACCTGCACGCTCAAGCTCTTCGCTAAGCTTGGATTTAACCAGCTGAATATAAGCTTCTCGTTCGCTGCGTTTTTCGGCAAGCAGACTTGCGATTTTTTTATATTCATCAGGTGCAAGATAGCGAAATGCCAAGTCCTCAAGTTCCCATTTAAGCTGAGCGATGGAGAGTCGATGTGCAAGCGGTGCATAAATGGTCATCACCTCTCTTGCGACTCTTTTTTGGCGGTCAGGAGGTGCAAAGGACAGTTCACGCATTGCAAAGGTGCGTTCAGCCAATTTGATTAGCACAGCACGCACATCATTGGTTGTGCTGATGAGCATGCTATAAATATTAGAAAGCTGCTCTCTTTGATTGGACTCAAAATAATCTTCAAGTCGTTGATTGCTCTCAATGCTTTCAGATAATCTGCCCATCGCTAAAGCATCCATCACCAAATGGGCAATATCCTCCCCAAAATTTACCCGAATCGTCTGAATGCTGACCAGTTCACGGCGTGCTGTACGATAAAGCATGGCGGCAGCTAAGGCATTTTCATTTTGAAAAAGATACGCCAAAATATCCGCCATGCCAATGCCTGTGATATAAGCACCTGAGCGGGTGACATGGGGCTTATTGGCATGGATTTGTACAAATTGGCAGGCTTGGCGTAAGATGGGTAAATCTTCTTTACCAATACGAGCGGCAACATGACAAATCCAAGTCTCAATATCGATATCCGATACATTGATATCGCAAGGGTTGGTCGTGCTACTACTGTGATCAACTGCACTGATGAGTTTGTGATTGGCAAGCTGTGCCTTAAAATCTGGATGCAGTTGCTTGGCAACCAAACTGGCTGCCAAAGTTGCACTATCCATGCTGCTACTATTACCGCCCAATAAGGGCAGGCTATCTCGTATCTGAACCACGGTAAATCCTTGTAAATCTAAAAAACAAATAGTTTCAATGATTTCTAGGTTGTATTATTATAACTCGTTAAGTTAATGCATTTGGGCTATTATCGCACCTTGCCATCAAATTTTAAAGGACAAAAGCATAATTTTCAAACAAATCGTTATGCCAAAAAAGACAATCATCATCTAAAGACACTTAATATCATACAAAATCCCAGCGACACAGTATCAACTCAGCTGACCGTACCCATCTTGGCGTGTCTATACGGCTGTATATCATAAACCAAATCTGTTGAATTTTGATGAAATAAAACAAGCATTTGCCCAAAAGGTATGCTATAATTATTCTTTGTGAATTGTTCACACTCGCTATTTGATGACATCGCACCGATATTGATACGGAATTTTCCGAGCGTTCTAGATTTTTATCAGTTCAATACAATCAGCTTTTGATTGATTATCTTAATTTACTGTCGCGATGATTTTGGCTTGTAAGACTTGGGGGATAATCCCTTTTTGATAAGTATTAGTCAAGCAACAGCGACAAACCTGCCACCACATTCAAAATGCCATTGATAAGATCCCAAGGCTTAAGCCCATCGGCTTGGCGACTTTGGCGGTCTGTGTTTTTTTATTAAATAAATACATTTGCATTGGCTCATCAGCGGGGCATATCAGTTGAGATAATTATGACCGAATCAACCACCCAAACCACTGACAGCACCACCGAAAATTTTGTACCACAGTTTAGTGACTTGGGACTTAATAAGCCCATCTTAAAAGCACTGACAAAAAGTGGTTATACCACACCCACGCCAATCCAAGCAAAAGCCATTCCGCACGCTCTAAATGGTCGTGATTTGCTTTTGTCAGCCCAAACTGGCTCTGGCAAGACGGCAGCATTTGTTTTACCTGTCTTGGATAAAATGAGCCGTAAGCCGACCATCGAAAAGCATGTACAAGCACTTATCCTAACGCCAACGCGTGAGCTTGCACTACAAGTCCAAGACAGTGTACGACGCTATGGCGATGGCATGCGTAATATGTTTAGCGTGCCTTTGGTGGGCGGTGCACCTTATGGTGGTCAGTTGCGTGCCTTAAAAAAAGGCGTACAAGTCATCATCGCAACGCCAGGCCGCTTGATTGACCATATGCGTGAAGGCCGTGTTGACTTATCAAAACTAGATATGCTGATTTTAGATGAAGCAGATCGTATGCTTGACATGGGATTTGCAGATGATATCAAAGAAATTCTACAAAATACGCCCCAGACACGCCAAACCGTGATGTCCTCAGCCACTTGGGATGGTGCGGTTGGTAAAATTGCTGAAAGCTTTACGGTTAATCCTGAAAAAGTTTCTATTAAAGTTGAGTCAGCACATATCGATGAAAGTGTGTATTATTGTGATGATTTTAACCACAAAAACAATATCTTGCTTCAAGTATTAAATAACCCTGAAATTAAGCAAGCGGTGATTTTTGCAGCCACAAAAATGTCTACAGAAAAATTGGCAACACAGCTTGTCGAAGCGGGTTTTAAGGCGCGCTATTTGCATGGTGATTTGCCTCAAGGCAAACGAAATCGTATCGTTAGCGATATGAAATCGGGCAAATGTGATTTGTTGGTCGCTACTGATGTTGCTGCACGGGGTATTGATATTTCAGCCATTAGTCATGTGATAAATTATGATTTACCTCGCCAAGTTGAAGATTATGTGCATCGTATTGGTCGCTGTGGTCGGGCAGGCCGCACTGGCGTGGCGGTGAATTTATGCAGTATCGATGACAATCGTCAGCTTGAGCATATTAATCGTTATCTGAAGCGACAAATGAGCGTCTCAACCATCGAAGGATTAGAGCCACGCCGTAATTTTGGTATCCAATCACAAGAGCGTCGCCGTGGTCGTGGCAAGCCTCAAAACCGTACTCGCCAAGATGGTCGACAAAATTTTGAGCGTACTGAAAATAAATTTGGTAGCCGTAATCGCCATGAACATCGTCATGAGCGTTCATTTGAGGGCAAGCGTGAACGATTTGAGGATCGTGAACGCAGCGTTCATCGTCGTGAAAATGATGAAAATCGTGAGCGTCGCAATAGTCGCTTTGAGGCTCGCTCTGATCGCCGTTTTGATAAAAACAGACAAGGTTATTATCAAGCTGATGGCACAGCTCGCCAAGATAAAAAAGCGTATACGCACAATTTTGATCGCCGTGACAACGATCGTAACGATACTCGATTTGATAAGCCTGCCAAAAAATTTGGCACACAAACCGACTTTGATCGCCCAAGACGCAACAAAGCATTTGGTGATAAAGCCAAGCCAAATACAGGTTTTGATAAATTTGGTGGTAAGTCTCGCCCAAAGGCAGTTGAAGAGATCTTTTTTGCCAAGCGACAAGATAAAAAAGCCAAGCGTAGATTTGGTGAATTTTAAGTCTTTTTAACCCAAAACACCCTCAAAGATATGTTTTGAGGGTGTTTTTTTGTGGTTTAAGCATCAATACGCTCAAATCGTGCGATGCTCTCAACATGACCTGTATGGCTAAACATATCCATCACACCAGCATGTGTCAGCCGATAGCCAGCTTCTATGAGTGCTTTGGTATCTCGAGCCAGTGTGACAGGGTTGCACGAGACATAAACGATGCGTTTGGCATTAAATTTGGGCAAGTATGTCATCACCTCCCAAGCACCTGAGCGGGGCGGGTCGATCAAAAGTGCATCAAAGCAATTATTGCCCGTTGCCCATGGCTGATCGCTTAAATCTTGGGTCAAGTCTTTGGCATAAAATTCAGTATGGGCAATGCCATTGGCACAAGCATTCATTTTGGCGCGTTCGGTCATCTGCTCACTGCCTTCAACACCGACCACAAAGCCACTTTCGCCAACTTGTCTTGCCAATACTAAGCTAAAATTACCCAATCCGCAAAATAAATCCAGTACACGCTCACCTTTTTGTAGGTTTAACAGGCTGCTTGCCAAATCCATCATTTTTTGGTTGACGGATAAATTAACTTGCGTAAAATCCAATGGCGAAAATTCATAAGTCAAATCAAAATTTGGTAGATGATAAAACAGACCACCTGTGGGTGGTACAGTCAGCGAGGTTGGGCGAGCATCTTCGGTATCGATGCGATGTACGCTGTCTGCGCCTTTTGGTTGTAAGAACAGTTGCCAGTTGCGAGCTGCAAAAAATTGACGCAATTTCGCCAAGTCTTCATCATCAAGCTCCTGCATATGACGCACAATAACCGCAACCGATTTGATGCTGTCAGGCACATGTGGCAGTGTCTGCCCCATGGCAATCTCAAGCTGTGGAATGCTATCTCGTGCATTTAGGTCGGTGATAAGTGCTTTTAAATTTTTAAGCTCAAAGCCGATGCGTTTATCTAAGATATGGCATTCGTTGAGTTCTGCCAAAAAGTTGCTGGCGCGTTCACGAAAACCGACCAGTGCTGAGTCTTTTTTGGCAACATAGCGTACACCCATGCGTGCTTTGGTGCGATAGCCAAGACGATCGCCAACCAAAGGCTCAAGCCAAATATCAGGCTCGATGCCTGCTTGATGTATGAGCAGCTCTTTTAGTACGGACTGTTTGAAATCAATTTGAGCATCTGCCTGCCAGTGCTGTAGACTACATCCGCCACACACCCCAAAATGTGGGCAGGGTGGCGTTTGACGCTGGGGATGGGGATGATTGACGACTTGTAAGGCATCACCTTCTTCAAAATTTTTCTTAGAATTGGTCATCTTAACCAAGACAGCCTCGCCCGGTAATGCAAAGCTGATAAAGACTTTTTTGCCTGCTTTATCAGGATTGTGGGTGGTGTTATCGGTCTCATAAACTGCCACGCCACGCCCATCGTGTGCTAAGTTTGTGATATGAAATTCAAGGGGTGGTGTATCTGCCAAACGCTTGCGTGCTCGAGCAGTTGGTTTGCCTTTTTTACTGGGGTTTTGAATAAGTGAATGCGTTTGGGTCATGTGAAAAGCTTGCCTGTCGTTAGATGGGTTTTTAAGCATTATGGATTTTGAAACAATGAATGAACTGATCACAGTTTTATGGTATTTTATCAATCTATGATTAATAGATTATCAATGTTAGATATACCCTAATCATTTCATCACTAAAAATGGGTGTGGTCATGTTAAACTGCACATTATAACATAAGTCAATCAGCTGTGGGTTTGATTGAGTCTGCTTGGTTGTCATGACATGAATCCACTGATGAGTTTTTGGCTGATTTTTATGCGTTAAAAATCATTGCCTATGCAAGCTTGGTTTTGTGTTTATGAAATACTGGCAGATGAGACTGTTTGGATGGTATCGGCGACAGCAGGTGTTGGCTGGGCGTCAAATTCAAAACGCCCACCCATGCTGTGGCTAAAAACAGCCATTTCTTGGATTTTGATATTGATTGCTGTACAAATCATCATTCGATTTGTGATGGATATGGGCGAAGTATTTAATAACTCTTATCTTACAATCAAATAAAGCGTCAAATCCTACCGTACCCAAGCATCTAAAAAGCTTTGATGGCGTAGCTTGCCAGCTGAATTGGTCAAGCTTTGTACAAATTGGTTGGTTTTGTCAATGAGTGCTTGGCATTCATCGGTAGAAGATTTGCCCGTTAAAGTCAGCCACCTTAAATAAATCAGCCAAGTATTTAGGACATCGGACTCGCAATAACAACTAAGGGCGTCCCATTGAGAGTTTTGTACCATCGGCAAAACCTGCGAGCCATCAAGATTGCCTTTACCAGCAAATCCACACAAACTGGCAACCGTATCAAGTTTTTGGTGTAGTTTGTTATTATGCAGTGCAGTTTTGTCCATCAAATCAATATGCATCTCACCATAGCGATATGAATAGCCAAATTTTTGGGCACTGCCAAATAGTGCTGGTGCAGATAATTGGTGGTGCATAGACCGATGCATCAAGACAGGTAAGTCAAAAGCCAATCCATTCCAGCTGACAAGCACAGGTTTTTTATCAAAGGCTCTTAAAAAATTGACCAAAATCTCTTTTTCGCTCATGGTTTGTAGTGTGAGAGATTTAAGATGAAAGGTCGTGCCATCAAACCATAAAAATGACAAGCAAGCGATTTTATGAAGTGGTAGACGCATGAATTCTGTGCCTGATTCAGCATGACGCAGGGCAATGAGTGCAGTTAAAGCATCATCATCACCCAAATCGCCAAGCTCTGGATAAAGTCGCTTGCCTGTTTGTATGTCAGGTATGGTTTCAATGTCAAATACTAAAATTGGGGTGGAAATCATGCCAAGCCTCAGTCAGTCACACCGAATAATCCTGTGGATAAATAACGGTCGCCACGGTCACACGCAATAAATACAATGACTGCATTGGGGGTATTTTTGGCAATTTGATGAGCTGCCCACGCCGCACCACCAGAGGATACACCACAAAAGATACCTTCTTCTCGTGCCAGTTTTCGCATATAGCGTTCGGCATTAGTTTGATTGACATCCATGATCGTATCAACCAATGATGCATCAAAAATTCCTGGTAAATATTCAGCAGGCCAACGGCGAATGCCTGCGATAGATGACTGTTCATCTGGCTGAAGCCCAATGATTTGAATGGCTGGATTTTGTTCTTTAAGATATTGACTAACACCCATGATGGTGCCCGTTGTGCCCATACTACTGACAAAATGGGTAATTTTGCCCTCAGTTTGTTGCCAAAGCTCAGGGCCTGTGGTCAGATAGTGTGCGTGTTTATTATCGGTATTATTAAATTGGTCAAGTACAATGCCTTGTCCATCAGCTTGCATCTGTAGTGCCATATCTCGTGCTGCCTCCATGCCATCTGCTACCTCGATGAGTGTTGCACCATAGGCAGTCATCGCATCTTTACGCTCTTGGGTGGAATTGGCGGGCATTAATAAGGTCATCTGATAACCACGCATTGCCGCAACCATCGCCAGTGCAATACCTGTATTGCCACTGGTTGCCTCAATGAGTGTATCACCTGGTTTGATTTGCCCACGCTGTTCGGCTTGATAAATCATATTAAACGCTGGACGGTCTTTGACAGAACCTGCAGGGTTATTACCCTCAAGTTTGGCAAGTAAAGTAGCTTGGCTATCTTTGGCAAGTGTATTGAGCTTGACAAGTGGCGTATTGCCTACACAGTCAGACAGCGTGGTGGTTTGATGGATAAAATCTTTGGTCATTGTGGTTGTCTCATAAATCATAGATTATGCCAAATTATAGCATAATTAAAACCAAGCCATCAGCTTTGTTCAACTGGGTTTGGTGTACTTATGATACTGTTTTTGGTATAGTGCTACAAAATCTTGGGGTGATTATCCATGCAAATCAATAAAGCATTTGGCATAAAAAGCGCTTATGGGCAGCTGATTTTGTTGGTATTCTTACCGATTGTGGTATTGGCATTTTTAGGTTCGTACTTGGTCATGAGTGAGGTACGCCGTGCCATACTCTCAGAACAAGACACCATGGCAAATGCAGCATTGGTACGTTATGATGCCATCGTGCGTCCTTTATTAACAGACCTTCAACATCGCCAAAATCGTTTGGATGAGCGTGTCGCTCAGATGAATGAAGATGAGATATTAATTGCCATTACGCCACATGATACCAATTTACCAAATCGTGCGATGGCTCGCCATGCTCAAGATATACCATTTTTTAATACCAATTGGTTCGTACAACTTCAACAGTCTCGTAATCAGCATGTACTTCGAGTGGCAATTATGGATGGCATCGGTCAGGTGCTTTTTAGTACGGGAATGCAGACAGATTTATCTTGGGGAGATGTTGATTTACAAGCCAAAGAAATCTATCGCATACCAACCGCTGTAGGCACCGCCTATGGCAAATCATTCATTTTTGATAATGAGCGTTATTGGCTTTTGGTGGATATGGATAATACACCATTGACGATTACCTCATATCGGGTAGCATTGGCGTTGACTGCCATTGGATTGACGACCATTTTACTGCTTTTGCTGATTTTAAATATTTATTCTAAACGCTGGATTACGCCACTTTATGAGATGCGGCTGTACTTACAGCGACTAAATACCGATAATTTATCCCGTGTACCACAACTAAAAACCAGTGGTGAATTTGCCTTATTGCGAGATGATTTTACACGAGCGGTTCGCCGCCTGCATGCCAGCTTTACAGAACTAAAAAACCATGCCGATGAAACAGAACATGATTTACAGCAAGCATTTGATGAAATGGAAATGCAAAATATCTCTATTCGAAATGCTCGTGATGCAGCAATCTCAACCAGCCAAGCCAAGTCAGCATTTTTAGCAAATATCAGTCATGAGCTGCGTACACCATTAAATAGCATTGATGGTTTTATTAATTTGTTAGCCCGTAAAGGTGAGTTGACTGGTGAGCAAAATTTATATGTACAAACCATCAAAAAATCATCAGCACATTTGCTGGCACTGGTTAATGATGTGCTTGATTTTTCTAAGATTGAGGCAGGTAAGCTGATTTTAGATAGCCATGATTTTGATTTATATGATGCAGTGTATGATGTGGTTGATATGCTGTCACCAGCAGCACTTGAAAAGCGGCTGCGTCTGGCAGTCTTATTTTATGATGATGTACCAACTCGCATTATTGGCGATAGTTTAAGAGTAAAGCAAATCTTAACCAATCTTGTGGGTAATGCCATCAAATTTACTGATATGGGCAGTGTCGTGGTTCGAGTGAGTTTGGCTGAAAAAACAGGATATTTATGCATTGAGGTGGAAGATACAGGCAAAGGCATTAGTGAAAGTGATAAAGAACAGCTGTTTCAAAGTTTTGGTCAAGGTGATTTGAGCGTCACTCGCCGCTATGGTGGAACGGGTTTGGGTTTAGTTATCTCAAAGCAGTTGACACAATTGATGGGTGGCTCGATTGGTTTTATTGACAATCGCAGTGAAAATATTGCTAATGCAGGTGCAACTTTTTGGTTTGAGATGCCCATGGGTGTGGATGAAGGTTCGATTGATGATGCCTTACCTAAGCTTGCAGAGCTGTTGCACACACCCATGCAACTTTTGGTTTGGATTAACCATGCACCAGCATTGCGGGTACTAAAGAGCAGTTTGGTTGGCACAAAAGTTCAATTAACGATAGCCATTGGTCTTGCAGATTTATTAGAAAAACTTGATAAAAATGAGATGGATTATGATTGGGTGATTGTGGATAATTTTGGCCAAGACGCTGCCAAAGATGATGTGGGTGCCGTGTTACGACAAATTCGCTTACGATATGATGGTAAGCTTGCCAGTTTTGGTTATCAAGTGGGTATCAACGAACAGTTGTTATTGCGTTATCAGACCCAAGCATTATATGAGCCGATGGATAAAAGGCAGCTATATGCCATGCTTTTAAATCAGCAAAACCTGTCGGCGATACAATCACCTCGTCAGGCCAAATTTGTGGGGCGTAGGATTTTGGCTGTAGATGACCATTTACCAAATCTTTTGGTGCTAGATGCATTACTTGCTGAGCTTGGTGTTGAGGTTGTTACGGCAAATAGCGGCTTTGAGGCCATCGAAAGGATGACGCAGAGCATCACAGGGTCAACGCCACCCATTGACATGATATTTATGGATGTCCAGATGCCAAGAATGTCAGGACTTGAGACCTCTATCGAAATTCGAAAAATTGAGCAAGCACATTTGAGCAAGCCTGTACCTATTATTGCATTGACTGCCCATGGTCTGTCAGATGAAAAAGATCAGTTGGTCTCATCGGGGCTTAATGATTATGTTAGTAAGCCAATCGGTGAGGTACAGCTGGTACAAACGCTACAAAAATGGCTTGGTCATGATGTGGCAGCTGATAAACTCAATGTATTGGATATGGTTGAAAGTTTGCCCATACTTGATGTACCAAAAAATGCCGTCGATGCCCCTGAAAAATTACCCGTTGTAGATTGGGGCGATGCGCTTGAGCGTTCAGCAAATAAACCTAAGCTTGCCTATAGACTGCTTGAGATGCTCATTGATGGTGCTGACTCTGAGCGTCAGTCACTTGAGCGTGCATGGGCAGACCGTGACCGTGTCAGTTTGGCTGATATCAGCCATCGGATGGTTGGGGCAGCACGGTACGCAGGCGTGCCAAGACTGCGTGCGGTTTCAGAGATTTTTGAGTCGGCATGCCGAAATGATATCACGGCAGTCACTCCAAGCCATTTTATTGCCTTGCGTCCAGCATATCGGGCTTTGATTGATGCGCTCGATACATTGCAAGCAGTGGAGCTAGATAAAGTGGCGATGGATGCAGATTTGGCAGATTAGGCGTTAAGATTAACTAAATACCAGCTAGGATGACCATATTAATAGGCTATCTTAATATGGTCATGTGATTTATTGTGTCTGATTATCTTTTGTATTTACAGGTATTGATACCAAGCAAGCGGTATATTGGGCAAAAATTAATCAGGCCTGTTGCCGGTAGTATCGCCCCAACAACATAGCCCCACCAGCCGATGACCGCAAACAAAGGTAATACAATTAAAGCGATACCAATAACAATACGAATGATACGATCGACTTGATGTAAATTTGCTTGCATTACGATACCCCTAGGTTAGTTGATTGATAATCATTTACATTAAAAAAGTTTAAAAAACACCTCAAATAGGCTGTGATAGTTAAGGTGATTTGAAAAATAATCAAATGGTGTTTTATTGAATTTTTTCAAATTCTACGCCAAAAATATCAAAATAACAAGCAAGTTTTTAGGGTATCATTGCCTTTTATATTCGTCATAAAAATGGCTATTTTGTGTTTAAAAAATAAGAAAATTTTCTCTTAAGTCACCAAATTTAGCCATTTTCATGCAAAAATCATTGTTTTGGTTTGATAAATTTTACACGATAACCTGTGTTATCAGACAGGTATATTGCCAATTGCCTGACCCATCATGACTTTTTTACCGTGAGTGATGTGTGCAAGCCAGTCATTGTGGGCGGATTTTGGTAATATGATGATGGCAGTTGAGCCTAAATAAAAACGCCCAAGCTCATCGCCTTTTGATAAAGTTAACTCATGGGTACGATATTGAATGTGGGGCGTGCGATTAATCTTACCAGTTGCGACCGATTCAATGCCTGCAACAATCATTGCCCCAACCATCACCACAGCAGCTCGCCCAAAACTGGTATCAAATAAACAAATTAGCCGCTCATTTCGTGCAAACAAATCAGGCACATGCTTGGCGGTTGTGTGATTAACCGAAAACAGCGTACCTGGTACATAGCGTGTGGCAGTCAATTGACCATCAAAGGGCATATGCACACGATGATAATTGCTGGGTGCCAAATAAATTGTTGCAAAACTGCCATTCATAAAATACTGACCATCGTCATAATCAGCAAGCAGTTGCCCAATCTCATAGGTGCGACCTTTCGCTTGCAGAATCATACCTTGTTTGATGTCTCCAATTTGTGAAATCGTACCATCAGCAGGGCAAATCAGCTGATTGGGCGTCTCATCAATTGGGCGTGCATCTGATTTTAGTTCGCGTGTAAAAAAGTCATTAAAACTACTATAATCAGAAAATTGACTGCGTGCATATTCATCCAAATTTATGTGATACGCCTTAGCAAAGCTGTGAATCAAGGATTTTTTAACATACGGATTTTGGCTGGCGGCTAGGTTGCCTGCAAATTCGCTGAGCGCCTGCTGTGGGATGAGATTTTGGATAAGTGTGAAAGGATTCATGGTTGACCTATTCAGATATTTTTTAAGATATTTTTTATTTTATCATAAATTTTATGATAGGGTTTGATGAAAATTTACCCAAAATGCTCTCTTAAGAAAATACCATCTTAAGATTATCTTTTTATGGCTAAGCTGACCATTGATTGATATAATGAGAATGATTTATATTTTCAAATAGAAAAGCCACTGACAATGCAGTATGATGTATCAAAATAGCTCTATAAGATGATACATAACCGATGACACCTGCCCAAGCCATGATAACACCGCTCAAACCGACACAACCGACACCCAAAAATCTCATTCACCAAAGTGCTTTGATGCGAGCGGTGTATTTTGTTTTGGGCTTGGTGTGTTTGATTTTGGGGCTAATTGGTATCGTTGTGCCAGGCATGCCGACGACGGTTTTTATTTTATTGGCGGGCTATTTTTGGGCAAGAAGCTCACGGCGATTTTATGCGTGGCTACTGGCACATCGACTATTTGGGCAGATGATTATCAATTGGCAAACGCATCGTGCTATTCCAAGATTTGCCAAATATTTGGCTTGGTCGATGATGAGCCTGTCAACAATCATATTATTTTTTAAATTACCAAGCTCGTGGCAGTGGGTGGCTTGGCTTTTGGCAGCGATTAGCCTTGGGGTAGGCATATGGATGGCAAGACTGCCCAATGCTTAACAGATTGTTTGGTTTTTTAAGATAAATTTAATTCATTCGCTGGTTTGATGATAAAGTGTGTTTATTTGATTAGGATAATACAAAAATATTCAAACCATTAAATCAAACCATTAAAGCTATCATTTTTTATCTAAATTCGCTATGATAAGCCAATTTGACTAAGATTTAGGCGATGATTAACGAATTTGATACCGCCCATTTGTGGCACCCTTACACTTCTATGACGAACCCTTTGCCAGCCTTGCCTGTTGCTTGTGCCAAAGGTTGTCAAATTCATCTACAAGATGGCACGGTACTCATCGATGGCATGTCATCATGGTGGTGTGCCATTCATGGATACAACCATCCTGTTTTAAATGCCGCCATCACCGAACAGCTCACCAAAATGTCTCATATCATGTTTGGTGGGCTGACACACGAACCTGCCATCAAACTTGGGCAATTATTGCTTAGCATTGTCCCAAAACCGCTTCAACACATTTTTTATGCCGATTCAGGGTCGGTTGCCGTTGAGGTGGCTTTGAAAATGGCGGTTCAATATCAGCATGCTTTGGGCAAGACCACCAAAAACAACATCATGACAACCCGCTCAGGCTATCATGGCGATACTTGGAATGCCATGAGTGTTTGCGACCCCATCACAGGCATGCACCAAATTTTTGGGGATGCTCTGCCCAGTCGCATTTTTGTGGATGCACCAACGATTAAGATTGATGACCCTTGGGATGATGCGGCCATGGACGATATTCGCTTGGCATTTAAGAGACACCATAAAAACTTAGCGGCTTTTATCATTGAGCCTATTGTTCAGGGGGCAGGTGGCATGCGGTTTTATCACACAAATTATCTAAGGCAGCTGCGTAAATTATGTGATGAATATGGGGTGTTATTGATTTTTGATGAAATTGCCACAGGCTTTGGGCGGACAGGTCGTCTGTTTGCTTGCCAGCATGCCAAGGTAGTGCCTGACATCATGTGTTTGGGCAAGGCATTAACGGGCGGTTATATGACATTGTCAGCCGTACTCACCACAACCAAAGTGGCACATACCATCAGCCATGGTAAGGTGGGTGCGTTCATGCACGGGCCAACATTTATGGCAAATCCATTGGCATGTGCTGTGGCACTGGCAAGTGTTCAGCTTTTATTACAAAGCCCTTGGCAATATCATGTTCGGCGTATTGCTCGGACATGTCGCATGACATTAACCCATCTTAAACAGTTGCCACATGTCGCTGATGTGCGTATTTTGGGGGCGATTGCAGTGGTTGAGATGACAGACCCGGTAGATATGGCAATCATTCAACAAGAATGCGTCGCACGAGGGATATGGATTCGCCCCTTTGGACGGTTGGTTTATCTGATGCCACCATTTATCATCAGCGATGATGAGTTGGCAACTTTATTGCATGAGTTTACCGATTTAATCTGCACAACCTTATCAGCTAATTTTAAAAAACAGTCAATGAACCCAATAATCAATGAAGATGAATGATGAATGACCAGTTATTAAATTTTTATGCCGAACAGCTGTCTGCTTTAAAAGCATCGCACAATCACCGCCAATTACAACGCTTAAAACATCAAGGGCAACGCATTGGTGTCAATGACAGCAAGCCTTTGCTCAATTTAGCCAGCAATGATTATTTGGGCATTGCCAGTCAAACATCACTTTATGAAGAATTCTTAGAGCTGCTGCATGAACAGCGTTGGCCGTTTAGTGCGTCTTCTTCTAGATTATTGACAGGGAATTTTGAAAATTTTGAGCGATTAGAGACCAAAATGGCATCATTATTTGGTCGCCCTTGCTTATTATTTAATAGTGGTTATCATGCCAATATCGGTATCTTACCTGCCATTTGTGATGATAAAACGGTGATTTTGGCGGATAAATTGGTTCATGCCAGTATCATTGATGGAATGCAATTGGCTGCCAAACATGGCACCAAAACCATCCGCTATCAACATCAAAATCTCCCCCAGCTTGAAGGATTAATCCAAAAATATCAATCAGATAATGGCATTTGTCGTATCATTGTCGTTACCGAAAGTATTTTTAGTATGGATGGCGATATCACAAATTTATCCCATCTTAGCCATTTAAAGGCACAATACCCAAAGGTGATGCTTTATGTTGATGAAGCCCACGCCATCGGTGTTCGAGGTGGGCGTGGTTTGGGCTGTGTGGAAGAATATGGCGTCATCAATCAAGTTGATTTTATTGTCGGTGCATTTGGAAAAGCATTGGCATCAGTTGGCGGATACTGTATTTGCCATCCCATTTTGCGTGATTATCTGATTAATAAAATGCGTCCTTTGATTTTTAGTACCGCCTTACCACCCATTAACATTGCTTGGAGCTGTTTTATTTTAGAGCAAATACCTTTGATGAACCAAAGGCGTAAGCATCTGATGAAACTTAGTGATGATTTATCAAAAGTGGTTCACTTGGCAAAGCTGCCATGCCCCTCTGCCAGTCAAATCATTCCCATCATATTGGGTGACAATACTCGTACACTAAATGCCGCCGCTGATTTGGGCAGACAAGGTTATCATGTGCTGGCTGTACGCCCACCAACCGTACCAAAAGGACAATCACGGTTGCGAATTTGTTTAAATAGTGCTATTAATGATGATACAATGACAAAGTTTACCCAAGTGCTTACTCAAATCGTCAGCAGTGAGAGCAAATGACAAAATCCGCTTTATCATCAAATCCCAATAAAATCGCCCAAAGATTTTGTAGGGCCCATCAAAGCTATCGCGCTCATGCAACCGTTCAGGCGAAGATGGCAAGACGGCTTATCATCTCTTTAAAGATGGTTAAAGCAAAGATGGTTAAAGCTTGTAATACCAAAAATACTGGCATGCAACCTTATCGGGTCATACAAGATGAACACATATCAAGATTGCTTGAAATTGGCGTTGGCAGTGGTCTTTTAACCGATGCTTTATTTGAGAATTTTAGCGTTGATACACTGTATTTAAATGATTTGTATGATAATATCCAAACCAACGCACTGCCAAAGGATATTGATGCCAATTATCTGATCGGGGATATTAGGATGATTGATTTGCCAAAAACCTTAGATGGTGTGATTTCATCTTCTGCACTGCAATGGATTTATCCGCCAGATGTGCTATTTAAAAGAGTTTTTCAGACTTTAACAGCTGGCGGATTTTTTGCTGCCAGTACTTTTGTTGAGGGTAATTTATCTGAAATACAAGCATTGACAGGGCGAGGGCTACGCTATGATACGCCAAAACAGCTGATGGTGCGTTTAAATCAAGCAGGTTTTATGATTGATGAGTTTAAGGCAGATGAGCAAGTGCTTTATTTTGACTCTCCGATGGCGGTGCTAAGACACCTAAAAGCAACAGGCGTGACAGCAGTTGGCACAGAGCAGGCATGTTGGAGCAAGCAAAGTTTGGCAAAGTTTTGTCAAAACTATCAACAATTTCATACCGATGCAGGTTATACCTTAACTTATCGGCCGCTGCTTTTTGTTGCTCATAAACCAATGAAACCAATGAGTTCGCCTTTATGACCACATTGCCCAATCTTCACCAAATGCAAGGCAGCTATTTCATTAGCGGTATTGATACCAACATTGGTAAAACCATCGCAACAGGCCATATCGCCTGCCAGCTTTTAAAGAATGGGCGAACGGTTATCACCCAAAAACTTATCCAAACTGGCAATATCAAGCTAAGCGAAGACATTGTTAAGCACCGACAGATGATGGGCGTGGGTATGTTGCCTGATGATAAGATGCACCTAACAATGCCTTTGATACTAAGCTACCCTGCATCGCCACATTTAGCAAGCAAGATGGATGGCGTATCGGTAGATGTTAGCCATCTTTTGGCATGCACCAAACAGCTGGCAGAGGCTTATGAGATAGTGCTGATTGAAGGAGCGGGCGGTTTGATGGTGCCGATGATGGATGATGTCAAAGGTGGGCTGATGATTGATTATATCGCCAGTCAAAATTATCCTGTGATTTTGGTAAGCTCTGGCAGGCTTGGCAGCATTAACCATACTCTGCTAAGCTTAAACGCCCTAAAAACTTATGGCATATATTTGTACGCACTGGCGTACAATCAAGCCGATGATGGCGATGATGAGATGATTGCAACCAACACCAAACAGTATTTGCAAGAGTATCTCAAAGCCCATCACAGTGATGCCCTTTGGTGGGAGATTCCTAAGTTAAATTCAGCCGACTTTGGCCTAAATTCATTTTAAAAAAGGCAAATAATGAAAGCATTGATACAGCGGGTACACCAAGCACGCGTTGAGGTTTGCGGTGAGGTGGTTGGTGAGATTGATGGTGGGATACTGGCTTATATCGGTATTGGCAAGTCAGATGATGTTAAGCAAGCAAAGCGTTTGGTGGATAAGATATTAAGTTATCGTATTTTTGAAAATACCACTGACGCAGACAAGCTTGGCAAGATGGATAAAAGTGTGGCTGATGTGGGCGGTGGTTTGCTGTTGGTGTCGCAGTTTACACTGATGGCACTGACCGATAAAGGTCGCCGTCCTGACTTTGGGCCAGCGATGCCACCCAATCAGGCAGCACAACTGTTTGATGAGTTGGTTTGTTATGCCAAACAGTATCATACGCCAGTGGCGACGGGTCAATTTGGTGCTCATATGCAAGTGATTGCCCATAATGACGGTCCGATTAACTTTATCTTAGAAGTATAGTATCTTAGAAGTATCATCAGCGTTTTTTGGGACAAAATAACATCATCTTTTATTGTAATTCGTCCACGACAATTTCGTCTAAAGTGATTTGATGAATGGGATAATTGGCAAAATCATCAATGTTCTTGCCTTGGGTGATAATCGCAGCTTTATCCGCCAAATACTGTTCAAGTGTCAAGTGAATCGTGCGAAACGCCAAATCTTGCCAAGGGATATCCTGCTCATCAATCAAGGCACATTCTAAGCTTTCAACACCAACCCCAAATCGCCCATCACAAGATAAGTTGGTCAAATACATGGCATGGATTTGCCCCAAATAAGGCATATCAAATAAGCAGTACAGCTTAGCATCGGTGGCAATAGCGGCAGCTTCTTCGATGGTCTCACGCAACGCACCTTCCATCATGGTCTCACCAATTTCCATAAATCCTGCTGGCAAAGTCCAATAGCCGTATCTTGGCTCAATGGCACGGCGACAAAGCAGAATTTTGTTCTCATGGCGTACCAAAGCCCCGCAAATCATCTTTGGATTGTCATAATGAATAAATCCGCACGCTGAGCAGACGAGACGCTGACGACTATCGCCTTTGGGAATGGTGTAGGTGGCGGTATGTCCGCATTGCATACAGTAGGGCATCGGTCTATAATAAACTGGCTGATTAATGAACACTACCCAAAAATTATATTAGTAAAATTATATTGTAAGGATAGCTTTGATTGTCATGACTGATTTAGTTTAAGTCAATTTCACCAAAAATACAAATGTTATGAACGATTTTTTTAGCCAAATTAAGACGCATGCTGATCCAAATTTCGTCGATAAAACGGCGGTTTATTTGCCACCAGAGCATCGATTCTCTACGCTTAGCCATGCCTTATCTGAGTATCACGGTGTAGATATTTTGTCTTTGACACAAAATAATGATCTGATTGCAGGGGTTGATAGGCAACAACTGAATCAAGCCTATGAACAGTTGCTCATTAACAAGCCACAGCCCCATGCTTGCGTGCTTGTTGCCATTACTGATGAGATTAGCCCAAGGCTATTATTGACTCGCCGAGCAAGTAATTTATCAAGCCATGCAGGTGAGGTGTCGCTGGTGGGCGGTAAGCGTGATAAGACGGATCGGTCTTCTTATGAGGTGGCAACTCGTGAGGCATTTGAGGAGGTGGGTCTATTAAGACAAGACAGCACTTTAATTGGATTTTTACCGATGCAAATCTCCAAAAAAGGTCTTTTGGTACGCCCTGTGGTTGTCAGTATGACACCTGCGATAGCAGACAGTTTAATCGCCAGTGAAGATGAAATTCAGCGGTTATTTTGGGCTGATCTGACATATCTAAAAACAACGCCACCCATAGATTATTATTTTGAGCGTCCTAATTTTGGGCGAGCATATTTGCACACACCAGCATGGCTGATTGATGATCGGCAAATTGGTGAGCCTGAAGTGGTGTGGGGATTGACAGGGCGTATCATCGCCAATTTTCTACACATCGGCTATGGGGTGTGCTATCAGTGGTACTATCACCTTCAGGCACACCACTAATTCATGTCTCAAAGGACTAATGTCTCAAAGGTTTAGTCTTTTTGAGCTACTAAGGCTTTGAGTGCATCTGGAGATGACCACAAGCCTTCTAGGTCATAAAATGCCCGTGCTTGTGGCGTCATGATATGTACCACCACCGCACCCAAGTCCACCAGTGTCCAATCGCTGTCTTTATCACCTTCACGGCCAAGCGGCATCAGCCCGGCTTCTTTGGTTGCAGCACCCAATTTATCCGCCAAAGCTTTGACATGGCGTTTACTGGTGGCCTCACAAATAACGATGCGTTCAGCAATTTCGGTTAAATGTTCGATTTCAAGGGTCGTTATGTTTTTTGCTTTTAAGTCATCAAGCGTTTTGGTAACAAGTGCAAGTGTTTGGTCTAAATTCAAAGTCGTCATAATTGATTGATAATTGGATGGATAACTTTTAATTATAGCATATTTTTGGGGTTTTGGTATAAGCCTTCTTTGCAGATATATGCCAAGACGCACTCATCCATCAGCGGTGCAGCAAGCTTAGTGCGACCATCAGCGATTAGGGTGCGGATTTGACTGGACGAGATGTTCATGATGGGTGTGTGATCTAAATAAATCGTATGGTCATTTGCCAAAAATTCATCCAAATTAGTAGTGCACTTTGTTGCTACTGTCTCATCAGCTGGCGTGGTATCGACACGGTCAAATGCCCACAATTTGACTTGGTAAATCAGCTCATCATACGCCTTCCATTGATGTAGATTTGCCAAACTATCGCCCCCAATAATAAAAATTAATCGGTCATCAGGATAAGTGGACTTAAGCTGTCGTATGGTGTCGATGGTGTATATCGGAGGTATCAAAGACAGCTCACGCTCATCAATTGATATATTCATGCCTTTTTTTATCAAGGGTGTAATGGCAAGCTTGAGCATGACGATGCGGTGTGCATGCGATGTCGGTGCGTTTTTAAAGGGATTGCCAGCCGTTGGCAATAGGTGAACGGTTACAGTGTCAGTGGTTTTTTGGTGTATGGTGTCATATGCACTTAGCACCATCTGCAGATGTGCCCGATGAATGGGGTCAAACGAGCCGCCAAGATAAAGTCGTATCATAATCGAATTTTTTAGGTTTTTAATATTGTAATCATTATGAGACAAAAAAGCCAATTTAAACAATAAAACCGTACATGAAATCCATGTATTTATTACAAAACCCATCTGCCAAATGCTTTAAAATATCTAGAAAATCCCCATTTTCTTATTAAATTCTTCTATAAAAAAGGCGTTTTCATGGCTCAAGATAAAATTGCCATCCGTGGTGCACGCACGCACAATCTAAAAAATATTGATGTAGATATTCCACGAGATAAATTTGTGGTGATTACTGGCTTGTCAGGCTCAGGCAAGTCATCACTTGCGTTTGATACTTTGTATGCCGAAGGTCAACGCCGTTATGTTGAAAGTTTATCAGCATATGCTCGACAATTTTTAAGCCAAATGCAAAAGCCAGAAGTAGATAGTATTGATGGTTTATCACCTGCAATCGCCATTGAACAAAAGTCCACCAACCACAATCCTCGCTCAACAGTAGGTACAATTACCGAGGTATATGATTACTTGCGTCTTTTGTTTGCACGGGTGGGTGTGCCTTATTGCCCTGAACATGATGAACCGATGGTCGCACAAACAGTCAGTGAGATGGTAGATGGGATTATGAGTTTGCCGACTGAGACCAAATTGATGATTTTAGCACCTGTCGTGCGTGAGCGTAAAGGTGAGCATATTGCTTTGCTTGAGCAGTTGCCATCTCAAGGGTTTACACGCGTGCGTATTGATGGGGTGATTTATGAGACCGATGAGTTACCAAACCTTGAAAAAAATAAAAAACACAGCATCGAGGTGGTGGTTGACCGATTTAAAGTGCGTGATGATTTGGGAAATCGTGTTGCCGAAAGTTTGGAGGTTGCATTAAAACTTGGTAATGATATCGCCATTTTGTATCACATGGATGGTAATCCTGTTGGTGATGATGAGCAGATATTATCTGCTAAGCATTCTTGCCCTGTATGTGACCGTGCGGTGAGTGAGCTTGAGCCAAGGCTGTTTAGCTTTAATAATCCTGCAGGTGCTTGCCCTGCATGTGATGGCTTGGGTAAGCGTCAGTATTTTGCGGCCGAGCGTATCGTTACCCATCCTGAAAAATCACTGAATCAAGGTGCTATTCATGGTTGGGATAAACGTCATGCGTATTATTTTGGCTTATTATCAACGGTTTGCCGTCATTTTGGCATTGATATGGATATGCCGTGGCAAGACTTATCAAATAAACACCAAGCGATTATTTTAAATGGTTCGGGTAGACAAAAAATTGAATTTAATTTTACCGATGAACGAGGGCGTAAAACGACCAAAAACACTCCCTTTGAGGGGATTTTGCCTTATCTAGAACGCCGTTATACAACCACAACCAGTAATTTGGTGCGAGATGAGTTGGCACAGTATCTATCAGATACCCAGTGCAATGTGTGCCATGGTGTACGCCTAAATGATATTGCCCGCCATGTGCGTGTGGAGGATAAAGCCATCGGTGATATCATCCATCTGCCGATTGGGGAGGCGTGGCAATATTATCAAAACTTAAAAATTACTGGTGCTAAAGGCGAGGTGGCTGATAAGATTTTCAAAGAAATCAAAGAGCGATTGGGTTTTTTGACCAAGGTCGGCTTGGAGTATTTGACCTTGGCACGCTCCGCTGAAACGCTGTCAGGTGGTGAGGCACAGCGTATCCGCTTGGCAAGTCAGATTGGTGCAGGCTTAATGGGCGTGATGTATGTACTTGATGAGCCGTCTATTGGACTGCATCAAAGGGATAATGATCGACTTTTGTCCACTTTAATACAGTTGCGTGATTTGGGCAATACGGTGGTGGTGGTCGAGCATGATGAAGATGCCATTCGGCAGGCGGATTATATTATTGATATTGGCGTTGGAGCAGGCGTGCATGGCGGCCGTGTTGTGGCATCAGGTAGTGCAGAACAGGTTGCCAACACCACAGGGTCGCTAACGGGCGAGTACCTATCTGGCAAGCGACGCATTGAGGTGCCGACTACTCGCCAATTGCCTAAGACCATCGAGATAATCAAAGGTAAAAAAACCATCCAAGAGCCATTATGGATTCATTTGGAGGGTGCAACTGGTAATAATCTAAAAAATGTTCATCTTAGTATTCCGATTGGTGTCATGACCTGCATTACGGGTGTGTCAGGTTCAGGTAAATCCACCTTGATTAACCGTACACTTATGCCATTGGCTGCGACTACCTTAAATAACGCCACCACACTTGCTCCTGAAAAATATGAAAAAATTTCAGGACTTGAGCATTTGGATAAAATGGTGGATATCGATCAAAGTCCGATTGGTCGTACACCGCGTTCAAATCCTGCCACTTATACAGGCGTGTTTACACTGATACGAGATTTATTTACCCAAACGCCAGAAGCCAGAGCGCGTGGCTACAAAGCAGGGCGGTTTAGTTTTAATGTGAAAGGCGGTCGTTGTGAGGTATGTCAGGGCGATGGATTGATTAAAGTTGAGATGCATTTTTTGCCAGATATGTATGTGCCGTGTGATGTGTGTCATGGTAAGCGATATAATCGTGAAACTTTGGAGGTTAAATATAAAGGTAAATCCATCAGCGATGTGCTTGATATGACTGTTGAGGAGGCGATGGGATTTTTTGAACCCATTCCTGCTATTCATCGCCGCCTAGAAGCACTACATGAGGTGGGTCTTGACTATATCCGTTTGGGCCAGTCGGCAACGACTTTATCAGGTGGTGAGGCACAGCGTGTTAAACTTGCCAAAGAGCTTGCCAAGCGTGATACGGGCAAGACTTTGTATATCTTAGATGAGCCGACAACGGGGCTACATTTTCATGATATCGCTAAGCTTTTGCATATTTTACATACATTGCGTGACCGTGGTAATACTGTTGTGGTGATTGAGCATAATTTGGATGTGATTAAAACAGCAGATTGGATTGTGGATTTAGGCCCTGAAGGTGGTAGCGGTGGTGGTGAGATTGTCGCCACAGGTACGCCTGAGACAGTTGCCAAAAATAGCCGTTCACATACAGGCAGATTTTTAAAGCCTATGCTTAAGTGAAGCTTGCTGGCAAATAAATTATGAAATAATTGTATAAATTTACCAAAAATTGATGGCAATTTATCCAAAAATTTCGTAAAGTATACTTAATTTTAACCATTTAATGATTACAATTTATTAAAAAACCAGCAAAGGAAATTTTATGAGTGTTAATAAAGTCATTCTTGTGGGTAATTTAGGCAATGACCCAGAAGTTCGTAATTTTGATAATGGCGGCATGATTGCAACGGTATCAATCGCTACCTCTGAACGCTGGACGGACAGAAACACAGGCGAGCGTAAAGAGCATACCGAATGGCATCGTGTGGTATTTAATAACCGATTGGCAGAGATTGCCTCACAGTATCTGCGTAAAGGTTCACAGATTTATGTTGAGGGCAGTTTACGCACACGCAAGTGGCAGGATACTCAGACGGGTCAAGAGCGTTATACCACAGAGATTCGTGCGGATAATATGCAGATGCTTGGCAATCGTGCAAGTGGCGATAATGGCGGTTATGCCAATTCCCAAGGTGGTTATGCCAATCCAAATCAGCAATATCAAAATCAGGGCAATCAAGGCGGACAGTATCCAAATACTGCCTATCAACAAGCCAATCAATTTGGTGGTCAAAATTCATCAGGCTATACGCAGCCTCAGCCAAACCAAGCCTACCCAAATTCAGGCTATCCCCAAGAGCGAGCATCTCAGCCTCAGAGTAGCTCGATGGCACAAAACCATGCTTTTGGGCAGCCAACACACATTGAGCAAAATACAGGTATGTCGCCTATCCAAAAGCCAAATACGCCATCGACAAATCAGCCTGTCATCACGCCATCACAGGGCTTATCGGATGATGATATGCCGTTTTAATCGTCAAAGTCATGATTGTTCAATAAAAAAATCTCAAGCCATAATTTGCTTGAGATTTTTTTATTGATTTTTTGATTGATATTAAGTTAATCAGATAAAGGCGTGTGGGACAAATAAGCTGGTATCTTTGGTGATGAGCGTGCTGTCCTCACGAATGCCAATACCTGCAGCACTGTGACCGATAATCCAACTACCAATGACTGCAAACACATCTTGACCTTGATTGTTGCTAAATTTGGGTAAGGGTTTGGACTCTTGGTAGACATACCCTTCTTGACCATATTGTCCATGCGTTGAGAGTGTTTGATTGGCATGAGTTAAGCTGATATTTGCACCTTCACGAGAAAAAAACGGCTTTTTAACCACATTTGTTGAAATATCGTTTGGATTTAGGCTTGCTGCAAGCAGATTGGGATGATTTGGAAACATCTCCCATAAGACAGTCAATAATGCTTTATTGCTCATCAAGAGTTTATAAGCAGGCTCAATCAGATGAATATTGCTACTGGCAATATGCTGTCCAAATTCTTCAGCAAGTAACCACTCCCAAGGATACAGTTTAAACAGATGGTGAATGATATTGTCATTTAAATCAGTAAATTGACCATCACTCATGCGATAACCAATATTGCCGATATCAATATAATCAGTCTGTAGCCCAGCTTGAATGGCGACATCTTGTAGGTATTGTGTTGTGGTTAAATCCTCAATACTGTCTGAAACAGCGGTTAAATACAGCGTGTCATGACCAAGCATTGGCTTTAATGATTCAAACTCTACAAGCAGTCGTTCATGAATGCTATTAAACTGGTCAGCTCCTCTTAATATACCACCTTGAGCCTGAAGCCAATACCACTGGGCAACGCTTGCTTCAAATAAAGCGGTGGGCGTATCGGCGTTATATTCATAAAGTTTGGGCGGGTTGATACCATCAAAGCATAAATCAAAACGCCCGTATAAACTGGGTGCTTGTCTGCCAAAACTGTCCTCAATCTGCTTAGCGGCGATATCATCAATGCCAAGTCTTGCATAATCGCCAGTTTTTACCACATGGGCAACTGCTTGTACATACATATGATGCAATGTGTTGGTGGCATCTTCTAGCAAATCAATTTGGGATTCGGTAAATACATAGCAGGCATCTTCTTGCCAATAATTACCATCAATGCTGTGATAATTAAAGCCAATGCGTGCCATTTCGCTTTGCCAATCTGGTCGTGGTGCAACAGTGATACGCTTCATGAGGCCGAACCTGTCGCACCGCCTGTCGCACCAAAACCTTGGCGAGTGGTGCCAGCTCGGTTGTCTTGGGTGGCTTGAGCGAGGCTTTGGCGATTGCTGTTGGTGGCTTGTTGGTTATTTTGTGCTGGTTGCTGTGTGGTTGTTGGTGTTTGGGCGGTTTGTGAAGCTTGAGCGGTAGCAGCACGATTACCAGCAACTTTGCTTGCAACATAACCTGCCGCAGCGCCTGCTGCAGCACCTGCCAGTAGGCTACCGACACCGCTACCATCGGCAGAAGTTGCCTTGGTTTCATGGCTGGCATCTGCTTGTGCTTCTTGAGCTTGCATTTCAAGCTCGGCAGCTTGGGCTTGTAAGGCGGCGGCTTGCTCTTGAAGTGCTTGTGCTTCAGCGTTGGTGTATTGTAGAGGTTCTTGTTGTTGCGGCTGATGTTCTGCGACTGTTGGAGATTGGGGTGAACAAGCAGCAATGCCAAGCCCAGCACCACCAAGCAAAACCAAAGAGATGTGACGAGAAGATTTGCGAGTTTTTACAGAATTTGTCATAACTATGCCTAAAATAAAGATACTTTCTTTCATTATGCCGACAAATGCTTGGTTTTACAAGTCGGTGTCGGTAAAACAGCCCTGTAAATATCTGGTTTATCAGCAAATTGTATATGAGTGATGGGGGTGATGTGATATAATAAGATGTGTTTATATTCTCTTTAATGATTAATAAGTATTCAATAGCTAGGTGACTTATGCCAAAAAACAACCCGGCCCCAAATACAGTTCCCAAAAATGGCGGATTTGTTGACCGCCTGTGGCAAGGGTTTTTAACAACCGTTGGTACTGAGCGATTTTTCTATATTTTTTCACCTTGGGTGAAGTATTTGGCTACAGTCGCCGCCTTGTTGCTTGGCACAGGTTTGGTTTGGGCGCTTGGTTTTGCGCCACCTGATTATCTACAGGGCAACAGCTATCGCATTATCTTTATTCATGTACCCACAGCAAGCCTTGCGATGAGCATCTATTTTGCTTTAAGTGTGCTTGGTGTGATTTTTTTGGTGTGGAAAATTAAGACCGCTAACATTGTCGCCCAAGCAATTGCACCCATTGGATTCATCTTTTGTGTGATCAGCTTATTGACGGGTTCAATTTGGGCAAAACCCACTTGGGGTACTTATTGGGTTTGGGATGCACGCCTAACCTCCATGCTGATTTTGGCGTTTTTGTATGCTGGTGTGATTGCGTTGTTTTCTGCTTTTGAAAGTAGCAGCAACCGTGGCAAAGCAGCTGCCATTTTATCTATCGTGGGTGCGGTGAATTTGCCCATCATCAAGTACTCTGTTGAATGGTGGAATACGCTACATCAAGGTGCAACATTTACCGTTACCAATGCACCAAAAATGAGTGCATCCATGTGGGTACCACTTTTAATTATGATTTTGGGCATGTACTTTATGGTGGCGGCAATTGCTATTTATCGTACCAATTCATTGATTTTGGCTCGTGAAGCCAATAAGGCTTGGGTGATGCGATTGATTAATCAAAGTCAGGAAGGTGTGTGATGACACCATATTTTAAGTCAATGAGCGAATTTATTGCGATGGGTGATCATGGTTATTATGTGTGGCTATGTTATGCATTGACTGTGATTGCTATTTTGGGATTAATTATTTATACCAAAAATGAGCGTAAAGTTACCATCCAAAAACTCAGTCGCCAGCATGCACGCGGACGATTAACCAACAAACAGCGCCGTCAGTAGGTGCTTGGCTGAATTTATCGCTGTAATGAGCATTTGAGCATATGGCGACTTAAACGATGTGGGGGAATAATGAACTCTGTACGACAAAAAAAACTGATGTGGGTGCTGGCAGTGCTGCTGGGTGCTGTCGTGGCGGTCAGTTTAATTTTATATGCCATTCGCAATCAGACAGATTATTATTTTGATCCAACTGCGGTCGCTGCAGGTCAAGCTCCTGAAGCCAAGCGTATCCGAGTAGGGGGCATGGTGGTTGCAGGCAGTGTTCAGCGAGACCCCAGCGATCAGCTGAATATACAATTTAAAATCACCGACTATAAATCTGTTGTACCGGTCAGTTATCGAGGCGTTTTGCCAGACTTGTTTGCCGAAAATTCGGGCATCGTAGCGACAGGTGAGCTACAAGATGGCATGTTTGTTGCTGGTGAAGTGCTTGCAAAGCATGACGAAAATTATATGCCACCTGAAGTTGCCAAGTCGCTTAAAACGCAGCACGCCACTCGTGGTACCGATGTTAATAATGGGCAGTTTGTACCTGCAACACCAATGAGCGAAATTGATGAGCGTAATGCAGTTCAAGATACTAAGCGTTAAAGTATGGCTTTGATGGTTCAATAAAAATCCTCCAACGGTTGGAGGATTTTTATGGTCAGATCGGTCAGATTACCAGCCTTTGATAACACCATCTTTAAATTGCTTTTTGGCTTCAGCTTCCACTTCATCGGTTTGATAGGCTTTCACAAAGTCTTGGATGGCCTTAGAGTCTTTATTGTCAGCACGAGCGACGATGATATTGACATAAGGCGAGTCTTTATCTTCAACAAAAACGCCATTTTCACTGGCTGTTAAACCTACTTGACCTGCATAGTTGTTATTTACCACTGCCAAGTCCACATCGTCAATTGCACGAGCAGCAACTGAGGTATCCACTTCTTTGATGACCAATTTTTTTGGATTTTCTACGATATCAAGTGTGGTTGAGAATAGGTTGGTGTTGTCTTTTAATTTAATTAAGCCTTGTTTTTCAAGTAAAATTAATGCACGAGCTAAGTTTGAGGGATCATTTGGAACGGCGATGGTTGCACCATCTTTTAGCTCATTTAATGTCTTGATTTTGGTTGAATAACCTGCCAATGGGTATACAAAGGTGTTGCCGACGATGACCAAGTTATTTAGGCCTTTTTCTTGGCTGTCTTTTTCAAGATAGGGTTTGTGCTGCATGGCATTGGCGTCAAGTTCACCTTTTGAGACGGCTGAGTTTGGCATGGCATAGTCATTAAACTCAACCAATTCAACGGTCAGGTTGTATTTTTCTTTGGCGACTTGACCTGCTACCTCTGCCACAGCTTGCTCAGGACCTGCCATGACGCCAACCTTGATAGTCTGTGCAGCTGTATCAGATATGGCAGCTGGTTCGTTTGATTGATTGCTGCAGCCTGCCAATGCGATGCCAGATGCCAGTGCACAAATACCAAAAATTTTACCAAAATTCATAAAATGACCTTACAAAATAAAATTATATGTTCAAAAATCGCTTAAGTATTGAAAAAAGCTATAAAAACTTATCTATTAAAGCATAAAAGATATTAAAGCATAAAAGACGAGAAAAGAGCAAGCGTCAATGATGATATTTCATATAAAAACTTATGAAATTTTTTCAATTTTGTACAGGTTGATTCAGCGTGGCTATCGGTGGTCAACTTTGGCTGCCAAGACATCGCCGGCTTTTTGAAAAATCATCACAATGGCAACAATGATGATGGTTGAAATCCACTTGACATATACCATGTTGCGATGCTCACCATAGTTAATCGCAAGGCTTCCCAAGCCACCACCGCCAACCACACCTGCCATTGCAGAATAACCAATCAAAGACACCAAGGTCAATGTGACCGCATTAATCAAAATGGGCAGGCTTTCGGCAAAATAGTATTTGCTGACAACCTGCCAATGCGTTGCACCCATAGATTTGGCAGCTTCGGTCAGTCCTGTGGGTACTTCTAATAAAGCATTGGCACTCAAGCGTGCAAAAAATGGAATTGCTGCCACACTCAAAGGGACGATGGCGGCTGTTGTGCCAAGGGTTGTTCCCACCAAAAATCGTGTGACTGGCATGAGAATAATGAGCAAAATAATAAAAGGAACGGAGCGACCAATATTAATAATAACATCCAAAATTACAAATGCACTGCGATTTTCAAGGATACGCCCTTTATCGGTTAAAAATGCCAAAAATCCCATCGGTAGCCCAACTAAAACAGCGATGGCAGTGGCAGCAAGCCCCATATAGATGGTTTCCCAAGTAGATTGGGCAACCATTTCCCACATTCTTGGGTGCATTTCACTGACAAATTTTGTGACAATCTCATTCCACATAGCCGATAATCTCAATATTGACCCGATGGGTGGTTAAAAATTCTATTGCTTGCATGACCGAAGTGCCTTCACCGATAAGCTCGGCAATGGTAAAGCCAAATTTTATGTCGCCTGCATAGTCCATCTGTGAGGTTAAAATATTAAAATCTACATCAAATTGTTTTGAAGCAAGCGAAAATAATGGCATATCCACTGAATTGCCCGTAAATTCAAAACAAATCACAGGCGACAATCCCAAAGCAGGCTCGGATTTGAGTTGGCTAAGATAGCTGTTTGGCAGACCGATATGAAATGTTGAATGAATGAAGGATTTGGCAAGTGGGGTTTGAGGATTGGCAAAAATTTCACCGACTGTGCCTTGTTCGATCAGCACGCCTTTATCCATCACTGCCACCTTATCGCAAATACGCTTCACCACATCCATCTCATGTGTGATTAATAACATGGTAATGCCAAGCTCTTCATTAATCTTCTTAAGCAAAGTTAAGATAGATTGGGTGGTTGCAGGATCAAGTGCAGAAGTCGCTTCATCGCACAAAAGAACCTTTGGATCAGATGCCAAAGCTCGTGCAATGGCAACACGCTGTTTTTGTCCGCCTGACAGATTGGCAGGGTAAACATCTTTTTTATCGCTTAAGCCAACCAGCTCAAGCAGATCGCCCACTTTACTGGCAATCACTGCTTTGGGGGTGCCTGATAATTCAAGCGGTAGGGCAATGTTTTCAAAAGTCGTACGAGAGTGCAAAAGATTAAAGTGCTGAAAAATCATGCCAATTTTTCGGCGTTGAGTGATGAGTTCACGCTCGGATAAGGCTGTCAAATCCACATCATCGATCACAACAGAGCCTTCACTTGGTCGCTCAAGCAGATTGACGCAGCGGATTAAGGTGGATTTACCAGCACCTGAAGCACCAATGATGCCATAGATTTCACCACTTTGGATGGTCAAATCGGTTGGCTGTACCGCAGTAAAACTCGTCGTTTTACCCTCTTTTTCAATAACAAAATGTTTGCTAACGCCTAAGAGGGTGATCATGGGCGAGAGGGAGTGTGTGGACATCGTTAAATTGCCTTGATCAATGAAGTAAACCCTATATTATATCATACACGAACCAAACATTAAAATGGTGACAATGATGCTTATCAATATTTAATTAATGATTGGTGGGTTTATTCTTAATGTCTAAGACAGTGGTTTTGATTTGGCAGTCAGTGGTAAAATCACCAAAAAGCGTGTATGCCCAAGCCAAGTATCTGTGATGATTGTCCCGTGATGAGCTTCAACAATCTGTGATACCAATGATAGCCCAAGCCCTGACCCCTTTTTCTCTTGTTTTAGGCGTACAAAAGGGCTAAAAATGTCCTTACGCTTATCCTTGGGAATGCCTAAGCCTTGATCGATAAAAGCAAGCACTGCAAAATTTGGCTGATCTGCCTTTTGCTCTTTATCTTTGGGACGAGTTAGACGCTTTAAAAAATCAGTCGGGGTTTTGTTGTCTAAAGCGTTTGCTTCATCTGATTTTGAGTGTAAAATATCGCCATCACCAATGTTACAAAAACTGTCTAGCAGGTACTGAGGGATTGAGGTGGCTTCTTGAATATTGGTGGCGTGATACAGATAAACTTGAACAGGCGGTATGCCATGAATCATGGCATTATTGAGTAGGTTACGCACCAAATGCGTAAGCAATTTTGGCTGAGCCATCATACTCACTGACTCACCGATAAGTGTCGCCTCAGGATAGTGCTGCACTTCTGAGCGAATCAGCTCATACAAATCGACTTGTTCGGTGGCTTGCAGAGCGTGTCCTGCATCCAGCCGAGACACCAACAAAATGCTTTCAACCAAGTCATTTAGCCCTGTTAAATCACGATTCACCGCAGCAGCTCGTTTATCAAATTTGGCTTTTGTAGTTTCATCAAGCTGGCTTGTTAGCATATCCATCATCTCAATTTGTAAGCGAATCCGAGTAATGGGCGTACGAAATTCGTGTGAAGCGTGCGCAAGTAGTAGGCTGTGTGCATCAATCAGCTGTTCGATTTTTTGGGCGGATTGGTTAAATCCATGTGCAAGCACCGCAATCTCATCATTACCCTCTTCGCTGACTCGCACACTAAAATCACCTTCACCCAAGCGGCTCATCTGTCGGCTTAGTTGATTGATTCGCCAAGTAATACTGTGCGAAATCCACCAAAGTACTGCCGACATGATGGTAAATAATAAGACTGTGCCTGAAAATAGATTAAACCATGCCATCAAAGGGCGTTCAGGGCTAAGAATGCGATTTTCGTACCATAAAGAATAGCCAAGTGTGCTATTGACCACAATGTGGGTGGGTGATGGTGCAAAGATTTGGCTAATCCATGGTGGATTAGGCACAAGCGTTTCAGGCAAGTCGGTATTTTCGGTTTGTAGCATCAGCCGCCCTTGAGAATCATACAGCCCAATTTTGGCATTCAAGCTTTCATCAAAAATATCAAAACTTTTTTTGATAACAACCAAAGAAAATCTCGCCTGAAGCAAATTATTTTTAGCTGATAAAGTGTGTGCCTCTGCCAAAAATGGCTCAATTTGATTCATAATTTGACTGGCAATAGCTCGATTTCTGGTATAATCAGAATTATTATGTGCAAATTGTGACAATAGCACAAAAGCAATGGTAAAGGTCAAAAGTGCCAAAAAAACGCTGATAAATAATCGTGCTGAAATGGAGCGAAAACCAAATTTTCCATAATGTACCAAGTTCATAAGACGACCAACTGTTGATTAAATGGTGAATCATGACAACATCACACCAAGTCACTGGGTGGCTAAGCTGATTATCCCAAAAAATGCAGAAAAACCATCAAGCCTATCGCCTGATGGTTTTGGATAACAATAGATTTAAACTTGATCGGTGGCAAACTGATAGCCAACGCCTCGCACTGTGATGATACGCTTGGGCTGGCGTGGATTATCTTCAATCAAAGCGCGTAATCTTGAGATATGAACATCGATGGCACGATCAATATTTTCTGAGCTGTCATCGTTTGGCATGGCTTGCCAAAGCTGCTCACGATTGAGTACTTTGCCAGCATGCGTAGCAAAATAATGTAAAAGCTGAAACTGGTGTGTGGTCAGACGAACGGTCTTTTCATCAATCGTGACCTCATGGCTGTCTGGATAAACCGTCAAACGACCAAAAGTTAGGCTGCCTGAGTTGGTATCTGCTTGATTTGGCGTTTCGTGACGACGCAAGACAGCACGGATACGCGCCAATAGCTCTCGTGGCTCAAATGGCTTGGCAATATAATCATCAGCACCCATCTCAAGCCCTAAGACACGATCGGTAGTGTCCCCCTTAGCGGTGAGCATAACAATCGGTACTTTGTTAATCATGGTATTTTTTGAACCGCGTACTTTTTGGCACACTTCCATGCCATCCATATCTGGCAACATCAAATCTAGAACAATTAAACTGATGTCACGCTCTTTGGTATCCAAAATATCCAAGCCACCTTGACCAGTTGCAGCGTGATGAACTTCATAATAATTCATGGATAGATAATCACTGATCAGCTCCGCCAAATCTGGATCATCTTCAATCAGTAGGATTTGTTTATTCATTTTAGTACCTTTAAATGATAGTGACTCATAGAGCTATCTTGCCAAGTTTTGTCTGTGTTCGCAAGTGTATATTTGTAGTTAAATTGCATAAAAATTGGTCAATTCTCTGAAGTTTAGCAAACAATTTCAAGAATGTGTAACATTTATCTTCCCGTATTTGGTGATATTACGGTCAATATTTTGTATTTGTGGTCTTAGTATACTTTGACTGGCTTATCATGTGCGTCTTTTGGTAAGGGCACTGTGGCAACAAGACTGTCTTCGGTGATACCTTGCACTAAAAATTGCTGAGTTTTGGGACGGTATTCCAAAACTTTTACAGGGGACAGGGACAGTCGGTGGTCTTGTTTTACGACCCAAACATAGCCATCAATCGGAGCATCTGGCTTATGTGGTGGCTTATCAAATCCATCTAACGCTAAGATATTCAAATCGCTGTCATAAACAGCGCTGCTGGGCATCATGACCCCAACTTGGATTTGTCCATAATCAATATGCCCAACCACACGCCGCCCAAGCAGATCTTTGGGCTTTTCATCAGGATTGGGTTCGATGATGACATGTACTTCAATAAGTTTGGGGTTTTGTTCACTGACATTCACTTGGCTAATCTGTCCAACATGAGCAATACCATCAACCCCAAAAGTTACCGCATCGCCCAATTTGGTATCATTCATCAGTGCAGAAGACAAATAGCTGATGAATTTTAATTGAGAAATATCATGAATCTCAATTAATGGCGTATTGGCATCATAGTGCTGATCTGTGTGGGCAAAGACACGATGAACCACCCCATCAAATGGCGCAGGCAGGGTAGTAACTTCGCTGGGCAAAGATTCTAAATGGGTGAAATAACCAAGTAGTGCATCGCCTTTGGAAACCTCATCACCTGCATCAACAAAAATATGCTCAACGATCACAGCAGTATCAAGATTTAATAGGGTCTGATTGACTGGGATAATTTTACCATCAAAGGCAAAACTTGGCTGATATTTGGACATCTTGACGGTCATGATGCTGTCTTTATTAAGTATGATGCCATCATCAGCAGGTTTGATTATAGGGGATTTTGGGCGGTCATCACTACAAGCACTCATCGCCAACCCCATTGCCAATGTGGCGATGAGACTTGATGTGAAAAAACAATGTTTTAAGCATATTTTTGAGAGGTTGGTTGACCGATCTTTATGGGCCGTCATGCCTATCCTTATCCGATTGAGTATTGTATAAACTCATCTTAGCATGATTTTTGATGAAAGTGATAGTATCGCTTTTAATCAACCAAAACTTAACCAACCAAAACTGTCAGTAGGTATGGATACAAAATATCAACAGTTACAGAATATTAGCTTGAAGATATTTTGATAAAATAGATTTGTTTTTAAGTTTTATTTAATTGAGGTATGCCAGTCATGACTCAGATAACCTCTGCTCGTGTGATAAAATATAATTTGGCAGCGCGTATTTTTCATTGGATCGGTGCATTATTGATTGTGCTGGCTTGGTTTTTGGCTCAGCAAGGCGAGGATTATCTTAGCCTGCATAAGTCAATTGGGGTGAGCTTTTTGATTTGGACAATGCTTCGTATTGCCAATCGAGTATTTACCAAAGACCCTACACCACTGCCAGTTTCAAAAATCTATACCGTGATAGCAAATGTGGTTCACCTTGCTTTATATGTGGCGATGATTGTGATGCCTTTGACGGCGTTTTTGGCATCCATGTATGGCGGCTATGGGGTGAATGTATTTGGTATCATCAGTATTTCTGGTTTTAAGATACCCAATACCGAGCTGGCAGATAGGTTGATAGATTGGCATACCGATATTGTGTGGCCAATGCTATTAATCTTTGTGGCGGCACATATCATTGGGGCGTTATATCACCAATTTATCCTAAAAGATCATATTTTATCACGCATGCGTTAAAAAATTCCGCCACTGTTTGGCGGAATTTTTATGATTGGCAAATGGGTTAAATATCATACTCAAACATGGCGCTGATTGACTCTTCATTATTGATTCGGCGTAATGATTCTGCAATCATCGAGGCAATACTGATTTGGCGAATATTCGCACAAGCAGAGGCAGCTTCAGAAAGTGGAATGGTATCGGTAACAACCAGCTCATCTAGGGCAGATTTTTGAATGGTTTCGATGGCTTTACCCGATAAAACAGGATGGGTAATATAACCAACCACACGGCGTGCACCATGGTCTTTGAGTGCTTGAGCGGCTTTACACAGTGTGCCTGCGGTATCAACGATATCATCAACAATGACACAGTCACGACCAGATACATCACCAATAATATGCATCACTTGAGATTCATTGGCACGAGCACGACGCTTGTCAATAATGGCAAGATCAGCATCACCAAGTAATTTTGCCATGGCACGCGCACGCACCACACCACCAACATCTGGTGAAACAACCATTAAGTTTTCATAGTTTTGTTGCTTAAGATCACGCAATAGCACAGGCGTGCCGTATAAGTTATCAACAGGCACATCAAAAAAGCCTTGAATTTGATCGGCGTGCAAATCAACCATCATAATACGGTCAATACCAGCAATCGACAACATATCAGCGACCACCTTGGCAGAGATGGGCACACGAGCTGAACGAGGGCGACGATCTTGGCGAGCATAGCCAAAATAAGGAATCACGGCTGTGATACGACCAGCACTTGAGCGACGCAGTGCATCTGCCAATAAAATAACTTCCATCAAATGATCGTTGGTGGGTGCACAGGTTGGCTGCAGAATGAATACATCTTTACCTCGAACATTTTCTTTGATTTCAACAGCGATTTCGCCATCAGAAAAACGATTGATGTCTGCCTTACCCAAAGGAATGTGCAGATTATCGGCAACGGTTTGGGCAAGTTTAGGGTTGGCACTACCTGAAAAGACAGCCATATATGACATGGTAAAAATCCTATAAAAGCGAATCGAAAGCTAACATAACCAATTGAGATTATATTTTAGCATTTTTGAACCATAATTTGCAGGGGATATGGGGATTTTTGAAAAGTTTTTATAAGACTTTATCGGTTTTTTTGATAAAAAACATCTTGGTTAAATAGAAAAATCTTGGTTAAACTGAATAAAAAAATTGGGTCAATCACGAATGACTGACCCAATTTGGATATGGCAGAGGTAGCTGGACTCGAACCAACGAATGTCAGGATCAAAACCTGATGCCTTACCAACTTGGCGATACCCCTGTAGGTACTGATTATATTCTCAGCAAAAGAACCTTGATCGGATTCTTTGGTTCGGTACTATGACCGAGAGTCTGATACAATGTATCGGACAAAAATGGCAGAGGTAGCTGGACTCGAACCAACGAATGTCAGGATCAAAACCTGATGCCTTACCAACTTGGCGATACCCCTGTATAGGGCAAAAATTATACCAAATTTTAAAATGAATGCAACCATTTTTGCATAATTTGTCTTAAAATTTATGCAACTCATTGAAAATTATATAATTTTTAATATAAATTTTGTGTCATGATTGTGGGGCATGGTGCAGCAGCTTGCCAGTGTTTGAGCATTGCGTCATCTATGTTGTCAGGAATGGGTAAAAATACCGTACTGCCAGTACCTGTTAAGCGTGCGGTCGTACCAGTGAATACTTGTCGTGATTTTAGATATTGAAGTGCCAAGGCAACGGCGGGCGAGTGCATGACGGCAATCGGCTCAAAGACATTGAAAAACGCATCGGTCATAGTATTGCCATAGTCATCATAGCGACTGCCAATATTTGGTATGGGCAAGCAGTTTTTTTGTAAGTCAGGGTGTGCAAAAAACTGAGCTGTGGACAGATGTGCCTGAGGAAATAAGAGTAAATAACGCGCTGAGGGCAGCTTAAGTGGTGTTAAAATCTCACCGATGCCACAGACAATCGCATCTTGTTGGTGAAAGTGACTAAAAATAAAAAATGGTACATCTGCACCAAGCTGCTGACCAAAATCAATCAAAGCTTGAAGCGATAAATCAAGCGCCCACAGCTGATTGAGTGCGATGAGTGTCGTCGCACAGTTGCTGGAGCCGCCGCCTAAGCCTGCACCTGTTGGGATATGTTTTTGCAAATCAATTATCAACGGCTTGGCGTGATTTGGAAAGTGTTTGGCAAGTAAGGTTACAGCTTTGACAATGAGATTTTGGTCAAGCTCTTTGGTTAAGCCCTCAGCACCTGTCAGCGTGATTAAAGGTTTTTTTGTATCCGTGAGACCAAAGCTTAACCAATCACCAAAATCCAGCGTACGAAAGACGCTTTGTAGATCGTGGTAGCCATCGGAACGCTTGCCAATGATATGCAAAAATAAATTAATTTTTGCTGGAGAAAAAATCTTTAAAGCCATGTTCTTATTGATGTGTTACTGTCATGGTTATACTGTGCTGGTTGGTATGTGTGATGCGAAGGCGTGACGGCAAAGAGGTTTTGTCGTAATCAAATTGGGCATGCCATGCACCATTAGCAGCAGACACCAGCCGACCTAAGTGATCATAGCCGGCTGTGCTGTCATCAGGAGCACCGCGTCCTAAGATCCAGTGTGGTAGCTGAGAGATTGGTGCTTGCCAGCCTGTTGCAGTCAATAAAAGTGCTTCAGGCGTATCGGCAGTTATCGTGCCTGTGCGTTCACTGTCCAAGGCGGCAGTTGTCCCGTTATAACGGATTTGGGTTGCACCAATACCAAGCATACCTGTCAATTCAATAGCGAAGCGATCATCTTCTTGTGTCCAAGTATAAAAGGCACTACCTGCTTGCCTACCTTCGGGGGTGGTGGTAACCACGCCGATTTTACCTGTGACCGCAAATTTAAGAGGGGTATCCGCAGTAGGCAGGGTGGTGGGCGTTTGGGTGCTTGGTTGTATGTTGGTACAAGCACTTAATAAAAGTACGGATACACTCAAAGCAGCAAATGCAATTTTTTTCACAATCTGTCTCCTAGATGCTTAAGAGTTTTTAATAAATTTGGCTATCGTCAGCAATGGCACTAGAGTTGGCAAAACGAGACTGTAAGTCAGCCAAAAGATTTGCTACTGCTTCATTATTACCAAGCCCTTGATAAGCTCGAAGCAGTGTAATACCAACATTAAGATTGGGCATCACTTCATAAGGTGCTTGCAGATAATCAATGACTGCTTCATAATTTTGTTCAGCCAGTGCGTGATTACCAAGAACAAGCAGGGCATCCAACTGAAGCTGGCTGTCATACTCTGGATCATCAAAGCTGATATTGCTAATCTCTGAGGCGGTATTGAGTGCATCATCATCATTGGCGTTTTGACTGAGGCGAAGTTTGGCATCTGCCAAGCGATAGCGAGGATTGTATTCATCAATCTCAAGCAGTCGATCGATGGCTTGGCGTTTATCTTGTGGCTCAAGTTCATTTTCGAGCAATTGAAAACTGGCATACAGCAAGCGGTCATCATCAGGATATTCACGGTTTGCGACCGTCAGCAGATCTTTGGCTTTTTGTTGATTGTTTTGACGCAAATAAATCTCAGCTTGGAGGATATAGCTGTCGGTGGCGTAATTTTCAAATTCATCACGCAGGCGAATCAGTGTTTTGATGGCATCGGTCGTGTTATTATCCGCCAAATAAAAACCAACGACTTTATTGGTGGCATCAAGCACATGTTCATAATGATGTACTTTTTCAAAGTTTTCTCGTGCTTGTTGGGGATTGCCTAGGCGTTCATAGCCAATACCGATATAATAATGCGCTTGACTTGCTATCTCTGTATTCTTAGTTAAAGGTTTAAGTATCTCAATGGCATCGGTATAACGACCGCTGTCAAGTCCTACCAGTCCTGCCAAGAGTATAATGTCCTTATCTTGAGTATTTTTGACAGCTTGTGTCAAAAGTTGCCAAGCTTGACTAAGGTCACCCACTTCAATCAGATGCCGAGCTTCGTACAAATAAAGCTCTTTTTCTTTGGGCAGTTGTTTGCGTGCTTGATGTAGATAGTTCCAAAGTTCATCTAACTGATTGGCAGCACGCAAGATATCTAATTTTAGGGTAATAAATGCCAAATTATTTGGCTCAATGCTTAAGGCTTGATTGACATGCAGGTGTGCCGCTTGATAATCCGCCAATCCCATCAAGATCCCCGCTCTAAGTACAGAGATGGACGCATTGTTTTCACCAAGACCCTGTAAAGCGTATAATAACGCTCGTTTATCTTCTCGTTTGGGTGGTATGATACCAGTCAAGATTTGCCCTAAATCTGAGCGTGGATCGTAGTGTAAGATGGTTGATATCATTGCGGCCGCTTGGTTATATTCACCCGCTTTTAGTGCTAAGTGGGTTACATAAAACCAAGCAGGAATATGGTCAGGATTGCGATCCTGCCAAGCGGTGGCAAACGCCAATGATTGAGCAGGCGTTTCATACTCAATGGATAAAGATAAGGCACGCTCAAACACATTGGTGGCGTTTTTTTTAAAAGATTCTGCTTTATAAATATTCAACGCTCGTCTGATATCACCTCGATCAGCAGCAAATTCAGCATCCATCAGTGCATATAAATCAGGTATGTTGAGTATAGGCTCAACATTTTCGGCGATCAGTGTATCTTCGAGCAAAATCTCAGGAATGTTGGCATATCGCTTTGTTGTCTCAGCTTGGGGTATGACCACCGAGGACGCTTCTTTATTTGTATGCGTATGAGCGGGTGTCTGAATAATATCATCTTTTAAAGGCTCTTTGGGTTCTACTAAAGGTTCTTTAGCTTCTCCCTCAGCTTTTGGTGATTTTTTATAAAATGGCAATAAAATGCGTAACAAAGGATCAAAGATATTGGCGTGCGTCGGTAGAGTGGTGGCTACCATCAAGCCTGCGAGTATTGAAGCGGTCAGGATGGACTTGGATATTTTCAAGGTTTTGTCAGAATTTTTGGGTGCAGGTGTACCTTGATGTGCCAATTTTGAGACATCGTGTGAGTGATACCGCCGTTTACGCCAAAGCCAATTCATAACTTACCAAACACCTCCTGAGTGTTAGATGATTAAGTCAACTTAATTTAAAGGTACAATACGCTCTATTATAAAAGTATTTTTGATAAGTGCAAACAAAACCGTCTAAATATTCAAAACTAAATTGGATAACATTGTGTAAAATCGTGATTAGGCTTTAATTTTGTATCCTTTTGACCAAAGCGTATCATGAATACCTGATATAAAAGTATCAAAGACTAAAATTTAAAATAGTCAATAAAATAAACTTGTAATTTATTGGCGATGATAGTATCAAAGCTGTTATAATAGTGAGTTTTTAACTAGCAAGATCTTTGGCTTTTTGGTCGTTTGTATGAAATTAGCTGTCATCGGAGTCAATCATAAGACTGCCCCCGTTTCATTGCGGGAGCGGCTTTCGTTTGGCTCGGATATGCCTCAGGCAATTGAGCAACTATCAACATTGGCAAATGGCTGTACCATCGTCTCAACTTGCAATCGTAGCGAGCTTTATGTTGGTATCGTTGATGATGTGGGCAGTCAGCACGAGTCTCAAGATGAGCAATCAGGCGGGCTAATTTCTGCTAAGCTTCAGGCGATTGGTGAATGGTTGGCAGAGTTTAAGGGCATTTCATTTGATGAGATTGCTCCTTATTTGTATACTTATGAAGACTCACGTGCACTTAATCATTGGCTAAGAGTTGCAGCAGGTTTGGACTCAATGATTCTTGGTGAGCCACAGATTTTAGGCCAGATTCGCCAAGCGGTTGCACTGTCTCGAGAGTATGGCGGTGTAGACAGTGATTTTGGGTGGCTGACGCAGCAGGTTTTTGCTGCGGCACGGACGGTACGCCGTGATACCAAGGTTGGGCAGCAAGCGGTAACATTAGGTTTTGCAACCGCTCGTCTTGCTACGCAGATTTTTGATGACCCAAGTGAGTTGACCTTCTTATTGGTTGCAGCAGGCGAGATGAATCGATTGGTTGCACATAATGTCGCCGCTTTGGGTGTTAAAAAAATCATCATTTGCAACCGAAGCCCTGAGCGAGCCCAAGCACTGTCAGATGAGCTATCTGAGATGGCTCAGCAGGCGGGGCGTTTTCTTGAGATTGAGCTTGCAGGTTTGGACAGATTGGGCGAAGTTTTACCACACGCAGACATTGTCAGTAGTTGCAGCGGGAGCATGCAGGCACTCATAGATACCGCCATGGTTAAATATGCGCTTAAGATACGCCGTCATCAGCCGATGTTGCTTGTGGATTTGGCAGTGCCAAGAGATATTGATCCTTTGGTTGGACAGCTTGATAATATCTACCTGTATTCGGTGGATGATCTACAGCATGTCATCGCAGGTAATATCGCTGAGCGTAAGCAAGCAGCAGTTGAAGCGGAGCTTTTGGTCGGTCAGCTGGTAGCAGATATCGAAGCACAGATGCAAGGACAGGTTGCCCGCACGCATATCCGAGATTATCGGCAAATGGCTGAGGCACGCACTCAAGTTTTACTTGCACGGGCGATGTCACAGATTGATCAAGGTGATGATGCCAAAGCGGTGTTAAGCGAGTTTTCTCATACGCTCAGTCAAGCACTTATGCACAGCCCTTCAAGGCTGATTCGTCAAATTGCCAAAACATACGATGCAGATACCCTAGATTTGGTGTCGCATGAACTCATTCATAGTTATCGTAAGCCAATTTAAATATTGTATTAAGATAATGCTTGTTGTTTTCACTGTGATACTTTAAAATTAAAAAACAAATTAAAAAACAAAATAAAAAACGCTTCATGATTTGATGAAGCGTTTTTAATATTTGTCACATATTCGGATAGTTAGGGCCACCACCGCCCTCAGGTGTTACCCAAGTAATATTTTGCGATGGATCTTTGATATCGCAGGTTTTACAATGGACACAGTTTTGGCTGTTAATCACAAATTTAGGCGTCTTGCCTTCTTTGTGTACAATTTCATAGACGCCTGCTGGGCAATAGCGTTGCGCTGGTTCAGCATAAAGCGGTAGATTGAGTGAGACAGGCACTGCTGGATCTGTCAGACGCAGATGATTTGGTTGATCTTCGGCGTGATTGGTATTTGAGATAAACACGCTTGATAATTTGTCAAAAGTCAGTTTGCCATCAGGCTTTGGATAGTTGGGCTTATAGGCATGGTCAGCCTTATCAAGTGTTGAGTAATCTGGGGTGTTGTCATGAATGGTCAATGGCATTTTACCGCCAAATAAGTTTTGCTCAACAAAAGTGAACACACCGCCCATCCAAGTACCCATGCGATGTAATGATGGTGAGAAGTTGCGAGCTTGATGAGCATCTTCAAATAGCCAAGAATTCTCAAAAGCAGTTTGATATTCGACCACTTCATCAGAGCTGCGTCCTGCTTGAATGGCATTAAAGATGCTTTCGGCGGCAAGCATGCCTGATTTCATTGAAGTGTGGGTGCCTTTGATTTTGGCAGGGTTTAGAAAACCTGCATCATCACCCACCAGCACACCGCCAGCAAAGGTTAATTTTGGTAAGCTATTTAGACCGCCTTTGGTTAGGGCTCGTGCACCATATGACAGACGCTTACCACCTTCTAAAATAGGGCGAATGATTGGGTGAAGCTTAAGACGCTGAAGTTCGTCAAATGGTGAGACATATGGATTATGGTAAGACAAATCAACCACCAAACCAAAGCTGACTTGATTGTCTTCGGCAAAATACAGCCACCAGCCACCCGTAGTACCAGTTTCTGACAGTGGCCAGCCTGAACCATGCATGATGACGCCTTGTTCGTGCTTGTCGGCATCAATCTCCCAAAGCTCTTTGAGTCCGATGCCATAGTGCTGCGGGTCTTTGTCTTTATCCAAATGAAAACGACTAATCAGACGCTTACCAAGATGTCCACGACAGCCTTCAGCAAAGATGGTGTATTTGGCAAGCAGTTCGTAGCCAGGCTCAAAGCTGTTTTTTGGTTCGCCTTGTGCATTTAGACCCATATCACCCGTCACCACACCACGCACTGAGCCATCTTCATGATATAAAACATCACTGGCTGCAAAGCTTGGGAACATCATCACCTCTAAGCTTTCTGCTTGCTCAGCCAGCCAGCGAACCACATTGCCAAGCGATACGATATAATTACCATCATTATGCATACTGCTTGGTACAATTGAGCTGGGTAGGGCGGTGCTGCCCTTTTCGCTGGTCAACATATACACACGGTCTTCTTTGGCTTCTACTGTGATCGGTGCGTCCCGCTCTTTCCAGTCAGGAATCAGCTCATCAAGTGCGCGCGTTTCTATCACGGCACCTGATAGGGTGTGTGCCCCAAACTCTGAGCCTTTTTCGATGACGCAGACGGTGAACTCATCCATTCCAGCAGCGATTGCCAATTGGCGTAAGCGGATTGCAGCGGATAGACCAGCAGGTCCACCGCCCACGATGATAACATCAAATTCCATAGAGTCTCGTTCGATTTGCATGAATTATCCTTAAAAATAGGTCAAATATCAAAAACAGGCGAGCGGCAAAAGCAGCTGGCAAATCAGGCGGCAAGATTCTTGCCAAAATATTTTAATAATATCTATTGTAACAAGCTTCACTAATTAGGCAAGTTTTTTTGATGGGTTTGTATCGTTCAATTTGCGATAAATAATCGCCAATCTGCTAAAAATTTTTGATAAATTTGGATAAAATGGCTTGGATTATGACTAAATACCGCCATAAAATCCCCTTGTAATTCCCTCTAAAAACTGCCATGATAAGGCAAATTGACAAGATAATTTAGCAAAAATCAGGCTAATTTTTGATAATTTGGCATGGTTTTGGTCAAATAATAGGAATAAAATGATGATGGATAAAGATAATATTAATAATAAAAACAATGACTTAAATAATTCACTTATCCAAAAGCTGACAGCTATCCAAACCAAGCAGGTCGGCAAGATCCGTAAAATTCCACCATTACAAAGCTGGCAGCCAAGACGAACGACACCTTTGGATATCGAAATCCGTGATAATGGTGAATGGTGGCATGAAGGTCAGAAAATGACTCGTCAGTCACTTGTGGATCTATTTGCCAGTGTGCTGTGGGTGGAGTGGCATGATGATCAAGCCATTCATTATCTTAAAACCCCAACTGACAAGTATCAAATTCATGTGGCTGACGCACCATTGTTTATCAATCAAGTCACTCAAGTCACGGATGCTGATGGTGAGTGGATAAAATTTGGTACAACAAATGGCGATGTCATTCGCTTGGATGAAGATCATCCATTATATTTTAAGCGATTTGGTGATGAAGAACGGGTATATATTGATACACGCTTTGGGTTGACTGCACGCTTGATGAATAATGCCATGTATCATTTGATCCAAATGGGCAGGCTTAGCCAAATCCAAGAAAATGGACAGAATAAAACCGTGCTAAAACTCAGTAGCGGTGGTAAAATCTATCAAATTGAACAGCACGGTTAGGCTTGCTGAGTGCTTTATTAAAATAAAAGCGTCTGTGATGAGCCTAAAGTTATAAGGCTTGCAACATGATACATCCGCATTTTGATTCAATAAATCCCCAAAAATCTGCACCCATCGGTATTTTTGATTCTGGTGTTGGTGGTTTGTCGGTGTATCGGCATTTGTCAGAACTTATGCCCAAAGAGCGATATGTTTATTATGCAGATACCCAAAATCTGCCTTATGGCAACAAATCAGGCGATGAGATCTTGTTTTTGACTCTGCAGGCGGTGGATTGGCTGTGTCGTCAAGGCTGTAAGCTGATTGTCATCGCATGTAACAGTGCTTCGGCGTATTCATTGACAACGCTTCGTATCCGCTGCCGTATTCCCATTGTGGGCTTGGTGCCTGCAGTCAAGCCTGCTTGTGAGATGAGTCAAACACGCCAAATTGCTTTACTTGCGACGCAAGCGACACTTCAAGGGCAACTGCTTGCCGAAGTCATTCATGAGGTGGCAACATCCAAAGGTGTAACGGTACATAAGCACTTTGAGCCAATGCTTGTGCCGTGGGTCGAGTCGGGGATGCCAATCAATCATCATGTCGCTGATCTTTTGATCAAACAAACTCAAGCATGGTATCAGCAGGGCGTGGATATACTTGTTTTGGGTTGCACGCATTACCCATTTTTTCGACAATTTTTGCAAGATTGGATTGATGAACAACACATTACGATGACCTTGCTTGATTCGGGTGCTGCCATTGCCCAAAGGGTTAAATCTTTGCTTGACTGTTTTGGGATAAGTGCTGATGGTGATGTGCTTGATGAGCCGCTGACATTCTATGCATCTGATTTAACAGATAATGTACCCGCCACAGCACGCAGACTCTCACAGGTGCCGATTAGCTTTGTTGATGGCAACTTTTTGCCCATCAATGTTTAATCAAGCTTTTGCCCAAAGCTTTATCCAACTGTGGGTTTTGTGTAAAATACGCTTGATAGATTTGCAATTTTGATTAAATTTGATTAAAATTTGGTGTAATAATTTTAAGAATTTATTTTAAGAATTTAATGGTTAAATTAACCACCAAAATGGAGCTTGTGATGACAACCGATACCAAAAAAAGTGCCTTGCGTGAAAAAATTGAACAATTTGATCAATTAAGTGACACCATGCATGATGCCGAGAAAAAACGCACGCTAGAAGAGCAGGTGGAGTATCTGAAAGATCAAGGGATTGATCCTTCAAAAACCTATGCCAAATGGGATGATGATAAAGAAGAAGAGTGATTTTTAATATGACATATCATAATTTTATATGCCATATTGAGATAAAAAGCTTAACAGCAAAATAGCCCAAGATAACTCTTGGGCTTTTACTTCGGCTATTTAACTAATATCCAAGATGAGCTGCCATCAGCATTGATGACACGCCGATAGGTCGTTCCTGTGGTAGGCGGAGTGTTTGCTGGCTTGACAATTACCGCCCTTGTTGCAGTGGCTTGCGTACTGACAGTTGGCTGTACTGAGTGATACTGGGGTACAGGCGTATTCATGGCTTGGGCTGGTGTTTGGGCAGATTGGATGGAAGCAGTGCGACCAGTAATTAATCGGTGAAACTTTTGACCTGCTCGACCATCGGGCATAACACCAACTTTTCGCTGATAATCCATAATTGCTTGGCGTGTATTATCACCGATGATGCCATCGACCGCACCGATGTCATAGCCAGCATTGATGAGTGCTTGCTGGATTTCTTTGGATTCACGGCGACCGATACCAGGGTCGTCTGTTGGCCAAGGTGTGGCAAAGTTGGTATTGGTATTTTCATCACGCACAAGGTCAGACAGCTGAGCGATGGCTAACGCATAGCTTTCTGAGGCATTATAAGAATAAAAAGTATCAAAATTCTTACCAACTAAGAATGCAGGACCCTGCCTACCAGCAGGCAGTAGTAAACCTGCTGATGCCATATTATTTGGGATAGGTTGTCCATTTGGCAAGGTGATGCCTTGAGCACGCCAGTGATTGATTGATTGCTTATTGCGGCGACCACTTGAGCCATTATAGCCATTAAGACGCACTTCATAGCCCCAAGGTTCGCCTAGGCGATAGCCTCGCTTCACCAAGAAATTGGCAGTGCTTGCCAATGCATCGGCTTTTGAGTTGACCAAATCTTTACGCCCATCACCATCAAAATCCACCGCAAGCTCTAAAAAGGTACTCGGCATAAACTGTGTCTGACCAAATGCTCCCGCCCAAGAACCTGTCATATCCTCAGGGTGAATATCACCATTTTGGACAATTTTTAGTGCATTGGCATACTCACCACGAAAATAACTTTGGCGACGATCAAAACAAGACAAAGTCGCTAGGCTATCAAATAAATTTTTTTTACCCAGCGTCTGACCAAAATTACTCTCAACGCCCCAGACGCCCAGTACATGCTCAGGCTTGACGCCATAGCGGCTCTCAATGCGGCGTAGCACATCAGCTTGCTCATGCTTGGCACGGATACCGTCTTGGACACGCTCACTGTCTACCAAAGACGCCAAATAATCCCAAACATCTTTTTTAAATTCAGGCTGATAATTGAGCGAGCGAATGACGCTGGGATCAGGCTGCGATGGGCGATATTTTTCAAATGTCACCCCAGAGACACTCCGAAAGGTACTACTGTTTTTTAAAGTGCTAAGACACTGCTGAAATTCACTGTTGCTAAGATTGGGAGAATCATTGGAAAATGCCGTTTGTGATAGCATGATACCAGACATAGCCAGCACTAGGGCGGATGTGTGTAATTTCATAATATTCCTTAAAGTGTTTTGATGAATGCTGTACATCTTATAACCAAGCCAACTGCCTTATCTTTTGATATATCTTGCATCCCAAAAAACACCGCCAAATGTTATGCATTTTGATTGTCTTTTAATAAATGTGCAAAATTTGCACGCAACTTGGCAAGCTTGGGCGGAATGGCAAAATTGCAATAGGCTTGCGTGGGGTTATTGGCATAGTAATTTTGGTGATAGTCCTCAGCGGGGTAAAATGTTGGTGCAGGCTCAAGTTTTGTGACCACATTGACGCCTTCTGAGCGTAACGACTCAATCATTGCCTTAGCGACTTTGGCTTGTTCATCATCGGTATAAAAAATCACTGATGCGTACTGCGTGCCAATGTCATTGCCTTGACGGTTGAGCGTTGTTGGATCATGCGTGGCAAAAAATACCGACAAAATCGCATCAGTACCAAGTATTGAGTCATCATAGTTTACTTCAATGACCTCAACATGACCCGTCTCACCTGTGCAGACAGCTTGATAGTTTGCTGTATCACCTGCACCGCCAGCGTAACCACTGACGACAGAGTTGATGCCTTTTAATGAATCAAATACCGACTCGGTGCACCAAAAGCAGCCACCGCCTAATAAAATAGTTTTCATATTTTTATCCTCAATCAATGCTATAATAACACCTTTTCAAGTCTATCATAAGTCATGCCAAATACCAACCACGATACTCACGATACTTTATTTACCACACCGCTTGATAAGTCGGCTCGCTTTAGTTTTGATGAAGAAGTGGTGGCGTGTTTTCCTGATATGATTCGCCGTAGTGTGCCAGGTTATGGGCAAGTGCTTGCGATGCTGCCGATTTTGGCACGCCGCCATTGTTTGTTGCGTCAAGTTAGTGATCGTGGAGCGCGTGTGAGTCGTGTCTATGACTTAGGAACATCGCTTGGGGCGGTGAGCTTTGCTTTGGCGGATAAATTTGCTCCTGATGAGCTTGAGATTCATGCCATCGATATCTCAGCACCAATGATTGAGCGGGCCAAATCGGTCGTAGGTGAGTATTATCCTGATCATGATATTCGCTTTTGGTTGGATGATGTTTGTCAAATGGATTTGTTACCCTGTGATTTGATTATTATTAATCTAACCTTACAATTTTTACCACCAGATCAGCGACTGTTATTACTCCAAAAATGCCATCACGCTTTGGCAGAAGGCGGTATTTTGATTTTGACCGAAAAAACTCACCTAACCGATGAACAAGACGATGCGTGGCGAGTTGAGCGGTATTATGATTTTAAGCGTGCCAATGGCTACAGTGATATGGAAATCAGCGGTAAGCGTAACGCACTTGAAAATGTGCTCATCACCGACACGCTACACAAGCACCATGAACGCTTGGCACAGGCAGGTTTTGAGCGTAGCTTGACTTGGTTTATGTTTTTAAATTTTGCGTCCATTGTGGCTTTTAAATGATGATAAATTAATCATCAGTTACCAAGTTTTTAGTACCAAATTTTGCCCAATGATGAAGACCGATGACCTTATGAATACAATCACTCGTGCCGAAAAAGACCTTTATCAAACCTTATTTGACCTAGCTCAGCATCATCCGATGGCGTATGAATGGCTCAAATTATTACCAGATTGGTTAGCGAACATTAAAAATAAAGATCGATATGCACATGCGCCATATTATGAATCAATCATTGATAAACTGCCTGATGTTACGCCTAATGAAATTAATCTAAATGCCGCTTGTATTACTTCACAGATTGACTTTACTCACAGCGATTATCGTTGTAGTGAAGCTTTGTTAAAAAATCTCATGCCATGGCGAAAAGGTGGATTTAAATTTGGGCAAGGCGATCGGCTGATCCATATTGATACAGAATGGCGTAGCGATTTAAAATGGGACAGAATATTACCATACATTGGCGACTTGACTGGTAAGCGAGTGTTGGATGTTGGCGGAGGTTCGGGCTATCATGGTTTTCGTATGGTTGGGGCGGGGGCGAGTACGGTGATTGTCATCGATCCGTCTTGCTTATTTTACCATCAGTTTATGGCGACCCGGCACTTTCTTGGCAACATAAAAAACCGCTATGAGCAGCCGCCCATTCATTTTATTCCTGTGGGGTTAGAGGAGCTGCCCCAAGATAATAATCAGTCAGGATTATTTCACAGTGTTTTTTGTATGGGTGTATTATATCACCGTGCATCACCGTTTGATTGTTTATTACAATTAAAAAATCAGCTGACAAAAGGCGGTGAGCTGATACTTGAGACTTTGGTGGTGGATGGTGATGAAAATACGGTACTTGTTCCCAAAAATCGCTATGCGATGATGAATAATGTGTATTTTTTACCATCGGTATCTGCCTTACAGCTGTGGCTAGACAAAATAGGCTTTGCTCAGGTTCGCTGTGTTGATATTAATATCACAACCAATGATGAACAGCGAACCACTGAGTGGATGACCTATCATTCTTTAGATGATTTTTTGGATACCAAAGATCCTTCAAAAACTGCCGAGGGATATCCTAGACCTAAGCGTGCGGTGATAATTGCCAAAAAACCATCATGAATAAGTCTGACTGAAGTATAATATTACAATACTGGCTAATCGCTTGACATGATTTGTGAGGCATTTAATAAAAAGGTGAAACTATGGCAGGTGGTAGTTTATTAATGCTGCTTGATGACATCGCAGCGATACTCGATGATGTCTCGGTAATGACTAAGGTGGCAGCCAAAAAAACCGCAGGTGTTTTAGGTGATGATTTGGCACTAAATGCTCAGCAGGTTACTGGTGTGCGTGCTGATCGAGAGTTGGCTGTGGTGTGGGGGGTTGCTAAAGGATCGTTGATTAATAAACTGATTTTGGTGCCTGCTGCATTACTTATCAGTGCCATCGCAGCTTGGCTAATCACGCCTTTATTGATGCTTGGTGGTGCTTTTTTGTGCTATGAAGGTGCTGAAAAGGTAGTTCATAAATTTACCCCCAATCTACTACCACACGAGATGGATGATGAAATGGCACATACCAAAAGACTCAAAGCTAATGCTGATGAAAGCATCGATTTGGCCGCCTTTGAAAAAGATAAAATTCGTGGTGCTATCCGGACGGATTTTATTTTATCCGCTGAGATTGTGGTGATTTCATTGGGTGTAATGACGGCAGCGACTTTCACAACAAAAGCGGCAGCATTATCTGCCATTGCTATTATGATGACAGTTGGGGTGTATGGCTTGGTTGCCTTAATTGTCAAACTCGATGATATGGGTATTTATTTGGTTAATCAGCCCTCGGCATACCGCCAAGCGATGGGTCGTACTATTTTGGTATTTGCCCCAAGGCTTATGAAATTTTTATCCTTTGCAGGCACGCTTGCCATGTTCTTGGTCGGTGGTGGGATTTTGGTGCATGGTGTTGGTATCTTACATCATCAAGCTCAAGACTTGGCGGCGTTATCGGGTGTTTTTGGTGGTCTGACCGAAGCTTTATATAATGGTATGACAGGTTTGATTGCAGGTTTGATGATTTTGGTGGGTGTGATCGGTGTTAAAAAATTCATAAAACAATAGCCAAATTTATTGAACCTAAGCTATCAATAAAAAGTGTTCAATCAATATGGACGCTTTTTATTTTGGCATGATGAAATGATGATAGTTATTTGGGTTATTTGGGAGTAGGACGCTGTTCGATAAGCAAAGAGTCAATACCATTATTACGCAGGCGTACACTGGTGGCAGAGGCTTCTTTTTGAGTCATGGGCGTTGAGATAACTTGATACACATAGCCATTTTTTGTATCTTGGCGTACCACAATGGCATCCACACCTGCCATGAGTACTTCAGCACGCTTTAGATCGGCATCTTTGGCCTTTTCATAGCTTTTGATTTGGAGTATGTATTGGCTTTGGTGATTAGGCTCATCATCAGCGGTATTTTCTGCGGCGATTGAAATGTCAGCTGGCTGGTCGGTACTCGCTTTTGTGCTGTGATTGATGATCACATCGGTTGATGGCTTGGGCAAGGTATTATCTTCTCGGTCTTGGATGCTCACGCCTTCTGGAATGCTTTGAAATTTTTGTTCGGGCAGAACTTCATAAAATTCAAATTCAATTTCAGGTTCGCTGGCGGTAATGGGTTTAACCAAAGCGTCAGGTTTAGGATCTGCGCTTTGACCAAAACCATCAAATAAAGGCGACACATACAAAAAAACCGCCAGCATCGCTGCCACCAATAGCCCCACGACAATCCAAAGCAAGCTACTTAAACCTACTCTTTGATTATGTACTTCATCTTTATAGACGGCAGAAGGCTGTTTTTGGGGTCTTTGAGCCATAAGAATATCCTGTATGGTTTTTATACAAAAATTAGGGTAGTAATCAAATACCAAATTAAGGTGAGCGTTAATTAGCCCAAGCGACGGCTATTTTAGCAAATTTTTATAAAAATATCGTGCTTATTCTTACCTGATGGTTGGTAGTTGGGATAAATATTGCTATAATGTGCGGATAAATAATCATAAAGGTGCTTGGTATGTCTGCAATGGCGACGCTGTTTTTGGTATCGGCTGAGACGATTACCACATTGGGTCTGTATGTTTTATTGCCTATTTTCATCGGGTTTTTAATTTTTATCATGTGGGATATCTCAAAAAAATCAGATGCTGGCCGAGCGGGAACTTTTTGGATTTTTGTCGCTTTGGGCATGGGTTTTTTTGGTTTTCTTGCCAAACTTGTGATTGAATTTGTGCTTGGAAAATGGGTATTGTAACTTAATTTGAGCATTTTAAAAGTTAGTGGCTGACTTGATAGTTTAAACAGTCTTTAATTTTGGAGTAAGGGTATGAAAATTTTTGCAGTAACTGCCTTAGCATTTGTCACTTTGATGTTAACCGCTTGCGGTCACGGTCATGAAAAAGTACATGCTATTGACCGTGTTGAAGAAGCACAAGCAGCCGCTTTGGCCAATGCTCCAAAAGCCGAAGACATGGTTTTTGGTGATGAAGGTGTATCTACAATGACGACCGAGACAGCTCAAGCGGATGCAAGTGCTGATGTCACAGCTCAAGAAGATACCCAAATGGCGGATGCTAATGCAACCGTAGAGCCTACCGAAACTCAAGCCAACTGATATCTTCTTTGGTCAAATTTTGATTTGATTGAAATAGGGCAGTTTGGATGAATAATAAAGCCTTGGTCTTAATAAAAGCCAAGGTTTTATTATGATGACCAAATCAGTTTTGGTATTAAAATCAAGCGGCAGCTTGGGTCATTAAAAGCATAAAAGACCCAGCTTAAATCAGCGGAAGTGGCTTGATTTTTCGAGTTTTGCTTGATACATTAGTGGCTACTAATCGCATAAAAGGAAATGATTATGCCAGCACTTAGAAAAGATATTGACCCTGAAGGATTATTGGAATTTTCTGTTGTTTATACTGATCGTGCGCTTAACCATATGTCGGTGCAGTTCCAGCAGGTGATGAAGGATTTATCTTTTGAGTTAAAGTCACTGTTTCAAGCCGATGCACTTGCCATCATGCCAGGTTCTGGCACGGCAGGGATGGAAGCAGTTGCACGAGCTTTGGCGACTGATCAAGATGCTGTCATTATCAGAAATGGCTGGTTTAGCTATCGCTGGACGCAGATATTAGAAGCGATTGGTGTTGCCAAATCTAGCCATGTGTTTAAGGCATGTCTTCAAGAAGGCAAGAACGGTCAGTTTGTACCTGCTGATATTAATGAGGTGACCGCCTATATCAAAGAGCATCGGCCGGGCGTTGTGTTCGCCCCTCATGTTGAAACTGCCTCTGGCATGATGCTGTCAGATGATTATATTCGTGCACTTGCTGAGGCTGTGCATTTGGTCGGTGGCCTACTTGTCATTGATTGTATTGCTTCTGGATGTATTTGGCTGGATATGAAAGCGCTTGGTATCGACGTGCTTTTATCAGCACCTCAAAAGGGGTTGTCAAGCACACCATGTGCTGGCTTGGTGATGCTGTCACAGGCCGCCAAAGAAGCTGTATTATCAAGCACGCCGTCAAGCTTTTCTTTGGATTTAAAAGCTTGGTTAAATATCATGATGGCTTATGAAAATGGTGGTCATGCGTATCATGCCACCATGCCAACCGATGGTCTAAAGCAGCTGCGGGATACTTTGCTTGAGGCAAAGCAGATTGGCTACGATAACCTAAAACAAGCCCAAATCAAGCTTGGTCAAGAGATTTTGGCAACACTTCATAAAAAAGGCGTCCACAGTGTCGCCGATCCATCAGCTCAAGCGTATGGCGTGATTGTTTGCCATGCTTTAAGTGATGAGATTCACAAAGGTGCCGCCTTTGCCAAGGCAGGTGTCCAAATCGCTGCTGGCACACCGCTTCAGGTTGGTGAGCCAAGCGATTATAAGAGTTTTCGTATCGGTTTGTTTGGGCTTGATAAATTGACCGATATTGAAGGTACGATTGAACGATTTAAGCGTGCAGTCGATCAAGTGTTCGTTTAATCCAAAAACAAAAATAGGCGATGTGCTTAATGCCTAGCCTATTTTTATTTTGGTAATTTGGAGAATGATGTTAAATGAGATTGACTGATACTTTAAAATTATCATATTAAGGAAATAAGATGGCTTTGAATTTGGTAGCTTATGAAGACAACCTAACTGTTGTCAAAGATTTTGAACCTGCGTTATTATGGCATTGGTTTAGTCGTATCAGTGCGACACCGCATCCAAGTTTTCATGAAGAAGCTTTGGCGACGGATATCATCGAGTGGGCGATAGCACATGGGCTGGCTGCTCGCCGAGATGGCATTGGTAATGTGATTATTAAAAAGCCAGCGACCAAAGGCTATGAAAATCATGAGCCAATCGCCCTACAGGCACACTTAGATATGGTACCCCAAGCGAATGAAGGGGTATTGCATGACTTTGCCACAGATCCGATTCGTCTGCGTCTTCGTCCTGATGATAATGCATGGCTGATGGCGACAGGCACAACTTTGGGGGCGGATAATGGCATTGGCATGGCAAGCTGCCTTGCGGTGCTTGAAGATGATTCGCTGGTGCATCCTGAGCTTGAGGTGCTACTGACGATGACTGAAGAGACAGGCATGGTTGGGGTAGTTGGTCTAAAAGCCAATGAGCTGGCTTCAAAAATCATGGTCAATACTGATACCGAAGAAATCGGTGAGGTGTATATTGGCTGTGCTGGTGGTATTGATGCAGATCTAAGCTTGCCACTGATGTGGCAAAAAAATCCCTTTGATGCGACACTAAGCCTAACCATTAAAGGGCTGCGTGGTGGGCATTCAGGACTGGATATTGATAAAAATCGTGGCAATGCCATTAAGTTGATGGCAAGAGTGCTGGTTAAGCTTTTGGGTCAGTTCGATGGACAATTTGCCATCAGTCACATCAAAGGTGGCACGCTAAGAAATGCCATTCCACGAGAAGCTCAAGTCGTTATCAGTTGCCAACAGTCATCTTTATCCGCACTGATAGATACCATCAATGACGCCACTGCTCAAATCTTTGATGAGCTAAAGCAGGCTGAGCCAAACTTGATAGCCGTTATCGATACCACTAAGCTTAAGCCTAAAGACAATGTGCTAACTTGGGCGTCATCTTGTCAAGCCATCCATCTGATCAATGCACTGCCTAGCGGTGTGGTGCGTCAAAGCGATATCGCCAAAGACACTGTGGAGACTTCATTATCCTTTGGACAGCTTAAGATGGATGATGATGTACTTAAATGCGTGCTGCTTATCCGCTCTTTGGTTGATTCAGGTAAAGAGGCGGTTTGTGATACGCTGTCAAGTATTGCCCATCTATCAGGTGCACAGATTACTTTTGCTGGCGACTATGTGGGCTGGAATCCAGATACCGATTCTGTAATTACGCCGATCACAACACAGCTTTATAGCCAGATTTTGGGTCACGAGCCTGATATTAAGGTTATCCATGCAGGGCTTGAGTGTGGCTTGATTAAGCAAAGCCATCCTGATATGGACATTGTCTCAATTGGTCCTACCATCAAAAATGCCCACTCACCTGATGAAATGGTGCATATTGGGTCGGTGGCGGTATATTGGCGACTTTTGACCGAGATTTTGGCGAATGCACCACTTAAACGCTAAACCATCATTTGCCATTTCATAAAACCATCTGCTTACTCTTAAGCAGATGGTTTTATTTTAGTGATTGGGTGAATTCAGTATCATTTATAAGGTATCATTCATAAATACAATCATTTTAGCCCAGCTTTCTTTGGCAGCTTGGGAATGATAGCCCAAGTCAATACCATTATCACGAGCTCGTTCATCAGCATGTGGATTGCTAAAGCCGTGTTTGGCACCGTCATAGATATCAACTTGGTATTGAACATCAGCAGCTTCAAGTTCTTTTTTTAGATCATCGATTGCTTGCATTGAGACCATGGAATCCTCTGCACCATGTGCAACCAAGACTTTGGCGATAAACTTTTGTTTGGTGGCAGGTGTGATGGCGGCAGGATTACCATGAAATGTTGCGACAGCTTTGAGCGGTGTACCAAGGCGTGCCATATCCAGAGCAATTTTACCACCAAAACAAAATCCTGCGATACCGATACGCTCTTTGTCTACTTCGGGTAAATTGGCCACATCTTGGTAAATGGCTTGACAGCGGTTCATAAGTTCATCAGAATACTCAAGCATCTGAGACATCCATTCATTGGCTTGATGAGCGTCTGTTGTCATCTTACCCTCACCATAAACATCCATTGCCACTGCCACAAATCCCTCAGCGGCCAAACGTTCGGCGACTGTTTTTGGGTGATCGGCAACACCCCACCATTCAGGAGCAACCAAAATTGCCCGTGCCTTGCCTGTCTCGGTGGTATCATTTGGCAGGGCAATGTGGCTAAGTAGTGGTGTGCCATCAGGTGCGGTGGTGGTGAGTGTACGATTCGTTATTGTCATAAAATTATCCTTTTGGGTTGGATGATATCAATGAAATACCCTACGGTTGTATGGAATTTTATCCATTGTACCACGGTATTGGTCTTTTTAAATTAACAAGCAGTTTCTAGCAAGTCAAGGTTTTTATGCCTATTTTTTCAGATTTTAAGGTACAATAAAGCTGATTGTTAACAATATGGTATTGTCATGATTTATGATGAATTGCGACCAAAATTTTGGGAAAATTATCCCTTAGATGCGTTAACAGATGCTGAATGGGAAGCATTATGTGACGGATGTGGCGCGTGTTGTTTGGTGAAATTTCTTGATGATGACAATGTTAAATTGACCGAATATACCGATGTTGCCTGCCAGCTATTGGATTGCTCAACAGGATTTTGCCAAAACTATGCCAAGCGTCAAACGATTGTGCCAGATTGTATTCGCTTAACACCTGATATGTTGCCTGATATGTTGTGGTTGCCACGCCATTGTGCTTATAAGCGGTTGTATCTTGGGCAAAATCTGCCAGCATGGCACAGGCTCATTAAACATAGCCAAAACCATGGTGCAGGATTTGCGAAAGTTTCAACTGCTGGGCGATGTGTGAGTGAGCTTGGTATGAGTGATGAAGACATAGAAAGGCGAGTGGTGAAATGGGTTAAACCTTGACATGATTGAAAGAAAATAAAAATTGGCAAATTTGATAAAATGGGTGTATGTGTGTGATTTTATCAAAAGCACTTGAATAAAACCGAGTGATACGCTAAATTGTAGCAAACCAATCAATTCATCATAATTTTAATGAACACGAGGTTAAATTATACTGTCTATGTCTGATGACAATTCAAGCACTTGGTCGATGCGTGGTCTTAGGCGTTGGTTATCCACCGCACCTGAAACTCGAGATGATTTATTAAAGCTGGTTCAAGACTCTCGCCAGTTTTTAGAGCCTGATACGGTTGATATGCTTGAAGGGGTGCTTGATCTGCCAGCAACCCAAGTGCGTGAGATTATGACACCACGCCCGCAGGTGCATGCGATTGCCAGCGATGATGATTTATCTGATATTTTATCGGTGGTGCTTGAAACAGAGCATTCTCGCTATCCTGTTTTTGACAGTTTAGATGATGATGCTGTGGTTGGGATTTTGCTGATTAAGGACTTAATACCATACCTAAAAGCCAAAGCTGACGGTAAAGAGCAGCCGCTCAAATTGGCTGATATTGTACGAAAGCCGTTGTATATTAGCGAGACGGCACGCTCAGATACACTGCTACGCTCACTTCAAAAAGCCCAAGTGCATATGGCGATTGTTGTTGATGAATTTGGCTCGGTCTCTGGTGTGGTGACAATGGAGGATTTGCTTGAGGAGATTGTCGGTGATATTGTTGATGAACATGATGATATTGACGAGGACAGCGACATTAATAACATCATTCCACACCCTGATAAATCAGGCGTTTGGTTGGTGCAAGCTTCCACACTCATCAGTGATTGTAACGAGATTTTAGGCAGTCATTTTGATGATACAGATGTTGATACAATGGGCGGTTTGGTCATGCAAGCATTGGGCTTTGTTAGCCATCTTCAAGGTGCGGTTGTTCAAATCGATGAATGGCAAATTACTGTGGTTGATGTTGAGGCACGATTTATTCATCTGTTGGAGCTTGTGCTGATACCACAGCTTGAGAATGCTGAATAAACAAAAACCGAATTGATAATTTCATTCGGTTTTTGTTGTGACTTGGTAGGTGTGATAAAGCCTATGTTAAAGCTAGTTGCGGCCAATGTCTTCTTGTAAGGCCTTGGGCAGGGGTAGAATTTCAACTGTCGTTAAATCCTCAGGGCGGGCGATTACCAAAGCCTCAAAACCTGTATCGGTTGCGAGTGCATTAACGATACTCATACGCCCCATATCACCGCCAGTAGGTGGGATAGCACCCACCCCCAAGATGCGGTGTAGATAGGCCTTTGGGCGAGCCTTAAAATATAGCCGTGCAATAATCTCTTGTCCCAAATAACATCCTTTATCATAAGCCACACCCCCTTTTTGGTGTAGGCGCAGCTCTTGGGGTTGATACATCTCACTGGTTTTGGCAGTCAGCCAATAATTACCTGTTTTGATGCTTAATTGCTCCCAAAGCTTGGTATCGGTTTGCTGGGTTTTATTAAAAGTGGGTATGTCATCGATCACATCAGGGTAAACGGGGTTGGCTGATGATAGGGTAATTTTGGAAAATGCCCCATATTTTTTAATATGCATGATAAAATTATCTGCCATATCAGAACTCATAACAATATCAAAGCCTGCCAAAGTTCGTGCAATCCAAATCCCAAATTGTACACGCCCTTTTAGATTACAAATTGCTGTCGGTAAAAACTGCTCACCAATATCAGCGATATTAGCAGTAATTTGCCCTTGTAAGAATTTTTCACTGTCTGTACCAGTCATTTCAAAATAACAAAAATCAGTCATGGTTTGTCTCTTATTCAAAAGTTGTCATAATAAATATTGGGGCTATTCATCAAATTATAGGATAAATTTGATGGCAGATGTTAAATTTTTTGTACAAAATACCAGCCAACATAACACTTAAACCCCAAAATCGGTTACAATAAGCAGTTAAGTTTTTTATCAAAAATTAATTTAAGGTGAAATCATGAACTTACCTGACTGTCCGCAATGTCATGAATCTTATACCTATGCTGATGGTATGCTGTTGATTTGCCCAATGTGTACTCACGAATGGCAAGAGGGTGGCGAGACCGAGGCACTGCCTATCATCAAAGATGCTGTCGGCAATATCCTAAATGACGGCGATGCGGTCACGGTGGTTAAAGATTTAAAAGTGAAAGGTTCAAGCACACCAATCAAAGTTGGCACAAAAGTTAAATCCATTCGTTTGATTTATGATGCACCAGATGACCATGACATTGATTGTAAGATTGATGGTTTTGGTGCGATGAAACTTAAATCTTCGGTTGTCAAAAAAGCCTGATTCTCTCAACTTTAGTTCATTTATCATAAGGACGCAGTCATGACACATATCCGCCCAGCCAATGAAAAATTGTTTAATGATGCCAAACGCCATATTGCAGGCGGTGTAAATTCACCTGTGCGTGCATTTGCTGGTGTAGGGGGTGTGCCAGTATTTGTCCAGCGTGCAAAGGGTGCGTATATTTATGATACCGAAAATAACGCCTATATTGACTATGTTGGTTCATGGGGTCCGATGATTTTGGGTCATGCACATGATCAAGTCATCGATGCGGTGAAGGCTGCTGCTGAAGATGGCTTGTCTTTTGGAGCACCGACCCCATCTGAAACAACCATGGCGGATTTGATTTGTCAAATCATCCCAAGTGTTGATTTATTGCGTATGACAAGCTCAGGCACAGAAGCTACCATGAGTGCGATTCGACTCGCTCGTGGCTATACAGGTCGTGATAAAATTGTCAAATTTGAAGGCTGTTATCATGGGCATTCAGACAGCCTGCTCGTCAAGGCAGGTTCGGGGATGCTAGATATCGGTGAACCGACATCCAAAGGTGTACCGATTGATTTTGCCAAGCATACTGTCACTTTACCCTATAATGATATCGAGGCATTGACAGCATGTTTTCATGAATTTGGTCATGAGCTTGCGTGCGTGATTTTAGAGCCAATCGCAGGCAATATGAACATGATCATTCCAACCCAAGCATTTCATCAAACCTTGCGTCAATTATGTACCGAGTACGGTGTGGTGCTGATTTTTGATGAGGTGATGACAGGATTTCGTGTCGGTCTTGGCGGTGCTCAAGTGCATTTTGGCATTACGCCTGATTTGACAACCTTTGGCAAGATTATTGGTGCAGGATTACCTGTTGGTGCATTTGGCGGTAAGCGTGAAATTATGGAATGCATTGCACCACTTGGGGGCGTGTACCAAGCAGGCACACTGTCAGGCAATCCTTTGGCAATGCGTGCTGGCAAAGCGATGTTTGATGAGCTGATGGTTGATGGATTTTATGAGACGCTTGGTCAAAAAACCACATATTTGATTGATGGCTTAAAAGCCGCGGCAGCCAAGCATCAAGTAGCTTTTCAGGCATGTTCGGTAGGCGGTATGTTTGGTATGTTCTTTTCAGACAGTTTGCCTAAGAATTTTAATGATGTGGCAAATCTTTGCGATGCCCAAAAATTTGCCAAGTTTTTTCATGGTATGTTGGATTTGGGTGTGTATCTTGCACCGTCGGCATTTGAAGCGGCATTTATGAGTGCGGCACATACTTATGAAGATTTGGATAAAACCATCCAAGCAGCAGAGCAAGTCTTTTTACAGCTATCACAAGCGTCATGAGCGGTATCTTACCCTCAATCGTTAGCGGTATTTTAATAAGGTATGCCCATCTTTTGTATTTGCAATAAAAATCAGTTTGGCTATTTTTATGTATAAGTCATTATTTTATTTTTATCAATTTTTAAAATGAAAATGATGTTATAAAGGATAGGCACATCTTAGATAAATTGGTCAAAATTCACACAAACATTGGTGGGGTATGCAGATGAATTTTATTGTTAAATGGTAAAAAGTCATCTAATCGCACTGCCCATTTACCCATTAGAATGGATTATTTATCTATTCTTGACGGAATATTTAGTATGCTTACAAAAATTATCAGTACAGTCATTGGTACAAAAAACGACCGTGAATTAAAGCGTATGCGTAAAATTGTTACCAAAATAAACAGTTATGAATCAAGCATTCAATCGTTATCTGATGATGAATTACGCCAAAAAACCGAAGAGTTTAAGCTGCGTCATCAAGCAGGCGAAAGCCTAGATAAACTCTTGCCTGAGGCGTTTGCTGTTTGTCGTGAGGCGTCTAAGCGTGTCAATGGCATGCGTCATTATGATGTGCAGTTGATTGGTGGCATGGCATTGCACGAAGGTAAAATCGCTGAGATGAAAACAGGCGAGGGTAAGACCTTGATGGCGACCTTGGCCATTTATCTAAATGCCATCAGTGGCAAAGGGGTTCATGTTGTCACAGTGAATGACTATTTGGCAAACCGTGATGCACAACTAAATCGCCCGTTGTTTGATTTTTTGGGTTTGACAGTTGGTGTGATTTATAGCCAACAAGCCCCCCAAGAAAAATTTGCCGCCTATCGAGCTGATATTACTTATGGCACCAATAACGAATACGGTTTTGATTATCTGCGTGATAATATGGTGTTTAGCCTAAGTGAAAAAAAACAAAGACCATTAAACTATTGTATTATTGATGAAATTGACTCCATTTTAATTGATGAAGCTCGTACTCCGCTCATCATTTCAGGCCAAGCCGAAGACTCAGCACATCTGTATGCTTTGATTGACAATATCGTTGAGCGATTGGTGCGTTCCAAAGATGAAGAAGATAATAAAAATAATACTGATGGCGACTTTTGGATTGATGAAAAAAACCGTACGATTGAGATTAGCGAAAAAGGCTATGAAAAAATCGAAAGCTTTTTGGCGGAAGTCGGTGAGCTTGGCGAAAATGAAAGCCTATACAGCCCAGCACGATTACCATTATTAGCACATGCACAAGCAGCGATACGCGCACATCATTTATTTGTCAAAAATATTCATTATATCGTTCAAGATGGTGAGGTGATCATTGTTGATGAAAATACAGGTCGTACCATGCCAGGTCGACGATGGTCAGATGGTTTACATCAAGCGGTTGAAGCCAAAGAAGGGGTAGAGATTCAGGCAGAAAACCAAACGATGGCAACCACCACTTTCCAAAATTATTTCCGTCTGTATGATAAATTATCAGGCATGACAGGAACGGCAGATACTGAAGCTGCTGAACTTAAGTCAACCTATGATTTAGATGTGGTCATCATTCCGACACATCGACCGATTGCACGGATTGATATGGATGACCAGATTTTTTTGACCAAGCTTGGCAAATATAAAGGCATCATTCGTGAGATTAAACAAATCACCGAAAAAGGTGCGCCTGTTTTGGTGGGTACTGCGACCATTGAGGCTTCTGAGGAGCTGTCTTATTTATTAAATCAAGAAGGTATTGCTCATAATGTCTTAAATGCCAAGCAGCACGAGCGTGAGGCAGATATTATCGCACAAGCAGGTCGTCCTCGTGCGGTGACCATTGCAACCAACATGGCAGGCCGTGGTACAGATATCATTTTGGGTGGTAATTGGCAGGCTGAGCTTGAAACACATGAAGTCATCACCGATGAGATGCGTCGTGAGGCACTCACAGCTTGGCAGGCACGCCATGATGAGGTGTTGGCAGCAGGTGGCTTACATATCATTGGTTCTGAGCGTCATGAATCACGCCGTATTGATAATCAGCTGCGTGGACGGGCAGGGCGACAGGGCGACCCTGGGCAATCACGATTCTTTTTATCGCTTGAAGATGATTTGATGCGTATTTTTGCAGGCGATCGTATTACCAGTATGTTTCGTGCAGTGGGCTTAAAAGAAGATGAAGCCATTGAGCATAAGATGGTTTCTCGTGCAATTGAAAACGCTCAAGGCAAGGTTGAAGCTCGAGATTTTGATGCCCGTAAAAGCTTGCTTAAGTATGATGACATTGCCAATGAACAACGCAAGGTCATCTATTCACAACGAGATGATTTATTGGCAGAGATGGATTTGCAAGCAGGTATTCAGGCGATGCACCATGAAGTATATCACGCCTTAATCAATCAATTTGTTCCGCCTGGCTCTATCGATGACCAATGGAATATTGATGGGTTAGAAGATGAAATCGAAGAGGCGTTTCGTTTTGATATGCCAATTAATGATTGGCTTGATGCTGATCGTCGTTTGGATGAAGAGGGTCTTCGTGCCAAAATCATCGAAACTGCCATTGAGCGTTACCAGACTCGTCGTGAGCAAATGGGCGAACAAACAGCCGCCCAGCTTGAACGCCATTTTATGCTAACAAGCCTAGATAGGCATTGGAAAGAGCATTTAACCCAAATGGATCAGCTCAGAAAAGGCATTCATCTGCGTAGCTATGCCCAAAAAAATCCAGAACAAGAATATAAGCGTGAATCATTTGAGCTATTTCAATCGATGCTTGGTGCGATTAAGTCAGATTTGATTCAAGATTTGGCGCGTGTACATGTGCCAACGCCTGAAGAGCTTGCCGCCTTAGAAGAACAGCGTCGCCAGCAGGCCGAACAAATGCGTATGATGTTTGAGCAGCAGCAGGCACAGCTTGACGATGCTCAAAGTTTGGATAATCGCCCTGCTGAAGAAACACCACGCCCATTGGGTCGTATGACAGTGACTTTAGGCACTACTTCTGTGGCACATAAAGCGGCTGATACAACAACGGATGAGGCATTGGTGATTCCCAAAAATACCCATCGTAATGCACCTTGCCCTTGCGGTTCTGGTCTGAAATATAAACAATGCCATGGCAAACTAAGCTAGTTGTTATCGGCGGTGATAAATTTTGGTTGTTGGGCATTTGGGTATATCGCTAAGATTAGAGCTTTATAAAAAACTGTGCTATACTAAGCTAATTGTAAACCACTCTCATTTAAAGGATGTATTGCTTCCTGAGTTTGGCTATTGACTTAACCAGTGAGGGAATAACCCCATGAAAAAACTCATTTGGCAAGCGTTAGCATTGTCAGCTATGATTGTACTGTCTGCTTGTGCCCAAAAAACCAAAGAGGCAACCGCCAAGCCTGTTGAAGAAAAAGAAGTGCCTATGTCGGCTGAACCTGCCGAGCCAATGATCGTTGTACCGAGCGATTCGTCTTCATCGATTGAGCAGGTAGTACCTGAAGCATTTGCTGAAGGCGATAGCACCCAAATCGCTGAAGTGATAGAGATTGATGAGACCGCCAAAACTGCCACTCAGGATGCCGAAGTCCAAGAAGGGCAATAACAAGCTCTTAACATGGCTAAATGACCTAACTATTTTAATCACCCAGCCCAATGTATCATGGGCGTGAGGTGATTTAATTTCATTAACAGACCCGCTCACTTCTCACACTTTTACTATGAAATCTTAGCTTGTCATATGCGAACCGCTACCAATTCTATCCGACCCAAGACCACCACTCGCCAGTTGCCATTACCGATATCGGTGATGGCGGCTTTGTCTGCTGGTGCAATGTTTAGTTTGGCACTTGCGCCTTATTTTATTATCCCCATTGCAGTTCTCTCACCAATGCTGTTGTATGCACTGTTAAAAAAGTGCGATAGCCCTAAGCGGGCCTTTTGGTTGGGTGAGTTCTACGGATTTGGGACTTGGGTGGTTGGTACATTTTGGCTATATCACTCCATTCACTACTATGGCGGCGTACCAAGTTGGGCTGCACTTGTATTAATTGGGGCAATGTCGCTGATTATGGGGCTGTTTCATGCCTTGATGGCATGGGCATTTGTTCGATTTAGTGCCAAACAGCCGATATCTTTTGCAGGATTTTGGATACTTCAAGAATGGCTAAAAACTTGGGTTTTATCAGGATTTCCTTGGCTTTTTGTGGGGTATGCATTTACAGATGTCAGTTGGCTAAATGGCATTGCACCGATTTTTGGGGTATTTGGCTTATCGTTTTTAGCGGTATTTATTGGGGCGGCTGTGATTGAGCTGTTTTATCGTAATATTGGGCATATTATGATTGGCGGTATTTTAACAACTGCTGTTGTCATGATTTCATTGATAGGGGTAAATTGGACAAAGCCAACAGGTAAACTGACTTCCGTTTCACTCATCCAAGGCAATATTCCACAAGACCTAAAATGGCAAGAGGGTTTTGGTATACAAACCTTGGGGATTTATGCAGGATTATCACAATCTGAATGGGGGCGTGATTTGGTGGTTTGGCCAGAGGCTGCCATTCCGCTATTTCAAGACGAAGCCAGCGACCACATCAATGCTCTAGCAAAACAGGCAAACGCTGATGGCAGTGCATGGATAACGGGCATTATGTATCGCAAGACACCAAGCGATGCCTCAAATCAGGCAGAATTTTATAACAGTGTGATGTTATACGATGCCAATCAAGTATCAGTTTATAAAAAACAACAGCTTGTACCATTTGGTGAATATATACCATTTGGTGGTTTGTTGGATATTTTACCAGGGCTTGAGGGTGTCGCTAGCCTAAGCCGTGGCGATGATAAGCAACCACCGCTCAAATTGGGCGGCGGCGTGGGCGATACGATTGGTGCGGCAATTTGTTATGAGGTGGCATATCCTGAGACGACGCGTAAAAATGCACTTGGCAGTAATTTTTTATTAACCGTCTCAAACGATGCTTGGTTTGGTACAACAGCAGGTCCTTTGCAGCATTTACAAATGGTGCAAATGCGAAGCTTGGAGACGGGGCGATGGTTTGTGCGTGCAACAAACAACGGAGTGACTGCATTAATTGACCATCAAGGACGGATTATCAAGCAGATACCGCAGTTTCAGCGAGATATTTTGCGAGGTGATGTACCCAGTTATGTTGGACGCACGCCTTATATGGTTTGGGGGCATTATCCCATGTTGGGGTTTTCTTTGGTGCTGATTTTTCTTAGTATCATGGCAAAGAAAATGAAAAATACCACCGCCAAACGAGAAAAATTTTATACCGCTGATGGTGTGGTAGACCGCTGAATTGTGCCACTTTGGGCGTTAGAGCATGAGCAAGATTAGGCGTTGGGTGAGCTTTGGTTGTATCACTCATCAGCCTACCCGAAACCTGCCAAACATCACCGCCCAAAACCTAAACATACAATGGCTAAAAATATCAGAAAATAACTTGCTGTATTGTAAATTCTTATGTTATCATGTGATAATAATTATCATTAGTACCAAGATATCCATTACTAAACTTCATCCCCCATCTTAACAGTTACCAAGCGGTGAGCGGATTGTCCGATTGACAGCAAGCTTAGCATAACGGCATCGGCTGATTGTCTTTTTGCCTTGTTGTGTGTTTGTGGGAGTTGATTGTACTTACCTTAGTGGTGGATGCTTGGGCTGATTTAATAAAGCGGTCTTCATAACACACCAAACGAGATATCACCATGAGTACTGTCAAAACCCCCCATATTTTCTACCAAAAACGCACCCTTAGCCTTGCCATCGCCAGTATTTTTGCTGCCGTGGTGATGATAGGTTGCCGCTCTGATGACATCAGCGTCAATGCACCCAATGTTACCCAACTGCCCCAAGGCACGGTTTCACCAACGCCGAACACAGGTCATGACAACGCCAATAACGCCAACAATCAGGGCAACAACACGGATAACAGCACCAGCACAACTGACCCAAATGGCGATAACAACCAACTGACACAAGCACAAAAAACTGCCGCCGCCGCAGGGTTTTTTGTGATGGGTAAAATTCGTGATACCAGCCCAAAAAATGACCCAGATTATAGCAATGATTTAAAACAGCAGTGGCTGGGCAAATTATATGTTGGTATTGATGCCCATCGCCCAGATGGCATCGGAAAAGGTACAAACTTGCGTCAGCCCATCACCGCCAATGACATCAAACCCTTGTATTTTAACAAATTCCCTGCATTGTCTGATTTGCACTTAGACAGTGAACGCCATCGTTTTGACCCCAAAAAGCTAAATACCATTAAAGTGTATGGTTATGGCAACTTAACAACACCTTCCAACAACAACACTCACATCAATCATCAGCAAGCTGATAATAAGAAAAATAACAAGCCTGTTGACCCTTATGAAAATATCCGTTTTGGATATCTTGAACTACAAGGAAGCAGCCTGACCCAAAAAAATGCCGATACTCAAAATGACCAAGACCGCATTCCCAAACCCATGCCCATTTTGTTTTATCATGGAGAAAATGCCAGCAGCCAGCTGCCCAGTGCTGGTAAATTTAACTACACAGGCAACTGGCTGTACCTAAGTGATGTCAAAAAACGCCCTGCCCTTTCAGCAGCAGATGATCGAGTGGGGGTCTATCTCAATGCCAGTGGCAAAGCCAACGAGGGCGATGTCGTCAGTGCCGCCCACATTTATCTAAACGGCTTTCAATATAAGCACACGCCTGCCACTTATCAGGTGGATTTTGACACAAACTCATTAACAGGCAAGCTGTCCTATTATGACAATCCCAATCAGCAAAATAATAAAGGCGAATATCTCAAAAGCCAATTTGACACTACCAAAAAAGTCAATGAAACCGATGTGTATCAAATTGATGCCAAAATCAACGGTAACCGCTTTGTCGGTACAGCCAAATCTTTGATTGATGATAACACCAATACCGCACCTTTTGTTAAAGAGCTGTTCTCCAAAAAAGCCAACCCCAATAACCCAAACCCTAATTCAGACACGCTAGAAGGCGGATTTTATGGTGAGTCGGGCGATGAGCTGGCGGGTAAATTTTTATCCAATGACAACGCAACTTTTGTGGTCTTTGGTGGTAAACGAGACAAAACAGACAAACCTGTCGCCACAAAAACGGTGTATTTTAGTGCAGGCTTTGAAAAACCCAGCACCAGTTTTGTGGATAATGAAACGATTGGTGGAATCATTGATAAAGCAAAGTTAAATGATAAAATCAATGAACAAATTGATGATGGTGATATTCCTACCAGTGATGAACGCTATAATGAATTTCCTTGGGGCGAAAAAAAAGCAGAGTTCACCAAAAAAGTTGGCAGCAGCACCCAAGTCGTGCCAGCTTATTTTGGGCAACATGATAAATTTTATTTTAATGGCAACTATTATGACCTATCAGCCAGTCGTGTTGATAAATTAGCCCCTGCCGATGCTGTCAAAGCCAACCAATCCATTAAAGAAAAATACCCTAATGCCACACTAAATAAGGACAACCAAGTTACCGCCATCGTGCTACAAGAAGCCAAAGATAATAAGCCTTATACCGCCATTCGTGCCAAAAGCTATCAGCACATCAGTTTTGGCGAGACGCTGTATAACGATGCCAACCAAACCCCAACACGCAGTTATTTTGTGCAAGGCGGTAGGGCAGATACCAGCACAACTTTGCCCCAGGCAGGTAAATTCACTTACAACGGTCTTTGGGCAGGCTACCTGACCCAAAAAAAGGACAAAGGTTATAGCGATAATGCAGAAACCATCAAGGAAAAAGGTCATCCAGGTTATCTGTTAACCGAAAACTTCACCCCAGAAGATGATGACGATGATTTGACCGCATCTGATGATTCACAAGATGATAATACACATGGCGATGATGATTTGATTGCATCTGATGATTCACAAGATGATGACGCAGATGGCGATGACGATTCAGATGATTTGGGTGATGGTGCAGATGATGACGCCGCAGGCAAAGTGTATCATGCAGGTAATATTCGCCCTGAATTTGAAAACAAATACTTGCCCATTAATGAGCCTACTCATGAAAAAACCTTTGCCCTAGATGGTAAAAATAAAGCTAAGTTTGAAGTGGATTTTAACACCAACAGCCTAACTGGTAAATTAAACGATGAGAGAGGTGATATCGTCTTTGATATCAAAAATGGCAAAATTGATGGCACAGGATTTACCGCCAAAGCCGATGTGCCAAACTATCGTGAAGAAGTGGGTAACAACCAAGGTGGCGGTTTCTTATACAACATCAAAGATATTGATGTTAAGGGACAATTTTTTGGTACAAATGGCGAAGAGTTGGCAGGACAGTTACATCATGACAAAGGCGATGGCATCAATGACACCGCCGAAAAAGCAGGGGCTGTCTTTGGGGCTGTTAAAGATAAATAAAGCCCCCCTTCATCATCGTTTAGTCGCTTGACCGACAGTTGATGACGCCCTTGGCAATGTCTTAAAACAGCACTTTGAAACAGTGCCTTGGGCGAATTCTTGGATAAATGCACCAGATTTGCCTTGGGCTAATATCTTGATAAAACATCGCCATAAAATAGAAAATAAAGTTTAGGATTTTTTTATGTCAAAATCTATCACAAAAACACAAACACCATCAGTCCATACCATGACCACGCACCGCTTAAACCTTGCCATCAAAGCGGCGTTATTTGGTGTGGCAGTTTTACCCCTATCCGTCTGGGCGCAAGAGAACACTCAGACAGATGCCAACTCTGATGCCAAAGACACAAAAACCCCTGTCGTCTATTTAGATGCCATCACGGTAACCGCCGCCCCATCTGCCCCTGTTTCTCGGTTTGACACCGATGTAACAGGGCTTGGCAAAACCGTCAAAACCGCTGACACGCTGGCAAAAGAACAAGTACAGGGCATTCGTGATTTGGTGCGTTATGAAACTGGGGTGAGTGTGGTTGAGCAGGGGCGTGGTGGCAGCAGCGGATTTGCCATTCATGGCGTGGATAAAAACCGAGTGGGCATTACCGTAGATGGCATTGCCCAAATTCAATCCTACAAAGACGAATCCACTAAGCGAGCTGGGGCAGGCTCTGGGGCGATGAACGAGATAGAGATTGAAAACATTGCCGCCGTTGCCATCAATAAAGGCGGTAATGCCTTAGAAGCAGGCTCTGGTGCGTTGGGTGGTTCGGTGGCGTTTCATACCAAAGATGTGAGCGATGTCTTAAAATCTGGTAAAAATCTTGGCGCTCAAAGCAAAACCACTTATAACAGCAAAAATGACCATTTTAGTCAGACGCTGGCAGCGGCAGGTAAAACCGAGCGTGTGGAAGCGATGGTGCAATATACCTACCGTAAAGGCAAAGAAAACAAAGCACACAGCGACCTAAATGGCATCAACCAAAGCCTATATCGCTTGGGTGCATGGCAACAAAAATATGATTTAAGAAAGCCTAACGAACTGTTTGCAGGCACAAGCTACATCACCGAAAGCTGTTTGGCAAGTGATGACCCAAAAAGCTGCGTACAATACCCTTATGTCTACACCAAAGCCCGACCAGATGGCATCGGCAATCGCAATTTTTCTGAGTTAAGCGATGCTGAAAAAGCACAATATTTGGCATCCACGCACCCCCATGAGGTTGTCTCTGCCAAAGATTATACAGGCATTTATCGGTTGTTACCTGACCCCATGGACTATCGTTCAGACTCGTATTTGGCACGCCTTAACATCAAAATCACCCCAAATCTGGTCAGTAAACTGTTATTAGAAGACACCAAGCAAACATACAACATTCGTGATATGCGTCATTGTAGTTACCATGGGGCAAGATTGGGCAATGATGGTAAGCCTGCCAATGGTGGCTCCATTGTCCTTTGCGATGATTATCAAGAGTATCTAAACGCCAATGACGCATCACAAGCATCATTTAGACCAGGTGCTAATGATGCCCCCATTCCAAAACTGGCTTATGCCAGAAGCAGTGTGTTTAACCAAGAGCATGGCAAAACTCGCTATGGGTTAAGTTTTGAGTTTAAGCCTGACACGCCATGGTTTAAGCAAGCAAAATTAAACCTACACCAACAAAATATCCAAATCATTAACCATGACATTAAAAAATCGTGCAGCCAATATCCTAAGGTGGATTTAAATTGTGGCATCAGTGAAATTGGGCATTATGAATATCAAAATAATTACCGTTATAAAGAAGGGCGTGCCAGCTTGACAGGCAAACTTGATTTTAATTTTGACCTGCTGGGTCAGCACGATTTGACGGTGTTGGCTGGTGCAGATAAAGTTAAAAGCCAATTTCGTGCCAACAACCCCAGACGCACAATCATTGACACCACCCAAGGCGATGCCATCATTGATGAAAGCACGCTGACAGCACAGGAGCAAGCCAAATTTAAGCAATCAGGGGCAGCATGGATTGTCAAAAATCGCCTTGGACGCTTAGAAGAAAAAGACGCCTGTGGCAATGCCAATGAATGTGAACGCGCGCCCATTCATGGCAGTAACCAATATGTGGGCATTAACAATCTTTATACACCAAATGATTATGTGGATTTAAGTTTTGGTGGACGCTTGGATAAACAACGCATTCACAGCACCGATTCAAACATCATCAGCAAAACTTACACCAACAAAAGCTATAATTTTGGAGCGGCGGTTCATCTGACACCTGATTTTAGCCTGTTGTATAAAACTGCCAAAGGCTTTCGTACGCCAAGTTTTTATGAACTGTACAACTATAACAGCACCGCCGCCCAGCATAAAAATGACCCTGATGTGTCTTTTCCCAAACGCGCGGTTGATGTCAAACCTGAAACTTCCAATACCAATGAATACGGCTTTCGCTATCAGCACCCTTGGGGGGATGTTGAGATGAGCATGTTCAAAAGCCGTTACAAGGACATGTTAGATAAAGCCATACCGAACCTAACCAAAGCCCAACAAGAGTATTGTAAGGCTCATTTGGATTCCAATGAATGTGTTGGTAATCCACCCACGCCCAAAACCAGTGATGAGGTATTTGCCAACTTATATAATGCCACCATCAAAGGGGTGAGTGTCAAAGGCAAACTGGATTTGCATGCCATGACATCAAAACTGCCAGATGGTCTTGAAATGACCTTAGGTTATGGTCATACCAAATTGGGGAAATTTGATTACATTGCACCCAAAGATGCCGATGGTTGGTATCAGGCTCGCCCTGCTTTTTGGGATGCCATCACCCCAGCGCGCTATGTGGTCGGTCTAAACTATGACCACCCCAGTCAAGTATGGGGCATTGGCACAACTTTAACGCACAGCAAACAAAAAGATGAAAATGAGCTAAGTGCCCTTAGAATCCGAAATGGCAAAAGAGAAACACAAACCTTAACGCACACAATACCCAAAGCCTATACCTTACTGGACATGACAGGCTATTATAGCCCAACTGAGAGCATCACCGCTCGTCTTGGTATCAACAATGTATTAAACACCCGCTACACCACATGGGAAGCGGCACGCCAACTGCCCAGCGAAGCTGCAAGCAGTACCCAATCAACCCGTTACATTGCACCAGGTCGCAGTTACTTTGCCAGTCTTGAAATGAAGTTTTAATATGACCTGTTTACCAAAGACCAACCCTGCTTTAAAAGTCAAGCACAGATTTTTAAAGCAGGTGCTGTTATTGCTTTGTGTTGATACATTAACAGCACAGGCGTACGCCCACAGCCATCATACGCCCATTCATACACCCACGCATGAGCTGCCATCTGCTGATGCTTTATCAGATGAAGGCTTGGGTAAGGATTTGGGCAGTTTGGACAGTTTGGATAGCCCAGATGGTTTGGGTGATGGTTTAGGCGATGGTTTGGGTGATGGCTTAAAAAGTGATAAAACCCCTTTACCCATCAACGCCTTGACCGCCCATCAGACCAATGAGAGCCAGCCTGCCCCACCGAGCGTAGATGTCAATTTTTTACTTGCCCAGCCAGAGGCATTTTATCATGTCTTTCATCAAGCGATTGTGCAAGATGATGTGGCAACATTACGCTTGTTATTGCCATTTTATGACCGCCTGCCTGATGATTATCAAGATGATGTTTTGTTGTTATTTGCCCAAAGTAAACTTGCCCTAAGTGATGGCAATACCAAATTGGCATTGAATCTGCTGACCGATTTGAGTAACAAAGAGCCAACACTTACGGCGGTAAAATTACAACTTGCTTCCTTGTTGCTGACCAACAAGCACGATAAACACGCCCAAATGGTGCTAGATGAACTCAAAGATGATGCCCACTTTTTAAAATTAAGCAAAAAAGAGCAAAGATGGGTGCTATCGCAAAGTCGCTATTTACATAAAAAATATAAAATGGGCTTGGATTTGGGCATCAACTATCTGCATTTGGATAATATCAACGCCGCCTCCACCATCACCCAGCCCAACATTAAAAAAGATGCCCCAAAACCTGCTCATGGGCTTGCCTTATCGCTTGGTGTGAATAAATACACGCCGCTTAGTCATGGCATGAGTATTTATACAGCCCTAGATGTTGATGGTAAATTTTATGATGACAAAAGCCACAATGAACTGGCGGTTTTTGCTCATGCTGGACTAAGAAAAGATCACCAAAAAGGTTATGTTGATGTCGTACCTTTTGTTGGGCGTATTTTTGCCACCAATCAGCAGCATGGCAGATTATCCCCCAGAAAAGACAGTCAGGGCGTGGCGTTTGGCAGCCATCATCGGATCAATGATAAATGGCAAAATGCGTTTTTTGCACGCATGGAAAAAGGCAATTATACCGAGCGTTATCAAGGTTATGATGGCAAGCGTTATCATGTGAATGACACCATTTTGTTGCAAGATGGCCCAAATCGTCGTTACTCTTTGGGCGTGGGGTATCAGCTTAGCCATCTGCAAGATGCAACAAAAAGCAGTCATGCCACAAAGATACATTTTGGGGTGTTGCAAAGATTGCCAAATGGTCTGACCGTGCAAGGTAGAGTGAGTGCTGAGCGTGAGCGTTATCATGGTAAATTATTGCGTCTGGTTAATCCTGATGATGTGTATCGCACAGATAAAACCCTAACCCTACAAACCTCCATTTGGCACAAAGACATTCACTGGCTTGGATTAACGCCAAAGCTGACTTATCGTTACAGTAAAAATAACAGTAACTTACCAGCACTTTATAGCCATAACAAACAAAATTTTTATTTGGAGCTTGGTCGGTCGTTTTAACTCAATTGCCTAAGGGCAGGTTAAGATGGCTGGGTGTTTTTAATGGTTTTTAATCTTCAAAGCTGACTTGGTTGTGAATTTTGACATTTTGGGTTTAGACAACTTTGAATTGATAAAAGTCATTGTACAAAAAGCCATCATTTGTTATATAATAAGGATAATTCATTTTAGGTTTCATCTTAAATTAAATCATTACCCATCTTAGACTAAATTAGGCAGGTTACCCATGGCACATGATGCTTCAAATAATAACCCACTCAAAGAATCGCTAACAGCATTGATTGGTACTGTGCTATTGCTTGTAATGATTGCAGGTATTGCAATTTCAGCATGGCTACGCCCAGCAGGTGAGCATCCAGCCCAAGCTGAACCTGCTGAAGCTGAAGTCGCCACATTGCAAAGTAATTGACTTTTTATGGCTTTTAGCCCTTGTGAGTATCACAAGGGTTTTTTATTTTATCGCCCTAAATCTTAAAGATTTATCAGGTGGATTGCCTTATTCGTAGAACAATTGTTCAAACTTATGTTAAAATTAAACGCTTTAGGCATATAATATAGGTTTATCATTATCAAGGAAAAGTTATGCTAAATTCGTCAAATAGATATCAAGAGCGTATCGGTCTTGCTCGTCAAATTCTGGCAGATGAAGGTGTGGATGCGTTGATTATCCCATCAGCCGATCCGCATATGTCGGAGTATTTGCCTAAATATTGGCAGGGCCGAGCTTGGGTATCTGGCTTTACAGGTTCGGTGGGAACGCTGGTTGTCACTCAGACATTTGCAGGCTTATGGACAGACAGTCGCTATTGGGTACAAGCACCCATTCAGCTGGCAGGTACGGGCATTGAATTTCAAAAAATGCAGATCGGACAGCCGACTTTTACACAATATTTGGCTGACACATTACCAGCTGGTTCTAAGGTTGCCATCGATGGCAATGTATTGTCTGTAAATGAGCATGATAATTTAAAAACAGCATTTTTGGATAAAGATATTCAGTTAGTAACAGACTTGGATTTGTTGTCAAAAATTTGGACAGATCGACCACAGTTACCAGATGCCGCCATTTATGAGCATCCTGCTGAGTTTGTTGATACAACGGTTGCCGAAAAATTAGCACAGGTTCGTGCTCAAATCCAACAAAAACAAGCAGATGTTCATCTGATATCTAGCCTTGATGATATTGCTTGGTTGTTAAATTTGCGTGGATCTGATGTGGAATTTAATCCTGTATTTTTATCACACTTGCTATTAGACGATACCAAGGCGACTTTATTTGTTGATATCAATAAGCTTGATGACAAAATACGCACCTCACTTGAGTCGATGGGCGTACAAGTTGCTGAATATCAAGCGATTGGCGATGCGATTGCTCAAGTTTCAGGCAAGCTGTTAATTGATCCATCACGCATTGCGATTGGTACTTTAAAGCAGCTTTCTTCATCGGTTGAGCTGATTCGTGCCATGAATCCAAGTACAATCATCAAAGCCATCAAATCTGAGGCAGACATCGAACATATTCGTGAAGCCATGCGTCAAGATGGTGCGGCACTTTGTGAATTTTTTGCCGAATTTGAAGCCAAAACATCACTTGGCGAGCGTATCACCGAACTTGATATCGATCGTATGCTCATCGAGGCACGCAGTAAACAAAAGCACTATGTTTCACCCAGTTTTGATACCATCGCAGGATTTCAAGCCAATGGAGCAATTGTGCATTATAGTGCAAGTGAAGATAATTACAGTGTGATCGAAGGTGATGGGCTGTTACTCATCGATTCAGGTGCACAGTATTATAATGGCACAACCGACATTACACGCATGGCAAGCGTGGGTCAAGTGAGCGATGATGAAAAACGCGATGTTACTTATGTACTCAAAGCACATATTGGACTGGCACAAGCACAGTTTCCTGAAGGTTTGGCGTCATCACAAGTAGATGCGTTAGCCCGAATCCATTTATGGCGTCAGGGTTTAGATTATAATCATGGTACAGGACATGGCGTGGGCTATTTTATGAATGTCCATGAAGGTCCGCAAGTGATTTCAGTATTTGCTCCAACAACGCCAGAGCGTGTGCTTAAGCGTGGCATGGTAACCACCAATGAACCTGGATTGTATCGTGAAGGTCAGTGGGGTATCCGTTTAGAAAACTGTGCTGTCTGTGTTGAGGCTGATCGCAGTGAGTTTGGCACATTTTTAAAATTTGATGATTTGACTTTGTGTCCTTTTGACACTCGTCTCATTTTGCCCAGCCTTTTGACCGAAGATGAAAAATCTTGGCTAAATCACTACCATCAGCGTGTGCATGATGAGCTGATTGATCGTGTCAGTGGTGCAGCTAAAGACTGGCTGATCGAAAGAACCAAAGCCATCTAAGACTTAAATCAAGCACTATTTTGGCTTAGACATTTTTGCCAAAATAGTGCCAATTTTATCTTGGCATTCTTGATACTCATCATCAACATTTGATTTGATGGTAATGCCACCACCTGCCCAGATCTCGCATTCTTGCCATTTTTGTAGTGTGCGAATGAGTACATTCCAGCTGCCTGTACCGTCAAAATTCATATAGCCCATCGTCCCACAGTAGGCACCGCGAGGTGAGGTTTCAAGCTCATGGATAATCTCGCATGCCCGTTTTTTGGGTGCACCCGTGATAGAGCCAGCTGGCAGCGAGCCGAATAAGACGGTAATTGGATGCGTATCACTGAGCGTCGCTGTAACAGTGCTGACCATGTGATGCACATTTTTAAAGCTTTCGATGGCGAAACGCTTGGGCGTTTTGACCGTACCAATTTGTGCATATTTGCCCAAATCATTTCTGAGCAAATCCACAATCATCAGATTTTCGCTGATATCTTTTTCGCTGTTTGCAAGAGATTGTTTAAGCTCATCATCTATAATAGGGTCTGCATGGCGTGGGCGTGTGCCTTTAATGGGCTTGGTGATCAGATGGATTTTACCGTTTGTTTTGTAAAATTCAAAAAATAGCTCTGGTGAGATGGAGAGTAGTTCAAATTCCCCCAATTGTAAAAATCCTGCAAAAGGTGCATTCATTGTGTCTTGTAAATCAGGCAAGTGGTTTGCCAGACGGTCTAAATGAGCATACCATTTTTGGGTTAGATTAATTTGATAAGTATCGCCTGCTTTTAGATATTCTTGGGTTTGATAAAATGCTTTGGCATACTCTGTTTTTGTCCAAATAGGCTGAAAGTCTATCGGCGAAGCTGTGGGCAGGCAACGACATAATAAGTCAGATAACTGATGGGTAATACGATGAAAAAATTCAGAACAAACGCCCATGCCAATTAAGTCATAGCCGTCTTTGATGGGCTGAAGATAAATATCATAATGTGCCAAATAGCCACAAGGTTGATTTGGCTTGATGGTAATGCGATGATTTAACTGATGTGCTGATAAATCATAGCTAATAAATCCCATAAATCCATGCACATAGCTGCTATGATTTAAGCCATGATAATCATCGAGATTCATTTGATTGGCATATGCCGTCAGCTCATGCTGCCAGTTGTCATAAGTAGATGGGTAGCGTCGTCCATTTAAACTCTGTACCCTATCTGCTTGACGAGTTTTTTTGTGAATGTACAGATTTTTATCAAAAGTGGCTGTCCATGCAACCTTAGGACAAATCCCAATCACAGGGCGATGTGCATTATTTAAAAAGCACACTTGCCAATCAGGGTGATGCGTCGTGATGAGAGCTGTGATTTGACTTGGGGTGTATGTGGTGGCAAAGTGATGTTTTAGCATTATCAAATGGCAAATAAAAATACAAATTTTAAAGCAAAATACAAAAAAGAAAAAGGGGAGTGGTCTGATTGTTTTAGTTCAGTAAAATACTTGAAAAGTTAAACCGTTGGATTTGACAAGATGGCTGTTATGTTTAATAAGGTCACAGGGATGCCGTCCCCATGACCTTTGTTGTCTTAATTGTTAAATTTTTGGATAACCAAAGCGGCGTTGGTACCTCCAAAGCCAAAGCTATTGCTCATGATGCTATTGAGTGCTGTTTGACGAGTTTGGGTAACGATGTCAAAATCTTTGGCAGCGTCATCTAAATTTTGGATATTAATCGTCGGAGCAATAAACTCATGGTTCATCATGAGCAGACAATAGATCAGCTCTTGGGTACCTACCGCACCCAAACTATGACCTGTCATAGATTTGGTTGAGCTGATGGGTGGTGTTTGCTTTGCTCCACCAAAGACGGTTGCGATGGCGTTAAGTTCTGTGATATCTCCAAGGGGTGTGCTGGTGCCGTGGCTATTGATGTAATCAACACTGGCTAATCCTGCTTGAGCAAGGGCGATTTGCATACATCTGACCGCACCTTCGCCACTTGGTGCAACCATTTCTGCACCGTCTGAAGTTGCACCATAGCCTGTAATCTCTGCCAAGATTGTTGCCCCACGGGACTGTGCTGATTCAAGACTTTCAACAACAACCATGCCACCACCGCCTGCAATCACAAAGCCATCACGATCTTTATCATAGGGGCGACTGGCGGATTGTGGAGTATCGCTGTACTGTGTACTCATTGCACCCATGGCATCAAACATACACGATTGCGTCCAATGCTCACTTTCACCGCCGCCTGCCAGTACGATATCAGCCTTACCAAGTTGAATCAGCTCCATGGCATGACCGACACAGTGGCTTGAAGTGGCACAGGCAGAAGATAGCGAGTAAGACAAGCCCTTGATTTTTAGCCCCGTCGCTAAGGTCGCAGATACCGAGCTTGCCATGATTTTGGGAACTGCCATTGCACCTACGCCACGCAAGCCTTTTTCACGCATGGCATCCGCAGCTGCCACCACATCAGCAGTAGAAGCACCGCCCGATGCTGCAACCACCGAAACCCTAGGATTGTCAGCGATGGTGTCAATGCTAAGCCCTGCGTTTTTGATTGCTGATAAAGCACTGATATATGCATAAAGGCTGGCGTTGCTCATAAAGCGCTTTAATTTACGATCAATGCCTGTGGTGTCCAAGTCATCATGATCTATACTACCTGCCACGCATGATTTAAATCCCAAATCGGCATATTCTTGCTTAAAGCGAATGCCTGAACGCCCATTTTCTAAGGCCTCCTTGACAGTATCTAAATCATTACCCAAGCAAGAAACAATGCCTGCACCTGTGATGACAACTCGTTTCATAATTTCATCCTAAAAAGTTTACAGTTGTAATCTTGCTATTGTAACAAATTATTCCAACACTTAGGGAAATTTTCCCAAAATTTTCATAAAAATAGGTGAAAATGACTAAAGATAGACAAGGGTTGACCAAATATTTAGTTATTCATCAATTGGCGACGGTATTTATGAACATTTAATAACATTTATGTTGTATATTATCACTAGGCGTAGTTTAGTTTTTGTGATAATCTTTAGAAGATAATTTTTATGACAATTTCATACAATTAATGAGGTTGGACATACGATAGATAAAAGTAAATTGACTTTTTGTATTTTATGTCAAAACCTGAATCTTAATACCAAAATCATGGAGTAACTGATGACAAAATCAACCCAAAAAACCACCAAACAAACACAACACAGCCATGATGATCAAGTCAAAGAGCTGGCTCAAGAAGTCGCTGAATATGATGATGTTGAAATTGTTGCTGAAGTAGATATCGACAATCAAGCTGTCTCTGATGTTTTGATTATTCGTGATACGGATACCAAAGCTGACCAAGCAGATCACACTGATGACGCATCTAAAGCAGATGATGAGACTGTGGTAGATGGCGTTAAACAAAAAGCTCAAGAGGCTAAAGAAGATTTTGAAAATAAAGCACAAGATCTTCAAGATAAGGCTACTGAGAAGCTTGAAGTCGCCAAAGAAGCTACCCAAGACAAGGTAGAGAAAACTCAAAGTTTAGTTGAGGATATCAAGGATAAAGCCCAATCTTTGCAAGAAGATGCTGCCGATACAGTTGAAGCGTTAAAACAAGCGGCCAGTGATAAGGTTGAGACTACCAAAGCTGAAGCTCAATCACTAAAAGATGATGCTACTCAAACATTTGAATCAGCCAAACAAGCGGTTGAAGGCAAAGTAGAAGCCATCAAAGAGCAAGTCTTAGATCAGGTTGACTCCCTAAAAGACGATACCGATCAAGATAATACTGATCAAGATCAAGAAAAACAGACCCTAAAAGATAAGGCGGTGCAAGCTGCCACCGCTGCTAAACGCAAAGTTGAAGATGTGGTAGATGATGTCAAACACGCCACCGAATCTTTCAAAAATACCGCAAGCGGAAAAATAGATGAGATTAAGCAAGCTGCTGTTGACAAAACAGAAGAGGTCAAATCTCAGCTTAGCCAAAAAGCTGATACCCTAAAATCTTCTGGCGAAGAACTCAAGCAAACAGCTCAAACGGCTGCTAATGATGCCATTACAGAGGCTCAAGCTGCCGTAGTAAGTGGTTCGGTTGCTGCCGCTGATTCGGCACAATCAACCGCTCAAAGTGCAAAAGATAAGCTCAATCAGCTCTTTGAACAAGGTAAGTCCGCTTTGGATGAGAAAGTTCAAGAATTGGGCGAAAAATTTGGTGCAACTGAGAAAATTAATGCAGTCAGCGAAAATGTAGATTTGGCTACCCAAGTCATTAAAGAAGAAGCACAAGCACTACAAACCAATGCCCAAGAATCTCTACAAGCTGCCAAGGCGGCTGGCGAAGAGTATGACGCTACCCACGAAGATAAGGGTTTGACCACTAAACTTGGTAAAGTGGGTGCCTATTTGTCTGGCATGTATGGCATTAGCCAAAATAAAAATAAACATTACCAAGGCGTTGACTTGCATCGTGAAAGTTTTGATAAAGATGCATTTCATGCCCAAAGCAGTTTTTTTGCAGGACAAATATTTGGTGCCAAAGCAGTTGCAGCTAAGAATGTGGCAGCTAAAGTTGTTCCTCAATCTAAATTTGAAGCCATCGGTGAATCACTTTATAATAAAGTAGCTGAATGGTCGAATGCATGGGCAATCAAAGATCTTAAAAATGACCCAAGATTTGATTTAATCAATACCATGAACACTCAAGAGCGTCATGCTTTTGCCGAAGATGTCGCCAATCAAAACCGTGCGTTGGCAACGCTTGGCGGTGTGGCAGGCTTAGCAGGCTTAAAAGGTGTGCTTGCTGATGCAGCTTGGCTATTGATGGTATCGTTGCGTACAGTTTATCAAGTGGCTGCCATTTATGATCAGCCGCTGACTGGCAAAGAAGGTACTAAGAAAGCTTATGGTGTGCTGTCAGGTGCTAATCTTGAAAAACTCCAAGAAAAACAGGTGATTTTGACAGCGTTGGCTTTGGGTAGTAGCATGCTTGCTAATGCTCAACAAACAGGCATTAAAGCTCAGTTAGATAGCTTGTCTGCTCGTTATCGTGAAAGCCAACCTTATGCCAAACAGTTTTTGGATTTGGATAAATTTGTTAATCTTGATAATTTAAATCCAAATTGGTTGCATAAAATTTTGCCAATATCTGCAGTAGCAGTGGGTGCTCATTATAATAATGAGCTGATTGATGAAGTCATTGGTACAGCGATGGCAACCTTTTCAGATGATTTTGAGCAAAGTCATCAATTGATTTCTAACTCAAGTGAAAATACGGAAAATCAAGAATCAACCGCCGAAGCATAATTAAAAAATCGCTATCAATCAGTCATTTTTTGATAGTGGCTTGAATTATTCTTATCAAAAACATAATTTATTTTATAGGGCTGCTTGAAGTTTTCTTGATTTAGCCCTATAATATATTGCCCTAAATGGGGATTTGCGTTATTGGTTGAAAGTACCAACCAAGATCGGTGCTTGATTGATGACGAATTTTTAACAACAACGGGAGAAAATTGCCCTATGGCAACTACAAACCAGCTTATCCGCAAGGGTCGCACAACCATCAAGGAAAAATCAAAAGTTCCTGCGTTGCAAGCGTGCCCACAGCGTCGTGGTGTGTGTACTCGTGTCTATACTACCACACCAAAAAAACCTAACTCAGCCATGCGTAAAGTTTGCCGTGTACGCCTAACTTCAGGTTATGAAGTTTCTAGCTATATCGGTGGTGAAGGTCACAACCTTCAAGAGCATAGCGTTGTATTAATCCGTGGCGGTCGTGTAAAAGACTTGCCAGGTGTGCGTTACCATACCGTACGCGGTGCACTTGACTGTGCAGGCGTGAAAGATCGTAAACAAGGCCGTTCTAAATACGGTGCTAAGCGTCCTAAGGCGTAATCATTTGCCTAAGACATTGTTGCGTGAATCAGGGTTTGGTGTGTCAGACCCAATCATGCAGTAAGGCTGGTTAAACCTAGCTTTATACCAGATAATCCTGAAGAGATAAGGAAAACTATTATGCCAAGACGTCGTGTCGTCGCTGCCCGTGAAATTCTACCAGATCCTAAATTCGGCAGCCAAACAATTGCTAAATTCATTAACCATGTGATGGTTGATGGTAAAAAATCAGTCGCAGAAAAAATTGTTTATGGTGCACTAGAAGCAGTTGTTGCCAAAAAGAATATTCAAGACCCTGTGGCTTTTTTTGAAGAAGTGCTAGAAAATGTTCGCCCAACCGTTGAAGTTAAGGCTCGCCGTGTTGGTGGTGCTACCTATCAAGTACCCATGGAAGTACGCCCATCCCGTCGTACCGCCTTGGCTATGCGTTGGTTAGCTGATGCTGCTTCAAAGCGTTCTGAAAAATCTATGGCTCTACGCCTAGCTGGTGAGCTAAATGATGCTTCAGAAGGTAAAGGTGCAGCCATTAAGAAGCGTGATGATGTTCACCGTATGGCAGACGCAAACAAAGCGTTTTCACACTATCGTTTCTAATTTTAGGTGCATTAACCAGCGTTTGGTGCATACTTTTCTTACAATAATTGTAATTGTTTTTGGAAATTCATTTCCAAATAATACTCAAAAATCTGTTGGTTGTGATGGTTAATAGCCAACAGATTTACCAAATTAAACAGAATTTTTCTAGGAAAAATTATGGCTCGTACAACCCCTATTAGTCGCTACCGTAATATTGGTATCTCGGCACACATTGATGCAGGTAAAACCACTACCTCTGAGCGTATTTTGTTTTATACTGGTGTATCACATAAAATTGGTGAGGTACATGACGGTGCCGCTACCATGGACTGGATGGAACAAGAGCAAGAGCGTGGTATTACCATTACTTCTGCTGCGACCACCGCATTTTGGTCAGGCATGGGTAACCAGTTCAAAGAACATCGTATCAATGTTATTGACACCCCAGGCCATGTTGACTTCACTGTAGAAGTTGAGCGTTCTATGCGTGTTCTTGACGGTGCTTGCATGGTTTATTGTGCTGTTGGTGGCGTACAACCACAGTCTGAAACCGTATGGCGTCAGGCTAACAAATATAAAGTACCTCGCTTGGCATTTGTGAATAAAATGGACCGTACAGGTGCAAATTTTTTCCGTGTTGTTGAGCAGATGAAAACTCGCTTAGGTGCAAGCCCTGTGCCAATCGTTATTCCTATCGGTTCAGAAGAAAACTTTACTGGTGTGGTTGACTTGATCGAGATGAAGTCTATCATCTGGGATGAAGCGTCACAAGGTATGAAGTTTGAATATGGCGAAATCCCAGCAGACTTGGTTGACACTGCCGAAGAGTGGCGTACTAACATGATCGAAGCTGCCGCTGAGGCATCTGAAGAGCTGATGGATAAATACCTTGAAGAAGGCGAATTGTCAAAAGAAGATATCGTTGCAGGTTTGCGTATCCGCACTTTGGCGAGTGAGATTCAGCCGATGCTATGTGGTTCAGCGTTCAAGAACAAAGGCGTACAGCGTATGCTGGATGCTGTCATCGAGTTCTTACCAGCACCTGATGATGTTGAAGCGATCAAAGGCATTTTGGATGATAAAGCCGAAACCGAAGCTTCTCGTGAAGCTTCTGATGAAGCACCTTTTTCAGCATTGGCATTCAAAATCATGAATGATAAGTATGTTGGCAACTTGACATTTGTTCGTGTTTATTCTGGTGTTGTTAAGCAAGGTGATAGCGTTTATAACCCTGTTAAGATGAAGCGTGAGCGTATCGGTCGTATCGTACAGATGCACGCCAATGAACAAAAAGAAGTTGAAGAGATCCGTGCAGGCGACATTGCAGCTTTAGTAGGTATGAAAGATGTAACCACGGGCGACACGCTGTGTGATAACGATAACATCATCACTCTAGAGCGTATGGAATTCCCAGAGCCAGTAATTTCTTTGGCGGTTGAGCCAAAAACAAAAGCTGACCAAGAAAAAATGTCAGTTGCTTTGGGTCGCTTAGCAAAAGAAGATCCTTCATTCCGTGTACGCACAGATGAAGAATCGGGTCAAACGATTATTTCAGGTATGGGCGAGCTTCACCTTGATATCATCGTTGATCGTATGAAGCGTGAATTTAATGTTGAAGCTAATATTGGTGCGCCCCAGGTTGCTTATCGTGAAACGATTCGCCAATCTGTGGAAGTTGAAGGTAAGTTCGTTCGTCAAACAGGTGGTCGTGGTAAATTTGGTCATGTTTGGTTGCGTCTTGAACCACTTGATCCAACAGGCGATGTGGAATACGAATTTAACGAAGAAATTGTCGGCGGTGTAGTTCCAAAAGAATACCATGCAGCAGTTGATAAAGGTATCCAAGAGCGTATGAAAAATGGCGTTATCGCAGGATATCCAGTTGTTGGTATCAAGGCAACTTTATATGATGGTTCTTATCATGATGTTGACTCTGATGAGCTATCATTTAAGATGGCAGGTTCTATGGCGTTCAAAAAAGGCTTTCTACAAGCCAATCCAGCGCTACTTGAGCCTATCATGAAAGTTGAAGTGGAAACACCTGAAGACTACATGGGCGACATCATGGGTGACTTGAACCGTCGTCGTGGTATGGTTCAAGGCATGGATGATCTTCCTGGTGGCACCAAGTCTATTCGTGCAGAAGTACCATTGGCTGAAATGTTTGGCTATGCAACCCAAATGCGTTCAATGTCTCAAGGTCGTGCAACTTACTCAATGGAATTCTTGAAGTATCAAGAAACGCCAAAAAATGTTGCTGATGAGATCATCAAGAAATTTACAGCTAAAGATGATGATGAATAATTAATCGTCTATTAGCAGTAGTATCATCAGATACCATCTGATACTCGGATGGTATCATGAATCAAATTTTAACAATGTTGCGATCTGTTTGTATGATCGCATATACTCGAGGAAACCATCATGGCA
>NZ_LWAH01000002.1 GCF_001632285.1 Moraxella catarrhalis
GTGTGGCAGCGGAGGCGGTGAGGTGGAATGGTACAGCTCAAATTTTTTATTATAATGAGCTTGAGGAAATAAAAAATGATATAGATGGCACTTATGTAAAGGAGCAATTACAAGCCATTACGAATATTTCAGATGATCTCGCTGAGTTGTTGGAAAATGTTGTTTATCTGAAAAACACTCGAGGGGATTTTATTGTATGTTTCAGACATTCAGGTGAATCATGCCAACCTCGCTCGGGACAAAGATATGCAACACAACAAGAAATTAGACAAGGTTATATTGATGTTGCGATTGAAATTATTCCCAATCGCAGACTTGAAACATCGGTTAAAGTTGTTACCAAGCGTGGAGCTAGGACTGTCTCGGAAGCAGTCATTGAAAAACCAACAAATAATCAAAGCAAACCCTCTCACAGGGCTGCAGTATATATACCAAGAGATCAAGAGCTACGAGAATTATTTACAGCGACAAACCCAAGAGTAGGAGTAAGAATTGGAAACCGTACGCTACTACCAGAGTCAAACAGCCAAGGACTTGTAAGAGTATTTAGGGGTGCGAGCGATGCTGAGGTCAAACAGTATTTTACAGAGTTGACGGGTAAGCCTTTGCCTCAACCAAGAGAAATAACTATTGGTAGGAATAAGGGGTTATTATATGCAGTAAAAACTGAAAATGGTAGTTATAATTTGAGGAGTGTAGCAAGTAGCCAGAGTCGAACAGGTCTTGTTTGGACGATTGATATTCCCAAATCTGCCACAGGAACGACCAAAAACCCAGAAATTAAATTTTTAAGGTGATAACTATGATTTATATACCTGAAAAGGTTAAAAAAGAGATGCTTGAAACTTCAAAAAACCTATGGTTATCAGCACTATTCAGTGCTGTTTCGAGCTATTGTGTTGGCATAAACTTTGAGCAACACAAAGAGATATTCTTTCAGCTTATCAAAGAAGCCTTAGACGCAGACTTAATCAAATTTATACCACCTAATGGTATTTGGTATGAAGGATATGACATTTGGGATGTCTCATCAGATGAAATTGTTGCCTATCTTAGAGATAATTTTCCTAAAGATGCAACGGATGAACTTGATGAAGATGTAAATTTGTATTTTTATATCACTGCTCCAGCTGTCCTATGGCGTCAAGATGATGGCAGTTATTATGGCAGTTAAATCAATTCCCTAACACCCAAGTCACTGTTGGCGGTGATTTGATTGTCAAAAGCCGTCAAGACACTTATCAATACACTCATGATCAAAAACAAGCAGGATTTAGTGCCGATGTTGGCTTTAATGGCAAACCCCAAAGCTTTAGTATCAATGGTGGCAAAACGGATGTAGATGACTCAAATACCCTAACCCAAGCACAAAAAGACAAACTCATCAACCAAGCCAAACTGATTGCAGGCATCACCGCTGCCTTTGCTGGTGAAGATGTCAATGTGGCTGCTGGTGTGGCAGCGGAGGCGGTGAGGTGGAATCATCTTTCAAGAGGTATTCTTGGGCTTGGCTCAGATGAAGATAAAGAGTTTGTAGAAGAATATATCAAATACTGTGGCTCAGGCCCAGCCACTAGCTGTAGCACCATCATGCAAAAATGGAAACAGGTTAGCTATAAAAAGAATGCTGGTCTAAATGATGTGCAGATTCAAGATTGGGAATCAAGTGTTAATCAAATATACAAACATTATATAGGATATTGCAAAAATACCGATGCATCTTGTAATGCTATATTAAGAATGGCCAAAGACTATTACATGGTTTCTTATGGTGGCATGAAGGAGATGCTAATCCAAATGGAATTAAGCATGTACACCTACCTTAATGGCGGTGTAGCAGCAATCAAAAACCAAACAATTCCATATATTGCTGAAGGTGTAAATGGTGTTGTAAATTTAGGAAAGCCTAGAACAAATGGCGGAGCTCAAGTTCAGAGGGCTACAAATGACGCTGTTCGAAAAAGACGAGAGTCCTATATTCGTTATAGCCCAAATTGGTCTTCGGGAAGCTTCAAGGCTTCTTATAGAAAATTAACACCTAACGCAAAAGGAAAAGTGAGTGATGATAGGGTAAAAACCAGATATATCAGCTCCGATGGTAGATACACCATAATCAAAGATAATGAAAATAACTATTATCGGATATATGATAATAGCAGAGGTCAGTATCTTGATAGCAATGGCAATATTGTCTCAACTGGACATTTACAAGGCAAAGATGCCAAAGATTATGTTCAGCAAAAAACCCATATTAGGAATTTAGATAATGAGTAATACCAGATTATATCCAGTATTTTGTCTTGAGAGGAATATAGAAATTAATGATCTTCCTAAAATGATTGACTGGGCATATGCAAATGCAGGTAGTCAAACTGTTGTTATTCTAAATGAGGAGGAGGTTCGGTATTATCAAAGCACGGGGCTGTGGGGGATAATATCGGAAGAAACAGATAATTGGCTGTTTGGATTACATGAGGATGACTGGATTTTTGATTTCGATATTATGCAAAACATTATTAATGCCATCAATAGCAAGTATATTAAGATAGACCAGACGGTTGGCAAAATATTATTCATATTGGATTATGCTATTGCAAATCAAAAATCAGTGGTGTTTTATTTGTGATGAAGCATGGTAGATACCATCTCTCCCACCCCAAGCCCACGTAGGCTGGGCTTAGTGAAAAGAAAACCTAACAAATATTTATTAAAAATCATCATGTTGGGTTACACTGTCGCTAACCCAACCTAAGAGCTCAAAACATCTTCAAAGACATCATCCATGACATCGATGGTGATACACTAGCACGCAACATCGCTCATAAACTTGCCGCAGGTTTAACAGGCTGTCTATCTGCCAAAGCGGCAGGAAATCGTTGTGAAGCAGGCAGCATTGGTGCTGTCGTTGGTGAGATGTGGGGTGATTATCAAGTAGATGACTCAAACACCCTAACCCAAGCACAAAAAGACAAACTCATCAATCAAGCCAAACTGATTGCAGGCATCACCGCTGCCTTTGCTGGTGAAGATGTCAATGTGGCTGCTGGTGTGGCAGCGGAGGCGGTGGAGAATAATGCTGTCAATAAAAGTCAATCAGGAAATATCATTGCATTTATTGAATTTTTTAATAACACAAACACAAAAATGGGTCAGCTGGTTGGTAGCGATGCAGAAAAGGCAATGTTAAGGCTAAATGATACTAATTTCAAACTAATGCCAAGTGTAACGCCTCCATTTAATGGTATAAATGACAGATATATATACACGACAAAAGGTGGTTGGATTGATATGGTTCATTTCTTATTTTATGCAAGTGAGGCATATAGCCATAAAAAGGAAATGATGGAAAATCCTTCCACCTCCTATTTAGGTCTTACGCAACAAGAAATAGTTAGTAAATCTATAAACCATGCGGTGAAGCGTGGTTATTTACAGGAAAAACTCGATAGTATAAAAGCCCCTCATTCTGCGTATTCATATGAAGATCTACCCTCCGATTACTATGGGGCGGTATTTGGTACAAATCATTTTGACCCAAAATCAAAAATAAGTTTTGGTCAACAAATTTATAATTATTTTAAACAAGAATTAGATGTTAAGTCCCCATATCATGCACCAAACTACAATGATTTACCAGATATTGACAACAAAAAACATTCTGGCATTTTTAACAGAACTATTAACCCAATGTTTATACCATGAATAAAAAATATTTCTATTATTTCATATTTTGTTTGCTTTTATTTGCATCATATATGTTTGTATTAAAAGACAAAAAAATGTCAAAAGAAAGACTTCAATATCTTATAAATAAGATAGATGATTACAATACCAGTTATGGCACATACCCAAAATCAATAAATAATATCGGTATACCGTTAGATGGAAACAACCACAGAGAAAGTTTTTGCAATATGCATGAGACTATGCTAGATGGTTGGGGTTATTGCTATTACGCCTATTATGATGAATCAAATGATTATGTAATATACATATATTCCTACTTGTATATTTCCAGTTATTCAAGCCTCACTCAAGAAAAAGAAACATATTTATTTATCTATCAGGATATATAAGTGCCATCATCGGTGAGATGGTTGGGGATTGGTTAGTTACAGAAAAACTCAAGCAAAGCATTGAATCAGGTGAGATAAAACTAGGCTCAGATGAGTACAACAAACTTCTAAATACTGTCAAGATTACCGCAGGTGCTATCGCCCTACTGTATGACTTTGATGTGGATACAGCGGTAAATGAAGCTTTAGTGGCGGTTGAGAATAATGGCTTAAAAGCTGTTGTAAGCTCTTTAAAAATCGGTAATAAGCTAAGAAATATATACAAGAAAAATAATCGCTTAACATGGGCGGATGCTCGACAAGCAGCAATAGTGGGGCTAGAGCGGACTATATAGATCCTAATACACAATGGAAAATATCACCAGATAGGGGAAATTCTCCCCATGCAGGCAGTGCATGGAAATTAATAAATTCCAAAGGTAGAAGAGTGGGAACAATTTCTAAAGATGGTATATTTTTGCGAGATTAAATGATGATTTATTTTGATTTTAACAATGAAAAGATTTTGGATAGTTTGAAAGCAACTTTAACTAGAGATAACTTAGGTGATTTGTATATAGATTTACAAAAAACACCACCTAAAAATATCAAAACATATTTTTCAATTTCATACTTTGATCATATTTTAAGCGAGGAAGAATATATAAATGAAAAGTTTGTATGCTATTCAAACATCACGAAATCATCTAGTGATAACCTAATAGCAGAAATGAACAAAGTTATGAATAATTTTCTGCGTTTATATGATTTTTTATTTGATTTAAATGATGATTTTGTATATATAGACAATAATTCATCAATTATTAAAACAAAAAATAAAGATTTATATGTAAGAAATGTCATTAATGGTTTAAAAGAACGACCTTTGTGTACTTTGGTTTTTTCAAATCTGAAATTAATGGTTGAAATTGGATACGACTTAACGCATCATTTTTATTTTGTTGAGAATACTCATTTTGAAAAAATAAAGGAAATGGTATTATTAAATAAATTATTTATAATATGATTTATGTTGCAATGCAGACACCATTGGTGCCATTCATAAGCTTGCCGCTGGCATGGCAAGCTGTCTATCTGCCAAAGCAGCAGGAAATCGTTGTGAAGCAGGCAGCATCGGTGCAGTAGTCGGTGAGATGTGGGGTGATCATCAAGTAGATGACCCAAACACCCTAGCCCAAGCACAAAAAGACAAACTCATCAATCAAGCCAAACTGATTGCAGGCATCACCGCTGCCTTTGCTGGTGAAGATGTCAATGTCGCTGCTGGTGTGGCAGCAGAGGCGGTGAGGTGGAATGCTGTAAATAAGGAGTTGGTCGGGACAGTAAAAGATTTTGAGAATCTACTAAACAATTCCATTCGCAAAGTTGGGTTATTTCAGGGTAATGAAGCTCATCTGTATCTCTTATCATTGAATGAAACCAATTGGATGTTAGAGCCAACACAGACAGGTTACTTTAACAATAAAGCATCTAGATACATCTATACAAAAAAAGGTGGTTGGATTGATATGGTTCATTTCTTATTTTATGCAAGTGAGGCATATAGCCATAAAAAGGAAATGATGGAAAATCCTTCCACCTCCTATTTAGGTCTTACGCAACAAGAAATAGTTAGTAAATCTATAAACCATGCGGTGAAGCGTGGTTATTTACAGGAAAAACTCGATAGTATAAAAGCCCCTCATTCTGCGTATTCATATGAAGATCTACCCTCCGACTACTTTGGAGCAGTTTTCGGAGCCAGTTTCTTTAATCCTAATCTAACCCTAACTTTTGGTCAGCAAATATCTAGCTATTTGAATAATCACTTAATAGCAACCCGCCCTGAGACTGCACCTAACTATAAAGATCTTCCAGAAAAGGATGTGGGAAAACATTCAGGAATAACCAATAAAACAATAAACCCGTTATTTACAAAATAGATAATATGATGAAATTAGAATTACTGCCATATTTTTATGCATTCTCAATGTGGATTATTATCATTTATACATATATTATATTGGCAAAATTAATTAAAATAAAAACTAAAAATTTCATTATTTTAAGTTTTACATTGTTAATAATTTTGTTAACATACAATATCTTATTGCAACAAGAATCAAAAAATCAAACACAAATTAGATTTTATTTTTTACTAGAAAATATAGAGCAATATAAAATCTTGCACGGCAAATTTCCAAACGATTTATCACATCTTCAAGATGTAAATAATGATTACTACTCATGGTGCTCAAAGGATTCATCAAACAAAATTCCTGGAAAGGGTTTGTGTTATTATTATATCAAGAATGGAGAATTCACTCTTGAGGTAATTGGAGATTATAATGATTGGTACTATAATAGCAACACCAAGAAAATATTAGAAAATAATTTTGATAGACATGGCTTGTAAGAAATGAAAATTACAAATTAATTCATGACCCATATAACTTTAAAATTAAATACGATATTAAACATACCCCAAGAAACTAAAAAATTTATTAAAAATCAAGATAAGCGAAAAAATATATTATTGGGTATTATTATTGTATTTGTAATATCTGTTATTTTTTTCGTAATCTTATAAGATACGAGAATTTTTTCAAGAATGGAGTGTTAAGATGAGTGTGTTATTGCTTAATTTTACCAAAGCGTATTTGAATGAAAGAATTAACACAAATTGTTTTGTTGATGCCTATATTGAACTATGGAGAATAGAGAGAGATTTGGGGTTGGCAAATATTGATGATGAGAGACTAAATTTGTTTTTATCATCAATATTTTATATAGTTGATTTATATAATCCAGATAGTGAAAAAGAAGAATACGAGTTTAATGATATTGAATTATATTCAAAAATATCTGAAGAGCTGGCTTTATATGAAGCAAAGTAAGCGTTCGGTTAATTAATATCATTTCGATAGCCCAAAGATGGAGCGACCACCGTCCTGTCATTGCCACTTACAATCTTGATAATATTATTATCAGAACTCCCAAAGATCATGCTGATAAAACAAGTAAGAGAGGTAAAAAATGAGTAATCTAAATGCAGAAAAAATCATCAAAGCAAAGTCTTTAATACAAGAATTGTTAAATGCTGAAAGTTCAGAAGACAGAGAGAATGATATTATGCTTGAATTGGATGACATATTGCCAGACCCAAAATGGAGTGGCTATATCTTTTGGACTAACGACTATTGCACAAAAGAAAATGGACTAGATTATGAAAAATTTTTCCAAAAAATAGAAGAATACGAACTTTCTGATGAGTATAAGCGAAATAAATATATTATCTCGTTGGTCAATGATTTATTAAATAAAAATTTTAACAACAAATTGGAAATGGATATTGTTAATGAGCTTCGCAAGTTAATCCCAAATGAAGATTGGATTGATTGCCTATTTGTCAGCAAATCTTGTTTTTTGGAAAATGGACAGCTTGATGAAAAAGAATTTTTGAAATCCATGGGATTGATTGAGTTTGATGAATCTAACTTAGTATTCCATTTTGAGCACAATTAAGTTTGATATACTCGCAGGCTGTAGATTTTTAATAAATACAGATGATTAGTGTTAGTTGTAGAGCAAACAGGTCTAACCCAAACTCAATTTAATGACTTTATTAATTCTCATCCTGATTATTTCAGACTTGAAAACGCATCGGATAATATGGGTCATCGCAATGAGAAACCTGGCAGTGATGATTTGGGTGAAATCATTAGACATATGAATCAATTTAAACGCAAAAGAGGTATTAAATAATGAATTATGATAAAGATATTGAATTTCAGGGTGCTGAAATTTTATCGTTCTTGAAAAAGGGTATGATTGAAGATGCTTTAATTTTATTTGATAAATTCAAAGAAAATCATTGTATTTTTGATATTTCAGAAAGCTCAAAATGGAACTGGCTTCATCAAATTTTACTAAGTCCTAGTTCTGATAGTTACAAGACTAGCTTATCAGTGAAATACCTCATCAACCAAGGCATCCCCATCAACGCCCAAGATGTTTATGGTATGACCCCATTACACTATGCCATGCGTTCAAAGAATGCTGATGCTGCTATCGCCTTGCTGGAGGCAGGGGCTGACCCTAATATTCCTAATAAAGATGGATTGAGACCTTTATCCATGGTTGGCTATACCAAAGATAGGTTGGATGTACTTGAACTGATGCTCAAAAAAGGTGGCAATGTTCATAACATTATGGGCGATGGCTCTAATAGAACCATTTTGGAAAGTTGGTTGCCAACAGAAAATGAAGAGCAATGGGTGTTTGATATCTATAATTTAATGAAAAAATATGCTCAAAATTTTTAGCAGCTGAGCAAACAGGTCTGACTCAAGCTCAATTTAATGACTTTATTAATTCTCATCCTGATTATTTCAGACTTGAAAACGCATCGGATAATATGGGTCATCGCAATGAGAAACCTGGCAGTGATGATTTGGGTGAAATCATTAGACATATGAATCAATTTAAACGCAAAAGAGGTATTAGATAATGAGTTATGATATGAGCGGTGTGGAGATTTTAGATGCATTATGTTTAGGCAATATTACTCTTGCTGAAAATTTATTAAAACAACACCCACAACACAACTTACTCGCTGTCAATAGCGATAAAAAAAATTGGCTTCACAAAGTCACGGATTCTATGAATCCTGATGAGCCACCACCTGTCACCATCAGCTATCTTATCAACCAAGGCATTCCTATCAATGCCCAAGATGTTTATGGTATGACCCCATTACACTATGCCATGCGTTCAAAGAATGCTGATGCTGCTATCGCCTTGCTGGAGGCAGGGGCTGACCCTAATATTCCTAATAAAGATGGATTGAGACCTTTATCCATGGTTGGCTATACCAAAGATAGGTTGGATGTACTTGAACTGATGCTCAAAAAAGGTGGTAATGTTCATTTTTATAATGGTCATTATGAAGTGTTACAATTATTAGAGTTGTTTTGGAGTCATGACAAAGATTATATCCCTGTTATTGAAATGATGAAACAGTACGCTTGAAAACCTTTTAAAGCCTAATACACAAACACCCATACCCTAAATGCTGCCAAACTGATTGCAGGCATCACCGCTGTCTTTGCTGGTGAAGATGTCAATGTGGCTGCTGGTGTGGCAGCGGAGGCGG
>NZ_LWAH01000003.1 GCF_001632285.1 Moraxella catarrhalis
AAACAACAAGGACAGTCCACCATGAATCGCTTTTGCTACCGTGTTATTTTTAATAAGAACCTAGGAAGATTGGTTGTTGTTTCTGAAATAACGAAAGCACAGGGAAAATCAGGCAATTTGGGTGGTGGTCTTGGTAAAAAGCCAACTTGGCTTTCCATCTCTTTGATGACAAAGCTTGCGCCATTAACCATCGCTTGTTGGCTTGGCTGTAGCGGTTCTGCATTTGCCAATGTTATTTCTGACAGTCAAGCACCTGTCTTTCAAAGACCCATCATTGCTGCCGCCAAAAACGACCGTCAGCAAACCGTTGCCCTTGTTCAAATTCAAACCCCAGTTCAGGGAATATCTCATAATAAGTACACACAATTTGATGTACCCAATCAAGGTATTGTTCTAAATAATGCTCGTACAGGAGCAAGCACCCAATTGGTTGGTGCAGTAGCTGCCAATCCTTTTTTAAAGCAAGGTGAGGCACACACCATTGTCAATGAGGTTCGTAGTAGCAAGGCAAGCCAATTGGCAGGCTCCATCGAAGTTGCTGGACAAAAAGCCAATTTGGTGATTGCCAATCCATCAGGCATTACAGTTACTGGTGCTGGCTTTATTAATGTGCATGAAGCAACCTTATCGACAGGTCAAGCAATCAACAAGCAAGGACATATTCACCACACTGTCAACAAGGGTGCCATTGTCATCCAAACACCAAAGAGTGCGAATGTGGCCACTCAAACAACGACTAATAATATTGGTCTTGGTGGACCAAACAAAAACGCCGACTTGGTAAATCTGTACAGCAAGACCGCCAACATTAACGCTCAAGTACAGGCAGAATATGCCATTACCACCGTTACCGGAACCAACCAGATCAGTGATGTAGGACAAGTTACGCCCATCACCAGTAATCAAACGACTACCAATACAACAAAACCCACGACTGCCATTGACATCAAGTCCCTAGGTGGAATGACAGCTGGTAGCATTAGCTTGGTTGGTACCGATAAGGGCTTTGGGGTAAATCAAGCAGGTAGTCTAAATGCCAAACAAGCCATTACCATCACCGCAGATGGTAAAATTACCCACTCTGGCCAATCAAGTGTACAGCAAGGGGTGGTCAGCCTAAAAAGTAACACCGCAGTGGGATTGAATGGCTCAACCAGTAATAAAACCACCATTTGGGCCAGCAAAGACATCGCCATGAGTGCACCTACCATCATGGCCAACCATGCCTCTTTGAACAGTGCCAGCAACATCACATTGCAGGCCAAACAAGAGCTTGGCACAAACAACACAACAATTCATGCTGGCAAAAAGATTGAGGCAATTGTCTTTGACAATCCAACACCAAAAAACACAAATGGTACGGCCAGCTTCACCAACACAACCTTTACAACCCAAGGGGCGTTGACCACTGCCAACTTGCAAGGTAATTTAACACACAACCAAAGCATCATTGATGCCGCAGGCAATGTCTCAAGCTTTGCTAAAGGCCAGCAAACACTTGACCATACCAATATCACCAGTCAGGCCAACATCCAAATCCAAGCTAACAGCGATCTGATTGTCAACAACAGTCAAATTAACTCCGCCAAACACACCACCATCTATGTTCAAGGCAATCAAACCACCACAAACAGCACCTTGATTGCCAAAGGCATTGTCAGCGATGTGGTCAAGGGTGATCATCGTATTAACGGTAATGGCACCTACCAAGGCGGTGCTGTCTTGCTTGACAGTACAAGCCTTACCTTAAATGGTAGGCTCATTGCCAGAACGACCAAATCACCACTACTCAATAGCAACAAAAACGCACAAGTGCTCAACGGTTCTTTATCCATTCAAACGGACCGTGCGCTTACCCTAAACAGCACAAATCACAATTTAGCCATCGGTGGAGATATTAGCCTAGTCAGTCAACAAGGCAAGCTTACCCTACAAAACACCAATCCCGTTACCAATGGCAATCAAGCGCACTATACCTTAAACGCTCATCAAGGCAATCTTACTTTGCAAGGCAGTGAAGTGCAACTACAAGGTGTCAACCTAAAGTCCAAAAATAACCTCACTGTCTATGCCACCCAAGGTAGTGTAGTGATGGATGGGGTTAAGCGTGAGTTTAGCAATAAAAATCAAAGTGGGAGCGATCAAAAGCGTGCCTTGGAGGCAAAACTTGATGAAGCCGCCAGGCTAAGTCTTACCACAAGAGCCAATGCATTCACCAACACCAAATCCAGAATTGAAAACCAGTTAGGCATTTTAAACAGCAACTCAACTGGCTTTATTCACACCCTAACCACCTTAGTCTCACAAGCTGGTGACATTGGTGTGTATGCCAAACAAGGCATTCTTTCACAAGGCGCCTTACTTAACGCCGTAAGTGGTAACATTACCCTAGAGGCGCAAGGCGTGCTACCGTTTGCCTACCAGCAAACAACCAAGTCATCGCAGTCAGGCAGCTCAAACCAATCTGATGCCGAAACCCAAACTGACAAGGCGGCCTCCATCATCTTAACAGGCAGCCAAAACCGTTATGAAATCGGTCAAGACGGCAATGACCACCACCGCCTTTTAAGCTTTGGTTCACCAAGCATGCTAACCGCTGGTAGAGACATAGACATTCGTGCAACCAAAGCAGCCACTGACAAGCAAGATGAGACACCAACTTTGGTCTTGCAAGGCACAAAAGCAAAAGCCAATGGTGTAATTGACATTCGTGCCAATCATCACCTACTGCTTGATGTTGGTATCGATTTTGAATATAGTTATGATAAAACCACACGCAAGCACGGCAGATGGTATAGACGTAAGTACACGACAACAGAAACCACCAACGAATGGGTGGATGCTGACGTTGTTGAACTAACGGCGGGTGATTTACGCTTACAAACAACAGGTAATAACAGCAATAATGGTCAAAAGCACCATCTAGACATCTATGGCGCTGAACTCAACACTACTGGTAACATCACACTGGGCGCCAGTGGCAATATCAATCTGTACGCTACAAAAGACACTCACACCATCCAACAAAACAACCAGACCAAGAAAAAATTCCTAGGTATTAAGACTGGTACCAGTAATAGCAAATACAACTTTAGTCAAATCGCTGCCGTACCAGCTTCCTTATCTGCGCAATTCATCAGCAGTCGCTCAAAAGGAGATACCCTGCTTGAAGGCACGCGCTTTGAGTACCTCAAAGGCGCACAGATCAGTGCCGGCGGCAAAATTCGGCTATTGGCAGCCTTAAGTGAGCTACAAACCGCCACTCAACGAGAGGACAATTGGGTCGTATGGCAGCGCACCCAAGGCGAAGGTCAACACACTCAGACAGCCCAACTGCCAAGCTTTACAGGTACAGCAGCCCCCATGTTTGAAGCTCAAGGCGGTCTAAATATCCAAATCCCCATATCTGAAAAAGATGTTCAAAAAAGACAGCTCAAAGATGAAATCATCACCCTTGCCAGTCAACCACAGTACAGCTACCTAAACGATCTGGTGAATCGCAATGATGTTGATTGGCAGCAAATCATCCTAACCGACAAAGACTGGGATTATAAGCAGCAAGGACTGACCCCTGCTGGTGCTGCGATTGTGGCGATTGCGGTGGCTTATGCGACAGGTGGCGTAGGTACAGCTCTGACAAGTACTGTTGCAACAGCAACAGGCAGTACCACCCTAGGCACCATGACAAGTGCTGCCTTTAGCTCATTGGTAACACAAGCCAGCATCAGCCTAATCGATAACCAAGGCAACATCAAGCAAACACTCAAAGACTTAGGTAGTAAACAAAACATCAAGCAAATGACCTTTGCCATTGCCAGCGCTGGGATTGGTAGCAAAATTAACAAAAGCCTAGGACTATCAAACACCGACATCACCCAAGCAGGCTTTAATGACAGACTGATCAAAGGTATTGCCGATGGTACCAGTCGTGGACTGCTAGAAAGTGCAGTATATGGGGTGGATTTGGAAGAGGCTTTAAAACAAAGCTTAACCAAAGAGCTTGTCGGTCTAGGCACTCAAAACATCTTCAAAGACATCATCCATGACATCGATGGTGATACACTAGCACGCAACATCGCTCATAAACTTGCCGCAGGTTTAACAGGCTGTCTATCTGCCAAAGCGGCAGGAAATCGTTGTGAAGCAGGCAGCATTGGTGCTGTCGTTGGTGAGATGTGGGGTGATTATCAAGTAGATGACTCAAACACCCTAACCCAAGCACAAAAAGACAAACTCATCAATCAAGCCAAACTGATTGCAGGCATCACCGCTGCCTTTGCTGGTGAAGATGTCAATGTGGCTGCTGGTGTGGCAGCGGAGGCGG
>NZ_LWAH01000004.1 GCF_001632285.1 Moraxella catarrhalis
CTATATATCACCCAGGTACCATCGGGAGTTTGTGCCCTCCAACACCCTTGGCAATTATTATTATTCATCGCAGCACCCTGTTTATAATCATCAGCGGTAGGCTTTCTTCCTAAAAACTGTTGGGCAAAATCATCTGCTACTTTATTCGGATCTGTACTTTTTTGCATTTCTCTGGATTGGCCAATCTCACCCTTCCCAGGGAATACTCCCTGTCGTAAGTCCTCAACTGCTTTCTTGTTGGTTTGCTGATAATTACTGCTAGTATTACTTAACGGCTTTTGAGCTTTCGCTGAATTATTTACTTGCGTTCGACTACCACCTCTAACCGACTGTCTCGAAACCGCATTATAAGCTTCTACAACAGAACCTGAAATTTGATGGCCTGCAGCAGTTACAGCAGCCATTGGTCCATGAATATAAGTAATAAGCGAGCTTTCCAATTGATACAAATACTCAGGAGTACCCGCATGTTCAATCATATATCGATATTTTTGAGATCTCAAATGATTACGACAGGTATTATCTTTACACTGGCGATTATAATGCTCAATAATTTGTGTAACGCTATTTTCCCATGCTACTATTTCCTGAGAAGTCATGCCAGCATGTTCATAGCTGACATATTTCCATTGATGTATGATTGCATCGCAAGCTGCTGAAGATCCAGAGGAGCAAAATGTATTATAATGCAGATAAAAGTTTTTTATGTCATCAGATTTTACTAAAGCATTATTTTGAGCCGCCTCCGCTGCCACACCA
>NZ_LWAH01000005.1 GCF_001632285.1 Moraxella catarrhalis
GTGGACTGTCCTTGTTGTTTTAAGACCTTTGAATTTTATTGCTGAATTATGAATTTGGCAATAAGGCAGAAATAATAGTGAATAATAACACAGATATTTGGCTAAAGAAAGATGGGGATAGTTTTAAGATAGCGTGGTTTTTTTATATAAATATATAAGTTTATAAATATTAAATTATGAAAGTAAGTTGATTTTTGATGTTTTTGTATAGACACCAGTTTATAAAGTTTGTGTTTTCCCCCCAAGCTGTCGCAGCCGCCAAGACCTCTCAAAAAAATCAATTAATAATCTAGGATATATTCTTGATTTTGCCCCAAAATGATTTTACAATGTAATTAAATTTATGTGCAATGCGAGCCTAAATTATGACAATGACCAATTTGAATATTCGCATTGATGACGATTTAAAGAACCAAGCAAAGGTGATTCTGGACGGTTATGGCATTTCACCAAGCCAAGCGGTCAAAATGCTGTTCTTGGAATTGGTGGCAACTTGCAAATTTCCCCTAAGCTTAAGCTATCAAGCTGACTACCAACCAAATGCTAAGACCATTTCTGCAATGCGTGAACTGGACAATGGTGGTGGTACGCTATACGCCGATCTTGATGAATTTTTGGCGGAGCATGGCGATGTTGCAAATCAAGCCTAGTAAAACTTTGATCGTGATGTTCGCAAGATTAAGCTGACAACAAACTTGGTAGAGGTTTTGGCTTGCCTTAGTCGCAGTGAAGCTTTGCCTGCTAAATACAAGGACCATGCACTAACTGGCAATTGGCAAGGTTGGTGTGATTGTCATGTTGCCAATGACTTAGTTTTGATTTATAAGATTGATGATGGGATTTTGCATTTGGCTCGATTAAATTCCCATTCAGAAGTTTTTGGCTAAAAGAATTTTCAAACACCAACAAAGGGGGTGAGTATGACTACCACAACCGACCGGCTCGATCGTCTAGTGAACGAACTTTTTCGCAAATTTGAAGAAATGTGCAAACAGCGATTTGAGCAAGAAACCCACAAATCTCAGACAGATGACACCGCAGATTGGCAACAGAAATACTATCAAGAACAAGTGGCTTATTATGAGAAACTAGCCCAAGAACGAAAAGAACGAGAAAAAGAATGGGAAGAAAAGTCGGCTGCACTTGAAAGAGAAGCCAGATGGTATCCTTGGGTTGCCTGTTCCATCATCTTGTTTGCAGTAGTTGCTTTGATTGTGAAGCACTTTTTCTAACTTAATCTTACCTTAAGCAAAAATCCACCCTTGGCGGTGGATTTTTGTATTATCTGTCAAATATGCAAAGCACAATAAACCACTTCGCCATCGTCTTGTTCTTTAAAACCCTTGCTGACCAACTTAACCGAGTTGAAGGTTTTACCCTCGTCAGAGGTTGCCATAACAATCAAATCTTGATTTTTAAAACTTTTTAACTCCTCAATAAGCGTTTGGATGGTTTTTTTTCGATCTTCCCGCTCAATAATTTCTTGGCTCATGGTTTAATCTCCAATTCTGTTTAAATTTACATCATAAGTTTCAAGGCGTGTACTTTTTTGAACCAAGTCTTGCCACCGACAAAGCCGCTTTCTAGACTTCATTAAAGTATTTTTCGCAAAAAATTATAAACATTATCATGCAAGCATATCAAACAAGTTTGTTTGTCAAAATATAAATCTATTCACTAGGGGTGGAATTAAAGTGGTATTTACGGCATGACCGTCATTAATTCTACACTGTCGAACAGCGTGAAGTATGTGAACAGCATTAATGATTTAGCACCGATTTTTCGCACAAAACACACGAAGCAAAAGATTGAGTTAACCAAGATTTTTGCCAGCTTATTAACAATATAATCTTTTATAAGTTTATAAATATAAAGATAAATATTTGTAAACTTAAATATTTTAATATTTTTTAATATTTCAATATTTTTATACTTATTAAATTATTAAGGTGACTTATATGGCAATGCAAGGGAAATTTACTCGAGACAACAAGCAACATCAAGATTTTTCAGAATCATTGGCCGTCAGTGAAAAAACTTTGGCAGAAAGAAAGGCGGTGATTGCTCATTTGGATGCTTCCTTAGCACAGCGACTTAAAGTTGCAGCAGCCAGCCATGGCGTACCGATGCGCGTCATTATCGAAGAAGCCTTAATGACTCACTTAGATAATGCAAAGTGAGTCATCTTCCACTCCATTACAAAAAATAATATGACTTAAAACTCAATGCTGGCACTCACACCCACGACGGTTTCTTTCTTCATAAATTCAGGCGTCTTAATTCCTTTTCCAATGAATATATCCAAATGAGCTGTGGTTGGTGTGTTATTTAGATAAGTATTTGATTCTTTGAAATGAGTCAAGCCATTTTGTGTTTCTTGAATTCTTGGATCTTGACTGCCTTGAAAATAATACCTCATACCAACCGCTCCAGCCAAGATATGGCGTTGATTATTAAGAGTGTTTTTTCCATAGGCATAGCCTTGATCAATACTTGCATACAACTGGGCGCTGTTTGCATTTGTACTAAAGTGCTGATTAAGATTCTGTAATGGCAATTGCCAAGCAAGTTCTTGGGATAGGCTAAAGCCATGTTCTCCTGATAAATAATTTCCCTCTTTAATGCCTTTAATGCTATATCTGCCACCCAAATAGAATAAATCAGATGGTACAGGAAGTTGTTTGGCATATTGGGCTTGTAATCTAGCAGTATAAGTGAGAGGAATGGATGTGTAAATGGGTTTATTTGCTGTTGCTTTATCTTGCGCTTGTTCAGTATCATTTGGGTTGTTTAACACAAATGGCTTTTGGAAACTGGTGTATAGTGACCAAATTGGTGCTTTTGCAAAACCCTCACTGGGTAGTTGTCGCCCAAAAGCATCATAAATATGCTCTTCAGGTGCAGGCTTTGCTTTTAGCGCCCCTGTTCCTTGCTTATAATCCAAGTTGGCATACAAATAACCACCTTGGTGAAGATGATGCTGATGAGTGATGCCAATGTTATATCCTGTTGTGCGGCGGTTTTGCACTTCAAGATTAACATCATCAATATAATTACTGCTTCGTTTGTGATTAACCTTTATATAACCTTCAGTCTTTTGATTGCCATCACGGTGCAATAAACGAGACAATCCAATTGAGCTTGTCTTGCTGGTGCCATGATAAGTCAAGGGCGCATGAAGCCCTTCAAGAAATTGCTGGTATTGGTGGTGGCTGTGTGTGGCAGAAAATTTATACAATCCATAAGGAATAGTCAAGGAAGCGTGATAATTAACCTGCCTATCCTTGCCCACCTGAACCCCAAGATCATTTTGGGCAGCGTCAATCAGGCGCGCCAATGGATAGTTGGCAGAAAGATTCCATTCATCGTTAAGATGCATGAGGTTGTTAGCACGAACATTAGCAGAAATCAGATAATTGCCATAATCTTTGGATAAACTGTTATCAATATTAATGCCAAATACAGCGCTTTGACTGCGGTCCATCCTAATGAGTAAATCACTAAAACCAAGGTTTGTGGTGTTAATGTCAATATCATTGGCGACATTACTGGAGCTGCTTGGTATAATCTGCGCGGTTGCCGTTGGATCGATGCGTTTTAAATTATCTAGACCTTGTTCTAAATATGACAGACGAAAGGCTTGATTGAACTTAAGAGGAATGGCGGCTTTGACATAAGTTGGCGTTCTGCTAGCATCGGCCAATATCACCTTTTTCACCTTGCCAGCATGGACTGTTAAAGTGAGTTTTTTAGTTGCTAAATCCTGCTCTTCAATGCTAATACTGCTAGTTAAATAACCACGCTTTAGTAATTCATTATGGGCAATATCTACAATTAAAGATAGGTTGTGATTGTTGATGCAGTGATTAAGAGCATATGTTGGCTTTGTCCGGTCCAACAGGGGCGATAGCAAGAAGCTGCGTAAATTGCTCGGCGTCATACCTAGAATATGTTTATCTTCTCCACCCTCAATCACAAAGTCAATCTCATCAACCAAAAAACATGAATCGCCATTCTTGTCATCTTGCCAATTTGGCTGGTTGATATTGGTTTGATTGATATCGACACCCATGTCGTCATCTGTTGCTGCCAAATCTTGTCTTGCTAAATGTGCAAGAGCCGCCTGACGACGATCATCGGTTATTGCAGAAAGATTTGCTTTGGTTGGGTCTGGTGCAATCTGAGCTTTGGCCACAGAAAAGATGGAGAAGCCAGTAAAAGATAAAAGAGTTACAGCAAAAGGTATAAAACGCATGGGTTTGTCCTGTCCTTGACTTATGAGTGACATAGGAAGCAATATTTTTGTAACATTATAGAAAGATGTTGTCATCATATCAGAAAATATTTATACTTACCAAATTATTTTAACGCATATACCAAACAACAAGGACAGTCCAC
>NZ_LWAH01000006.1 GCF_001632285.1 Moraxella catarrhalis
TCGAGGAAACCATCATGGCAAAGGCCAAGTTTGAACGTGTAAAACCACACGTAAATGTTGGTACCATCGGTCACGTTGACCATGGTAAAACCACTCTAACTGCTGCTATCGCAACCGTTGCTGCTAAGCACCACGGTGGTGAAGCAAAAGATTACGCTGCTATTGACTCAGCACCTGAAGAAAAAGCACGCGGTATCACCATCAACACCTCTCATATTGAGTATGACACTGCAGCTCGTCACTACGCACATGTAGACTGCCCAGGTCACGCTGACTATGTTAAAAACATGATCACAGGTGCAGCACAGATGGATGGTGCTATCTTGGTTGTTTCTGCAACTGATGGTCCTATGCCACAAACTCGTGAGCATATCCTACTATCTCGTCAGGTTGGTGTACCATACATCATGGTATTCATGAACAAGTGCGATATGGTTGATGATGAAGAGCTACTAGAATTGGTTGAAATGGAAGTTCGTGAACTTCTATCTGACTATGATTTCCCTGGTGATGATACCCCAATCATCAAAGGTTCAGCACTAGAAGCATTGAATGGTTCTGATGGTAAATATGGCGAGCCTGCAGTTCTAGAACTGCTAGACACACTAGACAGCTATATCCCAGAGCCTGAGCGTGATATCGATAAGTCATTCTTGATGCCAATTGAAGATGTCTTCTCGATCTCAGGTCGTGGTACAGTTGTGACTGGTCGTGTTGAATCAGGTATTATTAAAGTTGGTGATGAAATTGAAATCATCGGTATCAAACCAACTGCTAAAACCACCTGTACTGGTGTTGAAATGTTCCGTAAACTGTTAGACGAAGGTCGTGCAGGTGAGAACTGTGGTATCTTGTTGCGTGGTACTAAGCGTGAAGAAGTTCAACGCGGTCAAGTACTTGCAAAACCAGGTTCAATCACCCCACATACTAAGTTTGATGCTGAAGTTTATGTACTGTCAAAAGAAGAAGGTGGTCGTCACACCCCATTCTTAAATGGCTATCGCCCACAGTTCTACTTCCGTACCACAGATGTGACTGGTGCCATCACTCTACAAGAAGGTACCGAAATGGTTATGCCTGGTGACAATGTTGAGATGAGTGTTGAGCTTATCCACCCAATCGCCATGGATAAAGGTCTACGCTTTGCTATCCGTGAAGGCGGTCGTACCGTAGGTGCTGGTGTTGTTGCTAATGTTAAAGACTGATATTTTTAGTATTTAACTTAAACAGTTACCACAAAAACCAAACCTGAAAGGGTTTGGTTTTTTGTTGG
>NZ_LWAH01000007.1 GCF_001632285.1 Moraxella catarrhalis
CCGCCTCCGCTGCCACACCAGCAGCCACATTGACATCTTCACCAGCAAAGACAGCGGTGATGCCTGCAATCAGTTTGGCAGCATTTAGGGTATGGGTGTTTGTGTATTAGGCTTTAAAAGGTTTTCAAGCGTACTGTTTCATCATTTCAATAACAGGGATATAATCTTTGTCATGACTCCAAAACAACTCTAATAATTGTAACACTTCATAATGACCATTATAAAAATGAACATTACCTTTTTGAGCATCAGTTCAAGTACATCCAACCTATCTTTGGTATAGCCAACCATGGATAAAGGTCTCAATCCATCTTTATTAGGAATATTAGGGTCAGCCCCTGCCTCCAGCAAGGCGATAGCAGCATCAGCATTCTTTGAACGCATGGCATAGTGTAATGG
>NZ_LWAH01000008.1 GCF_001632285.1 Moraxella catarrhalis
TGGAAGGCCGATGCCGCTATCCAGGGTCTCGGCCGCACTAACCGGACGAACCAGGCGCAGCCGCCGCTGTTCCGTCCGATTGCGACCGATGTGAAGGCCGAAAGGCGCTTTCTCTCCACCATCGCCCGCCGGCTCGACACCCTGGGCGCGATCACGCGCGGCCAGCGCCAGACCGGCGGTCAGGGCCTGTTTCGGCCAGAGGACAATCTGGAAAGCCCTTACGCCCGCGTCGCGCTGCGGCAGCTCTA
>NZ_LWAH01000009.1 GCF_001632285.1 Moraxella catarrhalis
CGACCGGGAAGAAGCCGCAGGTCGCGCCATACTCCGGAGCCATGTTGGCGATCGTCGACTTGTCGGCGACCGAGAGATGGTCGAGGCCGGGGCCGAAGAATTCGACGAACTTGCCGACCACGCCGAGCTTGCGCAGCATCTGGGTGACGGTCAGCACGAGGTCGGTGGCGGTCACGCCTTCCTTGAGCGCGCCGGTCAGCTTGAAGCCGACC
>NZ_LWAH01000010.1 GCF_001632285.1 Moraxella catarrhalis
CATTACCTCGTGTTATTCGCTTGCCTGATGAGATTACTGACGGCAAGGAGCATCATGTGATGCTCTCAGCGGTCATTCATGAGCATGTCAATGAGTTATTTTTGGGCATGAAAGTAACGGGTTGCTATCAGTTTCGCCTGACACGCAACGCAGATTTGGCACTGGCTGACGATGTTGATGATATCGCCAAAGCGTTAGAAGGTGAGCTTGATAATCGCCGCTTTGGTCATGAAGTGCGATTAGAGGTTACCACAAATTGCCCTC
>NZ_LWAH01000011.1:0-77882 GCF_001632285.1 Moraxella catarrhalis
TTCTAAAACTTTAAATTTTAGAAAAATTCTTACTCGCTAGAGTAAGGATAATATTATAACTCATTAAAATTATATGTCAAGCATTAATTTTTATAATATATTTGGTGGCGATGAAGAGACTTGAACTCTTGACCTCACGATTATGAGTCGTGCGCTCTAACCAGCTGAGCTACATCGCCGTTACAGGTCGCAAATTATAGCATAAAGTTTTGGCTTGTCAACGATAAAATCAAAAAATTTTAAAATTTTATCAATCAATCATAGCAAAAGCTAATGATCATATAAAATCAAATAATCATGCAAATATTAGAAAAGTAAAGGCAGACCGATAAGCCGAGTTCTGTCGTGGACAATCATTCATCTAGGCATATCATTGCTGATATGCTCAAGCAACCTACCCGAACTCTGAGCGGGCAACCCATTGAGTTCCTATTTGGTCTTGCTACATGTGGAGTTTACCTTGCCGTGAGCTGTCGCCAGTCACGCGGTGGGCTCTTACCCCACCGTTTCACCCTTACCTATTTAATAGGCGGTCTATTCTCTGCTGCACTGGTCGTAGGCTTTCGCCCCCTAGCTGTTAGCTAGCACATTGCCCTATGTAGCCCGGACTTTCCTCCCGCACAATTGTGCCAGCGATTGTCTAGTCTGCCAAGTTATCATTATAACACATTTTATAAATCAGAGGTAAGTTTTTGATATTTTACCAGCAGCTCATCTTCGGTCTCTGGAAATTTTGGGTCTTTAGGAATGCAGTCTACAGGACAAATATCCACACACTGCGGTGTGTCGTAATGCCCAACGCATTCGGTACATAAGGCTGGATTGATCACATAAATATCATCGCCTGCAGAGATGGCTTCATTAGGGCAAACTGGTTCGCAAACATCGCAGTTAATACATTCTTCGGTGATTTTTAATGCCATAATACTGCCTATTTTATATTAAATTTTTGCTCAAATGCTATTAATACAGATTCAGGAACAAATTTACTAACATCACCACCAAGTTTTGCAACCTCACGCACCAAAGTTGATGAAATAAATGAGTACTCCTGAGATGGCGTTAAAAAAACTGCTTCAAAATCATCATCCAAACTTCGATTCATATTGGCAAGCCCAAATTCATACTCAAAATCACTGACTGCACGCAAACCTCGGAGTACCGCACTTACACCTTGCTCTTTGGCAAATTCAACCAACAACCCCTCAAAACCCACCACCGACACTTTAGGATTGTTCCCAAAATATTGCTCCACCAATGCCACACGCTCATCAAAATCAAATATTGGCTTTTTATGATGTGCAAATGCCACGGCAATGACTACCTCGTCAAATAACTTAAGCGCACGAGTCACCAAATCAATGTGCCCATTGGTTATGGGATCAAAAGTACCCGGATAAAGAACTTTTCTAGGAGTGGTTGTCATGGCGATACGCCTTTTGATTACAAAACAAAATGTCTATAGTAACAAAATTTTGTTGACTTTTAAATATGGTTGATTTTTAAATATAAAAATATAAAGGCAGAACTTATCCACCTTTATTGATTAAACCATAAATCATCAAAAGTGTGATAAATTTGGTCAATCATCGTTTGGCAAAGCCTTGATCTTGCAAGTAGTTGAGCATAAATGGACGCACTTCATCGCCAAAGGTTGCAGTGATTTGTGCCGCCCAATCCAAATCCAATCTGCGTCCTTGATAATATTCACGCACCACCTCATTATATTTGGTCAGCGTACTTTCATCTGGTATTTGATAAGTATCGGTTGAAACCAACACATCCAGTGGTAAGCGTGGACGCTGAGATTGATTAATTTTAGAGGACATATCTGGATGCCCCAAGCAAAGCCCAAATAAAGGTACAACATGCTTTGGCAAACCTAAAATCTCACCTGCACGGCGAATGTCATTACGCAAACTACCAATATACACGCCACCAAGCCCCAAACTCTCTGCAGCTGCTAGAATATTTTGTGCCATTAATGCTGCATCAATCGCTCCGATGATCATGACCTCCGTCCAATCTGTCTGCACCTTAGCAAGCTGATTATGGCGGTAACTATCCATACAAAAAACTAAATATTCAGCACAATCCTCAACATAAGCATGACCCAAACGCTTGCCATCAGCAAGTGCTTTTTGGTATTCTTCTTCGCTCATATCGCATGAAATTTGGCGTAACTGGGTACGCTTATTTTTATCCACCACACGAATGATACTGGCAGCCTGTAAAAAGCTTGAGGTTGAAACTGCACGCCCTGCTTCTAGTATTGCTGTCAACACTTTGTCATCAATCGGCTCACCTGTATATTTACGAATTGAGCGATGTTCAAGCAATGTTTTTAGGGTGGGTTGACTATTTAGCATATTTTTTCCTTAAAATTCATCAAAATCTTAGTTGAAATGGTTAAATCTTAGCTGTCCATCATGCATGCATTCATCTTAAACTTTGTATATTAGCAAATTATTTAAATCTTGTACAATCCGTTAGCTTGGGTATGTTATATTTTAAAATAATCACTCATAAAATTTAGTTAAACTAACTATAATTGATGTCAGATGAATAACTGAATAATTTTTGTTATACTATGCCCAAACCAAGACATTGCTTTGGCAATCGTAAAAATAATAGAAGCAAGGACAAATTATGGCAAAAAAACCAAGTAATCAAATTTGTGCCAATAAAAAAGCACGACATGAATATTTCATCGAAGAAACCTATGAGGCAGGTTTAGTGCTTGAAGGCTGGGAGGTAAAATCGATTCGTGCAGGTAAAATGTCAATCACCGAAAGCTATGTCATTTTTAAAAATAATGAAGCATTTTTATTTGGTGCACATATTCAGCCACTATTAACCAGCTCAACACACATTAATCCAGATAATATCCGCACACGCAAGCTGTTACTCAATCGGCGTGAAATTGATAAGCTTTATGGCATGGTCAATCAAAAAGGTTATGCCGTGGTTGCCTTATCTTGTTATTGGAAACATGGTCGGGTGAAATGTGAAATTGCTTTGGCAAAGGGTAAAAAACTGCATGATAAAAGAGCAACGCTCAAAGAACGAGATTTTGCACGCGATAAGCAGCGAGGCTTTAAAAATCAGCTGTAATCTTTAGACAAACCAAACTACTTAAAATTTGGTCAATTTGATGCAAAAATCTATTTGGATGATTGATATGATCACAATATCACGCATAAAACCATTCATCTTTCTGACGGCTGTCATTTTAATTGGCTGTCAAGATAATACTGTTGAGCAAAATCTACAACCCATCAGCGATCACGCCAAAACAAATACTGCGTTAAGCGATGACCCAAAAAATGCACGCCAAAACGCTCATGAGTTTGAAAGTTTATTCAATGAACTTGACACAAGTGACACTCAAGAGATACAAAGCCCTCAACTGATCACTACCGCTGATGGTAAAGCTAAGCTTAATTGGTCTTATATTGATACTAAAACCAAGAAAGCCAACTTACAAGATTTTAACTATCCTTTTTTAATTGATAGTGAACCTGTGATGAATTATGCCAATGCCTTTAATATCAGTGCCAAACAAGCACAACATTCCATGGCATTATCTATGGCAAGCCCTGAAGTACTTGGTAAAATTGTTGATCAGCTTGGTAATCGATATATCGCTCATCAATTCCGTGATGGCAGCAACCCTGCACTAATCATTCAAGTAACGCCCAATATTGTCAATGAGCGGCACAGCTATATTATCTCTGATAAATTTGCTGAGGGCTTGGAGCTGCCCATTGAGATTGTATCAGCTCAAAACTCCCAATAAACCGATGAATTACCAAAGGTTTTATAATAATTAAATCAGTGTCTAACCTTGACTGAACCCAAATAAATGGCGAACATGGTCAGTATTGCACCTAGCCACTGTATTAAAGTGATGGTTTTATTTAACCAAAAATAATCCAGCACCAATGCCGCCACAGGCTCTGATAATAATAAAAGCCCTGTCACCGCCAAGCTTAGGCGTGGGATACTAAAAGTAATCGCACCAAATGCCAAGCACTGCATGACTGTGCCATAGACCAATATCCAGCCAAGTTCATGTGGTGTTTTAGGTAAAATGTGATCTTGATCCAGCCATAGCATCAAAGGCAACATCACGATCGCACCGCCCAAACCCACCAAAGCCATCAAGCTAAATAGTGGTGTTGGTTCATGATAATGCACTTGCCGAACCCAAGTCAAAGAAATTGCAAGGCAAGCACCTGAAATAATACCTGTGATAAAGCCCCAACCTGCCTGCATATTATGCCCAAACTCAGGGCTGGCAATTAGCACCACACCCATAACCGCCAGTATTAGACTAACAAGCTGTATCAGTTTTTGATGCTCAGCAAAAAAATAAAACCCAATGAAGGTTAAAAAGAAAATTTGTAAACTATTTAGCAATGTGGAAATGCCAGGACCTACTGCATGAATGCTCTCATGCCATAGTGCCAAATCAAGTCCAAGCGCTGCACCTGCAAGTAACGCATAAATCAAAGCAGATCTTGATTGGGGAAACTTTTGGCGAAATAGCCGTGCAAGCAGCACAAAAACTACCGATGAAATTGCCAATCTCCAAAATGACATTGCATAGGCACCAACATCGACATACGCCACAATTAAGCTGCCCATGCCAAACAGGATACACCCAATTAAAAGCCCAAGGATAGACAGAGTTTGGGGGTTATTTATCCAACGCATTTTTATACCTGATTATATAAAGCAATCAGTGCCAAAAATTCATCTTCTAAAACGACTGTAACGCCAAGTTTTTGGGCTTTTTCAAGCTTACTACCTGCTTTTTCACCAGCAAGTAGCCGTGTGGTCTTTGCTGAAACACTACCAGCAACTTTTGCACCCAAGGCAATGAGCTTATCTTTGGCTTCATCACGCCCCATACTGCCTAAAGTACCAGTCACCACCCAAGTCTCTCCAGTCAATGGCAATGATGATTTGTCAGGCGTATCCATTGCTTGCCAAGAAACACCAGCCTCAATCAGTGCCTGCACAACCTCAATATTATGCGATGCCCGAAAAAAATCATAAATTGATTGGGCAGTTATCTCACCAATATCAGGTACAGCTTGTAGTGCTTGTAAATCTGCCTCAATGATCGACTGTAATTCCCCAAACTGCTGCGCCAATGACAATGCTGTACTTTCGCCAACACCACGAATCCCCAAAGCAAAAATAAAACGAGGTAAGGTGGTCTGTTTTGATTTTTCAATAGCCGATAGCATTTTGGTGACTGATTTATCACCCATACCCTCTAGCGTTATTAAATACTCAGCCTGCTTGTGGAGTTTGTAAATATCTGCCACCGTCTGAACAAGCCCCATTTCAAAAAACTTAATCAGCCACTGACTGCCCAAACCATCAATATCCATGGCACGGCGAGAGACAAAATGAATCAATGCTTCTTGCTGCTGTGCGGCACAGTATAGCCCACCAGTACATCTTGCCAACGCCTCACCTTCTGGTAAGCTAATCGGTGATTGACAAACTGGGCAAACCGTTGGCAGGAGGATAGGTTTGGCATCGGTAGGGCGTAGCTCACCAATAACGCCAGATACCTTAGGAATGACATCACCTGCTCGATGCACATTGACCACATCTCCAACCATCACCCCAAGACGCTCAATCTCACCAAAATTATGCAAAGTCACATTACTGACCGTAACACCGCCCACAGTTATCGGCTCAAGTCTGCCCACAGGTGTCAAAGTCCCTGTACGCCCTACTTGCCACTCTACATCTATGAGTCGTGTGGGCACAGTTTCGGCGGGAAATTTGTAAGCTGTTGCCCAGCGTGGTTCACGGCTTAAGAACCCTAACCGTGCCTGTAAATTTAGATCATTCACCTTAATCACCAAACCATCGATTTCAAACGGTAGCTGGCTACGAGTTTTGATGACATGGGCATAAAATGCTTGAATCTCATCAAGACTCTTGGCAACCTTAAAAGGTGCTATCTCAAACCCAAGCTGACCAAGCCACTGCATTGCACCTGACTGCGTGGTGATACCATCAGGCAATCCATCATTCACTGAGTATCCAAAAAATGCCAACGGACGCGCGGCGGCGATGGCAGCATTTAACTGCCTTAGCGAACCTGCAGCAGCATTGCGAGGATTGGCAAAAGTCTTGATCCCTTGTGCGATGCTTTCACGATTTAATTTTTCAAAACCTGCTTTGGGCATCAACACCTCACCTCGAATCTCAAGCTGTTTGATTTGCTCACATCCTGTCAAAGTCAGTGGTAAATTACGAATGGTTCTGACATTATGCGTGATATCCTCGCCCACCTGCCCATCGCCTCGAGTGACAGCTTGGGCGAATTGACCATTTTGATACTTTAATGATACCGCCAAGCCATCAAGTTTTAGTTCCATTTCATACTCATCAATGGCGATACCCAATCGCTCATTGGCACGACGCAAAAACCCTGACAAATCATCAGCATTAAATACATTGCCCAGTGATAGCATCGGCACTTCATGAGCCACTTGCGTAAAAAAAGGCAGCGGCTCACCACCGACCGTATTAATCGGGCTATCAGGTTGTATCAAATTGGGATGCTGCTGCTCAAGCATCATTAATGTGCGACGCAGACCATCATATTCACCATCTGAAATCGTTGGTGCATCCATCACATAATACGCATGATTGTGACGCTTTAGCAGCTTAATTAAGGCACGCATTTGAGCGATAATTTGATCATTGGCTTTGCTAGGATTATTTTTAGAGGTATCATTAAAAAAAGAAGTTTGGGTATTCATAAATCTACTTTGGGTATGATGCGTTAAGCTTAAGCGTCCTATTTTAGCAGAAATTTTATCGCTTTTTGAGTATTTCAATGATAGTAAATACTTAAAAATCTCTCAAAAAATTCAGCCAAAAATAATCAACCAACCGCACCATACTCGATCAAATTTTCATCACTTTGGCATAAATTTTGAATTATAATAATAGTTTTGACTGACCTGTCATGAACGCCACAAAACAATTTTTAGGCGTGGATTTTTATCAACTTAAGACCATCTTATGACCAAATTTTCTTTTAAAGCACATCTTGAACGCCAAAATATTGTGATCTCTTGGCAGCGTTATGGTATCGAAGCGCTTAACTTTATGGCACTTGGCTTATTTTCATCACTGATTTTGGGTTTGATTATCAAAAATTTGGGTACATGGCTTGATTTACCATGGTTGGTTGAGATTGGCAAACAAGCACAAAGCCTAATGGGAGCGGCCATTGGTGCTGGTGTGGCCTATGCACTTAAAGCACCGCCATTGGTGTTATTCACCTCAATCACAACAGGCTTTGCAGGGGCGGCGATGGGCGGTCCTATCGGTGCATTCATAGCAGCATTAATTGGTGCAGAGTTTGGAAAATTTGTCCACCGTATGACACCTTTAGACATCATCGTCACACCTGCAACAACGCTGATTATCGGTATGGCGGTCGCAGGATTTATCAGTCCTGCCATTGACCAATTGATGATAAGCCTTGGGCAGTTGATCATGTGGGCGGTAGATTTATCGCCGATTGTGATGAGTATTATTGTGGCAATTGCGATGGGACTGATGTTAACTCTACCCATCTCAAGTGCAGCGATCGCCATCAGTCTTGGGCTTGGCGGTTTGGCAGCAGGGGCGGCAACAGTCGGTTGTGCGGCACAAATGATCGGTTTTGCGGTGATGAGCTATCGAGACAATGGTATCGGTGGTGCGATAGCATGTGGGCTGGGTACTAGCATGATTCAGGTACCCAATATCCTAAAAAACCCTAAAATCTGGCTACCACCCACTTTAGCAGGTGCTGTACTTGCTCCCTTTGCGACAGCGATTTTTGGTATGGTCAATATCCCTTCAGGTGCAGGCATGGGTACATCAGGCTTTGTCGGTCAGATTGGCACACTTGACGCCATGGGTATCAGCCCCATGACTTGGCTACTTATCATCAGCTTTCATGTCATTCTACCTGCAATATTAACTTGGATATTTGCCAAGCTATGCGATAAAAAAGGCTGGATTAAAACAGGCGATCTGTTACTTAATAAATAGCCAAAGCACGCTATCGCCAAAGATTTTAGCAAGTGGATCAAGGGTTTTGTGAGTGGTTTTTGCTCAAATTTTCAAGACAAAAGCCAGTGCAATGATGGCAAAAAATTGCTATCATGCACGGTATCGCCAGACATTTCAATCATTAAACCGTGGCAAATCTTCTCAATTAAGGTACTATTATGACCACTTCTTTAAATATTCATGTCATTGATCACCCGCTTGTCCGTCATAAACTGTCGCTCATGCGTGAAAAAGAAACCAGCACTTATAAATTTCGCACGCTAACCAATGAGCTTGGGCGACTGATGGCGTACGAAGCGAGCCGTGATTTTGAGATTGAAAGCTTTAGCATGCAAGGCTGGTGTGGTGAAATTACAGGCGAGCAGATTAAAGGTAAAACTGTCACCATTGTACCAATTTTACGCGCAGGCTTGGGCATGCTTGATGGTGTACTTGATCTATTACCAACTGCCAAAATCTCTGTCGTTGGACTTCAGCGAGATGAAATGACACTAGAACCTGTGCCTTTTTTTGAGAAATTTGTCAGTGATATTGACCGTCGCCCTGCATTAATTTTGGATCCGATGTTGGCAACAGGGGGTAGCATGGTCGCTACGATTGATATGCTTAAAAAACATGGCTGCACTAACATCAAAGCATTGGTATTGGTCGCAGCACCTGAAGGCGTACGCTTAGTCAATAAGGCACACCCCGATGTCAAAATCTATACCGCCGCTTTAGACAGTCATCTTAATGAAAACGGCTACATCATTCCAGGTCTTGGTGATGCTGGTGATAAAATCTTTGGCACCAAACAGATTGGTTAACTCCATCTTTGGGAAAATAGGCACTTTTTATCTTAGGTTAAAAGTGCCTATTTTTATTTAGCTATTTATTTTCATTCAGCATACCAAAAATTATTTAAGCCAATCTATTTAAAGCTATTTAAAATTTTTGACAATATCAGATAATAGCTCATAAGAATCATGCTGTTTTTGGACATCATAAATATAGCTGACTGCCATCAGTTCATCGGCTTGAACTTGGCTTTGTAATTGTTCGAGCTATTCTGCGACTGTCTTAGCAGAACCAAGCAAGCGACATGACATCATACTATCAGCCATCTGTACAATATGCGCTGGGATATGGGCAGCGATGTCTGTCGCTGGTGGCTTCATACCGCTACGCTGACCTGTTACTATATTTAAGAAAAACTGTAAACTTGTGCTAGCCAAAAACTCAGCTTCGGTATCGGTATCTGCAACAAATGCGTTTACGCCAACGATGACCTTAGGCGTATCAAGCACTGCTGATGGCTGAAAGTGATTACGATAAATCTGTACCGCTTGCGTTAAAAAGCGTGGTGCAAAGTGTGAGGCAAATGCATATGGCAGACCCATTTGAGCCGCCAAATACGCACTTTCGGTACTAGAACCTAAGATATAAAGCGGCACTTTTAGACCTTTGGCAGGATAAGCACGCACTTTATTACTATCTGCATCATCACCAAAATAAAATTGTAACTCTTTGATATCATTTGGAAAACTCATCGCAAAATCATCATGATTACGACGGATGGCGCGTGCAGTCTCAGGATCTGTACCAGGTGCACGACCAAGCCCTAAATCCACTCGATTAGAATATAGGCTCGCCAATGTCCCATAGTACTCTGCTACCACAAAAGGTGAGTGATTGGGCAGCATAACACCACCTGAGCCGACACGAATGTGTGCCGTTTTATCCAATACACGCTGAATAAGCAGACTGGTCGCAGAGCTTGCCAAATATGGCATATTGTGGTGTTCGGCAATCCAAAAACGGCTCAGCCCTAATTTTTCGGCATGCTGAGCCAGTGCCACGGTATTATCCACTGCCTGAGCAAAGGTTTCGCCCTGACGAAATGGGGATAAGTCTAAAATGGATAAATCAGTCATCATTTTACCTTCTTTTTATGATCGTTCCGCCAAAATCCTGTTTGACAGTTTTGGACATCTGATCCATATATGGGGGCAAATGATGATATATAAACACAATGGCAGCATTGGGCTTTGAATTTACCTTTTGATTGTATGGATATGCAAAAATATAAAATATAATTACTATCGCTTTGTGACCGCAGGAAATTAAATTTTCATGTCGATAACAGTGATGCGATCTTGTTGCTTAAAAATTATATGCAGCAGGCGATTTCAACCTAATATATGGCTGTTCAAATCATTCTTGGATCGGTATCTTAAAATCTAAATATAAGACATCCCCAATATCTGGCATTAATCTTAATGATAGCTATGCATATCATTAGATTTTCTTGCTTTCAATAATAATGGAACAAAATTTTAGTAGAATAGTACAAACAATATTTGTGACAGTGGGACTGGCCGCATTCGGTGATATTTTAGCAGATCTAAATTACCTCAAGCTTTCGCTGAAATTATAGATTGCAAATAATCTATGTGTTTTGCTATCTACTTATAGCAACTGCAGCTGAGAGAGCACATTGTTATCTGACAGACCAGTTTTCAATTGGCCAATTTCTTGTTAATGCATGCTTGGCTAAAACTTCATCAGGTGTGATGCAAACAGGGTTATCAGACCATTCAAGTAAAGGAATATCATTTTTTGAATCTGAGTAAGCATAAGTACCTTCAAAATATAAATTCTCTCGTTCCATATTTTTAAGCCATTTATTTATATGGTAAAGCTTACCGTCTTTAAAGTTTGGTCTGTCGGTTAAAAAGCCAGTGAAAAGATCTTTTTGGATTTGCAAAGGTGTGGATAGTGTATTCTTAGAGTGTATTCCAAACAATTCTGCAATTGCAGGCACTAAAAAACTATTTGTAGCAGAGGTTATGACAACTTCATGCCCTAATCTTAAGTGGTTATTTATAGCGACAATACCCTTAGGACGCATAGCAGGTTTAATTTTCTTATCAATAAAGTTATTACGCAGCTGTAGAAGGACTGGCATAGTTTTGGATCTTAGGAATCGAGCTACGAATTCATTATATAAAGTTGCGTCAAGTGTTCCATCAATATAATTTTCGTAAAATTGTCGATTGGTTATTCCATAATCATCATCTGCCACCAATTTCTCTTCGACAATATATTGACCCCACATATAATCACTATCAACATCAATTAAAGTGTGGTCTAAATCAAACAAAGCCAGGGTTTTTATCTGAGAGTCTCTGTGAGTAATCATTTTATACCTTGAAGCAATCCTTAGGTTAATGATGCATTTTAGTAGCTAGTGTTTTGTATCCTAAGGTAGAAAATTAACTATCTAGGTTGATCACTTGTTCATCTTTGATTATTAAAAAAACCTTGCAATTGACTTTTAATTGGCTAATTTTGCCATGGTTCAGTACATCAACATCAAATATATCACCATAATCTGTTCTGACTTGGTAACGCACCACTCCCCCAGTCAAAGTTCTTTCAAGAATAACCCCTGGAATATCTCCATCATCCGTATCTAACAATATAGTTTCAGGTCTTATTGCCATCATTGAAAGTTGCTTGGCAGATTTGGATTTTACTGATTCAAAATATCCTATATTGTAATGTCCTATAAACCCCGCAGTAAACCTATTGTTAGGCTGAGTATATAGTGTGTCTGGCGTGGAATGTTGCTCAATCTTGCCCTTATTAAGCAAGACCACCTCGTCTGACATCGCTAAAGCTTCATCTTGATCATGAGTAACAAAAAGTGTAGTTAATCCCAATTCTTTTTGAATGCGCTTAATTTGCATGCGTAAACTTTTACGTAGTTTGGCATCTAGAGCGGATAATGGCTCATCTAACAAAAGCAAATCTGGCTCCATAACTAATGCTCTAGCCAGTGCAACACGCTGTTTTTGTCCACCAGATAAAGATTCTGGTTTTTGCTGAGCAAAAGAAGTTAACTCAACCAAATCAAGCACGTCTTTGACTTTAGTCAGTCTTTCTTCAAGAGAGACTTTTTTAATCTTTAATCCAAACTCTACATTATCTGCCACTGTCATGTTGGGGAAGAGAGCATAATTTTGAAATACCATGGCAATACGGCGTTTCTGGGGTTTTAAATAGGTAATATCTTGATTGTTTAATATAATTGAACCCTGATTCAATGTTTCCAGACCGGCAATACAACGTAACAAAGTTGACTTGCCGCAGCCTGAAGGACCAAGCAAGGTAACTAAACTACCCTTTTCTACATTTAAATTCAAATCATCTATAACGGTCAATGAACCGAAAGACTTATGTGCATTGTTTATTTGAATATAGCTCATTTTTTTCTCATTATTTGCGAATTGCTGAATCCATTTATGAAAGCTGTAATAATGATTAGAATACAAAAATAAGAGATTACTACAGCACTACTTAAATGTCCGGATTGGTTTTTTAAGTTAAATAAATAAGTTTGAATTGTTTCAAAATGGCCACCTATTAAAATGTTTACATAAACAAATTCACCTATTAAAAACGCTATAGAGATAAAGAAGGCCACTATAAACCCTGGCTTTAGATTTGGTAGTAGAATATAAGCAATTATCTGTGGTGTCGATGCACCTAGCAAATTGGCAGATTCAATCAAATCTTTTACCCCAATTGCTCTAAAATTATTATCCAAAGATCGGTATACAAAAGGGAGTACAATTGTGAAATAACAACCAATAAGAATAAACGTTGTACCGATTTTGCTACCAAGTATGCCAGAATATAGATCCAAAATACTAATTGATGCTACGATTGGTGGAACGGTAAACGGTAGTATCAGTATAAAATTAATCCAACGTTGCCATTGTGGTTTGCTAGTGTGTACAATAAGCAATACAGGAAAAATTAAAATAATACTTAATATAGCACTGCCAATACAGAGCACTAGCGAGTAAAAACAGGCCCACAAAAATCTTTCTTGAGTCCAAATTTCAAGCAACCACTTTATAGTCCATGATTCGGGCAATATGGACTGTGACCAATCGCCAGAAACCGCATAAACGCCTGTTGCCACAACAGGAATCATCATCAATGAAATCAGGGCAATTAAAAAGATTAGATGAAAATACTGCTTAATGCTTAATGGGGCTTTTTCTAGCCGATAGTCATTTTTATATGATAAACGCTTAGACATTACCAGCTTCCATATTTAGTCAATTTTGTAGCGGCTAAGTAAATACTGATGAACAAAAGTTATAATCAGCATTAATCCTACCAATATTAAAGCTAATGCCGCCGCCATATTAGGCTCTAAAGTTAAATTTCCTGCAATCATGGCAGCAATACGTATTGGCAAGATATTAAAGCTGCCAGATGTAAGTGCATAGGCAGTTGCATAGGCACCAAGTGCATTAGCAAATAAAATAATAAACGTACCTAAAATAGCAGGTGATAAAACAGGCAATCCAACTTTAAAAAAATATTGACGCGTACTAGCACCCAACAAGGCAGCACTTTCTTGCCATTCTCTTTTCAGGCCAGAAATTGCTGGGAATAGTAATAGTATAGCTACAGGAATTTGAAAATATGTATAGCTTAATAATATACCCTTAAATGAATAAATATCTATTAGATCATTTATCCCGAATCTTGATAATATTAAAGTAATTACCCCACTAGAGCCAAAAATAATCATCATTGCAAATGCCAAAGGAACACCGCTAAAGTTACTCAGCAACGTGTTTAGAGAAATTAAAGCTCTCCCCAGTGCTGAATCTTTGATTGCATATAGAGAATAGGCGCCCTGAAACCCAATAATAATACCAATCAAGCTGCTATATAAACTAATCTTTAAGGAAAGCACCAAAGCCTGTAAATAAAATTCGCTATTAAATATCTTTGAGAAATTCCCAAAACCAAACTCACCATACTCATTATAAAAAGCATTAAAAATAATTAGACCTAAGGGCAATAAAATAAACATTACTACCAATACAACAAAGGGGAGCAGTGCTAAATACTCTCCAAGACCTTTCAGGGCATTGTCAGCAAATCCACTATTTGGGTACTTGACTAAGATCACATTTGTGGTTTGCTCAGACCTAGACCTAAAGAATTTGGCTATCATTTTAATAAATTCCTACAAACCGTTTTATCATGCTCCACCTTAAGTAAAGCGCAGATTGTTCCACAAATCTCAGTTTGTTGAATTGGCTCATCCATATTCTTATTGGTAAATCTATCACCGATAGTATAAAAAGGCACTTCTCTTTCTTCTATTAAATTGCCACCATGAGATAGATCATTGTTCATACCATGATCCGAGGTTACAATTATTTGATACCCATCATCCAACCAAAGATTAATATAATTTGATAAAAGCATATCTGCTCTACGTGCGGCATTGCGATATTGCATACTATTTAGACCAAATCTATGTCCCGCATCATCTATATTCATAGAATGTACTAGTAAAAAATCTGGTCGGTAGATTTTGCGCAAATGGTCTGCATCGTCAAATAAATGGGAGTCTGGGTAAGCATCATCATAATAAAAATGGCCAAACTGGATAGGTAGACTTGAATCATTAGTATGTCTATCAAAAGCTGCTTGAAATGGACTGCGGTTATATAATTCACTAATCCAATAATAAGCGGCGGCGGCTGTCACTTTATTTGATTGAATGCAATAATTGAAAACACTTTTTTCTTTAGACAAACGATTGATTTGGTTGTGATAAATGCCGCTATCTGTTGGGCGCACACCTGTTAAAATACACTCATACAAGGGGCGCGACAAAGAGGGTAGTTCACACTGCAATTTATAAGCTTTGGCTTTGTGTTGTTCACACAAAGCCTGCAAAAAGCCCATACATGTTAAACCAACATCGGCATTTAACCCATCTAATACAACCAATATAACCTTATTAGTATTTTTCATTTTCTTAACTTTTTAACATATGCTGAATTAGGTGTTCAGATAATAGTTTACCAGAACCAACGCCAGTAATTATTGTTGATGTATAAGCACTCTCTCTTGCCACTGCTGAGGCAATTTTGCCGAACTCTCTTCCCACGCTTTAGCATCAGCAATAGGCCTGGCGTTAATATATTGGTTTTGAGGTAGCAGTCTTGATTGCACGTCTTCTGGAATTGTAAGATGGTCAATACGTACAGGGCGAGCATATCCACGAGCCAAATTTAATTGCCCCTTATCTGAGAGTATATACTCTCGCGTTAACATAGCAGCGTGAGGATTTTTGGCATACTTATTGATAATGGTGGCATAGCCAGACTGTACAGACCCATCGCTAGGGATTACCACATCAAAGCGTTCGCGATTAATCTGGTCTCGATAATTCAAACCATTAAAGTCCCATACTACTGCAACTTCAATCTCGCCTTTTTCTAAATTTGCTACCGAGGGATCAGCCATGCCAAGACGTTTTTGTTTAGCTAAATCGGTAAAATAGTCTAAAGCGGGGGTTAAATCAGCTTCTGTACCACCAAGTGCGTAATTTGCTGCCAAAACACCATTAACTGCTTGGCTAGCAGTTGAAACATCGCCAATGGTTACTTTGTATTTAGATCTCTTTAACTCATCCCAACTGGTAGGAATTTTATTAACTTTTTGCTTATCTGCTATAAAAGCAATTGCCCCTGTATAACCTATTACCCAATGACCATCTTTATCCTTTGCCCATTCAGGTATTTGATCCCAAGTGCTTGGCTTATAAGGTTGGGTTACTCCTTTATCAACTGCAACAGGGGCAAATGATGCTCCAACATCTCCAATGTCTGCGGTGGCATTTTCCTTTTCAGCTAGAAACTTTGCAATTTCTTGAGCTGAGCTCATATCTGTATCTTGGTGAGAAAGACCAAACTCGGTGTTAATATCATTCCAAGTTTCCTCCCAATTAGCCCATGTGTTTGGCATACCCACGCTGTTGACCCGACCCTCCGACTTGGCTTTTTCGATCAGCTCTTCTACAGAAAGCTGAGGCGTTGCGACTGCTTTATCATCTTGTTCGGCTGCATCTTTTGAGTTGGTACCACAGCTAGCGAGAAAGGGTATAGAGAATAAAAAAAATAAAGGGATTGATTTGGAGAATTGCATATAACTATCCTAGGTAAAGTCAATATTAAGACAATGAAAGAATAGTGTTTTCATATTAAATTTTAGTTACGCAATAATGACATTTATTTGAAAAATTTATACAGATTAATCATTGTATCAATCCTTCTAAAATTAGAAAAAGATAAGAATTCTAAATAAAAATGTGCTGTTCAAAACAAAAAGGGCTTCCAAATTAGAAATAATCAATATTGCTAAAATAGTAGTTAGTTCATAAGAAAAGAGGATCATAAATTTTGCAAGCTTAAAAGCACAATAGATGGGAGTAAGCAGGCATAGTGAGATAGTTTTTGCATCTAATAGTAACATTTTAAAGACAAATATTGATATTTTTAATTAATATTTCATTAACTTAAAAATAACATCTTTGGCAATAAAAGATGTTATTTTTATAGATCTTTGGCTGATTAAAAATAAGTCTATAATAAATCTCAACGTATATAATTGGTGTTAATTTTTAACAATTTGGTATCCAATTTAGGCACACAGAAATTTGTATATACTCATATACTTATAAGTCGTCAAATGGTAATACAAGATGACATTTTTCCAACCCCTTGATTTAAACAACAAAAAAGCCCAAATCTTTCGATTTGAGCTTTTTAAAATTTGGAGCGGGAAACGAGATTCGAACTCGCGACCCCGACCTTGGCAAGGTCGTGCTCTACCAACTGAGCTATTCCCGCTGATCATCATTTGCTGTATGGATGTGTATTATACACGAAAAATACATACCGTCAAGCCATTTTTGCAAAAATTTTGCAATTATTTGTCAAAAACTGAAATCTTATGCCAACTTACTGATTTATAATAAAATTTTATCAATATGATCCATCAAACGCTTGATACCGTCAAACAAATACCCCATTTGGCAAACCAATGCGCTTCATCTTGAATATCAATGACGCACGCCTGATGTTCAGGTCGGTCGATTTTTACGGTCACATGCCAGTGATGATTATCAATGGTAAGTTTTAGCTGATGTTTGGATATCTCAAAACGCCCATGATTCGCAACGACAGATAAGCGTAATAAAAGCGCCAAATAAACCAAGCTCTTGCCCCCATTTTTGATAATTCGGTCGCAATCATCCCCATTAATGGTACGGCGATGATAACGAACCAACAAAGACAGCTTTTCTTGATCAGTACGAGAAAACCCCGCCATATCTGCATGCCTGAGTAAATAGCTTGAATGCTTATGATAGCTACTATGCCCAATGGCAAGCCCTACTTCGTGTAATAAAGCTGCACGCCTAAGCATGTATTCACCTTCTATCGCTAAGCCTAAGGGTTTATGAACCTGATTAAACAGCGAGCCTGCCGTCTTGGCGACACGCTTGGCTTGTTTTTTATCGACACCAAATCGATCAATCAGCATCCCCACCGAGTCATCACGCACATCATGAAAATCCATGCGTGATAACATGTCATACATCACGCCTTCTCTGAGCGCGCCATCACAGTACCTAAGCAGGCGAATCCCAAATACACGCATGATCGCAAGTAAGATCGCCACACCCGCAGGAAAGATGCCTTTGCGGTGCGACTTAACACCTGCCATATCGATGGCATCAATATGACCACAAGCAATCAAAGACGATTTTAATTGCTCTACGCCTGCCAAAGTAATCTCATCACCCAACCCAAACCCTGCGATTGCTTGTTGGATGGTCTTAATCGTACCCGATGATCCTACAGCTTCCTCAAAACCAGTTTTTTTATAGTGGCTGCCATACTTAATGATTTCTTTTTGGGCGACATAAATCGCCTTTTCAAAAGACAGTGCGTTGATGTTGCCATCTCCAAAAAACTGCTGAGTAAAACCTGCAACGCCCATTTGCGTGCTTTCGGTGAGTATGGGATTTAGATTTTTGCCGATAATCAGCTCTGTTGAGCCGCCACCAATATCAACCACAAACCTTTGCTGATGACTTGGGCAAGTGTGCGATACACCCAAATAAATCAGCCGTGCCTCTTCTCGTCCTGAGATAATCTCAATATGCACAGGTAAAATATCATTAGCACGCACGATAAATTCTTGGCTATTGACAGCACGCCTTAGTGTATTGGTCGCCACGACACGCAACCGAGAATTATTCACATCACCCAAACGCCCTGCAAATCGTGTCAAGCATTCAATACCACGATCAATGACAGCCGATGATAAGTGATTGCATTCATCAAGTCCCATCGCCAATTGTACTTTTTCGCTCATCGAAGCGATGCGTCTGAGCTGATCGCCATGGCGTTCAGCGATGGCCAAGTGGATACTATTTGAGCCGATATCGATAGCGGCTAATTTTTCGGTATCTGATAGGGGCATCTATTATATCACTTATGTTGACAAGGTCTGTGTAGAGATGGTTTGAATTTTAGGGAAGATGATACGAAACATAGAACCGACGCCTTCTTCTGAGCTGATTTCTAGGCGGGCGTTATGCTTATTTAGCACATGCTTAACAATGGCAAGTCCAAGCCCCGTCCCACCTGTCGCACGGCTACGCCCACTGTCTACCCGATAAAATCGCTCAGTCAGCCGCCCAAGATGCTCGCCACCAATCCCAATACCATTATCCGTCACCGACAGATGTACATCGCCATCATCTTCTTCATAGATGATATCAATCATGCCGCCTGACGGTGTATATTTGATGGCATTTAAAACCAAATTAATAATTGCACTGTACAAATAAGCCTCGATGCCCAAAATATTTTTATCAGTGTCCAGATGAATATCAATCAGATGCCCAGCTTGATTGCTGGCAGACGCTTGATCAAACACCTGCATCAACAGGCGTGGCATGTTGACCTCAGCCATTGGCTTGGTTTCGTCACTTTCAAGGCGTGACAGCATAAGTAAATCATTGATTAAGTCATTCATGCGAATGGCTTGCTCGTGCATGAGTTTTAGTCCACGCATCCATGCAGGTTTAATATCATCAGTTAGTGTAAAATTTTCAAGATAACCCAAAATCACCGTCAAAGGCGTGCGTAATTCATGCGATACATTACCCACAAAGTCTGTCCGCATCTGCTCAAGCTGCTGCATGTGTGTATAATCTTTGATGATGACAGCACAGCGATTATCAACCAGTCGCATCAAGCTTAGATTTAGGACATTACCTATAATTGTAGGGTGATTTTGGTAAAACGAACTGGGCAAGCTTTGGTCTTGATAAATATCATAAAGCTTTTTAAATACGCTATTTTTAAATATCATACTTGGCAAGATAGGAGCATGCGTATCATTAGAGGTGATGGCAAGTAAGCTTTTGGCGGCAGGATTGATGTACTCAATTATCAAGCGACTCATATCCATGACCACAATACCATCGGTCAAATTCTCTACCAATAAACCAAAATCGACCGCAGAGTATTTCATCATGATTTATCCGAAAACCGATAACCTGTACCACGTACTGTTTGAATCAGTGTATCTGCCCCATAAGGTGCCAGCAGCTTACGCAGACGGCGAATATGTACATCTATCGTACGCTCATCAATATAAACATTACCACCCCACACTGCATCTAGGATCTGAGCACGTGTATAGGCTCGCTCTGAGTGCGTCACAAAAAAGCAAAGCAGACGGTATTCGGTAATACTCATAGTAATCTCAGTACCACCTGCCATAACTCTTTGACTGGCTGTGTTGATGGATAAATTGCCCGCCTGCATCAGCTCTTTGCCCATGTCGATGCCTGTGCGACGAAGCACTGCCTTGACTCGGCTGATCAATTCTCGAGTACTAAAAGGCTTGGTAATATAATCATCAACACCAGCATCTAATCCATAAACTTTATTATCTTCTTCACCTTTAGCGGTGAGCATAATGATAGGAATGTCAGCGGTTGCTGGGTTTTTCTTGAGTCTGCGCGCAAAATCAATCCCAGACTCTCCATGTGGCATCATCCAATCCAATAAAATCAAATCGGGTTTTTCGTCGACCACAGCCACATAAGCGCCTTGGGTGTCATAGGCTTGAACCACATCAAAATCTGATAAATCTAAAGTCCCTGCAATCAGCTCATTGATGGCAGGCTCATCTTCAACAACCAAGATTTTTGCATTCATAGATGACGAACTCCCTAAAACGGCTTTTGGGTAGATTGAATAAGGCTTTTGGGTAAGGGCTGAGTTAAATTGTAACATAAATATTGTCCGATAACAGCCACAAATCATGGCTTAATTCGTTTAACAAACTTTAATTAATTCATAAAAGTAAGAAGACATCGATCAAAATACGACACCTTTGATCGCCCCACCAAAGCTTGGGCCCAAGACAGAGAATCTTGCTTGATCAATCAGCCGTGACGACCAGCGATATAATCTGCCGTTGCTTGATTTTGCGGATTGTTGAAGATTTGGCTAGTTTCGCCCATCTCAATCATATCGCCCAAATACATATAAGCGGTGAAGTCAGAGCAGCGAACCGCTTGCTGCATGTTATGCGTTACGATTGCGATGGTATAGTCTTGTTTTAGATCATGGATCAGCTCTTCGATCGCACCTGTTGATATGGGGTCTAGTGCTGATGTCGGCTCATCAAGTAGCAACACTTCAGGGCGCGTCGCCACACTGCGAGCGATACATAGACGCTGCTGCTGACCGCCTGATAAAGATAGACCTGATTTTTTCAACTTGTCTTTTACTTCATTCCATAGGGCAGATTTTTGAAGTGCCCATTCAACGCGATCGTCAAGCTCAGATTTAGATAAATTTTCATATAACTTCACACCAAACGCCACATTATCATAAATTGACATAGCAAATGGGGTTGGCTTTTGAAACACCATGCCAACGCGCGCGCGTAGCAAGTTAACATCGACGCGGCTGTCTAAGATATTTTGGTTATCCAAGATAATCTCACCTGTTGCACGCATACCTGAGTACAGGTCATACATACGGTTTAGCGTGCGCAAAAGCGTTGATTTACCACAGCCTGATGGACCGATGAAGGCCGTAACTTTTTTATCCAAAATATCTAAATTGATATTTTTGAGCGCCTTATAATCACCATAATAAAAGTCAAGATTACGCACTTGTACTTTGGCGGCAGTTTGGCTTAGAGTTTTGTCATCAGTATTGCTATTAGTAAACGCTGTGTTCATGGTTGGATTTAGACTTTGGTTAAGTGTATTCATGTTGAGTTTTCCTTATATTTGGCAATTGTTCAAACACTTTGGCTATGTTGGCTAAGATCAATTGACTCTTAATGCGCTTTGGACGATAAAGCACGAGCGATGATGTTTAACAGTAATACCGCAAAAGTGATCAGTAGCGCCGCTGCCCATGCCAAAGCATGCCAGTTGTCATACGGACTCATCGCAAACTGATAGATGGTATTTGGTAAGTTTGCCATCGCTTGAGACATATCCGTGCTAAAGTATTGGTTATTTAGCGCGGTAAATAGTAACGGCGCAGTTTCGCCAGCAATACGAGCAAAAGCAAGCAGCACGCCTGTAATCACACCTGCTTTGGCGGATTTTAGGGTAATGTGGCTGACCAATTTATATTTTGGTGTGCCTAGTGCATAGCCTGCTTCGCGCAGGTTATTGGGCACAAGTAGCAGCATGCTTTCTGTGGTACGCACCACCACAGGAATCACAATCACCGCCAAGGCAACAACGCCCGCCCAGCCTGAGAATCCGCGACCTTGAACCATCAAAGCAAATACGAATAAACCAATCACGATAGAAGGTGCTGACAGCAAAATGTCATTCATAAAGCGCGTGGCACGACCAAGCCAGCCGCCTTGGTCAAATTCTGCTAAGTACACGCCCGTTAAAATCCCAATCGGTGTACCCACCGCAAGACCAGCAAAAGAAATCATGATTGAACCGACAATGGCGTTACGCAGACCACCTTCGACCATCGGCGGTGGTGTATCCATACCAAACACTGGCATAGACATCAAGCCTTGGATACCTTGGGCAAATAATGTCACCAAAATCCAAGCTAACCAAAACAGACCAAAAGTCATCGCAACAACGGTCAATCCCATCGCAAAGCGGCTCACCGCACGGCGGCGATGATACTTTGGTATATGGATGCGATTGGCAAAATTTGCTTTTTCATTAATCATGGTATTATCCTTATTTTTCAACTCGCTTGTCGATCTTCATCAGCATAAGCTTAGAGGCTGATAATACAATAAAACTAATCACAAACAGAATCAAACCTAAGTGTAGCAGCGACGATAAGTGCATCTCGCTTGAGGCTTCAGCAAATTCGTTAGCCAAGGCTGAGGTGATCGATACCCCAGAAGTAAATAGGCTTGTATTGATATTAAAGGTGTTACCAATCAAGAAAGTCACCGCCATGGTCTCACCAAGCGCACGACCCAAGCCCAAAATCAGACCACCGACCACACCCGCTTTGGTATAAGGCAGCACAACTTTGGTAACAACTTCCCAAGTAGTCGCACCCATGCCATACGCTGACTCTTTTAGCAAATCAGGCACCACCAAAAACACATCGCGCATGGTCGCAGCGATGAATGGAATGATCATAATGGCAAGTACCAAACCTGCTGTGAAAAGACCGATACCAATAGGCGCACCAACAAACATCTGACCGATGATCGGCAGTCCTGCCAAATGATTGATTAGCCATGGCTGCACGGTATCACCGAACCAAGGGGCAAAGACAAACAAACCCCACATACCATAGATAATCGATGGAATACCAGCCAGCAGCTCAATGGCGATACCCAATGGCTTTTTTAGGAAGTTTGGGCAAAGTTCTGTCAAAAAGACAGCAATACCAAAACTGACTGGCACGGCAATCACGACCGCGATAATGGAGGTAACGATTGTGCCATAAATTGGTGCCAACGCACCGAACTGACCAGCGACTGGATCCCAGTTACTGCTGGTATAAAAATTTAAACCAAATTCGCGAATACTCGGTATTGCACCAAAGACTAGTGACAGCATGATACCGCCTAAAGTTAAAAGTACAAGCAGTGCAGACAGTTTGGTTGTCCAAACAAAAGCGCCATCAAGTCGCTTTTGGCGACTGAGTCTGGCGGCGAGTGCGGAATTTTGGGTGGTCATTTGGGAATTCCCCTGATTTTGCTAAATTGGCTGTATTTTAAGAAATAATGGGCTTGCCAATTCTGACAAGCCACATTTCAAGAAGTCATCGCAGCTTATAGGGCAGCTTATTGTGCATAAACTGCATTACCGCTTGAGTCTTTCACTTCGTTCCAGCTTGCCTTGAACAGCTCAACCGCTTTGTCGCTGAATGGTACATAGTCAAGATCTAGCGCTGCTTGGTCACCATTGGTGTATGCCCAGTCAAAGAATCTTAGAACACCAGCAACTTGCTCAGGATTTTCTGGGTTTTTGTGTACGATGATGAAAGTTGCAGCAGCGATTGGCCAAGCGCCTGCAGTTTCTGAGTTGGTTAGCACTTGGTTAAAGCCAGGTGCTGCTGACCAATCGATGTCACCTGCAGCAGCGAAGCTGTCAGCTGATGGCTGAACAAATTTGCCAGCGGCGTTTTTAAGTGCTACATGAGACATGCCATTTTGCTTGGCGTAGGCGTACTCTACATAGCCGATTGAGTTTTTGATGCGGCTAACATAGCTTGCTACACCTTCGTTACCTTTACCAGCAGCGCCTGAAGAAGCGGTTGGCCATTTGATGGCTTTGTCCACACCCGCTGAGCCTGCCCAGTCAGTTGAAACTTTATTTAGGTAGTCAGTGAAGTTAAAGGTCGTGCCTGAACCGTCTGAACGGAATACTGTGGTGATGTCAGCATCTGGCAGTGTCAAATCTGGGTTAAGTGCAACAATCGAAGGGTCGTTCCACTTCGTCACTTTACCCAAGTAGATATTTGCCAAAGTTTCGCCATCTAGCTTAAGCGTGCCAGCTTCGATACCTTCGATATTCACCACAGGTACAACACCGCCGATCACTGTTGGGAACTGGATTAGGTTTTCAGCATTTAGCTCATCCACAGTCAATGGCGCATCTGAAGCACCGAAGTCAACAGTTTTAGCGATGATTTGCTTGATACCACCTGATGAACCGATTGATTGATAGTTCACTTGACCGCTGGTAGCTTCTTTGAAATCAGCTGACCATTTGGCATAGATTGGTTGTGGGAAAGATGCACCTGCACCTGTGATGTTGATAGCAACTTGTTCCATAGCGGCTGGGGCAGCGTCAGCTGGAGCTGTTGCCGTTGCAGCTGGTTCTGGCTGAGTTGCAGCAGATTGTTCGTCTTTTTTGCTACAAGCAGTTAGCGCGATAACAGCAGCGACAGATAGGCCAATCAATTTGATGTTCGTTTTCATCATAACTCCGTTGGGTAAACTCTATTAAGGATATAGATGTTAAAAGCTAAGGAGATTTATCACATAAGTTATGCGTATTGTAAAAATCGTGCATGACGATTTAATGACTGATAGATGACGGTTATATGAAAATTATATGACAATTTGATGACAAGGCTTTTGGCGGGTCGGTCAGGCGAGCTTTAAATAAAATGGCTTTTTAAAAATAACTACTTAAATAGTGGTTCTATAAACGATGATGATTTGTGAATTTTTTATTGAGATGGCTAGGCTTATGGATGGCTTTGGTTTATAATCACAATAAGCATGACAATTTTAAGGCATTAAAGTCATTACAGCAGGGTAAATATGCAAAATTTTATCAAAAAAAATATTTTGGCAGTGACTTTGGCAGCGGCTACGACCACAACCATAGTTGGCTGTGCTAGCACAACCAGTACAGGCGTGGTAGGTGCTGACCGAAAACAGCTATTGTTAATTTCAAGCCAAGAAATCATGCAGCTATCTCATCAAGCCTATTTACAAACCATCAATGAAGCACGCACCAAAGGTCGGCTTGATAACAATACCGCTCAAGTTCGACGCCTTCACCGTATCGCCAATCATCTGATTCCACAAACGGCGGTTTTACGCCCAGATGCGACCCGTTGGGATTGGAAAGTACACGCCATCACCGACAATCAAATCAATGCTTATGTCATGCCGAGCGGTAAAATTGTCTTTTATACTGGCATTATTGAGCGTCTTAGATTAACTGATGCTGAAATTGCAGCTGTCATGGGACATGAAATGGCACATGCTTTGCGTGAACATTCACGAGAAAAAGCCAGTCGTCATATTGCTACCCAAGGTGTGCTTAGTATTGCCGTGAATGCCCTTGGATTGTCAGGTGGGCAAGCACAATTGGTTGGCTTGGCAGGTCGGCTTGGATTGGATTTACCGCACTCACGCACCCAAGAAGCAGAAGCTGATAAAATTGGCATTGAGCTGATGGCTCGTGCAGGCTATGACCCAAATGCTGCGATCACTTTGTGGCAAAAAATGCAGTCAGCTGGCGGTAATGGCGTGCCACAGTTTTTAAGCACACACCCAAGCTCCACCAATCGCATTGCCAATTTAAAAGCCTTAGTCCCAACAGTGATGCCGCTATATCAGACATCACAAAACATTCATTAACCCAATTAAGCAGCTTAAATTAAGTCATTATCATGAATAATCAAACAGCAAAGACATTAACTGCAGCACTACAAGCACTCAGCCCAAGTATACTATCATTGCAAAATGAAAGCCATATGCACGCTGGCTATTTTGAAGGCAAAGAAAGCCACTTTAAGCTTGTGATCGTCAGCGACGCTTTTGAAAAACAGCGTCTGGCAGCTCGCCATCAGACAGTCTATGCCTTGGCTCAGCCTTTTTTAACTGTCAACGGCGGTATGGTGCATGCCCTTGCTATTCACGCTTATACGCCTAGCGAATGGGTGCAGCTTGAGCAAACGCCCAACAGCCCCTTGTGTGCTTCTCGTCGCTAAGCCAGCATTGACGCCCAATGGTTTATGGTCAAATAAAAACTTAAAATGACCTTCATTGGGGTTTTGTGATGAAAAAATTCATCATCACAGTAGCGTCTATGGTGGTGTTATCAGGCTGTGCCACCACGGCCAATATCACACCACAGTATGTCAATCCCAATATTTATCACAGCTATGACTACACTTAGCTTCATTCAGAGAGTATACCGCACACCACTTTGATTAAAAAAGCTCAAAATGCACAAATTGGTTTATCTGCTTCTGACATGAGTATCGGCGTGACAAGCAGTCGCCACGGCATCTATCCAAAGATTAGCTGGAAGATAGACGCCAACAGCTGAGCGTACATTGCCAAAAAGCGGATGTTATCTTACTTATACGGTGAGCATGCTAGACACTGTATATTTATCCAAGGTATCAAGATTTACGGAGAATAACCGATGAGCATACAAGGTCTACTACCTCGTTGGGTTTTACAGCTCATTCAGCACCCACGCACTGCTTTATCGGACATTCCAGCTGGACTGATGATGGCAGTGCTGGTTATCCCCCAAAGTTTAGGCTACGCAACCTTAGCAGGATTACCACCCATCATGGGTCTGTATGCTGCCATTACCCCTGTGATTGTCTATGCATGGATAGGTGCCAGTAGTGTCTCCTCCATCGGTCCTGTGGCAATTACTGCCATCATGACTGCATCGGCACTGTCTGGCTACGCTACAGGCAGCTTACAATATATTTCACTTGCCATTGTTCTTGCCTTTATGGTAGGCGGGATTTTATTGATTGCTGGACTGATTCGTTTGGGCTGGATTATGCAGTTTGTCAGTCGTGGTGTCGCCTCAGGATTTATCAGTGGGGCAGCGGTATTAATTATTTTTAGTCAACTCAAGCACATCATTGGCATACCTCTAAATACCGACAGCTTAATCAACTTATTTTTAAGTATTTATACCAGCACTCAGCCCATCCATTTGCCGACAGCGTTACTTGGGATTGGTGCCACCTTGTTATTTATTATCAGCCGTTATGGTGAATCGATAATTTGGGGCTGGCTACCCACTCAGTGGCGTGGGTTTGGCAATCGCTTTTTTGTCATTTTAATTGTTGCCATCTCTATTTGGCTCAGCCATCATATCGGATTTGAGCAAATGCAGATCAGATTGCTACAACCTTTGCCCACAGGATTGCCAAAGATTACCTTACCCAATTTTTCTGCAACCACTTTACTAGATTTATTACCCTCGGCACTCTTGATCGCACTAATCGCTTTTATCTCATCAAGTACGATTTCCGCACAGCAGGCACGGATACGAGGTGAGTCATACGATGCCAACAAGGAACTTGGTGGCTTGGGCTTAGCGAATATCACCAGCGGCCTCTTTGGTGGTTTTGCGGTCTCAGGGGGCATTTCACGCACCAGCCTAAACCTATCTGTGGGTGCCAAAACACCATTGGCATCCATCATTTGTGCTTTGGGTGTATTGCTGGTTTTGCTTGTTTTCGGGCAATATTTGACAGGCCTGCCCTACGCTATCTTAGCAGCAGTCATCATCAGCTCTGTCATCTCAATGATTGATACCAAAACCTTGATCAATGCATGGCAGCTGGATAAATCCGATGCCATCTGTTTTGGCATTACTTTTTTCACCTCAATTCTTTTCGGTTTAAATAGCGGTTTGGTTGTCGGGCTTTTGGCAAGTTTTGCAATGATGATTTATCGGACACACCAAGTACACATTGCGATCGTGGGGCGTGTTGGCGACAGCGAGCATTTTCGCAATATTGAGCGACATACGGCAACTACTTTTGATGGGCTGTTACTTTTACGCATCGATGAAAGCCTGTATTTTGGTAATGCTCAGTCTGTTCATGCCAATTTAATGCGATTATCTGATGATACCAACATTCATGATATTGTGCTGATTATGACTGCGGTCAATCATATCGATTTATCCGCCCAAGAGATGCTATGTGCCTTTAATCAAAGCTGTATCAAGCGAGGTCAGCACCTACATTTGGCCGAGGTGAAGGGCCCTATGATGGATATTTTAAAGACCAGTCCTGTGATTGAAAATCTGTCAGGGTGCATTTTTTTAAGTGCCAATCAAGCCGTACAAAGTCTAACCAAGCCTAGCACAGATCTTTAAATACCGCTTCGACCTTATTTTATGTTTAAAATTACACTGACAACCATGTCATACCGTCATAAGCTTATGCCAAATCAAAATTGCAAGTTATCTTGTCATTGGGTATCATAAATCAAAACACATATTAAGGATTTACCCATGCATAGTCAAATCACCCTTTACAAACAAATCCATCCCAAGCAGTGTGATGGGCTTGCCAAATTGGGCTTTAAAAGCCTGATCAATCTGCGTTTTGATGATGAGATTAAAGGACAACCCAAAGGGTATGACATCGCTCAAAGTGCTAAAAACGCTGGGCTTAGCTATCACACTCTGCCCATTGGTATTGATGACATTCATCTTGCACAAGCCCAAGCATTCGCCGATCTGATTAACCACGCACCAAAACCTGTGATGGTATTTTGTGGTACAGGCTCACGCGCCAAGCGTCTGTATCAATGTGCCGTCGTTTCTGGGCTAATCTGATGGATTTGGTGCATGATCTTTGGGTCATCAGCCAATAAATACACCGCCCTAAAATGGCACTGGACTGACCCAATCCATCCAAATGCCATGCGTTGGGTGCTTTAAGCGAAGCTTGTGTGCATGCAAATTCAACCGATTTGACAGTTTGAGTGCCACATCTTCAGCATAAATGGGATCACCAATCATCACATGGCCCAAATGCACCATATGCACCCTAAGCTGATGGCTACGCCCTGTGATGGGTTTGAGTGCCACTCGAGTCACAGGATATGCCCTACCATTGTCATCACAGCGTAATTCATGATGCATCACCTCATAATGAGTCAACGCCTGTTTATTCCAATCCATATCAACAATATGGCGTGGCTTAGTGGTTGGTTCATAGCGTACAGGCACATCGACGACACCCTTTTTATCATCTATCATCAGTGTTCCAAACACAACCGCTTGATATTCTTTTTGGGGAATACGGTCAATGAACTGCTTACTAATGTGCGTTTGAGCCTCACTGGATTTGGCAAAAATAATCAGCCCTGAAGTGTCCATATCCAATCGATGGATCAGCCTAATATTTGGATTGATACGCAAAAGTCGTGACTGCAAACTGACCTTTAGCATGCGTCCATCAACACTCAAGAGTCCAGCTGGTTTATCCAGCACCCAAATGTCCTCATCTTCATAAATGGTAATTGATTTGGCAAATTCATGAAAAAATAGGTCATCATGCGAAAGCTCTAGTGCATTCATACGCAAAATATCAGCATCAGTTAAGGTCATCTTTTATTTGCTCAATCAGTAAATTTAATAAATTCAATTGCCATGCCCAAGGCTTGGGGCAACAAGGCTGTTATTATATCATGACTTGACATTTAAGCTGACATCTTGAATTTTTTTACAAGAAACCACATAATACTTAATCATGGCAATTGCCATTTATTCACTGTAAAACTGTTAAATTAAAAAGGAAGCAAATTATGTCAATTATTAATGCCACTGATGCAAGCTTTGATACCGATGTTGTAAATTCTGATGGTCTGGTTTTGGTTGATTTTTGGGCTGCGTGGTGTGGTCCATGTAAAGCCATCGCTCCTGTGCTAGAAGAGCTGGCTGAAGATTATCAAGGTCGTGTCAAGATTGTCAAAGTTGATGTTGATGCCAACCCACAATCTGCAGCTCGTTTTGGTATTCGCAGCATCCCGACCTTATTTGTTTTTAAAAATGGTGAGCGGGTAGAAACTGTGGTTGGTGGTCGTCCAAAATCTGAGTTTGCCGCTTTGCTTGACAAGCATTTATAATAAATCAACTTATCTTAAGACCTGATTTGATCCACGGTTCAAATCAGGTTTATTTTTGCATAAAATGTTTGATAATTTACCCGAAGTTCACCCTAACTCTTGACAAATGCTTGATTTACGCTTAATATGGACGCACCTGCAATCGATTTCTTGAGATTGCATTTTTCTTTTTCTATACCTTGCAAAACCATCACTGCCTATTTTGGGTGTATCATCACACATCTTACCTATCTATGAACTTAACTGAATTAAAAAGTAAATCCGTTGGCGAGCTGCTTGCTATTGCTGAGCATATGGGTTTGGATAATATGGCTCGCAGTCGTAAACAAGACATTATTTTCGCCATTTTAAAGACACATGCTAGAAATGGTGAAGCAATTTATGGCAATGGCGTGCTTGAGATTTTACCTGATGGATTTGGTTTTTTACGCTCAAGTGAAGGTTCATACTTGGCAGGACCAGACGATATTTATGTCAGCCCAAGCCAAATACGCAGATTTAATTTGCAAACAGGCGACTCCATCGCAGGGCAGATCCGCCCGCCTAAAGACTCAGAAAGATATTTTGCTCTCTTAAAGGTGAGTGAAATTAACTTTGATACGCCTGATCGTAGTCGCCACAAGCTGATTTTTGAAAATCTTACCCCACTTTTCCCCACCCAGCAACTGGTACTTGAAGCAGGCAATGGCACGACCGAGGACTTAACAGGCCGCATTATTGATTTGATTGCACCCATTGGTAAAGGTCAACGCTCTATCATCGTTGCACCGCCCAAAGCTGGTAAAACGGTACTACTACAGACCATCGCCCAAGCCATCACCAAAAATCATCCTGAATGCTACTTGATCGTTCTGCTCATTGATGAACGCCCCGAGGAAGTCACCGAGATGCAACGCACCGTTTGGGGAGAAGTTGTTGCCTCTACTTTTGATGAACCACCACAACGCCATATCCAAGTCGCCGAAATGGTTATCGAAAAAGCCAAGCGCTTGGTTGAGCATAAGCAAGATGTGGTGATCTTACTTGATTCTATCACTCGCTTGGCGCGTGCTTATAATACTGTCATCCCATCAAGTGGCAAAGTGCTGACAGGTGGGGTGGATGCTCATGCACTTGAGCGTCCCAAGCGGTTTTTTGGAGCGGCACGAAATGTCGAAGAAGGCGGCAGCTTGACCATCATTTCAACCGCTTTGATTGACACAGGTTCAAAGATGGACAGTGTCATTTTTGAGGAATTCAAAGGCACGGGCAACCAAGAGATTACCTTGGAGCGTGAGCTTGCTGAACGGCGTATTTTCCCTGCCATCAATATCAAAAAATCCAGTACACGCCGAGAAGAACGCTTGCTAGATGAAGACACGCTACGCCGAGTTTGGATACTTCGTAAGCTCATGCAACCCATGGAAGACGCCCAAGCAACTGAGTTTTTACTTGAACGCCTAAAAGACTCAAAAACCAATGATGAATTTTTTGAGCAAATGGTCAAAAAATCTCAAAACTAAAATTATCGCTTTGGTTTAGGTATGCCCATACCCTAACTTATTTTTATTTTCATCACTGAATTGCCATTTTAAAAAATATGTGTTAGAATTTTTCAACACCAAAGTCTAACGGCAATTTATTGCCACTTACTTAAGGTGGCAAAAGTAAAGAAAAACAATATTTTGTTACATTTTTATTAAGCTAATAACAAAATTTTCTTTTTATCTTTGCTAAGTTGTTGTATACTGATACATATATGTGTCAACCTATGGATAGATGATTGATATGTTTAATCTGATATTTAGATTTAAACAATGCTCAATTAATTATCCATAGGTATTTTTCTGTCAAATATTTATTGAATATTTACCTCATTGGAGTTTATCATGCAAATCAAACTAATCGCATCTGCACTAATCGCTACTCTAGCACTAACTGCTTGCTCAAAACCACAAGAACAAGCTGAAGCAGCAGCTGACGCAACTGTTGCTGCCAACGAAGCATCTGCTGCTATGACTGGTGATGCAGCTGAAGCTGCGGCTGAAGCAGCAGCTGACGCAACTGCTGCTGCCAACGAAGCATCTGGTGATGCTATGACTGGTGATGCTGCTGCCACTGAAGCTGCTCACGCTGCTGCTGACCAAGCTCAAGCTAATGCTGAAGCTGCTCAAGCTGCTGCAACTGAAGCAACCGAACAAGCCAAATAATCATAAAACAGTTTTAACTGTTCCAAGTTATTTGCTGACACAAAAGAAGAATCCATTTTGGGTTCTTCTTTTTTTGTCTTGTATTGGTGGGCATGATAAAGTATTTTGCTTGACTTCATATGATGATTTGCTACAATCAAAGAAACACAACAACAACTGGGAGTCAATGATGAGTCAAATCTATCAAACAACCGCCAGCGTCAGTGGTGCAAGAACTGGCACTGCCACTCTTTTGGATGATGATAAAAGTTACAACATGGTTGCCCCTGGTACAAATCAAGCGGGCAATAACCCAGAGCAATTTTTTGCAATGGGATATGCTGCATGTTTTGATGGTGCTTTAGCGCTTGTCAAAAAATCAGCTGACAAATCATTTGATAGCAGAACCGAGGTAACCATTGAGCTTAACAAAGAAGGTGATTCTAACTTCTTTTTCACTGGTGCTATTCATGTTGTTGCCAGTAATGGCGATATCACCGAAGATGAGCTGTTATCATTGGTTGAAAAAACGCATACCGTTTGCCCCTACTCAAAAGCAGTTCAGGGCAATATTGACATGAAGCTGAGTGCTTCGGTAGAGTAATCGCAATTTAGCCATTTAAGCATTTATTTATGCCGCCCAAATCGTTCAGTTGCTTTGGGCGGTTTTATTTTCTGTTATTTTATTTTAATTTAAAAATATTAAATTTAATTAAGTTTAAATAAAATTACCCTAAGATAACCTAGGGTAATATGGCAAATGCACTTGCTAAGAATTGGTTAAGCTTCTACTACTGGGATTTTACCAATTTTAGCCTGCCAAATCTTTGGTGCTGTTGCATGTACCGAACTGCCGCTACTATCCACTGCCACAGTCACTGGCATATCACAAACCTCAAATTCATAAATCGCCTCCATACCAAGCTCAGGGAATGCCACAACTTTGGCATTTTTAATCGCCTTAGAAACCAAATAGGCCGAGCCACCCACTGCCATCAAATAGACCGCCTTATTATCAGCAATCGCTTGACAAGCTGCCTCACCACGCTCTGATTTACCAATCATACCCAATAAACCCGTTTGCTCCAGCATTTGACGGGTGAACTTATCCATGCGTGTTGCTGTTGTTGGGCCTGCAGGACCAACCACCTCATCACCCACAGGATCAACAGGACCAACATAGTAGATAATTTTATTGGTGAAATCAACTGGCAGCGTTTCACCATTATTGAGCATATCTGTCATGCGCTTGTGTGCAGCATCTCGGCCTGTGTAAATCTTACCACTCAGTAAAAGCACATCACCTGTTTGCCAATTGGCTATCTCTTCTTTGGTCAATGTATCGACATTAATACGCTTACCATTTTCAGGATTATAAGTCACATCTGGATACACATCCAAGCTTGGTGGCATAAGCTCAACGGGACCTGAACCATCAAGCTCAAATTCCACATGGCGAGTTGCTGCACAGTTTGGAATCATTGCCACAGGTTTTGAAGCGGCATGTGTTGGGTAATCTAAAATCTTGACATCCAATACCGTTGTCAATCCACCCAAACCTTGTGCACCAATACCCAACGCATTGACTTTATCATAAATTTCCAAGCGTAACGCTTCTGTCGTAGACAGCTGGGCACCAGAGTCGGCTTTTTGCTTAAGTTTATGAATATCGATATGGCTCATCAAAGATTCTTTGGCAAGCAGTGCTGCTTTTTCTGGTGTGCCACCAATACCAATACCCAAAATACCAGGTGGACACCAGCCTGCACCCATTGTGGGGATAGTTTTTAGTACCCAATCAACAATATCATCTGATGGATTTAGCATGGCAAGCTTTGATTTATTTTCAGAACCACCACCTTTGGCCGCACAAGTCACTTCCACTTTATCACCTGCCACAATCTGCATATGGATGACCGCTGGGGTATTATCTTTGGTATTTTGGCGTTTGCCTGCTGGGTCAGTCAATACCGAAGCGCGCAGGGTATTATCAGCATGATTATAAGCACGGCGAACTCCCTCATTAACCATATCTTCAACGCTCATGGTCGCATCCCAAGTGACATTCATCCCAACTTTTAAAAATACAGTTGCAATACCCGTATCTTGGCAAATGGGACGATGTCCTTCGGCACACATACGACTATTAACCAAAATTTGGGTCATGGCATCCTTGGCAGCAGGGTTTTCTTCACGCGCCAAAGCCTCAACCAAAGCTTCAATATAATCTGTCGGGTGATAGTAACTAATGTACTGAAATGCATCGGCGATACTTTGAATGAAATCATCTTGTTTAATGATGGTCATGGTTATTTTCCTTTTGGCTAATTTGTGTAAAACACAAACGGCTGGCTTTGCTTAAGTCATCTTAAGCTGATTTTAATAATCACACATTTGGTCAATGATGATATGCAAATATCAATCAGTTAAATCAGTGATTTTAGAGCGTGCCTACCATTTCATATGGTTGGTACAATAAATGATTAACTGGTGATTTAATCCATTTTTGCCAAAATCTGCGTCAATACATCAATCAATCGCTGATTTTGTGCTTGCGTACCCACACTAATACGCAAATAATCCTTGATGCGTGGCTGATTAAAATGACGCACAATCACACCTTCTTGGCGTAGTGCCTGACTTAAATCAGCTGCTTGATGGTTTGGCAAAGTTGCAAATACAAAATTTGCCGCTGAAGGCAGTACGGTAAAGCCAAGCGTCTGCAAGTCTTGGGTGAGTGCTTTGCGAAGCTTGATGACCTGAGTGCGTTTATCTTCAAAATATGCCACATCTTCAACACTGGCTTTGGCACCTGCTTGAGCCAAGCGGTCAAGTGGATAAGAATTAAAACTATTTTTCATTGCCATCAATGCGGCAATTAAATTTGGATTGGCAAATGCCATGCCCACACGCAAACCTGCCAAGGCACGAGATTTTGAAAAAGTTTGGGTAATCACCAAATTATCAAACTGGCGAATCAGTCTCACCGCAGATGCCTGCTTGACATCATCAGCATAATCAATATATGCCTCATCAATGACAACAACCGCATCAGGGTGCATGGCAATCAGCTTTTTGATATCTTCGATGGGCAGCAACCGCCCTGTTGGTGCGTTGGGATTTGCCAAGATAATACCATCACACGACTGATGATACTCTTTTATATCAATGCTAAAATCGTCCTTAAGTGGGATACTTTGGGTTGTGACACCAAAGGTATCAGCATAAACAGGATAAAAGCTGTAGCTAATATCAGGCATCAATAATGGACGCTGTTTCATAAAAAAACATGCAAATACCAATGCCAATACTTCATCCGACCCATTACCAACAAACACCTCATCTAACCCAAGCCCATGATAATCTGCTAAAGTTTGGCGGAGTTCGTCTGACTCAGGTTCAGGATAAAGCCGCAATGCACAAGCCTCATCAACAAGCACTGCCTGCATTGCCATCACTGCTTTTGGGCTTGGTGGATAGGGATTTTCGTTGGTATTTAGTTTAACCAAATTATCATGCTTGGGCTGCTCGCCAGGTACATAAGGGCTAAGGTTTTTTGCCTTAGTACTCCACAAACGGTTGTCAATACTCATGATTATCCGACACTTTTATTAAGATGTTAACTATGATGTGCTTATCTGCTGCAGAGATTTTGATTGTGCCAAATGATTCAAATCAATATCAATCATGATGACGATAGCGTGCCGATAAGGCATGAGCATCCAAGTTTTCTTGTACTGCCAAAATATCTGCTGTTTTTGCCAAAGGTTTGGCACCATTTGGTGTACAATAGATAAGCGAGGTTTTTTTGGTAAAATCATAGACCCCAAGTGGCGAGCTAAACCGTGCCGTGCCTGATGTTGGCAAGACATGGTTAGAACCTGCACAGTAATCGCCGATAGCTTCTGGCGTATGCCTTCCTAGAAAGATTGCTCCTGCATGGCGTACATATTGCTCCACTTCTTCAGGGTTATTCAGTGACAGCTCCAAATGCTCAGGGGCGACTTGATTGATGATGTTAATCCCTTCAGCTCGGTTTTTGACCAAAATCAACGCTCCACGACTGGCAAGAGCCTGCTTTGCGATATCCGCTTTTGGTAGTTCTGCCAACGCATGATCAATGGCATCTTTGACCGCATCTAACTGGCTTGGGCAAGTGGTAACAAAAATCGCCTGTGCTACAGTGTCATGCTCCGCCTGGGATAACAGATCCATAGCAAGCCAGTCAGCATTATCATCAGGTTCACCTTCGGCATAGACCAGCACTTCAGATGGCCCTGCAATCATATCAATGCCCACTTGTCCAAATACTGCACGCTTGGCAGCAGCAACATATTTATTGCCCGGTCCTGTAATTTTATCTACTTTGGCAATACTGTCTGTACCATATGCCAATGCTGCCACTGCCTGAGCCCCACCAATTGTAATGACGCTATCCACACCCGACAGATGTGCTGCCGCCAGTACCAAAGGATTTAGCTCGCCATTCGGTGCAGGAACAACCATCGTGATATGCCCAACGCCTGCGACTTTGGCAGGTATGGCATTCATCAAAACGCTAGACGGATAACTTGCCAATCCCCCCGGCACATAAATACCCACACGGTCAAGGGGTATGACTTTTTGTCCCAAACTATTGCCCAAATGATCGGTAAAGCGAAAACCCGCCTCGACTTGATGCTGATGAAACTCAAAAATCCGCTTAGCAGCGTATTGTAAGGCATGTTTGACATCATCAGCCAAACCGTCAAATGCCGCTTTTAATTGATCAGCACTGACAAACAGCTCATGCATACTCTTGGCTGGGTGCTTATCAAATTCTTGAGTGAGTTTAAGCACTGCGTCATCACCATCTTCTCGTACTGTGGCGATAATATCATTCACAGTAGCAATCAGCGTACTATCAGTTACCGTTTCAAAGGCAAGCAAATCTTTTAATTGGCTGGCAAAGTTATCATCTTGACTTTTTAGAATTTTTAAAGTTGGCATGGATACTCTTTTAATAAATACAAATTCAATACAAGTTTTATCATGATTAAATCTTGGTTACTTGATGAAATCAGCAAAGTTTGACTTTAGATAAGGTGAGATTATCAGCAAAATATGATATGGCTTTGCTCAAGATATATTTTACCCAACATGCTATCAGGAACAAGCGTATCATAAACAAAAAAGATGACACGATCTTTAAGCACCCTGCTCCAAGACAGCTTTTTCCAAAATTTGTAAAATTGGCTCAATCTGTACCAATTTACGCTTATAGCTGACAGGATTGACAATCAGGCGTGATGACACTTGGCAGATGGTTTCCAAAGGCTCTAAACCATTGGCACGCAAGGTATTTCCCGTATCTACGACATCCACAATCAAATCACCAAGCCCCACCAAAGGAGCAAGCTCCATAGAGCCATACAGCTTGATGATGTCTACTTGTTCACCACGAGACGCAAAATAGTTGCGTGCTACATTGGTGTATTTGGTGGCGATACGCAAGCGGCGATTAGGCAGTACTGCACCTTTGACACCTGCAGTCATCAGACGACATTTGGCGATGCCCAAGTCCAGCAGCTCATAAATCTGTGCATCATATTCGATCAAAACATCTTTACCCGCCACGCCAATATCTGCCGCCCCATGCTCTACATATGTCGGCACATCAGAAGCTCGCAAAATCAACAAACGAACATTGGGATGTGTGGTCGGAAAAATAAGCTTTCGAGACTGGTTAATATTTTCTAGCGGTACAATCCCTGCCTTAGCAAATAAAGGCAAGGTTTCGTCCAAAATTCGCCCTTTTGATAGAGCAATGGTTAAGCCTGAAAAATTTTCTGTCATGGTTATCATGAGTTACTACTGCCACAATTTAGATGGTAAAAGGTCAGAATTTTATTTGGTCAAAATGGCGTTAAAGTCTTGATAACTTTAGCCTTTGATACGCTCAATATTAACACCCAACCCACGCAGTTTATTTTCAACATCATCATAGCCACGGTCTATATGGTAAATGCGATCAATAACACTTTCACCTTCGGCACACGCCGCCGCCATCACAAGCGACATGGATGCTCGTAAATCGGTTGCCATAACGGGCGCTGGCATAAATTTTTCAACACCTTTAACAATGGCAGTATGACCATCGATGCGGATATTTGCCCCCATACGCTGAAGCTCTGGCACATGCATGAAACGATTTTCAAAGATATTTTCAATAATCGTGCTTGTACCTTCTGCCAAACAGCACACCGCCATCAACTGTGCCTGCATATCGGTTGGAAATCCTGGATGTACTTGAGTACGAATATCAACAGCTTTTGGACGCGTGGTCATCACCGCACGAATCCAGTTGTGACCTGTGGTAATGGTCGCACCCATGGCTTCAAATTTTTTGAGTACAGGATGTAAAAACTCTGCCGATGTATTGAGCACTAAGACATCACCACGGCTCATGAGTGCGCCTGCCAAATAAGAGCCTGTTTCGATACGATCTGCGATCACGCTGTATTCACAGCCATGCAAGCTCTCAACGCCCTCAATAACCATTGTTGTTGTGCCGATACCGCTGATTTTGGCACCCATGGCAACCAACATATTTGCCAAATCTACCACCTCAGGTTCAGTCGCACAGTTTTCTAAGCGTGTGGTACCCAAAGCAAGCGTTGCCGCCATGATGATATTTTCGGTACCACCGACCGTCACCATATCAAAGCTAAAATCACAGCCTATCAAGCGACCGCCTGCTGGTGCACGAGCTTTAACATAGCCATTTTCAACTTCGATAGTTGCACCCATGGCTTCTAGTGCCTTTAGGTGCTGATCCACAGGTCGTGAGCCAATAGAGCAGCCACCTGGTAAACTGACTTCCGCTTCACCAAAGCGTGCAAGCAATGGACCTAGCACCAAAATCGATGCACGCATCGTACGCACCAACTCATAAGGTGCATAATAATTTGTCACAACACTTGCATCTGCTGTGACCGTATTACCTTCTTTATAAATTTTTACGCCAGTACCTGCAATCAGTTCAATCAAAGTGGCTGTATCTTTTAGTGTCGGCACATTATGAAGCACCGTTTCACCATTGGGTAGTAGCATTGCTGCCAACAGTGGCAGAGCAGCATTTTTTGAACCTGAAATGGTGACCTCACCAATGATACGACTTGCCCCTATAATTTTAAACTTATCCATAACTTATCCCTAAGCTTAAGCTTTTTTGGCAGTATATTCTGCAGGCGTAAGCGCATGAATCGTCAAAGCGTGCATTGCACCGTTTTGGATATATTGATTAACAAGTGTATAAACCATCTGCTGACGCGCTACCAAACGCTTGCCCTCAAAGGCATCATCAACAATCAACAATTCAAATTTATTACCTTCATTCACCGCATCAATGTGGGCATCGGCAAAATGTGGGCGAAGTAGCTCAATTAAAGCTTGTGCATTCATAGGTTTTCTCATTGCCATAGGGCGGTTAATCCACCCAAAATAATTACATTATTATATCAAATCTGGCAACATTTATCATCAAATGCTGCCAAATATGCCACCAAATTACCATGATAGATGATGGTACAAATCGCTATTGAGAGATCTCAAATACAGGTGCTGTATTGGCTGGGGCTACATTACTGGCATTGGGTGTATAAATTTCTTGCAATATATAGCCACTATCTTCTTGCGTATCAGGCTTTGCCACCATGGCATCATAGCCATCATCGTTGGTATACGCCTGTGTATTCACTTCATGATTGGTATAACTTTCTAACTCCTGAACACTCACCAAAGTCGTCAAAGTTACCGCAGCCTCCATACCGGGTGTCGCTTGAATGGCTTCTAAGATATAACCTTGCTGCTCGGATGTCAAATAGCCCAGCACATAAGCGGTACGGTCACGAACAACAACCTTATATTGTGATGATTTAAGATGGCGGTTGGTTAGTAAGCGGGTATTGATTTTTGAGCGTAAATAATTTTCATGCAAAGTATGGCTTTGGCTTTTGGGTGTCTCAACGACAGTCAAATAATTAAAGACTTTTTCGACATCTCTCATCGAGTCAATCGTACGCCCAACTTCAATCTTAATCTGTTCACTGGGTACTTCGCCAGTCAATAAAACTTCTCGGCGAAAACTGGCAATATCAATACGCACTGTATTTGGACTGACACCCGGAATGGTTGCAAGATTACGGCGTGCGGTAAGCTCAATACTACTATCACTGATACGCTCAGGAATGGTGCGACCCATCGCATCAGCGCCGACACTTTGTGTGCCATTGCTGACACATGCTGTCAAACCAATCATTGCCATGCTCGTCAAAACGATTAATAATTTTTTCATCATGCTATGTTTCCATATTACTGGGATATATCTTATAGTAAAGCTACGGATTGCTTGATTGATTTTAATTCACGACCATTGAGCCAATCAAAACGCATTTTTTATCCATTCATGTTCAATCAATCCATCAACCAAATCAAAAACCATGACATCAAAACGGTATGCATCATCAATATATTTGGGATAATTGATTAAAAATCGTTCTGCTGTTCGGTAGATTTTTGCCTGCTTTTTTGAGGTAACACTCTCAAGCGCTGTACCATACACAGAACTTGTTCGGCTACGCACTTCAACAAATACCGTACAAAATCTTGGCTGCACCAAACGGTGCGATTGCTCCAAAGGCTGTCTGGCGATAATATCAATCTCACCAACAAATGGGGTGGTAAAGTTGGTTAAAATAATTTCATAGCCTGCTTGTTTTAGCTTATCTACCGCCAACTGCTCAAACACATCGCCCTGCTTGCGTTTGATGGTTTTATTGTTTAACTGGCGACCCATCAGCGAATGCGTTTTACCACAACAGTTTTGGCAATTTTATCATGCCAGCCTTGTTTTTTCTTATCAAAACCAACCCAAATAAGTCCCAAACAAAGAATCACGGATGAAATCAGATAACTAAAATATCGCAATAATGCCCTTGGCACACTGATAAATTGCCCTGTTTTGGCATCACGGACTTGCAGCCCAAAGAGCATTTTACCTGGTGTTGCACCTTTTTTTACCCAAAACCAAACAACCGCCGCCGCCATCACTAAGTTTAGGATAGCATCCCCAGCACTATAAAGGATGGCATCCCCAACACTATAAAACGGTATTTGGTCAGCAGGCATGGCCATCATTTGCTGATAATTATAAAACCAATACGGTGCAATTATAATCATAACAATTAAATTATCGACAAGACATGCCACAAATCGTATCCAAAATCCTGCATATTCAAATTCAGAATCATCGTACTGAGGACTGTGCGACACTGCTGTATTTGTTACCATTGTTTACTCCTGTATTTTTATGGTCTAAGTCTATTGCTTAAGCTGCTTGATAAATTTGCTGGTAAATTGCTTAGAATAACAAAATTTTGTCATTTTCGCCATCAGTTATGTTATTTTGCGATGAAATTTTGGCAAATTTTAAGTAAAATGGTATCAAAACCATAGGAAGCTTTGATGAAATTACGAATTTTAAGTATTGGGCACAAAATGCCAAATTGGGTACAACAAGGCTTTGAAGAATACCTCAAACGCATTCAGCCCATGATTAGTGTTGAAATGGTGGAACTACCTCCTGCCAAACGCAGCAAAACCCCCTCACCTGCCGAGATTGATAAATATAAAGCCATCGAAGCGACGACAATTTTAAATGCCAAACATCCAAAAGAGCGATTATGGCTGCTTGAAGTTAAGGGTAAAATGCTGTCTACTGAGCATTTGAGTGATAAGCTGAGTGTGGCGATGCAAGATGGTGCAGATATTGCCTTGGTGATTGGTGGTGCTGATGGCGTTTCGCCTGAGATATTGCAAGCAGCAGATTTTAAATGGTCATTATCGGAGCTGACCTTGCCGCATCCGTTGGTGCGTATCATTGTCATAGAGCAGTTGTATCGTGCGATGAGTCTGATTAATCATCACCCCTATCATCGTGGTGGGTAGAATGATTGGTTGTTCAAGTGATTTAGATTACTCAAGCTTAAGCACTTACCATCTTTAACCAAAATTATTAAAAAACCGCTCAAAAGAGCGGTTTTTTAAAGTCATATGATAATATGATACTAAGGTTGTTTATTCAACACCTTTCATGGTTAATTTAATACGACCACGATTATCAATGTCTTGAACTTGAACCTTGACAGTTTGACCTTCTTTTAGATAATCTCATTACCCACTACCAACAGCCCCACCGTCATTATCATAATCTCACCCATTTATCTGAATATTTTATGTGGTTTGATGAAATAAAGGATAATTTATCTCGTCCCGATTTGGTTGCCATTGCCCTTTTTTTATCATGACGTAATTTATAATCCCAAAAGCCCCGCCAATGAATACGACAGCTCGGTCATGATGAAGGATGAATTACAAGGCATATCATCCGATACAGATATTGGTATTACTGAGCGTTATTTCTTGCCACCAAAGACCATATCAATCCTTTAACGGGCGATGATAAAGCAGATTTGGATTATTTATTGGATATTGATTTGGCGATATTGGGAAGTGATTTTGATAGATTTGATGAATATAATCATCAAATCAGGCAAGAATATGCGTGGGTCAATCGTTTTATTTATCATGTTAAAAGAAAATCGGTGTTAAAAGGATTTTATAACAAGGAGCGAATTTATTTAACCAATTATTTTTATCAAGCGTTAGAAAATAAAGCAAGGGATAATTTAAAGCAGTATTTGTGATTTTATTTTTAATTCATCACAACAATCCTTAAAAATAAAACCGCCATCATACGATGGCGACTTTATTTTAAGCAAATATCATAAGGCTTTTATTTGTTTTACCATGTGCAAGAAATAATCATCAACGGCATAATCACAAGTATTTGACAATTTATTCCATAGATATTTATACAGTTCTTTGGTGTAGATTTGCTCAAACTCTGCTATCTCTACCAAAGTATGATTTCTATATTTACCATTGAAAAATTCATACATCTCTCCGCCTTTAATGTCGTTAGGGATTTTTTGAAATTCTACACGCACGATATTATGAATGTCTAATTTTTTAGGATTGATAATATCATCAAAATCCACATATTCCCAACCAGATATGACTTTGGCAAGATAATAATTGGAATGACGGTCTTTTGTCAGTACCATGTCATCTTTTTTGATGTTAGGCATATGCTTTAAAAACTCTTTTAAGTCGCTATTATTTGGATACTTTTTTAACACCTGCCAAGAAAAAGTCCGCCAATCTGCACCATTATCCAAATCGTCCACAGCCCAGCCACCGCCAAGTATGCCCTGATTTAGACAAAGCTCAAATAAATCTTGGTTTTTTTCGTCATCACGATGTGGTTTGATGTGAATGCGATAAAAATTAACATGGCTCATAAAAACTCTACTCCTGCTCAACCAATTGATTGACTAATTTTGCCAAACGCTTTAAAGAGGTTTGCAAATACTCATCATTTTTTTCCAAAAATTGTTTTAACAACGCTTGATGATGTGCATCATTACTTTTAGATAAGTCATAATCGCAATCGCTAGGAAATTCACCATTTTTGGTATAATAAATGCTGGCACACACCAAACTTGCTAAATCAAGCGTTCTGTGTAGCGGTATTTCCTCGGATTGTCTTGACCAACGCCCGCCTTTTGAATTGTTTTCATCATAAGCAAATCGCCATATTTTCGCTGAAAAATCAGTATATCCTGCACCATTCCATTGAGCAACACCCACAGATAACCCTTGTGCATCTGTATTGTGAGCGAATGCACCATCTATTGCTTGATAGTTTTCTAGCATTATCACAGGGATATGCAATAAATGTGTGGGGATTTTTTTAAACTTTGACATATTTACCTCATCAAATTTAGGGTTAAAATACTAAAATTAGTAAATTTACTAATGTTAGTAGTATAATGGTAGCTCCCTTACATGTCAAGGTATTTTTAATAAAAAACCACCCCATGTCGGAGTGGTTTTTGTTTTTTAACAATTAAATCAAAGGCTTACTGCTCAACACCTTTCATGGTTAATTTAATACGACCACGATTATCAATGTCTTGAACTTGAACCTTGACAGTTTGACCTTCTTTTAGATAATCACTCACATTCTCCACACGCTCATCAGAGATTTGGCTGATGTGTACCAGACCATCTGTGCCTGGTAAAATGGTAACAAACGCCCCAAAATCAACAATGCGAGCAACCGTACCTTCGTACACTGTACCCACTTCAACCTCGGCGGTAATCGCCTCAATTTGAGTAATGGCGGCACGGGTTGATGCTTTATCTGTACCAAAAATACGAATTGTGCCGTTATCATCAATATCAATGGTTGCACCTGTATCCTCAGTCAGCTGACGAATGGTCGCCCCACCCTTACCAATCACATCACGGATTTTTTCAGGGTTGATAGTGATGGTGGCATAATTTGGTGCATGAGCGTTAATCTCAGTACGAGAGGTTGCGATGACCTCATTCATGGCATTTAGGATATGGATACGACCTGCGTGTGCTTGTTTTAGGGCTTGTTCCATAATATCGGCGGTAATGCCTTCAATCTTAATGTCCATTTGTAGAGCTGTGATACCATTTACCGAACCTGCAACTTTAAAGTCCATATCGCCCAAATGGTCTTCATCACCCAAAATGTCCGACAGCACAGCAAAACGCTCACCTTCTTTGACCAGTCCCATGGCGATGCCTGCAACAGGGGCTTTTAGCGGCACGCCTGCATCCATCAAAGATAACGACGCACCGCAGACAGACGCCATAGATGATGAACCATTTGACTCGGTGATTTCAGAGACCACACGAATGGTGTATGGGAAGCGTTCAGCGGCAGGTAACATCGCCTGAACACCACGGCGTGCCAAGCGACCATGTCCAATTTCACGGCGTTTTGGTGCACCTTCACGACCTGTCTCACCCACTGAATAATGTGGGAAATTATAGTGTAGCATAAAGTGATCTTGCTTTGTGCCTGCCAGCGTATCCACAAGGTTCACATCCCGTGTTGTACCCAAAGTGGTTACAACCAACGCTTGAGTTTCGCCACGAGTAAACAGTGCCGAGCCGTGTGTATAAGGCAAGACGCCCACTTGAATATCCAAGGCACGCACAGTCTCCAAATCACGCCCATCAATACGAGGCTTGCCTGATAAGATATTATCACGCACGGTACGATATTTTAGGGTTTCAAATAGCTCTTTAATTTGGGCGACTTTATCGGCATAGTCATCACTTGTCTCATCGCCTGCCAGTACCAAAGCTTCTGCGGCAAGCTCATCTAAGCGTGCGTAGCGGTCTTGTTTGACGGTAATCGTGTAGGCTTCACTAACTTTAGCGGTGAACTGCTCTTTTAGCTGAGTATTTAGCTCTTCATTGATGGCAGGGGCGACAAATTCTTGCTTGGTATTGCCTACCGCTTGGGCGAATGTATTGATATTATCAATCACCACCTGCTGCTGACCATGCCCATAAAGCACCGCCCCCAGCATTTGGTCTTCTGATAGCTCTTTAGCTTCAGACTCAACCATCAGTACCGCTGATTTGGTGCCTGCCACGACCAAATCCAAATCACTTTGCTTCATCTCAGCCAAAGTTGGGTTGAGTACATACTCGCCATTGATAAAACCAACACGAGCAGCACCGATAGGACCATTAAATGGTGCTGGTGAAATTGCTAACGCTGCTGATGCACCAATCATCGCTGCAATGTCAGCATCTTGGGTTTTATCTGATGAAATGACTGTTGCTGTTACCTGAATTTCGTTAAAGTAGCCCTCTGGAAATAGCGGACGGATTGGGCGATCAATCAAGCGAGAAGTCAGCGTCTCAAACTCTGACGCACGACCTTCACGCTTGCCATAACCGCCTGGGATTTTGCCCGAAGCATACATTTTTTCTTGATAATTCACCGTCAAAGGAAAAAAGTTTTGACCAGCAATGGCTTCAGGACGCACGACCACAGCAACCAAAACTGAAACGCCGCCCATATGCACAAGCACACTATTGGCCTGGCGAGCGATACGACCTGTTTCTAAAACAACTTGTTGGTTGCCATATTGAAATTCTTGACGAATGGGATTAAACATAAATTGATCCTTTTATATAATAGGCATTGATTGGCATAATCTAAAGCCCTAAGGCATAACATCGTTTCATGTCATGCCTTAGAGTTCTAAATTCATGCTCAATGCAATTGATGATTTAAATAACAAACAAATAATTAATAAAAAACGGCACGCAAAAGCACGCCGTTTTCGGTATCGTATACAGGTTAAAAACCCAATGCCACAAGGACAAATTAACGGCGTAGACCCAATGAACCGATTAAGTCAGTATAGCGGTTCAAATCTTTACCTTTTAGGTAGTCCAATAGCTTACGGCGTTGGTTAACCATGCGGATAAGACCACGGCGACTGTGGTGGTCGGCTTTGTGTGCTTTGAAATGGTCTTGTAAGTCATTAATGCGAGCGGTCAATAAAGCCACTTGCACCTCTGGGCTACCAGTATCATTCTCGCCACGCTGATATTTTGCAATTACCGCTTCACGATCTTTATTCGTTAACATCATTCATTCCTTACTAAGCAATGCAAATAAATTCAGGCAAGCATCGCATTGCTAAAGCTTACCTACGCCATTTGGCATCTAAAAATAAATTATAACAGTTTTTTAAACCGCTGTCAGCTGTTTTGCTGATTTTTATCACTTTTTACAAAAACCCATCGATATATCGCACGATGGGTTTTTTAGCAAGCTTAAAATCAGCAGTTTGCTAATTTTAAAAGTTATAACGCAGACCTACTTTCGCACCATATTGATGAGCCTTAAGCTTGCTGTCTGTATCCAATTTATCATACTTACCCAAATAATTATACTCAACGCCAGCATCAACGCTAAGCTGTGGGTTGATGGCATATTGTGCCCCAGCCAGCACACCAAAGCCAACCTTGTTTTCTTGTTTTTGACTGTGGGTAGTTCTTGATTGGGCAGCAGCCGTTGTTGTCACTGTTGAAACAGTGCTTTTTATTTGGTTAATGCCCACACGAGCACCTGCATACGGCGTAAAACCTGACACTGTATCAAAATCATAAATGGCTGAAAGACCCAAAGACTGTGCCTTAAGCTCGCCTGAAGAGGTGATACTCGTGTTCGTTTGTGGTTGATAAGTGTAAGAAGAATTAATCTTACCATAATTTTTATAATCTAAGGCATAGCGAGCCAAGTCGGTATCTTTACCAAAGCTTATGCCATAGCCCAAACCTTTATCTTCAAGTTTATTGTCGTTGGGTCGATTGTCGTTATATTTTGCTTCTAGATTTGAATAACCAAGATCGGCTTGAACATAATAACCGTTATTAACCAAAACATTGGCTGCAGCGGCAGTTGAAAGACCTGCCAAGACTGTTGCTAAAATTAATTTTTTCATCATATACTCACATGAATTGTTATATCGGCTTATACTGATGATAAGCTCAACCATTTTACACTAAAATCATCCAAACCGTCAAGGTCAAGTACTGCTTGAAAGGCTGATCAGTTATGCGACCAATTTTTTAGGCTGTAATCTTCCGCTTTTAGATACCTCTGCCAGCCCAATAAATATATCTTGGGCATACAGTCGCACAAGCAACACATCATCAAACTCAAGCAAGCTATCTAGACGGTCTTTGACATTTAATCGTTGCCCCATTTTAATGCGTGCCGCCTCATCCGTTGTCAGTCTCAACATGGGCAAATGACCAAGCATCGCATCTGTGGGCAAAAGTCTGCCCAAGCGTTCATCCAAAGATGAATTCGCCAACTCACCAAGGCTTATCGCATCTGCCACATCAAATCCACCTGTACAGGTTCGGTGTAAGGCAATCAAATGCCCCACACAGTTCAAATGCTCTGCCACACTTTCGCCCAGCACACGCACATAAGTCCCCTTTGAGCAAGAGACAATCAGTTTAATTGTGGTATTATCCAGTTTTGTGAGTGTCAAATTATGTATGATAATAGGTCTGGCATCACGCTCGACCACCTTGCCTAATCGTGCATATTCATACAGTTTTTTACCATCTTTTTTTAAGGCGGAATACATAGGCGGCACTTGCATTTGTTTGCCCATTAAAGCATTGGCAATCCCATTAAGTGTTTGCTGATTAAAGCTTGGTGCATCGGTGCGTTGTATCACCTGACCATATCTATCAGCAGTATCTGTTTTAACGCCTAAGCTTAACAGTGCGACATAACTTTTATCTGCATTAAGCCCATACTGTGCAAATTTGGTTGCCTCACCAAAACATATCGGTAAAAGCCCTGTTGCCATAGGGTCAAGCGTGCCTGTATGACCTGCTTTTTTAGAATCATACAACTCGGATTGATATAAATACTTAGCTTTTGCCAAAGCACTGTGTGAGCTGATATCAGCAGGTTTATCTAATAATAAAATGCCTGAAATCACCACTTTTTTGGTCGGCCGATTCATCATGATTTATCATCATCCAACTGATGCTCTTCATCCAGATAGTTTTTTTCACTTTCTTGGGTTTTTTGCATGGCTTGACCAACCAAGCTCATCATACGATTACCATGGGCGGTCACCTCATCGTAATGAAATCTTAAGCGTGGCGTGGTGCGTGTTTTCATGGTGCGTGCCAGCTCAGTTCGCAAAAATCCAGCAGCGGTATTAAGTACTTTTAAGCTTTGAGCATGTGCCTCACTGTTCATGCCACCATCTTGACTTGGCTCCAAAATCGTCACATAAACATCAGCATAGCCCAAATCAGGGCTAACCTTCACACTAGAAATGGTCACAAACCCCGTCAAGCGTGGGTCATTAATCTCATCTCGAATTAAAATGGCTAAAGTACGCTGAATTTGGTCAGCAAGTCGCTGTAATCGTTGATTCATAAGTCCTCTAAATAGATATACGATTAATAAAATGTTATTAAAATTCACCTCAGTATGATGGTGGTAGTATAGCCCATTTTTTTAATAAAACCAATGAATGACATTTTTGCCGATTGATCTTATTGTCTGCTTTTGCATTTGGTCATCTTACTCATTCAACATACTCGTTAAAAGTAGCACCGATTTTTACATAAAAGGCATGATAAAACGATAAATTTCATCAATCAGCTTGCCCATAGTCACCGATAATCAACATAATTTTCAAAAAATTATTAAATTTACTTAAAGTTACATTGGGTTACTTTGGTTTATAAATAGTTAATTGAATCATAATAATTATTGACAAAAAACGCTTAGTACAAAATTTTAAATTCTTTATACTAAAAGTATCGCTAGACATCAAGAAGTAGCCAACAGATAAAAACAGATAAAAGAAAAGATAAATCATTTTATCGTTTTGATGATATTAGGTTACCTCGATAGTTTAAATTTGTATCTGAAGTTTAAGCGGTATATAAATTTAAGCGGTATATAAAAAGATTAGAAATCCTGATTGAGCCATCAATCAGATCAACAAAACAAAGGGAGAAGTATGGTGAGTAAGTTAGTACGATTGTATGACATTGAAGCTACCAACCGTGAAGCATTGGGAAATGACTATTATAACCCAATTGGCAAAACTGCTTATGGCATCGGTCAAGAAAAACTTGGTAAAGTACAAGATGTATTGGTCGAGGTAGACACAGGTAAGATTCGCTACCTAGTGGTTGATGCTGGTGGTTGGTTCTTCTCAAAAGAGGTTTTGGTTCCAGCAGGCTTGTCTTGCATTGTTGGCGATGAGGTATATTTTGACAGTCTGACCAAAGAGCAAGTAGAAGCAATGGAAGGCTATGATCAAAATTATAGCTATACCTATGAAGAACAATATAACAAAGACCGTGAATTTTATGCAGCAGAGACACTGCCTGCAGAAAGCCGTCTTGAGTTAGATGAAAGCCATTATCATGCTCCAAATACGCTAGAATTGTTAGAAGAACGCTTAACAGTCAATAAAGACCGTATCGTAGCAGGCATTGTTAGCCTTGGTAAGCATGTGGTTACCGAAGAACGCCGTATGGAAGTGGATTTAGAAGAAGAGCATGCTCACATTGAGCGTACCGCTGTAGATCGCCCAACAGATCGCCGTATTAATGATTCGGGTGCAGACACCATCAGCGTTGAGCTAGAAGCTGAGCGAGCCAATGTTACCAAACAAACTTATGTCACCGAAGAGGTCACCTTAGGCAAAACTTCAGAAACTCGTACAGAAACCATTTTAGAAACCATTCAGCGTGAAGAGCTTAATGTGGATGATTTAGGCAATGTGGTTGATAAAAATGGCAATGTGGTCAACTATGAAGGCATTACCGCTGATGAAGTACGCCGTGCTCGTGGTCTATAATCTGACCTAACCTAAACTTTGACTTGAATGAGTAAATCGCATCAGTCAAGCATCCAAAAAGCCAGGGCAATGCTCTGGCTTTTTTTAAATTTAATCAATACTGAAAAGCTGGGTTTGATTAATCCAAACCAAATCTCAAAGAAATTTTTAAAGACCTAAAATTTTAAGGAAATAAGACAATGAAAACACCGCATACAATTGATGATACTCAAACCTTAGAGCTTTTGGAAGAAAGGGCCGAAGTTCAAAAACAGCGTGTTAATACAGGTAAGGTAATTTTATCCAAAAAGATACACACACGCACCGTTAATATTCCCATCACCTTAACTGAAGAACATCTTGTCATCACCTATCAACAAGATGATGCCTCTTTGGCAACTCATGAACAGTTGTCAAATGATGATGACTTGGTTAATATTATTGACAACACAAAAGCCACACACGCCAAAATTACCATCAACGGTCAGGTGTGTTCATTAACACCAGATACACCAATTGAGATGTTGTTGTATTGTGAGACTGCGACGGTCACAAAAACAGCTCACGCCATTGAAGATATTCACCTAAACACCCAAACCATTCAGCGTGAGCATGTTTTTACCACCAAGCTACAAAAAGAAGTGCTGGATATACAAGAAGGTGAAAATTTAGTGATTCAAAATGATGACTTAGATTATGCCAAATGATTCATTTGGTAGATTTATCAGATAAAAGTTTGTTTCACTCATACAACGGCATATCATATCAATTAAAAAAGATTGGTGTATCAACACCAATCTTTTTGAACGATCAGACCAATAATTTATTAAAAATTTAATTAAAATTTATTAAATAAAATCAATAATTAAATGGAGTGACTAAATACTAACTTTTGGGCGTATCACTTGCATGATTTTAAACAATATACCCAAACGCCATCATCACAATTATAGCTCTCGTTTCACTTCATGGATCTCAAAGACCTCAATCTTATCACCCACGGCAACCTCATAGCCCTTGACCGCAAGACCGCATTCCATACCTGCTTTTACCTCATTGACATCGTCTTTGTAGCGACGCAAAGATTGTAAATGGCCTGTAAAGATGACTTTGTCATCACGCAAGACTCGGATTGGCTTATTGCGATAAATAGTACCTTCTTGAACCATACAGCCTGCGGCTGCGCCAAATTTACTTGAGCGGAAGACATCACGAACCTCAGCGATACCTAAAATCTGCTCACGATGCTCTGGTGCAAGCATGCCACTCATTGCTGCTTTGACATCATCAATAAGACCGTAGATAACGCTATAATAACGAATATCTATGCCCGCTTCATCTGCCTTGCGTTTACCTGCATTATCAGCACGGACATTAAAGCCAAGCAATACCGCTTCACTTGATTCTGCCAAGATGACATCAGATTCGGTAATCGCACCAACGCCTGAGCTGATCACACGCACTTTAACTTCATCAGTTGAAAGTTCGTCTAATGCATTTAATAACGCTTCTAGTGAACCACGGACATCTGTTTTTAAGATGATATTCAAAGTTGCAACTTCTGCCGATCCCATACTTTCAAATAAGGTATCAAGTCGCATTTTATTTTGACGATCAAGCGTGCGTTCACGCTCCCGTGCTGCCCGAAAATCAGCAACTTCACGGGCTTTTTTCTCATCAGATACCACTAAAAATTCACTGCCTGCTGCGGGTGCTTCTGGTAGACCCAAAATCTCAACAGGAATTGATGGGCCTGCGGTTTTGATGCGTTGACCATTTTCATCAGTCATGGCACGAACCTTACCATAGTATTCGCCTGCCAAAACCAAATCACCTTGATTTAATGTACCTCGCTTAACCAATAAGCTTGCCACAGCACCTCGTCCTTTATCCAAGCGTGATTCAATCACCACACCTTGGGCAGCACCATCAATCGGTGCCTCAAGCTCCATCAGTTCTGCTTGGATACTAATAACCTCCAAAAGCTCATCAATACCCATACCCGATTTGGCAGAGACTTTAACCATAGGAGTATCGCCACCCCACTCTTCTGGAATGACTTCTTTGACGGACAACTCATTAATCACACGATCTGGATCGGCGGTATCTTTATCCATCTTGTTAATCGCAACAATGAGCGGTGTCCCTGCAGCACGAGCATGATCGATGGCCTCTTCGGTTTGTGGCATCATGCCGTCATCAGCAGCAACCACAAGCACCACGATATCTGTTGCTTGAGCCCCTCGAGAACGCATGGCGGTAAAAGCAGCATGGCCTGGGGTATCTAAAAAGGTAATTAGACCACGATCTGTTGTTACATGATATGCACCGATATGCTGAGTAATACCGCCTGCTTCGCCGCTTGCAACTTTAGTAGTGCGGATTTTATCCAAAAGCGATGTCTTACCATGGTCAACATGACCCATGATGGTTACTACAGGTGGGCGTGTTTGGACATTACCTGATTTTTCATCAACAGCGACTTGTAAATCATCTTCTAGCTGGGTATCGCTGATCGGTACAAAGTTATGGCCAAATTCTTCGATGACAAGTGCAGCGGTCATTTGATCGATACTGTCTGACTCACGCACCATCTCACCCATCTTCATCAGTGATTTGATGACTTCACGCACCTTAACCGCCATTTTTTGTGCCAAATCGGATAAAACGATATTTTCACCAACCTCAACATTATGGACGATTTTTTCAACAGGCATTTCAAATTTATGTTTATTGGCTTGAGATGATTTTAAGCCCTTTGCACGGGTTTTCATTTCACGCTCTTCTTGCTGACCTTTGCGGCTTTTTTTACCGCCTTTGCCAGCAGTGCCTGTTGCACCTCGTTTAATTTCACGACGCTCTTTTTCAAATGATTCTTCAAGCGCAGCACCCACCAAGCCATCAGCCAACGGTGCATCGTCTTTGGTACGAACAATAGCGGCAGTCGCACCGTCATCAGCATCGCTATAGCGAGACGCCATTTGTTTCATCTGCTCAAGTGTGCGTTTTTGAGCTTCTTCGGCAGCTTTACGGCGTGTTTCTGCCTCCATCTGACGCAAACGCTCTTCTTCTGCTTCACGAGCTTCACGCGCTTTTTTGTCAGTTGCCGATTCTTTTTTGATGGGTTTGGCAGGTTTTTTCTTATCGGTTTTTTCTGCTTTATCAGCAGGCTTGGCGTCTTCTGGATTTTTTATCTTTTTGACGACAACCGTCGCATTAACCTCATGATTTTTTACAGGCTCACTGCTTGCACGCATCGCAGCCAAGGTTGCCGCTTGACGCTCGGCTGCTTCTTTTTTGCTGCGTTCGGCAGCTTGTTTTTCTTCGGCAGCTTTTAGGCGTGCTTCTTCGGCAGCCTTAGCTTGGGCTGCGATTTTCGCTTCAATCTTAGCTGGATCTGGTTTGTCATAGACGACTTTTTTGGTACGCACGACATTGACCGTTTTTGCCTTACCTGATGTGCCTGTCACTTGAGCGGTTGAGGTAGTTTTGGATTTTAAACTGATGCGAGATTTGGGTTTTTCACCATGGCTTTGCTTTAAAAAAGCCACCAGTTTATCTTGCTCGCTATCGGTAACAAGATCATTTTCGCCACGACTTGGTAGACCAGCATCGGCAAGTTGTTTTAGGATGGTTTCGGTTGTTGTTTTTGAAGTTTGTGCAAGTTGTTTAACTGTTTTTGCCATTCATATCACCTAATTGTTTTGGTTTGGCAAGTGGGCTTGGCACAACTGCCAAACACTGCCCACTTATGTATTGTCTGCCAAACCTTTAGGCTTGGCAAAGTTATTTTAATGGCTGTACGCTCATTGCTGTACGCCTACGACCGCTACACTCATGATTATTCGAACCATGATTGGCGTGCTGCCATAATGAATTTTCCAGCACTTTGGCTGTTCAAGCCCTCGATATCTTCGATATCAAAAATGGCTTGCTCTGCCAAATCATCCAGCGTAATGATATCACGCTCGGCCAATTTGTAAGCGATTGCTGGCGTCATGTCTTCTAAAGCCAAAAGCTCGGCACTTGGCTCTTTGATATTTTGCTGCTTGGCAATTTCATCACTGATGATGACTTCTTTGGCACGCTCTTGGATGGCAGTAATGGTTTCATCATCTAAGCCATCAATTTCATAGAATTCCTCTACTGGTGCATACGCCACAGTTTCAATATCGGCAAAACCCACTTCCGCCAACACTTCAGCCAAATCACGATCAAGCTCCAAGCGTTCATAAAATAGGTCAATCACTGCTTGATTTTCAGAAGCTTGGCGCTCGCTGTATTCAGACTCCAAAATCATGTTCAGCTTGTAGCCAGTTAATTCAGAAGCCAAGCGAACATTTTGACCTTGAGATCCAATGGCACGGGCTAATTGATCATTCGTTGCAAAAATCACTTCAGCAGTTTTAGCATCTTCATCAAGCACAAGACCAATGACATCAGCAGGCTCAAGCGCACTGATGATATATTGTGCCGGATCTTCATTCCAAACAATCACATCAATGCGTTCACCATCTAGCTCCTGTTGTACAGCTTGAATACGCGTACCACGCATACCAATACACGCACCCACAGGATCAATACGGTGATCATTGGTTTTTACCGAAATTTTAGCGCGTAAACCAGGTAAGCGAGCCACATCACGAATCTCAATAATCTGCTCACTAATCTCTGGCACTTCTTTATTCATCAAAGCAATCAGCATCTCATTGCTGGTCCGTGACAACATCAGCTGTGGGCTACGACCATCACGATTGACCTGAGATAAGATGGCAGAAACTCGGCTTTTGACACGCAATGTCTCACGCGGCAATGTCTGATCTTTTGCCAAATAACCTTCACCGCCTTCACCCAAATCCACAATATAAGCATCACGGCTTTGTTTTTTAATTTCACCACTGATTAAATCACCAATGCGTGACTCAAACGCATCGGCAACCAACGCTCTTTCAGCTTCACGGATTTTTTGAATGATTACTTGTTTGGCTTGCGTGGCAGCGATACGACCAAATTCAATCGACTCAATTTGTTCTTCTTTGACATCACCAATCTGCCATTCGTTTTCGTCCAAATCACTGATCGCAAGCTGACACGCTGGCATCTCATGATCTTCATCAGCAACCACTGTCCAATAACGAAATGTATCATAATTGCCCGTTTTGCGATCAATATGTACACGGATGGCAACTTCAGGCTGCTCAGTATAGACTTTTTTCTTGGTTGAGACGACAAGCGCTTGCTCAATCGCCTCAAAAATATCTTCAGGATTTAGTCCTTTTTCGTTACTGACGGTCTCAACCACAGTCAAAATTTCACGACTCATCTGTAGATCCTTTGGGTTAATTGATATTGATTAATTTTTATGCAATGATTGCATCACTTCACCATGCAATCTCATATGACAGGCATTAGACCAAATAAATCAGTCTTCGTACACCAAATGTGCTTTATCCACGCTATCAAATGCAATATTAAATTCAAGCTTATCTTCGGTGATCACTGTCATGCTATCCTCGCCCACGCAGGTCAAGCGACCCACTACTTTGCGGCGTTTCGTATCACCGCTACCAATGGCATGGATTAATCGCAAATTGATCGTCTCACCCACATATGCCGCTACCTGCTCACGCGTAAATAAAGGACGATCAAAACCCGGACTTGACACCTCTAGGACATATTCGCCCGCAATTGGATCGTGAACATCTAATACACCAGAAACCTGATGATTAACCGCTGAACAATCCTCAATGGTCACATGCTCGCCTGCCGCTCGATTTTCGGGCAGTGATTCAATATAAATACGCAGTAATGATTTGCGACCTTGGGGCATAAACTCAATGCCCCACAAATCAACACCGCAGGCAGCTACCGCAGGGGCAATCAATTCGGTCAGCTCAGCAATTTTGCTTGATGGTTTCATGATTGAATGATAATTCCTAAAATAATATTTACAAAACGGCGGTACTTATCACAACAGTCTATAAAGCACTATTATAACATCGTATAACCCATCATGAGTGATAAGCGTTATTTCAGTGATGAATTTGTTTTAGATATAAAAAAACCCACATAACACAAGGTTGGTGGGCAATCATAATACCAGCCGACAGCTTAATTCAAGATATTAAGCTACCTAAGATTGTAATTTGGCAACGCTTAGGATTTTAAAAATGGTAGCGGGGGCTGGATTTGAACCAACGACCTTCGGGTTATGAGCCCGACGAGCTACCAGACTGCTCCACCCCGCATCAATTTAGAATGTCTATTATATAGACTATTTTTTTAATGTCAAGCAATTTTTAAAAATTTTTAGCTAAGCAATCTGGCTGCCAGTCAAGTCTATGAGTGATTCATATCTATCGGCAGTGATTGATGCCTAATTCAAGCAAAAAATCCCTAAAGATAAGCCAGAAATTGAATTTGGTGCGATCGGAGGGACTTGAACCCTCACGCCGTGAAGCACTACCCCCTCAAGATAGCGTGTCTACCAATTCCACCACGATCGCAAAATATCGGAGTATTCTACCCAAAAAATCTGTCAAGTGCAAGCAAAATCATTACTTAATTGGCGGGGTATTCGGTGTCTCGCTGACAACGGCTGGCACATCCAAGCGTAACTGATCTTCGGCTTGTTTTTGGGCGAAGTGAGCCAGTGCAAGGCTTGTTGCAAAAAAGATTGTCGCAAGCACTGCGGTTGTGCGTGTTAGAAAGTTTGCCGACCCTGCCGCACCAAAAACTGTACCTGCTGCACCTGAGCCAAAAGATGCGCCTGCATCGGCACCTTTACCATGTTGAATCAAAATAAAACCCACCATGACAATGGCAATAATAATATGAATGGCTAAAAGAATTGTAAGCATAAATTTCCCAATCGTATGGTATACAAAAATAAAATAAGCTACGATGCTGACTCAAATGCAGCAATAATCTGTGCAAAGGTATCCAATTTTAAAGAAGCACCTCCGACCAATGCCCCATCAACACCTTCAGCTTGAGCAAATTCAGCAGCATTTTGCTCATTCACCGAGCCACCATAAAGCACACTGACGCCTTCAAAGTGATACGATGCTAAGACTGACTTAATATGCGCATGGGTTGCGATGACTTCTTGAGTGCTGGGTGTCAGACCTGTGCCAATCGCCCAAATAGGTTCATAAGCAATGATAAGCTTGCCCCGTGGCACACGAAAGGTTTGTAATACCGATAACTGATCATCAAGTACTGATAAGGTCTGATTGTCTTGATATTGCTCTTTGGTCTCACCAATACAAAACACAACGCTCAAATCTGCAGCAAATGCGTGCTTCATTTTCTCAACCAATAAGCTGTGATCTTCACGATAATAGTTGCGACGCTCAGAATGCCCAATAATGACAAAGCCTACGCCCAAATCACTCAGCTGCTCAGCAGACACATCACCCGTATACGCCCCCGTACTTTGGGTATATGCACAAATATCTTGAGCACCCACCCAAATCGGTGTACCTGCCAATACACCTGCCACAGTCGATACATGGGTAAAACTTGGTGTACAGCCAACCCTGACCGCATCACAGGCTATACCACTCAAGCCCTGTGCCAGCTCATGTGCCGCCGACTTGGTTGCTGGGTTTAATTTCCAATTGCCGATGACGCATCTTTGTACATTCATAGTCGTTATCCCTATAAAGCTTTAAAGTTCAGACAGTCGATGAGCAAATACACCCAAACGAACTCGCTATTATAGCCCAACTTGGTCAATCTCCCTAAAAGTTTTTAAAATTTTATCAACCAATCTGCCATTAAACTCACCTTAACGCACTTACCAAAAGGACACAAGGCTCATCGGTGAATTGGTGGCAAATTTAGCGTAATTTTAAGGTCATCAGTCCAAGCACCACCAAAATAATACACACAATATAAAAACGCGCGACTACTTTGGTTTCTTTGAGTCCAAGCTCTTCAAAATGATGATGTAAAGGTGCCATCAAAAAAATGCGTTGTTTACGCAGACGATAAGAACCAACCTGTAAAATCACCGATACCGCTTCAGCCACAAAGATACCGCCCATGATCGCAAACGCCAACTCTTGGCGAGTCATCACAGCAATGGTACCAAGCATACCCCCAAGACTCAATGCACCCACATCGCCCATAAATACATCGGCGGGTGCTGCATTATACCAAAGAAAGCCCAAGCCTGCGCCAATCATGGCAGCACAGACGATGGTAACCTCAGCATTATAAGCAATATAAGGCACATGCATATAATCAGCAAAATGTGGCGAGCCAGAAATATAAGCAAAAACGCCCAAGCCTGCTGCGACCAAAACTACGGGTAAAATCACCAATCCATCCAAACCATCTGTCAGATTCACCGCATTAGATGAGCCTGCCAACACAAAATAAGTCGCAATAATAAATCCCAAACCCAATGGGATCGCTGAAAACGGAATCACAATGTCTTTAAACAGTGGGATTAGCATGTCTTGCATGGCGATCATGGTATTGGTATCTTGCTGTGTGGCGATGTAATACATCGAACAGCCAGCAAATAGCGAGCCGACCGATAGCCAAAAATATTTTTTGCGAGCAATCAGTCCTTGGGGGTTTTTGTGCTTGATTTTTAGCCAATCATCTGCCCAGCCAACTGCACCAAAAATGACCATGACCACCATTAAAATCCAAACATAAGGATTGCCTAAATCCGCCCATGCCAAGGTAGCAATACCAATCGCCACCAAAATCAGCACCCCGCCCATCGTAGGCGTGCCTTGTTTGGCAAGGTGAGTTTTTGGTCCATCATCACGCACGGCTTGACCGTATTTTAAGGTACGCAGATAATGAATCACAGGCTTACCACCAATGATAACAATAAGCAGCGATGTAATCACCGCAAGCAGTGCCCGCAAAGTCAATGAACCGATGGCAATGTCTGTTTGCTGTAATAGCCAATACAACATGAAGCATCCTTAATTTGTTAATGGTTACAAGCGGTCAAATCAGCAATCAGGCTCTCCATTGCCATGCCACGAGACCCTTTAAATAACACGGTGGCGGAACCATGTGATAATAATTGACGCAAATCCTTTAAAAGACTTGGCTTATCTGTATAATGTCTGGCAATGGATTTTTGTTCATTGATTGCAGCGGCAGTGTGTGCCATGTGATTGCCCAAAGTCAATACATGATCAATCTCAAGTAAAGCCAACTGATGCCCCAGTTTGGTATGCTCATCATCTGCCGCATCTCCTAACTCAAAGATATCACCAAGCACCAATATCTTAGTGTCTAATTCAGCTTCAAGCACTTTTGCTGCAGCGAGCATGGAAGTTGGGTTGGCATTATAAGTATCATCAATAATGTGATATCCATCCATTGACAGACGCATCAAACGACCCTTAGGTGGCGTCGCACGCAGAAGCCCTTTGGCGATTTGTTCAAGTGGTACGCCCAGTGCAAAAGTCGCCGAAGCTGCCGCCAACGCATTCGCCACATTATGCTCACCAATGAACGGTAGATGAACAGGCAAGCTGTCAATTTGATCAATATCAATATTGGTATTTAGAGTAAATGTGCTGTGCGTGGCAAAAGTTTCGATATCATCAGCAAATAAATCCCCCATCATCAGCACCGAGCTGATACCTTCGGCTTTAAGCATAGCTTGATCCGTCGCTTCAAGCCCCGCTTGCTCAATCGGCACGGCACGCTCACCAAACGATAAATGCAGCTTTGTAAATTGAGACGCTTGCTTTAAAAGCTCTGGATAAAAGTCATCTGAAAACGGTAAAATTGCCACGCCCTGACTGGTCAGTGCCGAATAAATCTCTGATTTGGCACACGCAATATTAGCCCGACCACCAAACTCACCCAAATGCGCTGTACCGATATTTAGTATCAACGCCACATCAGGACGCACCATTGACGCTGTATAAGCAATCTCACCCAAATGATTTGCCCCAAGCTCTATCACCAAAAAACGATGCTCATCAGTCAGCTCAAGCAACATCATCGGCACGCCAAGATCATTATTTAAATTGCCACGCGTGATGAGCGTCGGTGCAATTTGACTTAAAATAGCACCAATCATCTCTTTGGTCGTCGTCTTGCCACTAGAACCAGTCAAGGCAATGACCGTCAAATCAGGGTGAGCGTCTCGCCGAAACTTACCCAAATTCCCCAAAACAAGCTTAGTATCTGCCACCAAAAGCTGTGGCATATCGCAATCAACAACACGCTCAACAATCGCCGCAGATGCACCTTGCTGATACGCATTTTGGATAAAATCATGCGCATCAAATCGCTCACCTTTGATTGCCAAAAAAACATCGCCTGCTTGGATTTGGCGTGTATCAGTCACAATACGACGAGCGTCAATCTCAGCCTTATCACTGTGATGCCACTGCCCCTGTGTGGCTTGTTTTAGGTTATCTTGGTTCCAAAAATATGCACTTGAATTTGTCATGCGATTGCCTTTTATTACTTTTTATTTTTGATATTTTTGTAAAAACTCACCCAATACTGCCAAATCATCAAAATCATAACGCACGCCTTGGATTTCTTGATAAGTTTCATGCCCCTTACCTGCAATCACAACGATATCAGTTTTGCCTGCGGTTTTAACCGCCAATTCGATGGCATTTTTTCGATCAGGCTCGATGATGATTTTATAATGATCCTCACAAGACAGCCCTTTTTGCATATCTGCTAAGATGGCAGATGGCGATTCAGAACGCGGATTATCAGCAGTCAAAATCACTTGATCTGCATACGCCAAACCTGCTTGGGTCATCTGCGGGCGTTTACCTCGATCACGATCACCACCGCACCCAAAGACGGCAATTAGCCGGCCTGTACAGTGGCGACGCAGGCTTGATAAGACCTGCTTAAGTGCGTCGGGCGTGTGTGCATAATCAATAATAAAAGCACCCGTCTGAGATGACGCACGCTGCATACGCCCTCTTGCACCTTGTAATTGAGTAATCAAATTTGGCAAATCTGCTGCCCTTGCAGGGTTTAAAGCCGTAAATGCCGCCATACTGGCAAGCAAATTATCCACATTAAACAACCCAAGCAAAGGACTTATCGCCGTCATCTCACCTTGAGATGTTTGTACCTCAATCTCAACACAATCAAGGCTTGGGCGTACTGCTTTGGCATAAAAATCAGCGTTTGGCTTTTGTTGGCTATATCCAATTATCTGAAAATCTGCCGCCTCATAATCAAACAAAGCAGGCTCATCATCTAAATTCACCACACCAAATCTTAGTGTTGGGAACAATGATTGATCAAAAAGCTTGGCTTTGGCATCACGATAAGACGCCATATCAGCATGATAATCCAAATGATCTCGGGATAAATTGGTATAGATAGCACCGATAATTGGTACGCCTTGTAAGCGATACTGATCAAGCCCATGCGAGCTTGCCTCAAGTGCAATCATTTGTACGCCTTCTTGTGCCATTTGATGGATAAATGTATGTGTCAATAACACATCGCCTGTGGTGTTGGCGGACTGGATCAGCTGACCCAATCGTCCATTACCTGCCGTCCCCATCACAGCAGAGCTGATGCCAGACGCTTGACAAAGCTGTGCGATCAGCTGACTGACTGTGGTTTTGCCATTCGTACCTGTTACCGCAATAATCTTGGGCAATGCCACGGCATGATGTAGCTGAAGGCGAGCAGCAATCAAATCACCCAAATAGGTGCGAATATTTGGCACGCTAACGATAGGAATTTGTATGCCATCTAAATCCAGTCCCACCAAATCAAACTCACTGATGACAAATGCCGCACTGTCTTTGACCGACATAAGATAACGATTGGCATTATTTAGGTTTGTCTGAGCATCTTGACGACTACTTTTTAACAGTACAAAACCATCATCTGTACCAATCTTACGACTATCCAAACAAAATTGGTCAAATTGACACGCCAAAATCGGTGCAAACACAGACTCAAGTGTCATCAAACCAAGTTCTGCCGCCACAGTATGGGGGGTGGCCACCGCTTTTTGGATCACTTCACGAAAACTTATTGGCATCATCATACATCCTTAATCAGCTAAATTCATCGGTCAGTTTAGGGTGCTAAAACCCGTAAAGGCTTATCATAAGGCACATTATATAAGCGCAGTGCCTCTTTCATCACTTGGTGGAATACGGGTGCTGATACTTGGCCTGCATACGATTGGCGGCGTGGATCTTCAACCAAAATTGACACCACAAAGCGTGGATCTGACGCAGGTGCCAAGCCCACAAAAATCGCACGATGCTGATCGGTATAATAACCACCTTGTGGATTGGTACGCCGACTGGTACCTGTTTTACCCGCCACACGGTAGCCATTGATGGCAGCGGCTTGACCTGTGCCACCTGGTCCTGTCACAAGCTCCATCATACGCACAATGGCTTCGGCATGACCTGCATGAATGACTTGGGTAGGTTCGGGCGTTTTTTGATCTTTAACAAGTTTTAATGGCTGCATCAGCCCCCGATTGCCAAGTGCTGCATAAGCTTGGGCCAACTGTGCCAATGTCACTTGCTGACCATAGCCATAACTTAGTGTTGCACGGCGTGCCAGCTCACGCTCTTTTGGAATGCTAACTCGTCCCGATGCCTCAGCAGGGAAATCCAGTGCCGTCTTGCGGCCAAAGCCAAATTTAAGCTGCATATTAGCGATGGCATCAGTCGGTAAATTTAACGCAATTTTTGTTGAGGCAACATTACTGGATTTTTGGATCAGTTTATCTAGCGTGATGACGCCATAATTACCACTATCTCGGATCGTATATCCACCTACCGACATACTGCCTGGGCTTGTATCAATCACAGAATTTGTGGTGTATTTGCCAGATTCAAGTGCGGCGGCCACTGTGAACGGTTTCATCACCGAACCTGGCTCAAACACATCAAGCACGGGGCGGTTTCTTTCGTTAGCACCATCTCGTTCGGACAAATTATTAGAATTAAAAGATGGCCATGACCCCATCGCCAACACTTCGCCCGTCTTAACATCAACCACCATGCCTGAGCTTGAACGCGCCGACTGCAAACGCCCAACCTGCTCAAGCTCTTTATAAAGCACATACTGCAATCGTGAGTCAATTGTTAAGCGAATGTTTTCGCCTTCAATAAGCGGTTCAATTTGCTCAATCTCTTGAATGGGCTGCCGACCAGTACCACGCAAAATCTGTACCTTGCCATCTTTGCCCGCCAAACGCTCATTATATTTAGCCTCAATGCCTGCACGCCCAATATAGCCGCCTTGAGTCTCGTCACTTGACTGAGCCATATAACCCAAAAGCTGTGCATTGGGTTCAGCTTGTAAATAGTAGCGTTGAAAATACTGCTCACGACCAATGGCAAATAACCCCAAATCTGTGACGGATTTGGCAACTTCAGGTGATACACGGTTTAATAGCACCAAACGGCGTGAGCTTGCACCTTTTGGTAAAGCTTCTTTGACTTTTTGGCTATTAGAGGTGTCAAGTGTATGATCAATCCCAACAGCCGCTTCAAGTTTTTCAAGCGGATAATTTGCCGCCGCTGCCAACCTAACCAAGTCCATTTCTTTGAGTTTTTTGAGTGCTTTTTGTTTGGCGGTTTCACTTTTGGTGGTTTTTATTTCATTGTCCAAGCGATAATATTCTTCGGCATAGGCATAAGGATCAAAAAATACCGTATATAATGGTGCATTGGCAGCCAAAGGTGCACCTTCACGATCTGTGATGACACCTCGATACGCAGGTTCAATGCGTTTGCCCGTAATCAACTCATCACCTTTATCAATAAAAAACTGCGGATTGACGATCTGTAGATAAAATGCGCGTGCAAAAATCGCCATAAATATACACAGCATCAACCCCCCAATGATCAAATATCGCCAAGCATCTTGCTTGCCACCAGCCAAATTAGCGCCAGATTTTTTGATGCGTTTTTTGGTTAAAATCCCAAAAGTCTTGGCAGACGCCTTTGGACGGTGTAAAGACGCTGCTGTCGTCGCTGAGCCAGTTTTTGGATTTTTTCTTTGTTTGGTCATGCTTTACTCGCTATTTTGGCTTGGCTCAGAGTCAGGCTTAGCACTCGGCGTAATGACACGGCGGTTTTCATTGGTCGGAAAAAACATTCCAAGCTCACTGACGGCACGCTGAGCAACTTGCGGCGTGGCACTGAATGTTTGCTGCTCAATCATCAACCTTTGCTCTTCAATTTTTAGCTCATTTAATTCACGACTGCGTTTTTGTAATTCAATATAGGCTTCGTGTCGCTCTTGGGTTTGGGTGACGATGCCCAAAGCGGTTGCAAAAATCATCACAACCAAAACCGCCAACACCAAACGCAAAACCCAAGTCATGCTTGAGTTGAGTGTTGTCATCAAAGGAGTGTTGCTCATGAAAATCGCCACCTATCAAATAAAATATATCAATCTTCGTCTTGTGCCACCAAAGCGACATCACTACGCACAGCACCACGCAGCCACGCACTGCGAGCTCTGGGATTGGCTTTAACTTCCTGATCACAAGGCCCAATACGCTTTGGTTTACCAAAATATTTTGGACGCTTAGGGATGATCGGCAGGCGTGCATCTTCTTCATACTGTCCACGACTGTGACGCTGCAAAAACTGCTTAATCAAACGATCTTCAAGCGAATGAAAACTAATCACCGCAAGCATACCACCTGCTTTTAGCACCCCGATACTTTGTGCCAAAAATGCCTCCACATCTCCAAGCTCATTATTAATAAAAATACGCATTGCTTGAAAGCTTTGAGTGGCAGGATGTTTGCCTTTTTGCCATGCAGGATGGGCTTGCTTGATGACTTCGGCTAATTGTCGTGTGGAAGTGTAATTTTGCATGGACTTAATCGCTCGGGCAATCTTGCGAGAATGGCGTTCTTCGCCATATTCATACAACACATCAGCCAGCTCATCCGCCGATACACGCTGTAACCACTCAGAGACAGGCTCACCTCGTGTGGTATCCATACGCATATCAACTACGCCATCACGCATGAAACTAAAGCCACGAGTTCCATCGTCTAACTGGGGGCTTGAGACACCCAAATCCGCCATCAAACCATCAATTTTATCAATACCCAATGCCTGTAAATTTTTTGTTAAGTGAGCAAAGCTGTCATGCACAACCTTAATGCGTGTATCTTGTGCTGCCAGACTTTTGGCGACAGCGATGGCTTCTGGGTCTTTATCAAAGACCGCCAAAGTTGCCTCAGGTGCCAAATATTCAAGCAAAAGCTGGCTATGTCCACCACGCCCAAAAGTGGCATCCACATACACACCTGAAACTTTTGAAGTGACATCGTTTAATTGTTTGACACCAAGCACCATCGCAACTGTTTCTGGTAACAAAACCGTCGTATGACTAAATTCATCAGAGGTGGAAATGGTGTTTGACATGGTGCTCACTGTGGTTATTTAGCAAAAATGATGAATGCTATGCCAGTTGCTTAGATATCTATTCGCCGAATAAAATATCATCAGATGGGAACATAACCTTACTATTTTATCAATAAATCAAAGAGTTGTGGGAAGTTTATCAAAATTTTTTGTGTACGTTATTGTATTGTTTGTACATTTTTCAATATTTTTCATCATTTTATAAAGCGTGTGACTGTCTCTACCAAAAACTGTGGCGATTTGTTATCATAGCACAAACAATTCGTTTTCCTAAGTTAGAGAAAATCATGACACGACCTGTACGCACCCGAATCGCACCAAGCCCAACTGGCTTTCCTCATGTAGGCACCGCTTATATTGCACTGTTTAACTTAGTATTCGCCAAATCCATGGGTGGTGAATTTATTTTACGCATCGAAGATACCGACCAAGTCCGTTCTACTAAGCAATCTGAACAAATGATTCTAGATGCACTAAAATGGGCTGGATTATCTTGGGCAGAAGGTCCGGATGTGGGCGGCCCGCATGCGCCTTATCGTCAATCTGAACGTGCCGATATTTATAAAAAATACGCCGAGCAGCTGTTAGATGATGGACATGCATTTCGCTGTTTTTGCACACCCGAAGAACTTGATGCCATGCGAGAAGCACAGATGGCAGCAGGTTTGCCCGTTAAATACGATGGTCGCTATGCCAATTTATCACGAGAAGAATCAGATGCGTTGGTCGCCCAAGGCAAACCATTTGTGATTCGTATGCGTGTACCATCAAACGGCGTTTGTACCATCAAAGATATGCTGCGTGGTGAAGTTGTCATTCCTTGGGAACAGGTAGATATGCAGGTTTTGCTAAAAACTGACGGTCTGCCGACTTACCATCTTGCCAATGTGGTTGATGACCATTTGATGCAAATCACCCATGTTTTGCGTGGTGAAGAGTGGTTGCCCTCAGCACCCAAGCATCAGCTGTTATATGAATATTTTGGCTGGCAAATGCCAGAGCTTTGTCATATGCCACTACTTAGAAACCCCGATAAATCTAAGCTGTCTAAGCGTAAAAATCCAACCTCCATTACCTACTATCGAGATGCAGGCATACTCCCTGAGGCATTGATGAATTATCTGGGTCGCATGGGTTACAGTTTGCCAAATGAACAAGAAAAATTCACCCTAGATGAGATGATTCAAAGCTTTGATATCCAGCGTATTTCCTTGGGCGGTCCTGTCTTTGATATTGAAAAGCTATACTGGCTCAACGGTGAATATCTGCGGACATTATCCGTTGACGACCTAAAAAATAAAATCTTGGCATGGGCAAGCGATGACACTAAACTCACCGCCATCGCTCGTGCCATTCAGCCACGCATTAATTTATTATCCGATGCAATCAACTGGGCAGGTTTTTATTTTCAAAATTTACCCGCCATCACTGCCGAAGATTTTGCCTACAAAAGCCTAGATAATGAGCAGATATTAGAAATTTTATATTTGGCGACTTGGCAATTAGAAAACTTGCCCATTTGGAGCGAAGAGAATATTTACCAAACCCTTAAAGGCTTGGCGGCACATTTTGACATTAAATTAAAAGATTTTATGCAGCCATTTTTTGTGGCGATTGCAGGCTCGACCTCAAGCACACCTGTGATGAATTCCATGCACATCATCGGTGCAGATATGACTTTGGCACGCTTACGGCACGCTTGTGAGATACTTGGTGGATTAGGCAAGAAAAAACTCAAAAAATTAGAAGAGAAAAATAAATCTCTGCCTAATTTTTTAGCCTAAATACCAAAGCCTTATGCCATGACGGTTAGTTAATCCACTTTATGCCATAGTACTCAAGGTCTGTATTTTGCCTGTATTTTTGAAAAAATGCTTAAAAAATGCAAAAAATGCTTGACGGCTCAAATTTATTCTGTATAATACGCTGTCATTAGCTTAGTATGGGGCTATAGCTCAGTTGGTAGAGCACTTGCATGGCATGCAAGGGGTCAGCGGTTCGACTCCGCTTAGCTCCACCATAACTAATCTCGTACAAAAATGTAAGCACCTAGGCAATTTCTTACATTTTTGGCAGTTACTCATTTTTTTAATTTAAAAATAGTGACTGCTTTATTTAAAAGTCTAAGTACTTTTACTTGCGTCCCATTCGTCTAGAGGCCTAGGACACCGCCCTTTCACGGCGGTAACAGGGGTTCGAATCCCCTATGGGATGCCAATATTTTTCTTACAAAGAAGCAAATAGCCAGTCTGATCACATGACTGGCTTTTTTGTTGATTTATTTTTGCTTTAAAGTTTTGGTTAAAGCACAGTTTAAATTAAATTATGGCAAATTTTCATACACATCTCACCGCTGGTGTTATTGGCAGTACCATCATCGCCGCTTTTGGTTTTTATTTTGAATTATATGGCTTAACGACAGCGGTGCTTTGTTTGGCTGTTGGGACATTAGGCAGCCTGTTGCCTGATATTGATCTTGACCACTCAAAGCCTGCTTCTCAAGGCTTTTTAATCGCCTCATTGGTCGTCTCGACACTAATCACCATTTTATACGCCAACCGCTATCATGCTGACAGGCTTTTGATTGACTCTTTGATTTTGTGGATGGGTGCGTTTTTATTACTCAGGCTTGGCTTATTTGGCACTTTTAGTCGCCTAACAGTCCATCGTGGTATGGTGCATTCTGTGCCTTATATGGCAATGTTTGGGCTACTATTGGTATGTGGGGCGTTTTATGGACTAAAATTGACGGCATTTGTCAGCTGGCTATTTGGTGCTGCCTTATTCATGGGTGCGCTGATTCATTTGATCTTGGATGAAATTTATGGCGTCAATATTTATGGCTTAAGGCTCAAAAAATCAGCTGGTACTGCCTTTAAATTTTTTGAGATAAAAAAACCGTTTGGTTATATTTTTTTATATGTCATTATTTTGGTTTTAATTTATGTTGCACCATCATCAGCCGATTTTATCCGAGCATTGGGTCGTTTTGGCACATAAAATGGCAAGCAGTACCTTGATGAGCAGCTGGTTAAGCTGTCATTTCGCACTTTAGCCTAATAAGACGGATTAATCAATGATGATAAAACCTATGTGGTTTTTGCCTGCTTTTGCCGACCTGCACGAAAAACAAACGCATCTTGATAAAAGCTTGGATCGGCATTATCCCAAAAATGTGGTACACCTAAAATTGGCAATGGATGCAAATGCTTTGGTGTCACACCCTCCACCAAAAAATCATTTAATTGATTGCATAATATCTCGTCGATACGCTTTAATTGCTCAGGCTGCGATAGCTCAAAAAACGCTTTGGGTACATGCACGATAAGCGTGTGGGCACATAAGGATTTATAAGGTGAAATCAGTTGCTCAAGCAGCGCATGCCCAAAGACAAATACTTTGGCGTGCGTATCTGGCTGTAACAGATGGTACCAATATTGGCGTGTATTCACCAAACAATTTTGCCAATCAAATGCCACCAAGGCATCACCAATCTGAGTGCCAATGGTGTCTTCGCTGACCACAAAAATTGCCCCATTTTCATCAAAAACTGTAATGGTATCACGCACACGATTTCGACCATTGCTTGTGTTTTGATGAGCAAAATGCGCAATATGCTTGGCATTTAGCATGGATTTGGTTTTTGGAAATACTGACCAAACGCACGCCCCAAACCAATCATGCAGATTGTCACGCGTGGGAATTTTGGCGGTTTGATGAATGTACATTTCGTATGCTGTGCCATGTGGCAAATCATCTTGAGCGGTGAATTGAAGCGGTGTATTTGCCACCTGTAGACAGGGATAAATATTAGATAATTGAAAATAATCATTTATCCATACTGACAAATGCCCCCCTTGATAGGTTTCACCAAAGGCTCGATGAATATCAGCATAGGGCATCAGATGAGGCATGGCTTGGTTGATTTGCTGAAAACTTGGCCAAAAGTCCAGCTCAGCTTGAGCGATGCCTTTGATATCTTTCATACGCTAGCTCCCACACTGCATGCCAGCTTTATGCCTTCTTCAATGCTTAGATAAGTTTTTTTGCTTGGGGTGTCTTTGAACACCATCTCACCATCGTGAAAAACGATACATTCATCCACCGCTAATTGCTGCCATTGCTCATTGTCAGTCAACGGAATGGTTACCAAAATCGTGACCTTATCTTTATCAGTAGTTACATCACTAAAATTCACCGTCATCTCGCCATCAGACAGCGTCGCCTCACCAAAGGGTGCTTTGCGTGTCAAATAAAATAACAAACTGCCTGCATACGCCAATTGCCAATTGCCATTTGAAATTAAGCAATTAAACAGCCCATTTGCCGCCAAATATCGGCACTGTGCCGTCAAAAAAGCAAACAACATCTCATCAGTTGGGCGTGTTTTAAAGGTTGCTTTTAGGCGGTTTAAGAGATAACAAAACGCAAGCTCACTGTCTGTGGTGCCAACAGGTGCATAATGTTCTGCATTACCATTAGTCATCAGCCTTTGGGTGCGACGAATAAAGCCATCGCTCATCTGCCCATTATGGGCAAATGCCCATTGTTCTCCCCAAACTTCTCGCACAAAAGGATGAATATTGGCCAGTCCATGACCCCCTGTGGTTGCCTTGCGAATATGGGCAATCACATTCATCGCTTCAATGGGATAATGATTCACCAAATCAGCCACAGGCGATAAATGGCTGGGTTTATCATCATGAAACTGACGAAGCCCAATATCACCCAATGCTGTCCGCTCAAAAAAGACAATGCCAAAGCCATCTTCATGATAGTCGGTAAGTCCGCCACGCTTTCTAAACCCTGTAAAGCTAAATCCAATGTCAGTGGGTGTATTGGCATTCATTCCAAGCAGTTGACACATGATTATTTCACCTTTGCCCAATGATAACTTGCCAAGCGTTTCATCAAGTCGGGATTTTTGACCATGATGTTATCGCCTGTGCGTCCTTGTTCACGGTTATGGTGAATGACATTTAGTCGCAAAAGCCAAAAAATGGTGGCACTATAGGCAAGCATCACAGGCAAGGCGGTTTTTTCGTTGTCCGTTAAGGGGCGGACACTCGCATAGCCGTCTATAAAAGTAGTCATTTTGTTCGTGTTAAAATTCACGCTCTCGCCGTCATTGGCATTGCCCCATGTGGTACAAAAATCGTTGATGGTGATGGCAATGTCCACCAGATAATGCTCAACAGATACCTCGGTAAAATCAAGCAGTCCTGTCAGCTTTGGTGTATCGCCCGTAAAATCCCACAGCGTATTATCTGCAAACATGTCCAAATGGCACAAGCCTTTGGGCAAGTCATCAGGTAAATTGGCATAGGCTGTCCAGATATCGTTCATGAGACGAGCCTCATCGGTAGGCATATAGGCGGTTTCACGCTCTTTGACCCTTGTCCAGTCATACAGTGGTACGCCATAATCTTCACTTGGCTGCAAGGTTGTTAAAGCGTCATGCAAAGTCGCCAAAGCTTTACCCATTTCATGGCACATGGCAACATCTGTCAGCACAGGATGACTGCCTGATAACTTTGGGACGATTAAGATGGCTTTATTTTCATAACGCATCACACAGTCCTCACCAATATGATTGCCCTTGGCGGTCATCTTGATAAGCGGTGCAGCAATCGGTAGCCTGTCTTTGAGTGTGTGCATGATGGTTGCCATTTTAATGATATCATCAGGTACACGCTCTTCATATAAAGTAAAAACATGGCTAAACTCACCATCTTCATCACTGTCAGTTTGGATGAACCAGTTAGAATTTTTGATGCCTTGGGTGATGGGGGCGGCTTTTTTAAATGCTACCCCAAACAACCCACAAAAGGCAAAAAATTCATCATCAGATAAGTGAGTATAAACAGACATGGGCAACCCCAACATAAAATAAAACTATATTGTAATAGATTTTAAGGCAATTGCGATAAAATTTTTCATATTTTACCAAAGCATGCCTGCCCTTGGTCACATTTTTTATAAAATATGATCGGATGAAACACTGCCAACCCATCTTGAATGATGCATAATATTCAATTGATGTGCAAAACGATGGTAGAACTTGCTATAATGCTTGGCATAAACTGTACTTTTTATGCTTTTATCGGTTAAGCTTATGGCTTTACTGAAGCATTTGACCGTTTTTACCTTTGTTTATTGATTGTTTAAGGAAAATCATGTTAGCCAAACGCCTAATTCCTTGCTTGGATATCGAAAATGGCCGTGTTGTTAAAGGTGTCAATTTTATCGACATTAAAGACGCAGGCGACCCTGTTGAGGTTGCCAAACGCTACAATGACCAAGGTGCTGATGAAATTACCTTTTTGGATATTACCGCAAGCTCAGATGGGCGAGATACTACCTATGAGATGGTTGAGAAAATTGCTCGTACCATTTTTATTCCGCTGACGGTCGGTGGCGGTGTACGCAAGCTTGAAGACATTCGCAATTTATTAAATGCAGGTGCGGATAAAGTTGGCATCAATTCTGCTGCCATCACCAATCCTGATTTCGTCAATGATGCTGCCAGCCGTTTTGGTAATCAGTGCATCGTTGTATCAATTGATGCCAAACGAGTAGGCGACATCGATGGACAGCCCCGTTGGGAGATTTTTACCCATGGCGGACGCAAGGCCACAGGCATTGATGCGGTGCAATGGGCGGTAGAGATGGCCAAGCGGGGTGCAGGTGAGCTTTTGGTAACCAGTATGGACGGTGATGGCACACGCCAAGGCTACGATTTATTATTAACACGCACCATCAGTGATTTGGTGAATATCCCTGTCATCGCCTCAGGTGGTGTGGGCAATTTACAGCATCTGGCAGATGGTATCTTAACAGGTAAGGCTGATGCGGTATTGGCTGCCAGCATTTTTCACTTTGGTGATTATACCATTAAACAAGCCAAAGAATTTATGGCAAACCAAGGCATTACCATTCGCCCAATTTAGCCCATTGGTCTACAGTCATTTACCTAAGCTTTTATTGATTAATGTTAATTTTATCGCATCATACCAATCAAACAAACTATCTTAAACAAATTATGGGTAACTGTCGGTAAATTATGATAAAATGGTTAGGATAATTAAAAGACACATCTTTTGAGAGTAGATTATGACAACTTATACCGAACAAAAAAATGCCGTAACCCATATTGATGGTGCGTTACATGAAAATGCCAATTTGCGTATTGGGATTGCCGTTGGTCGCTTTAATGGCTTTTTGGTTGAAAGTTTGGTAGAGGGGGCTTTGGATGCTCTGCTGCGTCATGGCGTGCTGGGTGAGAACATCACGGTTGTGCGTGTACCGGGGGCATTTGAGTTGCCCTTGACCACCAAACGCATGGCGGTCACGGGCAATTATGACGCCATTGTCGTGCTTGGGGCGATTATCCGTGGGGCGACACCGCATTTTGATATCGTGGCAAGTGAGTCCGCCAAAGGTTTAAGCCATGTGGCTTTGCATCATGACATTCCTGTCATTAATGGCATTTTGACCACCGAAAACATTGAACAAACCATTGAACGAGCTGGCACAAAAGCAGGCAATAAGGGTTATGAGGCCGCCATGACTGCCATTGAAATGGTCAGTGTCTTAAAGGCACTTTAACCCAAAGTATTTACCCAGATTTCATCATAAAAATAGCATCGCTGTCTGGTTTTTGATTTCCCCATTAAAAGATGATTTTAATGCAGTATTATTTTAAGGCCGAATATGACCACCCCCAACCCCCAAAATGACCAATTTGACATCAACGAAACTGGCTATAAAACCAGCCATACCGCCGTACGCAAGGCTCGCCGTTTTGCTGTGCAGGGTCTGTATGAATGGCTGATGACTGATTACCGCTTTGCCAAACAAAGACGAGATTTGTTAGGGGGTAATGAGCCACATACCATCGCCGCCCGAACTCGTGCCGATAATGCCATGCACACCGTACATTTGGGCTATTATCATGAACTGATGCGTAATATCCCTGCCCAAATTGATGAATTAGAATCCCTGATTGTCAGCCAACTTGACAGAGAGTTATCCAAACTTGACATTATCGAACACGCCATTTTACTCATTGGCACTTATGAGCTTAAACATAGCCTGCATATCCCCTACAAAGTGGTGTTAGATGAAGCAATGAAGCTCAATGTCCATTTTGGGGCAACCGATGCTCATAAGCTTATCAATGCCGTCATGGATAAGATTGCCAAAAATGTGCGTCAGCCAGAGGTGCAAGCTGATAAATAAAAACACGGATTGCTCTTTTTATCCGCTAAGTTTTGTCCATCAACCCATCACCCACCATGTCCGAATTTTCCCTAATCCATACCCATTTTAAGCACCTAACCGCCCCCCACCAACATACCGTGTTGGGCATTGGTGATGACTGTGCCATCAGCAACATTCCCCCAAACAGTCAGCTGGTCAGCTGTGTGGATACGCTGGTGGCAGGACGGCATTTTGTCCATGAGACCAGCCCCCACGCCATCGCTTATAAATCGGTGGCGGTCAATCTGTCCGACCTTGCCAGCATGGGAGCGACGCCTTATGCCATTTTGGTGGGCTTATCTTTACCAAAGTTCATGGCAAATGACAACTTTTGTCAGGCATTTGCAGAGGGTTTGGCGGCTGCTTGCACACCGTTTGGGATAGAGCTGATTGGGGGAGACACCACAAGCTCACCCATTTTAACGATTTCAGTAACGGCACTTGGATTTGTGCCACATGGGCAGGCAATCACACGCCAAGGGGCATGCGTGGGCGATGTGGTGTGTGTCAGTGGTACGGTGGGGCTGGCAAGCCTTGCTTTGCATGGGATTTTGGACGATTTACATGGAGACGGACACGCCAACCGACCGCCAAAGAGCTTGCCTGAAAAATTACGCCAAGCCATGCAATACCCCGCCCCACAAGTGGCACTTGGCAGGCAGCTCATCGGCTTTGCAAATAGCATGATAGACATCTCGGACGGTTTGGGGCAGGATTTGGGGCATATCTTAACCGCTTCAAATGTCGGTGCGGTGATTGACCTTGATGCCATACCCAGTGATGCCTTGCTTGATGCCTTGCCCCATGCCCAAAAATGGCAACATCAAATCAATGGGGGCGATGATTATCAGTTGTGCTTGACCATGACAAAAGCAAATTTTAAACAATTTAATCAATCATATCCAAACAGCATCTTTGCCATTGGTGAAATCGTGGCACAGCAAGGGTTAACATTGATGAATCATCATCAAAAAGTGGATTTAACAGTACAAGGGTGGGAGCATTTTTAACATGAATGAATTACAATCAATTAATGATTTATTTAAAAATCGTATTTTTAGAATACCAAATTATCAAAGAGGTTACGCTTGGCAAAACCCCCAGTTAAGTGATTTTTGGAAAGATGTCATCATTCTGCCACAAGATAAAAGTCATTATACAGGTGTATTGTCTCTAAAAAAGATTGAAAATATTGATGAAAAATACAAAGATGAGCGATGGCTGATTGAACAAGGTGTAACGCCATTTCATATTGTTGATGGTCAGCAGCGATTAACGACTTGCGTGATATTCATTCAGGCTTTTATTGAATTTTTTGAAGAAAAAAATCCCAATGTTATCATTGATGATAAATCATTATCTGAATTAAAATCTTATTATCTTTATCAAGAAAAGGACAATAAAATCCTAACAGCTTATAAATTTGGTTATGAAGTTGATAATCCAAGCTTTAATTATTTAAAACAAAAAATTTTTAATAGTCAAGAAAGTGGAAATGTCCAAGAAACTTTTTATACACTTAACCTTGAAAAAGCTAAATCATTTTTTAAAGAAGAAATAGAAAGTTTATTTAATAAAAAAAATGATGAAAATTCCGAACAAAATGGTGAAAATTCAGTCATCGAATTATTTACCAAAATAACTCAGAATTTTTTATTTAATATCTATGAGATTAGTAATGATTTTAATGTATTTGTTGCCTTTGAGACCATGAATAATCGTGGTAAAAAATTATCAAATTTAGAATTATTAAAAAATAGAATTTTATATTTAATCACACTTTATGACAGTCATGTTTTGTCCAAAGATGACGAGAATACATTGACTGATTTTGTTAATGAAACATGGTCAGAGATTTATTATCAATTGGGCAGAAATAAGAATAATCCATTGTCTGATGATGATTTTTTGCGTAATTATTGGATTATTTATTTTCATTATACCAAAAAAAGAGGAAGTGATTATATTGATTACTTTTTAAATGAAAAATTTACCGCTGAACAAATCTACGATTATAATCATGGTAATGGCGAGGGATTAGACCCCGAAAAATTAAAAGACTATTTGAATAAACTAAAATTGTTATCACAGCATTGGTACAATATACATTTCCCAAATGAAAACTATTCGCCAAAAGAAAGATTGTGGTTAAATTGCTTAAATCGATTAGGTTTTATGTATTTTAGACCATTAATTACTGTGTTGTTTTTAAAAAATAGTGGCATAAAGACAGGTGATAGAGTTAAAATCCTTAAAAGTATTGAACGATTTATTTTTATTCATTTTAGATTAAATCGTAATCAATCAAACTCTGGCGAAACGCCATTTTATAATTTGGCTAATCGTATTGCCAGCCAAACTGATCAGGACAGCGAAAATAATATTGAAAAAATAGATAAAGCATTAAAAGAACAATTGCACCGATGGTTTAAAAAAACAGATGATGAGAAGGATCCGTTTGAACCAAAATATTTTAATGATTATATTCAAACAAGACATTTGGGATTTTATGGTTGGAATGGGCTGCACTACTTTTTATATGAATATGAATATTCCCTATTTTCAAATTATGGTAATGAAAAAATAGAATGGAGTTTATTTGTTAAGCCTGATGGTAACGATAAGGTGTCTATTGAACACATTTACCCACAAAATCCAAAAGATGAAGATTGGCAAGACTTCATAAACTATTCGGCAGATGAAAGAAAGTTGTTGCAAAATTCATTAGGTAATTTATTGCCATTATCTTTTAGTATTAATAGTAGTCTACAAAATACTTGCTTTAAAGATAAGAAAAATCAGAAACTTGATGCAAAAGGTAATGAAAAAAGGCGTGGTTATACCCAAGGATCTCATTGTGAAATTGAAGTGGCAAAAAATGAAATATGGACGGCTGACACCATCAAACAAAGGGGTTTAAAACTGCTGGAATTTATGGAAGAGCGTTGGGGTATTTCATTGGGCGATGATTTGGCAAAAATACAACTGTTAGGATTGTCTTTTTTGGATGATGCTAAAACAGAAAAGGAAAAGGGAAAGCAATGACCAGCCACAAACCTGACATTCGTCAAGCAAACCCTTGCCCGCCTTGCCCTGCCACCGCCACGGCTTGGGAGAAGGCGATTTATTGGCTTGGGGTTGGGCTTGGCACAGGTTTGCCTAAAAAAGCCCCCGGCACTTGGGGAACAGTGGGCGGGCTTATGATTGCTTTGCCCATGCTTTTGTTGGGATTTTGGGGATTTTTGGTGGTTGTGGTGGTTGGCTGTTTGGTTGGCAGTTATGTGTGTGGCAAAACCTCAAAGCTGATGGGCGTACACGATGACCCACACATTGTCTTTGATGAATGGGTGGGCATGTGGATTTCGCTTTTGCCAAGTGTGTGGTTGCTTGCTCAAACACAAGATACAGCTAAAACTGGCTTAGAGTATTGCCACCCAAGCACTGCGTTATTATTCATTGTCCCTTTTGTTTTATTTCGCTTTTTTGATATCATGAAGCCCCCTCCGATTAAATGGGTGGATAAAAATGTCTCTGGTGGATTTGGGATATTGATTGATGATGTGTTGGCAGGGGTGATGGCAGTAATTTTCATTTTCATGCTTAGGGCGATTTTAATTTTAATGCTTAGTTGGTTTATGTTTTACTAAAGAGTGAACAAATTTTATGCCAAGTTAAAATTTGTGCTAAAATAGCCACACATATTGGCAAAAATCATCAACCAGTCATCACATGTTTACCGTCTTTTTAAACCGTCTTAAACCGTCTTAAACCGTCTTAAACCGTCTTAAACCGTCTTAAACCGTCTTAAACCGTCTTAAAGCGTCTTAAAG
>NZ_LWAH01000011.1:78041-137245 GCF_001632285.1 Moraxella catarrhalis
CGTCAAGCGTCAAGCGTCAACGATTATCTGTACATGACACAACCTGTCAACCCCTTAACGCTCTAATTTTTCTTTTTCTACCAAAGCCTGCTTTTATGTGGGCTTTTTTCGTCTCTAAACTGTGTCCAAAAGGCGGTGCAAAATGACTGATGCCGCCAAAGCACAAGATGACAAGCAACAAATTAAATCCAAAAAACGAGTTGCCGATTTTGGCGAAGTGTTTACCGCCGAGCGTGAGGTTTATGCCATGCTTGATTTGGTCAAAATCCAAACCGAGCAAATCACCAGCACTTTTTTAGAGCCTGCCTGTGGCACAGGTAATTTTTTGGCAGAAATTTTAAGGCGAAAACTTGCGACCGCCCTAAGACTTTCCCAAATCAACAAAAGCAAAAAATCCCCCAAATATGCCCAATTTCATTATGAAAAACACGCCATTTGTGCCATATCATCAATTTATGGCATTGAGCTTTTGGCGGATAATTGTGATGAGTGCCGTCGCCGATTGCTGGATTTATTCCTAGACCATTACCAAAGCCATTTTAAACAAACAGACCCTGCTGTTATTGACACGGCAAAGTTTTTATTATCAAAAAATATCGTGGGTGGCAATGCTTTAACGCTAAAAGATTTAAATGGAAATCCCATTGTATTTAGCGAATGGAAGTTTATCAGCGAAACGCTTATCCAAAGGCGTGATTATATGGTCATCTAAAATAAAGTAGGATACCAATACATCAGTAAAATTATTGCCACAATGTAAAATGGTTGGTATATATCTCTTAATAGACTTCCTGAAAAAATCCTTTCATGCTAAAATACTCTAATGAAGCATCCATACCTTATTAGCTAATATTTTAGTTATTTTGAGTCAACTATAGTAATTATGATAGATCACAATCCCCTTAGAGTTGAGATAAAAGATGAATTTCTCTATTTTTGATGTATTTATGTTGGTTTATCTAAAAGAATTGGAAAATAACACTGACCTTTTAGAAAATTTAGGTAAAGTGGTTTTTCATCTTGATGAAGCCAATTCAGATAAACAAGCCAAGTCTATCATCAAAGATTTTATGTTACGCAACCCAATTGTATCAACAGATTGTAATTTAGAAATTCATCAAGAAACTCAGATTTTTAAATACCCATCAATGAAGTTTATTCACATAAGACAGGTTTATTTACAAGATGAATTGACCGAACCACTTAAAAAATTGATAAAATCTAAAAAATCAAATTCGGTTTATACCAATCCAGATATTTTTATAGAATTATCCAATGGGAAAGAAACAGAGTTTTTTAGTGTAGAATTAAAATCTACTAAGAAAAATGAAATACCGGGATCAAGTGTGCAACAAATCAACCCTTATGAATGGGTTATTTTTATCAAACAAGGAAAACCAATTGAAATTACCACAGGATTTTACTTGAATAGCATTACCGAAAAAGTACAATTCCCAGATAGAAGCCCAAGACCACAAGTTTCTTTTAATACATTAAAAAATTGGAATAAGAAGAATTTTATTTCTGAAAACAACTCACTTATTTTTAAAATAACTCAATCTGAATGGGATAATAAAAATCAACTGATTAGAAACTGGAAAATAACACTCGTTGAACAATGGTTAAAGGTGGTGTTGGATAAAAATTTAACTTTAACCAGTCGCTCACCTTGGTTTAATGAAACATTAATCATGTATACTGATAAATTATTAGCCCACTATGAACAATTATCAAAAATTGATAAAGAAAAGTTAAGAGATAAACTCAAATCTTTACTCAAAGACTGATTGATATAGGGCATTTGCAATATGCCACGCCATAATTGGTGGAACCGCATTACCCACTTGTACATAACTTGATGATGCTGATGTTGGAAAAATAAAATCATCAGGAAAAGATTGTAATCTTGCACATTCTCTAACAGTTAATCTACGCCAATACTGCATATCATATGGTGATTTTTTGTTGGTTGAACGGTAGTGGGCTTCAATATTTCCGTGATGTTCTGCCCGAATGGTTGGGGCTGGCTTGTCTGCGTTTATTTGACAATTCCCTTGCAGTTTTTTATTGGGATAAAATTTTGCTTTGGAATAATGATTTTTTGAATGGCTGTTGATATTATCATCTAATAATTCCCATAAATCATCTATTGCTTGTTTTGAAGTAATAACAGGTTTTTGACTATCGGATAATTCACCAAATAGTGGTTTTGGGTATTTCATTTTTTTATCAATATCTTTACGAATACCAACAATAATTACCCTAACTCTATTTTGAGCAACACCATAATGACTGGCATTTAATACTTGGTAAACCACATTATAACCAATTTGGGAAAAATCTTTGATAATGACATCCAATGCAGAAGCATCATTTTTACTTAAACCTTTTGCTTTTCGGATACCATCAACATTTTCAGCAACAAAGGCTTTTGGATTGGCTATCTTTATTACTCGTTTCATTTGTAAATATAATTTGCCACGCTCACTGTCCAGACCTTTTCTTTTACCTGCTAAGCTAAAATCTTGACAGGGAAATCCACCAATAACAATATCTGCTTTTGGTATATCACCATCATCAATTGTGGATATATCTTGGCAAATAATATTATGATTAAAATTATGCTGATAAGTTTGGCAAGCTTTCTCAAAAATATCATTGGCAAAAATAATCTCAAATGGTTGTTTTGGATAAAAATTACCAAGACTATTAAAATTACCAATAAAACCCAAATCCATACCGCCACAACCTGAAAATAAGGAAATGACTTTTAAAGAGTTTTTATTAGTTATTGTGATTTGGTTTGGGATATTTTTAGTATCAATAAACAAAGACATTCTACTCTCCTTTCTCAATAGTCAAAACATCTTGTATTGAACAATCAAGGGCAATACAAATCTTTTCTAAACTTTCTAAGGACACAGGTTCATTTTTACCCATACGAGCCAAAACATTACTGCTGATATCTGCAAGATTGATGAGGTCAGTGCGTTTTAGGTCTTTGTCAATCAGTAGTTTCCAAAGATTATTGTAATTTAATGACATAATATAATTTTATATTAAAAATAAATCATTATATCATGATATTTTGGCAATATCAAATTTTAATTCATAAGTAATATAAGTCAGTAGATCAAGAAGCCATGGATGCTTTGATGAAAATTGAAGAGTTTAGAAGCCTAAATGATGATATTGAAGTGGTCATTAATCGCTCGGAAAAAATTAAAGGCTTAAAAGAAAAAGCCAAAGACAATGACGGCGAACTATCAAAAGAGGATAAAAAAACATTAAGCGATGAAGAAAAACAGCAAAAATCTTTGCGTAAACAAATTCAAGATAAACTGATTAAATTTGCCACACGCATTCCAATTTTTATGTATTTATCAGATTATCGAGAACACAGTTTAAAAGATGTGATTACGGTGCTTGAACCTGAGCTGTTTACCCGAGTAACGGGGCTTACGCAGGCGGATTTTTCTTTGCTTGTGTCATTAAATGTGTTTGACGAAGCAGTGATGAATGATGCGGTGTATAAATTTAAGCGTTATGAAGATGCCAGTCTTGAATATGCAGGGATTGATAAAAAAGAGGGTTATATTGGGTTGTATAATACCCAAATCAAACGACAATGGTAAGGCAAAAATGGCAAATGACACATGATAAATAAAAGCCATGTGCCATTTGGTTAAGATGATAAACCGTTTTATCAAAAATACGATTGAATTAACTTGCTTTAATCAATGCTTGGAATAAAACGGCTTAAGCATCTAAAAAATGGATGAAAATGCTTACTTATGATGATTTGATAAGCCATCAGCAAACAGCTGGGCTAACGCTTGATCATCAAACCGATATTCTCTGCCACAAAAACCACAATCAAGCGTCAATACACCGCCTTGTGCCGCTGCAGCTTGTTTGGCTTCGTCATAGCCAAGCTGTAAGATAGCACCTTCACTTTTTTGGCTTGAGCAAGTACAGGCAAATTGTAGCGGTGTCAAACTTGGCAAAACCACATCTTCTTCATGATATAGCCGATACAAAATCTCATTGGCGTCCAAATCGGTGAGTTCGTCTGTCTTTAGTGTATCGGTGAGTGCTGTCAAGCGGTCCCATAAATCAGGGTCAGCCTCTTTATCAGCATCACTTTGGGGCAATAGTTGCACCAATATGCCGCCTGCTGTCGTCTCATTGGTGGCAAGCTTAATGATGGTTGGAATCTGGGCAGATTGTCTTTGATAATGTGCCAAACACTCACCCAAGCTGTCGCTGACACGCTCAACAATCCCTTGGTAAGCCTCGCCATTATCAGGGTGGATACTGATGAACAAAACCCCTTTGCCAAGCTCACCAAAGGCTTCATCGGCAGATTTTAGGTGTTGCCATACTGTTTGATTCTGATTGGTATCATCAAACCCTGCCAAAGCACGCACCGAACCTGTGTGATCACACTCTGCCATTGCCCAATTTAGGCGAGCATCAGAATCAGAGCTTTGTAGCTGAATGGATAATTTGCCGTCTATTTTTAGTGTGCTAATCAACAAACTTGCCGAAACAAGCATCTCGCCGAGCAATGCTTTAAGGGCAACGGGATAGTCTTTTTGGGTGATGACGGTTTGATAAGCATCGGTTAGCTTGACCACATCGCCACGCACCACCGAGCCATCAATAAAAAAACGCTGACGATAATCACGCTTAGGCGTGTGTTGAGTTTGAGTTGTCATAATTTGCCTACCAAAATTTATCTGATTGAATAGTTAATGAACGATATGCAAAGAAATATGGGGATGAACTTTAAATTTACAAATGCCCAACGATTGGGTTTAACTGATTGATTCTTACCGACAAAAAGCGACATCTACCATTTGGTATGCTATAATTTACCTAATTTAATCAGAGACTAAGGAACGGCTTATGTGCGGTATCGTTGGTGCCATTCGGACACATCATAATGTGGTAGATTTTTTAACAGATGGGCTAAAACGCTTAGAATATCGTGGCTATGACTCATCAGGCATCGCTGTGCAAACCGAATCAGGCATCCGCCGTGTACGCCGTGTGGGGCGGGTTGCACTGATGGAAGAAGCTGCCAAACAAAAACAAATTCATGGTCTGACAGGTATCGGTCATACCCGCTGGGCAACCCATGGCGGTGTTACCAAACCCAACGCCCACCCACACATTTCAGCAGGGCTTATCTCGGTTGTACATAATGGGATTATTGAAAATTTTGAGACCGAACGCACACGCCTTCAGCACTTGGATTATGAATTTGAATCACAAACTGATACCGAAGTCATCGCTCACAGTGTACATCAAGAATATACCACCAATGGCGGTGATTTATACCATGCCGTCCAAACAGCTTGCTCAAGATTTCATGGTGCTTATGCCATCGCAGTTATCGCTAATGATGCACCAAATCAAATGGTCATCGCACGCATGGGGTGCCCGCTGTTAGTTGCATTTGGCGATAATGAGGTTTTTGTTGCGTCTGATGTCTCAGCAGTCATTGCCTTTACTCGCCGTGTCACTTATCTAGAAGATGGCGATATTGCCCTACTTCAAGCTGATGGTATCCAAAAACTGCTTGATAAAGACGGCAATCAGGTCAATCGCAGCATTAAAACCTCTGAGATGTCTTTAGCATCCTTGGAGCTTGGTCCTTATAGCCACTTTATGCAAAAAGAAATCAATGAACAGCCACGAGCAGTTTCTGACACTGCCGAAATTTTTTTAGAAGGTGGATTTGTTGCTGATAACTTCGGTGAAGAGGCGCCTGAAATCTTTGCCAAAATTCAAAGTATTAAAATTTTGGCGTGCGGTACTTCATATTATGCAGCACTCACTGGCAAACATTATCTTGAAAGTATTGCCAAAATCCGTTGCGATGTTGAAATTGCCAGTGAATACCGTTACCGTGATGTCATCTCAGACCCCGACGAGCTGGTCATTACCATCAGCCAATCAGGTGAAACTTTAGATACCATGGAAGCACTTAAATATGCCATGGCACAAGGTCATCGCTACAGCTTGTCCATTTGCAATGTCATGGAATCGGCCTTGCCACGCACCAGTACACTTGCCATCTTCACGCGTGCTGGTGCTGAGATTGGCGTGGCATCCACCAAGGCATTCACCACACAGCTGGTGGTGTTATTTGGTCTTGCGGTCACTTTAGGTATCTTGCGTGGTCATGTGGATGAATCACAGGCACAAGACTACGCCGAGGATTTGCGGTTATTACCAGGCAGTATCCAACATGCCCTAAACTTAGAACCACAACTTGCATCATGGGCGCAAAGTTTTGCCAACAAGCCAAGTGCTTTATTTTTAGGTCGTGGTATTCATTATCCGATTGCCCTTGAAGGTGCTTTAAAATTAAAAGAACTCACCTACATTCATGCTGAGGCTTATCCTGCTGGAGAGCTTAAGCACGGTCCTTTGGCACTGGTTGATGAAAACATGCCCGTCGTCGTCATATCGCCCAATGATGGACTACTTGATAAAGTCAAAGCCAATATGCAAGAGGTCTCTGCTCGTGGTGGTGAGTTATTTGTATTATCTGATTTGGATAGTGATTATACTGCCAGCGAAGGCATTCATATCATTCGCACACCACGCCATATCGGTACACTATCGCCGATTGTGCATACCATCCCTGTGCAATTATTGGCATATCATGTGGCACTGGTCAAAGGCACGGATGTGGATAAGCCCAGAAATCTTGCCAAGTCAGTCACAGTTGAGTAGAACAAGATAAAATATTGTGCGTAGATAGTGCACCTATCAATGCCCACAACCAGCATTAACAAAACTTTTGACAGGATTTGTTAGGATAAATAGCCGTGTGGATTATTTGACTGCCACCGCCATGTATCTACGCACATACGCTCAATATCAAGCTCTGCTGTCCAGTTAAGTATAGCTTTGGCTTTATCAGCACTGGCATAATAGGCTGCAATGTCACCTGTGCGTCTGCTGGTAATAACATACGGTACGCTTTGACCAGTATTTGACTCAAACGCCTTAATAAGCTGTAAAACCGAAGTTCCTTGACCTGTGCCAAGATTAATGGGACAAAATCCAATGCCCACAGATTGCCCAACCAAATAATGCAGTGCTGCTACATGGCCTTTTGCCAAATCCACCACATGAATATAATCTCGCACCCCCGTACCGTCAGGTGTCTCATAATCATTGCCAAATACAGACAGCTGTTTAAGATTACCTACCGCCACTTGACTGATGTATGGCATCAGGTTATTTGGAATATCGGTTGGATCCTCGCCAATTCGCCCACTCTCATGTGCACCAATTGGATTAAAATACCTCAAACAGACAACATTCCATGTATCATCAGCATTCACCAAATCCTCCAATATATGCTCTACCATCAATTTACTTTGACCATAAGGACTGGTACAAAAACGAGGCATATCCTCGGTGATTGGTAGGCGATTTGAGCTGCCATAGACGGTTGCCGATGATGAAAAAACGCAATTTTTAACCCCATATTTTGCCATCAGCTCTAACAGATTGAGCGTACCGACAACATTATTTTGATAATATTTTAAGGGATTTTTGGTGCTTTCTCCCACAGCTTTTAGCCCTGCAAAATGAACTACAGCAAAAAACTGATGTGCCTTAAAAACAGCATCAAGATGCGTTTTATCCAAAACATCGCCTTGAATAAATTCAATATGTTTACCAACAATTTGTTCAACTCGCTGCACTGCAACAAAACTTGAATTGGATAAATTATCATACACCACTGGCACAAATCCCGCCTGTATCAGCTCAATCAAAGTATGTGAGCCGATATAACCCGCTCCGCCTGTTACCAAGATTTTTTTGGGTAAATAATGCTCGCTATTGCTTGGGCTTGTATCAATATTTTTCATGTCCGTTGTCCCTGTGTTTGTCATAAAAGCAATCAAAAATACTATGATATACCAGCCTTGTCAATCACCCATAAACCGCACCTTTGCCATATGCCCCAAACAGGTCAGGGACATATGGCATGGGCGGTGAGGGCGGATAATAATAAGGTGGATAAAGTGAGTTTGGATCAAGTTTTTATAAATTATCCTTATTTGGTTTGGGATTTGGATTTGGCATCATACACGCCACAGATGAATTTTGACACATCCTCTCCAATCGTATCTGGAACAACCCTATCCCAATTGCTGGATGAATGAGTATTGACATAATTCCGCCCGCTATCAACCACTTTGCCGTTACTGTCATAAAATACCCCATCGCCCCAAGTTGTTTTTTTACCCAAGCAATCAACATACAAAAGATATTTTGCTTGACGATATAGTTTGCCATCATTTAATTTTTGGGCAGTGGGATAATCTGTTTTTACCCAAGCGGTGACATAATAGCTGTTTTTATCATAACTATCAAAACGATAAGCCGAGATACTGTCATAGTCCACTTCATGGGTCTCTTTGCCATTACTACTAACACCAGTGGACATCCAATTCGCCGCCAGTGCCATTTGACCACTTGCCAATAATAAACTTGCTAAAATAAATTTTTTCATAAAAGCTCCTAAAACTGACTTTCGTCAATTATGGTTGTGTGTAAATTGCCATTTAATTGTTGAATAAGCTCAATGACATAGCCTTGATTGTGATAAAATTCAAACACTTCATCCGCCTTGGAATAACCTGTATTTTCGCCAAATAAATACTCTTCGCCATACTAAGTATCTCCATAAGCATATTTCACGACATAACTTCCCGCGGGCAGAGTAACATCTAATGTTTCTCCACCACGGATAAAATAACTCACCAGCTCTTCTCGCTCGTCATAAGCATTGACAATTTTTACCCAATAATGACTTCCTGAGTTGGTTTTTATTTGTAAAGGTGAATCGCCATACAAATTAGGTTTGTTGGTTGCCCCTGTCTCTGGCAACGGTTGAGCTTCGATCATTTCATTTTTTATTGTAATTCTTGGGCTTGATTGTTCAATGGTATTCGTCTCTAATTCTTGACTAGAATTATTACCACACCCAAGTAAAAATAAGGTTGCCAAGCATCCAACCAATAAAAATCTCATCATTATCTCCTTAAAATAAATACATTAGACCACGAATTGTTCCAACTGGCACAAATAAAATAAAGTCAGCGATTGCCCACATAAAAATTTAGCTTAATCGCACTGGCTTGACCCCTATCCCACCAAATCACCGCAATGTCAGCGTTTCTGGCGACATTTAGATTGTCATAATGTGTGCGAAATTTTGTATTCATTCATCATACCTTTGGCTCATGCGTTTTGATTTTTGTATCTATGATAATAAAATCACAGTCATATCATTTGATTTTTATAGTAAGTTGGGTAAGTATTCATTTGGTATGATATCTTGATAATACCCTAAGAACTTTGATAAAGTTTTGATATCATCACAGCTTTGGTCAGTGATGATATTAGGATTTTTGCAATCCAAAACTTAAGCATGCCCATCTTTTATCACATAATATAACATAATTGATATTTTAGATAGTTTACAAAAAAAAATCATGATTTTTTGTGAAAAAATAACCAAATTATCGCCTTTTTTCAAAAAAGATAGAAAATAACCCAACCACGACGGTCAAAATAATCGGTATCAGAATTCTATCAGCAATCGTACCCACAATCATCCAAGCGATCAGCCAAAGTATCGCACGAGTAAATCCTGTCACACCAATCCAGCCCCATAAAATATAGCCACTGACCAACCATATGGCAATATAAGACACCGTATACAACACCCCTACGATGGTGGTCAATTTTTTATCATTATCGTACATAACTCTCCAAAATTTTTGATTTCAACCTTGATATGTCCATATTACAATCATTTAGTCTGAATTTAAATAAATATAAGCTTATCATTTAACAGCCAATACGATGCTTTGATTCATTGTTAAGATTTTTATGCTGAATGTTAACAGTGGCACGAGTTAATAGTGTGCCTAAATTACATAAAGCACATTATTGGACATATGGATAAATGATAAAAAGTAGCAATGGGCTTACAGCAGTTATGCCAAAATAAAGCATGGCAAAAGTATGCCCAACTTAAAAAGAATGCAGAGAGTGGAGAGATTGGAAAGGTTGGAAAGGTTGTTAATTCCATGATTAGATTTAACCATCAGGCAAATTAAAATCAATGGCATCTGCTATGAATACTTTTCTCGCCCAATACCATAATAAGGTGCTGTCAGCATGGCGATTTGTTCATCATCTAAAACATTTTTGGCATCAAAAATTGCAATGTTAATTTGATTGAGCACATGAATATCAGGCTTGGTTAATAAAGACCAATTGATGATGAACAGTGCATCAGCTTGTACCAAATCCTGATAAGGATCATCAGTCAATCTTAACAATGGATGATCGCCATAAGTTGATTGCATTTCAAAGGCGGTATTATGTGCAAAAACGAGCGTACAAATGCCATACGACCAAAGCAGCTCAATCAATGGATGAATGGCAGAATTAATCATGCGTGATGCACCATTTCGATAACCTGCTCCCCAAATCATGACCGTTTTATGCTCAATAAAACCATTAAAATATTGCCAAAACTTACGAAAAATCAGCTCTTTTTGGTCGTCATTGATGTGACTGACAGCACTGATAAGCGAAGTGTCGACACGGTTTTGTTTAAACTTATCCATTAAAAGCTCAAGCTCTCGTGGCAATGTCTTGCCACCAAAGCCCCATCCTGCCGACAGATAAGCCGAACCGATACGACCATCTTGGGCAATGATGCGTTCAACTGATTTGATATTTACCCCTTGATTATCAGCAAGTCTTGCCATCTCATTCATAAAAGACAGCCGAGTTGCCAACATCGCCATCAAAGTACTTCGGGCAAATTCCACCGTTAAAATATCAGCAACTTGGCAATGCTTGGCATAGGTTTTTAAGCTTAATAATATCTGGCAATAAGCAACACTGCCTGCGGTTTTTTCACCAATCATCACCAAATCCGAATGATAAAACGCATTATAATTAGCACCATCTTTCATAAAGCTGATGGGCAAATAATACACCCAAGATGATTTAAATTGTTTGGCAATCTTATCAATCTTACCAAGCTTTTGCACACCGCTTAAAATAATCCGACTGTGCGGACTGTCTAGCACATGTATGATATGGCTAAGCGTGATATCATCCACATCATCTAAAAATAACCACAAAACCCCAGCTTGAGCTGATGATAAAAATGTCTGTCTTTGACTGTCTGTGATGATAATTTTTTGTTGAACACAATACAGCTGCCATAATGTATTCATCTGATGGTCGCATTGATAATATTCAAGCGTTTGTAAAACTGACAGTTCATCAGCCAGCAAATAAACCGTTTGGTTCATGCTTGCCAGCCAAAGACAAGTATTAATCGCTTCATGTTGATGACCAATCACATAGGCATTATTATTCATTGATTATCCTTGACTGCTTGATGACAGACAAAAGTGTATTGGTCGAATGATCGAAGCAGTCTGTATTTGTCTTACTGATCAGCTCGTCATAGACACGATTTGCCATCACTTTACCAACTTCCACGCCCCATTGATCAAAAGGATTAATTTGCCAAAGTACGCTCATGACATACACTTTATGCTCATACAAAGCAATTAATGCCCCTAAAGTTTTGGGGTTTAAATCACCCAATAACAGTGTTGTGGAAGGCTGATTGCCCCGATATTTTTTAAATTTTGCCAAATCATCTGCCGCATTTGCCACGCCATGCGGTAGTGCAGCGTTGCCAAAGGCGAGGACTTGAGACTGTGCCAAACAATTGGCCAATGACAGTTTGTGCTGGTAAACTAAAGAGTTATTCACGATTTGAGTATCATTATAGCGATGAATTGGGGTAATAAAATCACAAGACACCCGCTGTGTTCCTTGATGGAGTAATTGATAAAACGCATGTTGTGCATTTGAGCCAATGTCTCCCCATAAAATTGGGCAAGTCCTATAATTGACCGATTCTCCTGTGCGTTTGACCGATTTACCGTTAGATTCCATTTCAAGCTGGGTTAAATAGTTAGGAAAATGGCTCAATCGACCATCATAAGGCAAGACAGTATGTGCATTAATACCCAAAAAAGTTGCATTCCAAACACCAATAAGTCCTAGCAATACAGGCAAATTTTTATAAAAATCTGCCTGTGCAAAGTGCTTATCCATCTCATGTGCACCTGCCAATAATGCACGAAAATTAGCCATGCCAATACGCACCGCAATCGCAAGTCCAATCGCTGACCACATACTAAACCTGCCACCAACCCAATCCCATAATAAAAGCTGATTGTCTGGATGAATGCCCCAATCGCTCATCTTGTCAGGTCGTGTGGAGATACCGATAAAATGACGGCGTAAAATTGTTGGCTTATGTGCATAAGCGGCCAGCAACCAGCTTAATGCTGTTTTGGCATTGGATAAAGTATCTACCGTACCAAAGGATTTTGATGATATGATAAATAAAGTTGTCTGCGGATTGAGTTTTTTTAATAAACTTTCTAATTGTGTGCCATCCATATTAGAAACAAAGTGAACATGGATATCAGTATCTGCCCACTCAGACAGTGCTGTTGTTGCCATCAACGGACCTAAGTCCGACCCTCCGACGCCAATATTCACCACATCACGGATCGCCTTGCCTGAATAGCCACGCCAAATACCGCTACGGATACGATGAACCAAGGCTTCACATTTATCTAAACTATCATGTACCTGCTGCCCAACATCCACGCCATCAACGATAAGCGGCTCACCTTTTGGTAAACGCAATGCGGTATGCAGTGCCGCCCTTTGCTCGGTATCATTGACCTTTTCACCTGCCAATAATGCCTTAATTTTTTGTGATAATTCACATGCATCAGCAAGCTGTATCAGCTTAAGCAAACTTTCATCATCAATGGCCTGCTTACTAAAATCCATATAAATATCACACGCTGTCGCTGAAAATTTTTGGCCACGGTTGCTATCAGTGGTAAAATAATGCTGCAGATTAATGGGTGAGTGAGCAAGTCTTTTTAAGTCATGCCAAGTATTCATCAATCGTCCTTGTTTTTTGGTTTTGCTAAAAATTAAAACGACTGATCGACTTGACTGGCAAAATAAGCAAATGCCTGAATATAGCTTGTCATATCACCAGCGTCAAAGCTTGCCCCTTTTATTGTTACCACATCCATACCCTGCTGGCTGATGAGTGCATCGATGGCATCGGTGAGCTGAATCTCACCGCCTACGCTTGGCTTGGTTTTTGCCAAATACTCAAAAATTTCAGGGCTAAATACATATCGCCCCACTACAGCAAGATTGGACGGTGCAAGATCCAAACTTGGTTTTTCGACAAAACCCAGTACATCAAATGGGTGATTAGCATCCGATTTTTGTACACTTTGCCGATCCTTTAGCCGAGCAATGCCATATTTATGCACCTGACTATCTGCCACAGGTTCAACCAAAATTTGACTGCGGCCAGTTTGGGCAAATCTTGTCATCATATATGCCAAGTTATCTGCCCTAAAATCGGTCGTAAATGGATCTAGCACGACATCAGGCAACAGCACAACAAATGGATTATCGCCCACCACAGCACGCCCTTGTAGCACTGCATGACCAAGCCCCAACGGATAACCTTGACGCACACTGACAATGCGTACATCTTTGGGTAAAAAGTTTAGGCCATCTGCCAAGCCATCTTTGCCTTTTTGGCGTAACTGGCTATCAAGTTCGGTATTGATATCAAAATAGTTTTCAATCGCCTGCTTTTGAGCATGATTGACCAACACAATGGTTTTAATGCCCGCACGCACCGCCTCCATAACCACATAATGAATAGCAGGTTTATCACCCAGTGGCAACAGCTCTTTGGGTACAGCTTTTGATAAAGGCAGCATACGAGTACCAAAGCCTGCGGTGGGAATGATGGCATGGGTAATGGTGTTCATAATCATTTTCACTCTAATGACAATTGGTTGGTGTGTAAACTTTTTTATTCAAACTTAGCAAAAAAACCGCCTGCTATCTTATCCCAAACTTGCGTTTTTTCTCCATGCTTGCCATCGCTAAACCTAGCTCATCAGAAGAAAGGCTTGCGGTATGGGTTAGCACTTGCATCATATCTGGCTGTAGTACAAACTTTGCAAATTCAGCAATGCGGTCAATACGCTCATCAAAGGATAATAAATTGGTCTCTGTATTGATACTGATATAACCCATGCGAACCAAAGTATCAATAAAGCTTGTAAACAATGCTTTATCAAACATATCTGGTAAATCATCGGCATGCAGCACCGATACACGCTGACCGACAACATGGCATAAAGTCACCACCTGTTCGGTCGTCAGACGGTCTGAACCTTGTTTGGAAAGCAAGGTTAATGCCATAAAGTAACGCTCAAGACTTTGCTGGGCTGGACTTGCCAGTACGATCAGTTTTTGATAAGCCTGTGAATTGCCCTCAGGACTGCCCACAATGCCCTGACCTAGCTCAACAATTACCTCTTGTTCAATCAGTAATTTTAGCACTTGATGAACTTTTTCAATGATATTTTTAAGTGATATTTTTAAAAATAACTCACTTTGCAAAAATGGATATAAAAGCTCAGTAATACCATCTAACTTTTGATGACTGATACGACCATTTCTTTGTACCAATGCTGCCAGTAAACTTGCGATGATAAATACATGCAAAATATTATTCTTAAAATAAGATAAAAGTGGCACTTGCTTATCTGCCACACGAATCATATCACCCAAAATATGTGGGGTGCGTTCAATGAGCTTAAGCTTCACCCCATAATTTAAAATCTGCCTTGGTGTCATATCGGTGACATGGGTGTCATCATCATAAGGCAAGGCTTGGGCAATGTGCTGATACAGACGGATTTGTTCAAGGCATTGGGCTTCATCAAGTGCAGCATTTGGTGTTGACAGCAGGGCCAATGCCAATAGCGAAACAGGATTCACCACAGCGGCTTTATTGATATTTTGCATGACCTTGACGCCCAAGTTTTGAACCATGGCGTGGACTTTTTTGGTGTTTTCATCACTATCATCGCATGCGTTGACCTGAAATTTTTCCATAAAGTCTGTCAAATATAAAGGGCTGCCAAATGACAAATGCACCGTCCCAAAGATACGCTCAATTTTGCGTGCCGTTTTTAATAAGCCAAGTAAATTTTCGCTTTCTTTGGGTTTACCTTTGAGTTCTCCCACATAAGTTGCTCCCTCCATGATGCGTTCATAGCTGATATAAGCTGGGATAAATACAACAGGTTTGGCAGGTTTACGCAAATGGCTGTTGACTGTCATCGCAAGCATACCAAGCTTAGGTGGCAACAGACGACCTGTGCGTGAACGCCCTCCTTCAATGAAATACTCTATCGGTGCTTGACGCTGCATCAAACTATGTACATACTCTTTAAAAACAGTGCTATACAGTGTATTGCCTTTAAAGCTGCGACGCATAAAAAATGCACCCCCGCTTCTTAACAATTCTCCGAGTATAGGAATATTGAGATTCTCACCCGCTGCCACATGCGGAATACGCAAACCCCGCTTATAAATCACGTACGATAACAAAAGATAATCAACATGGCTTCTATGACATGGAACATAAACAACCTGATAATCTGGTGCAAGTGTACGCACACGCTCAAAATGACGCACTTGAACGCCATCATACAGCCGTGTCCAAAGCCAAGTTAAAAAATGGTCAAAAAAACGCACCACTGAATGTGAATAATTGCTGGTAATCTCGCCCAAATAGCCCTGAGCTTCTGCTTTAACGGCGGCGATGGATTTACCAGATGTCGCTGCTTGCTCTTCAATGGCTTTTACCACTTTAGGTGAGGATAAAATTTCACCTGCCACATTTCTTTTATCAGATAAATCAGGGCCGACGATGCTGGTGCGTTGTTTGTCCAAATAACCTTGAAGACGCTGTGCAATGGCGATCGTCATGCCATCTTCGCCAGATGCTTGAGTTTGGGCAATTAGGGTTTGTAAATCTTTTGCTTGGGAAAAATGGATAAAAGTATCACGACCCATCACACCAATATTAAACAACTGTTTGGCTTTTGAAGGCGACTCCCACTCATCTGCCATCAGTAAGCGAAATAAAGATTCCTCTTTATCTGGTGCTCGCCCCCACAGAATGGTCACAGGCACCAGATTAATTTTTAGCTCAGGATTATCAAGGCAAGCTTGTATCAGTCGTTTAAGACGAGGTACATGCCTATTTGTGCTTTTTGTACGACGGTCTTTTAAAAAAATCATGGCAGAAGTTTCATGAATCTGTTCAGCATGCACCTCTGCTAATGCTGCAGGTAAACCCAGTGCCTCGGTTTGCATACCAACAAGCAGACTGTTTGAGCGTGAATACGACCGAATCACATAAAAAGTCGGTACTTTATCATCAATCTTTGGTATCTCACCTAATAAAGCTGGCTTAACCACAAGCGATAATCCTTTGGTTGAAGCACGGCGATAAGGGCTTGGTGTGCGTTCATTGCCATGATCTTGGCTATTTTGGGGCGGTTTGGGTAACGCACTTGGTTGGCTGCCAGATTTTTTGAACAAATTTACAAGTTTTTGCATAAATTAATCAATACAAAGAAGTGAATTTTTATTCTATCATTGTTTGGATTTTTTACCTAAAAAATTGATAAAAAAGTGGTATAATTTTGACAGTTTTTAATTTATGCCAAAGATATTTTAAGGTCATCACCCAACCAAATTGATGATAATATCAGTCAACCAACACGCAACACTTAATGAGTCATATGAAATTTTCTTTTGAACGCTATGCTCTAGCACCTGAAGCTGTCAAGACACAAATCACAGATCTATTAAATACTCTACATCTAAAACGCATTGGTGATGATGTTTTTGAAGGTCCAAGTTTTGACTATGTTGGGCCTAGAGTGTTTGGTGGGCAAGTACTTGCCCAAGCGCTGCTTGCTGGTGCTAACACATTAACGATTGATAAACCTTGTCATAGCCTACATGGTTATTTTTTACGAGGTGGCGATATTCGTCTACCAGTCATCTATCAAGTACGCCGCTTGCGTGATGGACGCAGTTTATCAGCTCGAGAAGTCATTGCGGTGCAATATGTGCCAACCACCGACAAAAACGGTAATCATACGACCAATGAACAGGTCATTTTTTCGATGATTGCCTCATTTTCACCCATGGAAGGCGGGCTTGATTACCAAGAAACCATGCCTGATTATCCACCCCCTGAAAGCCTAAAAACCGAGCAAGAACTCAAAGCGGATTATTTACATAAAATTCCCGAACCACTCAAAGCAAGATTTATGCGTCAGCGTCATGTCGAAATCCGCCCCGTCACACCACGAGACCCTGTGACACCCAAGCCTGAGCGTCCACACCAAGCCAATTGGGTGCGTATCGCTGATATTGGGGAGCAGCCAGTTGCCATTCATCAAGCACTACTTGCGTTTGTGTCTGATTATTATTTGGTCAGCACAGGTTTAATGAGTCATGGGCTAAGCCTGATGACACAAGGTCTACAAATGGCTAGTATTGACCATTCCATACATTTCCATCGCCCTTTTGATATGACCGAATATCTACTCTACGACATGTGGAGCGATACCACAAGCCACGCCAAGGGTCTAAACCATGGTCAATTTTGGCAAGATGGCAAACTTATCGCTTCAACGCAGCAAGAAGGGTTGATGCGATTGCATGATGACCCAAGTATCTTTACCAGCAGCTAATTTGCCTGAAGCATTGCTTGACAGTGTGTGCCAAAATGATTGTGCTTAAATTGGTACAAACTTCTTGCACAATGGTGTATTTTTGTACAAGCACTTGACGAAAATTAACTGTCAAATTACTATAAGATGCTTTTTGAGCGTCATCTGCTCCACTGTCTTTAGTGTTTCTTGTGTAAATAGTTTGGGATGTAGACCAGATGCATAAAATGTATCCTACTAGTATTTTATTGTGTGCCGTGGTTTTGTCAGGCTGTGATGCAGTCAAGCAGACCATCACAGACAAACCTACGCTCAGCGATGCCCAAATCACCAAATTAATCCCCAAGCGTGTCAATAACGCCAAGCTATGGGCAACTGATATTGGCGATATTTTTGATGAATTATCACTACCGAAAACCGCACAAAATATCTGTACCGCTATCGCTGTCATTGACCAAGAATCAAATTTTCATGCCGATCCCAGCGTCCCAAACTTAGGCAATGCTGCCCTAAAAGCCATTGATGACAAGCTAGAAGATAAACTTGGTAAAAATATGGCAGGCGTATTTCGCAACATGCTTGAGACACGCCCAACGCCAAAAAACAACTTCATCAAACAAATCAAAGCTGTAAAAACCGAAAAACAGCTTGATGAGCTATACCGAGAGATTTTTGATTATTTTACCAGAACCTATAAAATAGCCCCTTTAACCAACATCACAAAACTCTCAGGACAAGGCATTGATGAACGCATCAACCCTGTCACAACACTTGGTTCTATGCAGGTACATATCGACTACGCACGAGCACATCGCCGTGCCAGCATGAGCGATCGGGATTTGCGTGCCGATTTATACACACGCTATGGCGGGCTTTATTATGGCATACATCGATTAATGGTATATCAGGCAAACTATGACAAGCCTTTATACCGTTTTGCTGATTATAATTCGGGTATGTATTCAAGCCGAAATGCTGCCTTTCAGCAGCGGATCGCTACTTTAAGTGGTGAAAGCTTAGCCATTGATGGAGATTTATTGCTTTATAAAGATGACAGCCCCATAAGCAAAATATCCTCTACCGAAACTGCCGCCATCGCTTTACTTGCTACCGCATCAAAACCCATCAACGCACAACAAATCCGATCTGATTTTAAAAAAGAAAAAACTCGTGATTTTGAAAAAACCATCACTTATCGTGCGGTGAATGATATGTTTGCCAGTAAATTTGGGCGAGAGCCTACTTATGCCATTATGCCAAAAGTTGTCATTTCAGGGCCCAAGCTTAGCCGAGACTTTGATACCAATTGGTTTGCCACCCGTGTCAATGAACGCTATCAAACCTGCATCACTACCGCCAAGCGTCACCGATTAAGCTAAACTTAGGTTACACCCAGTTTAGCTTGATTTGCGATTTAGTAAATACATACCCGCCATCGCTGATAGCACGATCGGCACCAGTGCCATTAACAGTGGCGAAAGACCCGTTGCCAAAGCCACAAAGCCCGTCAAATCAGTCAAATAACTAAATAAAAGACCCGTTAAAAGTGCCAAGACCACTCGCAGTCCCAAGCCTTGGGAACGCAGTGAACCAAAGACAAATGATGATGCCACCAATACTAACGAAAGCACCGCAAAGGGCGAAAGTAGCTTTTGCCAAAATGCCAATTCATGACGCAGTGAGCGTGTGCCTTGATGTGCCATGAGCTGCCTGTGGGCGTACAAACTGCTAAGTGATAAATCTTCAGGCTCTTTGGTCAATAAATACACATCGGTCGGTGCAATCGGTAAGGTCAGTATTTTGCCTTCGCTGTGTGCTTGTTGCACTTGTGATGTACCGATGCCAATCTCATCAATGCCTGATAACTGCCAAGTATAGCGGGCTTTTTGTGCATTCATCACATCATCAGACTGTGGCAAATATACGCCTGATTTTGCTTTGAGTGCAGCGATTAGCTGACCATCTTTGAGCTGATATCGTTTGACCTCTCCAAGCCCACCTTCGTTGTCGGCATAGCTGATATAAACCACATCTTGATTATCGCCATCATGATTGACTGACCAATAGCCATCAATCGTGATAAGCTTATCATAAATGGTATCTGCTCTGATGGCAGCGGCATGCTGATTGGCGGTAGGCAGGACAAATTGATTGACACCCAGCGATATGGCAACAAAAATGACCGCAGGCAACATCGCCCAGCTGACGATACGATATATGCTCATGCCAGCAGCTCGCATCACGATAAGCTCACTGTGATTGGCAAGCAAGCCCAAACCAATGACTGCCCCCAAAAGTGTGCCAGTTGGGATAAATTGCACCAAAAAATAAGGCGAGCGATACAAAATAAATAGCAGTGCATCGGTCAGCGTATATGTTTCACTGATATTATCAAGCTCGGCCAAATAAGCAAATACCATCTGTACAAGCCATAAACCCACCACAGCACCTGCCATGGCAAGCAGTGCTGAGCGGATGACATATTTTGGTAAAATCCATGATTTCATGCCACATCTCCACCTTGACGCCTAAGACGAAGCCGCATCATCACTTGCTGATGGTAATTCAGATACATCGCCACGACCATCATCATCAATAAAGCAGCCAGATAAATCACGGGTGAAAGCTTGCCTTTGGCGATGGTATCTTTTAAAGAAATTACCACAAGCACGCCCGCAACATAAATCAAAATCGCTGGCACCAGTTTATACCATCTGCCTTGGCGTGGTCGCACATAAGACAAAGGTGTCGCCAATAAGATTGCCAATAAAATCAGCCAAGGCATGCTCAGACGATAGCCAAGCTCGGCGTATGCTTCTTGAGGATTATCACGCTTGGAGTGACCTTGAATGATTGACAAAAGTTCAGTGGTACTCACGCCTTCAATGCGTATGTGGCTGGTGCCTTCAGGAGGCTTGACAGATAAAGTCATGCGATAGCGTTCAAAGCCAATTTGACTGTATTGGCGACTTGTTGGATCTACTTCATAGCGTCGACCTTGTTGCAAGTCTAGCTGAATTTGCCCATTGCCAGTTTCAACATGTGTGGCAGATTTGGCAAAAATGATAGAATCTCTTTGATGGGATTGTCTTGATTGGATATCACTTGGTTCGGCAGTATGCATCTGAATGATGATGACATCTTTTAAGAACTCACGATTGGCACCCATCTCACCCACATACAGGTGATAATCGCCGCTGCTGATGAATTCTTGGGGGCGAATCAAATCAAAAACCTGAGCCACTGACTGCTCTTGCCAAATATTGGTAGCACGCTCCATACCCCAAGGCTTAGCCACCATAGACACCCAACCTTCAATACACATCAGCACAACCACCAACGGCATAAGCAGTCGTGCCACACGCCCTCGGCTGATACCACTGGCATTCATTACCGTCATCTCATGATCTGTATACAACCGCCCAAATACCAACATTAAACCAATAAAAAAAGACAACGGTAAAATCAGCTCAAGAAAATAGGGAAAATTATAACCAATCAGACGAAACAAAACGCCAACATTAAGCCCACCTTCTGCCGCCATCCCAAAATAGCGAATCAGACGACCGCCCAGCAATATCACTACCAAAAATCCCAAAACTAAGGCAGTGGTTGAAGCGACTTGTGTGGTCATATAACGGCGTAAAATATGGCAGCGTAAAATCAAAAAGCACAAGCTCCAAAAAGTGGCCAACAAATTTCTTATGATAACAAAAAACCACAACGGTTTTAAGTGATTTGCTAAGTTTATTTTGTTGCCAATGTTTTCAGCCCAAATACGCCCTATCATGTGCCATTGATAAACGCTTAAAATCACTTGGTCTTATCATTGATACCAACCAAGAAACATGGATCAAAACACCCCGTATCAACCTATAAATTTAAGCCCATAAATTTTGCATCTTGGATGAAATTTGATTTTGTCATGACGCCATTTATGCTACACTAAGCTTGGAAACTGGCGTTGGTGCATCATCACCCCAAAACACCAGCTTCGGTCATTCACATATAATAAGGAAAAGATATGCCAGCACATACATTTCAAATCAGCGTCAAAAATACGCTGACCTTAAAAAAAGCCACCAAAAACAAACCCTTACCCATTGTTGTGGTCTTTGTTAACGATGAAGGTCAAATTTTGGGTAATTTGGGTGATGCCCAATATATATCACGCGCCACAGCACTTATCCAGCAAAGCCACTTTAAAGGCACGCTTGGTAAAAGCGTTACCGACTATGCTTTAGATGACCAAGCATCTCCAGCCATCAGTATTGTTGGCGTGGGTAAACTTGATAAGCTTGCTGATAATATCGCTAAAGTTGCCGTGGCAACTTATGATGTGATTAAAAATTCTCAAAGTGCGGCAATTTTGTGGGGTGATACCATTTGCCAAATTCACTTTACACAATTTGTCACCGCCTTAATTGGTGCAAGCTATCGTTTTGAGCATCACAAAACCAAACCAAAAGATGCCGATACTTTGCGTGAAATTGTTATCATCAGTAATAAAGACACTCAAACCGACTATGATAAAGCACTTGTATTTGCTCAAGCAACTGCTGCTGGTATTACCACCGCACGAGATGTCGCCAATGAAGCTCCCAATGTGCTTAACCCCAGCGAGCTTGCAAAAAAAGCCAAACAACTTGCCAAGGATTATGCCGATACCGTTTCGGTTACCGTGCTGAATGAAAAAGACATGAAAAAACTTGGCATGGGGTGCTTTCTTGCTGTCTCACAAGGCTCAGATGCAGAAGGCAAACTTGCCGTTATCGAGTATTATGGCAAATCCAAAAAATCCGATAAAAAAGCTAAGCTAGATAAGCCATTTGCTTTGGTTGGTAAAGGTCTAACCTTTGATTCAGGTGGCATCTCACTAAAACCTGCCGCTGGCATGGAAGAGATGAAATTTGATATGGGTGGTGCTGCCTCTATCTTGGGTACTGTGCGAGCAGTCGCCGAAGCTGGACTTGAAATTGATTTGGTCGCTGTACTTGCTTGTGCTGAAAATATGCCTTCATCTCGTTCAGCTCGCCCAGGTGATGTTGTTACCGCTATGAATGGTACTACTGTTGAAATTTTAAACACCGATGCCGAAGGTCGCTTGGTGCTGTGTGATGCACTTTGCTATGTCCAAGAGCATTACGATGCACGCATTATCATCGATACAGCTACCTTAACTGGTGCTTGCGTGATTGCACTGGGCAGCGTTCGTTCAGGCATGTACAGTAATGATGAAGATGCACTCTTTGCCCTGCAAGCAGCCAGTGAGTATACGGGTGATTTGGTTTGGCATATGCCTTTAGATGATGCCTATGATGAGCAGATTAATTCAAAAATTGCTGATGTCCAAAATATTGGTGGGCGTGAAGCAGGTTCAGTTACCGCAGCATGTTTCTTGCAAAGGTTCATCAAAGAAGGTCAAGCTTGGGTACATCTTGATATCGCAGGTCCTGCTTGGAAGAGTGGTAGCACCAATACCGCCTCAGGTCGTCCTGTGGCGTTGCTAACCCAGTATCTACGCAGCCAAGCCTAACTATTAATCAGGTAAGCTTAAGCCAAACAACACGCCCAAATCGTCGAAGATTTGGGCGTGTTGTGATATTTATGGTTATTTTTATGGGGTAATTTAAATGACCTTTTAGGTTTTAGGTTTCACATGAAACATCACGAAATTTGTCGCAATCATTAAAACCTGTTGTGCTAAATTGGGGATTGCTCTGATATTGTGTGATTTTTTAGCCTAAGACTAGCCCATCTTGACTATCATTTAACTGTCAAAAAGCACCAAATTTTTAAAAATTTGGTGCTTGGTTTTATGACAGGTGACTTAGCTTACTTAAGCACTTCAGCCATAGCACTGGCAACATATTCTACATTAGAATTATTCAGACCTGCCACACACATACGCCCATTTTCAACCATATATACCGCAAATTCTTCACGCAAACGAATCACTTGCTCTTTGGTTAGTCCTGTAAAGCTAAACATACCACGCTGTTTGGTAAAATAGCTAAAATCACGCTCAGGCAGTTTAGTGCTTAATGCTTCTTGGAGTTTTTGACGCATATCACGAATGCGGTCACGCATTTCATATGCCTCACCAATCCATAACGCAAATAATGCTTCATCATTCATGACCGCATCAACAACATAGTTGCCGTGTGCAGCTGGACTTGAATAAATGCGACGGACGGTAAATTTTAATTGACCAAGTACCACATCTGCTTCTTCTTTGGTTGGTGCAACGACAGATAAACCGCCCACACGCTCACCATAAAGTGACAAGTTTTTTGAAAATGAATTAGAGACAAATACCGTCAATCCCAGCCCCACCGCACGACGAATGGCATACGCATCACCATCCATATCATCGCCAAAACCTTGATAGGCAATATCCATAAATGGAATAAGTTTTTTATCTTTGACGATTTGTAATAGCACATTCCACTGTTCACGGGTCAAATCCACACCAGTTGGGTTATGGCAACATGGGTGTAGTAGCACTACATCATTTTCATTTAAAGTCTTGAAAAATTCGCACAGCTCATCAAATTTTACGCCAATAGTTTTTGGATCATAATAAGGATACTTTGCCACCTCAAAACCTGCACCCTCAAAAATACCCACATGATTTGCCCAAGTTGGGTCTGACACATAGCATTTGGCATTAGGAAACCACTCATGGATAAAATCAGCACCAACCTTTAACGCACCAGAACCGCCCAAAGTTGCAATAGTGGCAACACGCCCCTCTAAAACTGCAGGATGATTTTTACCAAATAACAAATCTTGGCATGCCTTACGATAACCTGGCAAACCATCCATTGGCAAATATCCTCGTGGACGAGGTGGATTGGTGATTTTGGATTCGGCGGTTTTGACGCATTCAAGTACAGGCAATTGACCATCTTCGGTATAGTACACGCCCACACCAAGATTGACTTTAATGTCAGTGCGTGGGTCTTGGGCATATTTATCCATCAAGCCTAAAATTGGGTCGCCTGCATAAGTGGTTACATGTTCAAACATTGATGCATCCTTTTAATTGTTAAGTTGATTAAAACTTATTTAGTATAATGCAAATTTCAACCCTTTTGGGCAAAAGTTTGGCATAAAATTTGTCACACAATGTATCATCACAATGGCAGCTTAGATACCTGATACTTTTGAATGACTGACTAAAAATTCATGGGCATTTTGTTCTAAAAACTCCTTAAATGCCAACGCTGCAGGTGATAATGAGCGATTTTTGTGCGTATATAATAAAAATTTACGCTCTACCACAGGGTCGGCAATAGGACGCATCACCAAGCCATTTTGCTCCACCCATTCAGCAGCGTATAATAGGCATAAGGTTACGCCAAGTCCCATTCGGGTCATTCCAAGTGCAGTTGATAAAAAATTTACCTCAAACTCAGAGTTAAAAATACGGCTTGAAATTTGAGCAGGCAGTTCATTTTGTAGACTTTTAATAAACGGGCCATTAAGCGTAATCAGCCGTTCATTCAATAAATCCGTCCAACGCAAAACATCTTTTTTGGCAAATGGGTGAGTGGCAGGCAACACCAAATAAAATGGCGAAGAAAATAACACCACCGCCTGCAAATCATCAGAATGCACCCGCTCTGGGGCAACGCCCAAATCTGCTTCTAGATTTTCAATATGCTCCACCACATCATCAACCGAGCAATCGGTGAGTGTCACTTGAATATTTGGGTGAATATCACAAAACTTTGCCACAAATTTTGGCATCGTGCTTGCTGATAATTGTTGCGAAACTGCCAAACGCACATGCCCTTGATGCAGTGATTTTAGGTTATTCACCTTTTCATTTAAAACTGACATCTCATTAAGCACACGCCGAGCTTGTGGCAAAAGTCGCATACCAGCATCAGATAAATGCAGTTTGCGAGTTGTGCGGTCAAATAATTTGACACCCAAATTCTGTTCAAGCTCTTTGATTAATCCAGACAATGCTGATTGTGTGAGACACAATGTCTCGGCTGCTTTGGTAAAACTATTTTGTTCAGCTACCAACAAAAAGGCTTTGAGCTGTCTTAGAGTTACACTCACCGCAATTCCTTTTAATTATAAATAGTAATAAACATATTAGTAGTTATTATAAATAATAATTTTTAAAATGCAAGATAAAAAACAACTCATCTTAATGATAAACGATTTAACATTAAGATGAGTGGCGATATTTTCATGAGACAACCCAAAATATTGCCCATCATTTGACTAGAATTCAAGGGACGACAATCGCAGTCATTTATGGTGCAATGATGGTGAAAACATACGCCGATAAATTCACCAACAATACAATGCCGTATAAAATGTTCGTGCGTCCTTGATTAAGTGACAGCATGACAATAAAAGTTGATAAACCAAGCAATACCATAGATTTACCATCTAAACCTAGCACCAATGGAATATCATAAATTAAGCAAACAATGGTGACAGCAGGAATGGTTAAGCCAATACTTGCCAATGCTGAACCTAATGCTAAGTTTAAGCTGGTCTGAAAACGATTGTGGCGTGCCGCATTTAATGCCGCCAATCCCTCGGGCAGTAACACCACCGCTGCAATGATCACCCCAACCAACGCGACAGGTGCACCCATATAAGCAACTGCCGCCTCAATGCTAGGGCTTAGGCTCTTGGCAAGCATGACCACAATGCCCAAACAGATTAACAAAAATATAAAGCTGATGGTTGTAATCTTTGTGCTTGGTGGTTGGGCATGGTGATCCAAATCATCATCAGCTGCCAAAAAATAATCACGATGACGCACTGTCTGAACCATGATGAATGAACCATACAATACCAAAGAGGCCACCGCCACAAACATAAGCTGTGCTGATGAATAAGTGCCTTGCGTGGTGGAAGTGGTAAAATTTGGTAAAATTAAGGTCATCACCAAAATTGAGACCAGTGTAATTAATGCGGTGCTGGCAGATTTTTGCCCAAAAAATTGTTCTCGATGTTTTAGACCGCCAATCATCAGCGACATCCCAAGAATCCCATTTAAAATCAACATAATTGCTGCAAAAACCGTATCACGAGGTAAATACGCTGCATTATCCCCGCCTGTGACCATCAGCGAGATGATGAGTGCGACCTCAATGATGGTAATGGCTAACGCTAAAATAATGGTACCAAAAGGCTCTCCGACCTTATGCGCGACCACCTCTGTGTGATAAACTGCCGATAACACACTACCAATTAAAAACACGCCCCCCAAAATTTGTAACAGCAGATGGGTTTTTATGCCCACAAAAAATAACCCCCAAGCCACCAATGGCAAGAGCATTGACCAAATGGGTAAACCAAATCGTGTATTTGATGCCATACAGGCTCCTTATGATAATGATACTTGTCGATGAAGCCAATCGCTTATCAAATCAGACAATGAACCACTGAACTTTGTGTGCATAAAGGCAGAAGATGAATCTTAGTCTTCGTGCTTGGGCAGTTGCTCTAGGCGAGTTACCAAAAGTTGGTCAATCTTATAATGGTCGATATCTACCACCTCAAATTTAAAGCCCTCATGCTCTACCCAGTCTGCAGGGCGTGGAATCTTACGCAGGCGATACATAATAAAGCCCGCCAGCGTCTCATAGTGATCCCAATCAGGAAACTCATTAATATCAAGGGCATGTTTAACATCATCAATCGGCGTAATCCCATCAATCAGCCATGAATTTTCATCACGGCGAATGATTTGTAAATCTTCAGGCTCAGCGGCTGCCCAATCGCCCATGACAGTCATCATAATATCTGATAGTGTAATTAGCCCAACAACCAATGCATATTCATTAATGACTACCGCCATTTTTTCATTACTGGCACGAAATTTATCCAAAAGCTCGGATAAAGTGAGTGTATCTGGAATAATCAGTACATTACGAATGGTAGATTCATTCAGCTGAAAAATTGGCTGTTCGCTTAAAATTCGTACCAAAATATCCTTGGTATCGACATAACCGATGACTTGGTCGATATGCTCATTACAGACCAAAAATTTAGAATAAGGATAATCGGCAATCTTTTGACGAATACTCTCCTCGCTTTCACTGAGTGCAAAATATACCACATCCTCACGAGCCGTCATCGATGATGGCACGGTGCGTTCTTCAAGTTCAAAAACATTTTCGATAAAATGTTGTTCTTGTTCCATCAGAACGCCAGCCTCTGCCCCAGCATCAACAATGGCAGAAATATCATCAAAGGTGATACTGTCATCACGAGCCGTATCAAATTTAAAAAGCCGAAAAGTCACATCTGCGATGGTATTGATAATCCATGCCAAGGGCTTGACCACACGAATTGTCCACAAAATCGGATTGATGACCACCAAAGCCACTCGCTCAGGATTAATCATTGCAATGCGTTTGGGAATCAGGTCAGCATATAAAATAAATAGCAGTGTTACCAAAACAAACGACGAAAAAAAAGCGATGCTGTCAAGCCAAATCCCTTGATATACCAAGCCAATCCATTCGGAAAAATAAGGACGCAAGGCACTTTCACCAACCGAACCGCCCAAAATGGCGACAGCATTTAGGCCAATTTGTGAAGTGGCAAAAAAATCAGCTGAATTTTCTTGCAATTTCAAGACTTTCTCGGCACGGTCATCGCCTGATTCTGCCAGTAATTTAAGTTTGATTTTTCTTGAACCTGCCAAAGCAATTTCTGAAATCGAGAAAAAACTCGATGTCAAAATCAGTACAAGAATAATCATAAAGTTTTGAAACAAACTCACAGTAACACCCATTTGGTGAAGTTTTGATTGAAAAATTTGCCACGACTGGTTTAAAAAGCGTAGGTTAAGGCTGATTTGATGATAGTCATGATGCTATTTGTGTTGGCTTGATTAGCTAAGTATTTTTTGGTTGGCAATCAATCACTTGACCTTTAATACCGCTTGCCTCATCTGTCATCAAATACACATAAACTGGCATGATATCCTCAGGCGTCTTAAGTGTATAAGGGTCCTCACCTGGAAAAGCATGTGCACGCATATTGGTACGAGTTGCACCAGGATTGATACAATTAAACCGAAGTGCTGTCATGTTTTGGGTTTCTTGGGTGAAAATGGTTGCCATACCCTCAACCGCTTGTTTTGAGAGTGCATAAGCACCCCAAAACGCTCTTGGTCTTGCACCCACGCTGCTGCTTGTAAATACCACCGAGCCGCTTCGGGCTGCACGCAGTAGCGGAATTAGGCTTTGGGTCAGCATGAATACGGCCGTCATATTCACCCGCATGACCTGCTCAAAGGTGATCGGATCGTACATCTCAAGTGGCGTCAATGCCCCCAAAATGGCTGCATTATGTAGCACGCCATCAAGATGCCCAAATTCTTTTTCAATTAAGCCTGCCAGCTTTTGCATCTGTGCAAAATCTGCCCGCTCAAGATCCATGGGCAAAATGGCAGGCAACGCCAACCCAAGTGCCTCAATTTCATCATAAACCACTTCAAGTTTTGATTGAGTTTTACCCAGCAAAAGAACCGTTGCACCGCATTTGGCATAAGTCAAAGCAGCAACTTTGCCTATCCCATCGCCTGCACCTGTCACCAAAATAATTTTATCTTTTAGACTGTCTTTGGTGAATTGAAAATCACGAATTGCATCATGTGAACGCATGGTTGTCATGTTTTATCCAGTGGCTAATTGAGCTTTTTGTTAGCTCTATGTTAAATTGATATGAAATTTATGAGAAGAAAATAAGGCAATATGATACCTTTTGGGTCTAACGGTAATCCACTTAAGCGACAAAGAAAGTCACCTTATAAAACTTGTTGCAAAACCCAATCCGTCAACGCTTTGGGTGTCTGCATGATAACATCAGCACCCCAAGTATCGATACTTGCCAAATCCGCTGCCGATAAATAACCAAACCCTGCGATGGCTGTCTGCATACCAGCAGCCCGCCCTGCCTCAATGTCTCGGCGATGATCACCAATATAAATACATGCCAACGGTTCAACGCCAATTTTTTGGCACGCCAAATATAAAGGCTCAGGGTCAGGTTTGGGATTTTTGACATCATCAGGACAGACCAAAACACCACATCGTGATGATAAATTTAGCTTGTCCAATAAGTTTTCTGTCAAATAGCGTGGCTTATTGGTAACAATGCCCCAAGGGATACGATACCCCTCGAGTTTTTCAAGTAAGACCTCAAGCCCCTCAAATACTCGGCTATCTACACAAACATCGATTTCATAACGATCCAAAAAAGCTTGGCGGCGGCTTAATAGTCGTGGATCGTCATCACAGATTTGCCCAAGTTGCTCGGCAAACATCAGCTGAACTATAGCACGCGCGCCTGCTGACACCTGCTCTCGTATCGCTGCTTCACTGGGGGCAGATAGTCCCTCATCGGCACACATCTGCTGAATGATACGAACAAAATCAGGTGCGGTATCAATCAATGTACCGTCCAAATCAAAGAACACGGCTTGAATGGGCTGTGTCATAAAGCTTCCTTAGGTGTGTTTTGGGGTATCTGTTTGTGTGTTTGGTTTGGTAAATGCCATCATATAATTGACATCAACATTTTTATTAGACAGCCAATAATGCTGGGTAATAGGATTATAATGCAGACCCGTCAAATCACATCTTTGAAAACCAACGCTCATCGCCATTTGGTCTAACTCCGCTGGCGTGATGAACTTATGCCAATCGTGCGTCCCTTTATCCACCAAATTTAAGACATATTCAGCACCAATGATCGCAAACAGATAAGATTTTGGGTTGCGATTAATGGTACTCATCACACACACGCCACCTGGCTTTAATAAATCATAACACGCCTGCACAATCGCACTAGGATCAGGCACATGCTCAAGCATCTCCATACAAGTCACGACATCAAAACCAGAAGCGTGTTCTGCCGCCAACTCCTCTGCAGCAACGCAGCGAAAATCAAGCCCATCTATGCCTGTTTTGGCGGCGTGGATACCGGCCGCTTTTAGGTTTTCATCACCCAAGTCAATCCCTAAAACGCTCGCACCACGCACCGCCATCGAATGTGCCAAAATCCCCCCACCGCAGCCGATATCTACCACCGATTTGGCAACCAACGATGAACCATAACAGTCATTCACACGATCTTCAATCCAGTTTAGACGCAGTGGGTTGATATCATGCAATGATTTAAACGCACCCATGCGATCCCACCACTCATCCGCCAATTTGGTGAATTTACTAATTTCGTCAAAATCAGCATTATTGATCGCTTGGTTGGTATCGCTGGCAGAGTTTATGCTGTTGATGGTGGCAGTATCATGACTTTGCATGGCATCATCCTTTGGTTTTGTTTTATTTGGCTAAATTTTTTTATTTTATCATTTTTAACGGTATTTGACTACTTTTACAATTTAAGGTCATCATTACTCATCTTAAGCACCCAAAACTCTTAAAAATCAAATACAATCCATGATGAAACCATCAGGATCATACCAAAATAAACCAGCGTAGGCCGCACACTGATGGCAAAAAATTTACACAATCTGCAACGAAACCTTAAGAAAACTGTTGCCACATTTGACAAAAAATACGATAAACTATAGCTCATCAGATTTTTGTCTTTAACATTGATATCATCATCAGATTTTAGGCTTTATCTTACAACAAGGAAATTTTATGAAATTTGCATTAAAAACAGCATTACTCACAACCATGCTAAGTGTTGCAACTTTGGCACAAGCAAACTTTGTCGAAGATCAGGACTATAAAGTATTACCCAATCCTGAAACTATCGCAGGTGACGTCATTGTGGTGCGTGAATTTTTTTGGTACGGTTGCCCACATTGCTATCATCTTGAGCCACATATGCAAAAATGGGCAAAAACACGCCCTGCTGATGTGGCATTTTTTCAGACACCTGCGGCGATGAATCCAGTGTGGGAAGTGGGTGCTCGTGGCTTTTATGCTGCCCAGCAACTAGACGCCCAAGAAAAAACCCATCAAGCATTATTTGATGCCGTCCACAAAGATGGCAATCGCAACATTATCAGTTCACAACAAGAGCTTGGTAACTGGTACGCCTCTAAAGGCATCGATAAGGCAAAATTTGACAGCCTGTATAATTCTTTTGCCGTAACCACCAAAATCGAGCGCGCCAAAGCAGCTGCGACACGCTATGGTCTATCTGGCGTGCCTGCTGTGGTTGTTCATGGTAAGTATGTGGTTTCCGGTGAAGATGCCAAAGTGCCTCAAGTCGTGGATTTTTTGATTAATAAAGTGCGTGAAGAAAAACAATAACCCACAAATGTTAAAATCAGCCAATCTGTGCGTTTATTTCGTCTGCCCAAAATACCGATGATCTATCGGTATTTTGGTGATTGGCTGATATTGTACTCATGCCAAGACAAAACCCAGCCATCAAATCATCATTTAGACAATATCACCACCTCTTTAACATAACTTTCAAAATCTGCCACGCTTTCAGCCAATAGCTCATCATCGCCCAAATGTTTGGCGTATTCTATCCACAAAAGCAGTTGATAAATACTGTTATATTCCGCCTTTTTAAATTGCTTAACAAACTGCTTAATGGTGCTTTCATCAGACAGTTTTAGGCGATCATACCATGTTTCAATCTTGGCAATTTGCTCGGGGGTAAATTGACATTCAAATAACGCCTGCGTTAGCGCGTGGCGGTTTTCTTCAATGATGAGTTTACCCACTCGTTTGATTTGGCGGTTTTTGGCGGCGTGGCTGTCTATATTGGTTAAATGCTTTAATTCATCCAAAAAATATTCACTTACTGGCAAATTGGCAAGCTGTTTTTTGGACAATTTGGCAAGTGGTTCGGATAATGCTTGCAAACGCTCATGGGATTTTTTAATCTCAGTGCGTGAAACACGCATGTCCATTTTTGACCAATCAATCATAAGATACCTTATATTTGTCGTTAATTTATCATTAATTTGTGGTTAATTTATCAAAATTATCATGCTTGATGCACCCATCAGATAAGCCCAACTGACACGAGACCAAAAACCACTGTTTTGCTACTGCTGCCTTTTGATAATTTTGCTTAACGCCATCACCTTGAAAATAGGCAACCGCCAAATTATACATCGCTCGTAATGCCCAAGTTCGGCCGCTTTTTGATATTCACGCACCGCCATGGGGTAATCTGATGCCTGATCATAGCGAACCGCCAATTCAAAAAACTCATCGGCTTGTTGTGCGATGGTGCTGTCTTTACTGGTTTGAACAGCATCGCCATCGGTTGCCCAGCTGGGCGTACCTGCCATCACAGACAGCATAAAATCACGCTTGTCGCCATATGTTTGGCGGTTTTTGGGTTGGGTGTTTCGACATTCATGAATAATAACCTTTTAATCATGATTGTTTAAATCGTTAAATTGTTAAATCGTCGCTTTAAAATTTAATAACTGCTCACGGTAATACTCATATTGCTTTTGACGCAGCTTTATTTCTTTGGGCAGACCTTCGCTGATGGATTGGGTCAGCGTGTCAAATGTGTCCAAAATGGCAACGATTCGACTTTGAACAGATAGGGGTGGGATTGGGATTTTAAGTTTTTTGACAATCTGAGCGTTAATATTGGTTTGAGAACCCGTTCCCAGTGATTTAATATATTCATATTGATTGGCTAAACAGTAATATACGTAGCGATATTCAGCAATTTCTTCATTTACTTCAATATTTGCACATGCCTGATTGGTTGTCATTGGAATTTTATTGATACCAACACGCCCAACAGTTGCCCCATACATTGCTATAATAACGCAATTTGCAGGTATCCATTTTGCACTTGAATTTTTAACACCTGGTTCTATAATTTTTACGCCTGTGTCATAAATATCATTAAAATTAACTTCTTGGGTACGAAGCCAAGGGATTTCGCCATTATTATAGTATTCAGGAATGCCTGTTTTAGGCGTACCACCTGATGAAATTTTTTTGGCAACCTCCCCCAACGCTCGCCACTCTACCGCTTGCCCTTGTAATAATTTTTTTATCATCGCATTCATAAACTCACCAAAAAGATTTTTCACGGTGCTTAACATTCACCTGCATTTTATCAGGCAAATGACCAGTTAATATCTCCCCCACCGCTTGGCTGACAAATACCGAGCGGTGCTTACCCCCTGTACAACCAATGGCAATGGTCACAAAATGGCGATTGTTCTCAATAAAATCAGGCAGCCACTTTAATAAAAATGTGCTGATGTCATGCGTCATCTCATGCACGGCAGAAAATTGAGCAAAAAATTCCTGCACAGGTGCATCAAGCCCTGTCAAAGGACGCAAATCCATCTGCCAATGTGGGTTTGGCAAGGTACGCACATCAAAGACAAAATCAGCATCTTTTGGCGTGCCATGCCTAAACCCAAACGACAGCACATTAACGATGATATGATTATCCACGCCCAAATGTTGTCTTAGGCTGTTTTTTAGCTCATGAATGTTTAACAAACTGGTGTCAATTTTGATATCGGCATGGCAGGCAATCGGTTCAAGCAGCGCAGTTTCCTTTTGAATGGCATTGGGCAGATTGCCAGCCATCGCCATCAATGGATGTACTCGGCGAGTGGCATCATAGCGCGCGACCAGTACATCATCTTGGGCGGTGGTATATAACACACTCAAAGCGGTCTTGCCATAGGTTTGTATCAAGCTGTCATACACTTGACCAAAGTTGGATAAATCCGCTTTGGGGGTGCGGACATCTATCCCCACAGCAATGCGATGAATCTGGCTGTCATTGACCAATTTTTCTATGGCAAGTGGCACGATGGATAAAGGCAAATTATCAAGCGGATAATAGCCAAAATCTTCTAAGGTGTTGAGTACGGAGGTTTTTCCTGAACCTGAACGCCCTGACACCACAATGATTGAGTTTGGGGCAATGAGTTTGGGCATCATATTTCCTTAACAAAATGAGCAAAACCAGTTACATGGGTTTAGATGAACATGGGTTTAGATGAACATGGATTATTAACATTAATTTAAGGCAACTTCCAAATTATCCAAAAGTCTTGCCCCACCCAAATAACAAGCGGTCAAAATCACCAAGTTTTTATCATGGCGGCTAGCAGGTTGCAGTTGCTGATTGAGTACTTGCAAATAATCCACCGTAAAACCATCATGAGTTAATTCATCTTTAGTTTTTTGTATCATCATATCAAAATCAGCAAAATTTGCAGACTTTAACCCACCTGCAAGCTGTTGTAAGGCCTGTGCCAGCCGTGGGGCGATGGCACGCTCTTGCTCGGTCAAATACTGGTTGCGAGACGATAACGCCAAACCGTCATCGGCTCTGACAATCTCACCGCCAATAATGTCAATCTCAAAATTTAATTCTTGCACCAATTGGTAAATGATGGCAAGTTGCTGGTAGTCTTTTTTGCCAAATACCGCCACATCAGGACGAACGATATTAAACAGCTTACTCACCACCAAGCCCACACCGTCAAAATGCGTGGGGCGTGTCTGACCACATAATATCTTGCTGATGCTGCCTGATAGGATTTGAACATTGGGCGGATAGACAGGGTACATCTCGTCCACACTTGGGGCAAAAACCAACGCCACGCCAGCTTTGGTAAGTTTTTGGCAATCGTCATCAAGCGTGCGTGGGTAACTGGCAAAGTCTTCACCCGCCCCAAACTGAGTGGGATTGACAAAGATACTCACCACCACAACATCGGCATGTTGCTTGGCAAGATTCACAAGGGATAAATGTCCATCATGTAAATTGCCCATGGTTGGGACTAAGGCTATTTTTTGGTTGCGTAAGGGGTTTAATTTGTTTTTTAAGTCTTTGATGGTGTGACAGATGTTCATGTTTTTATCCTAAAAACTGTGCTGTTTTGTTGGAAAGGCACGCTGCTTGACTGCATGATGATAGGCCTTAAACGCCCCAACAATGTCTTTGGTTTGGTTGCTGTCATCGGTCAAAAAATTCTTGACAAATTTGGCAGGTTTTCGGGTATAAATGCCAAGCATGTCGTGCATGACCAACACTTGCCCATCTGTATCCACACCCGCCCCAATACCAATGACAGGCACATCAAACCGCTCGGTAACGGCTTTGGCAAGCGGTGCTGGCACGCATTCAAGCAACAAAAGACTCGCCCCAGCATTCACCACCGCCGTACAGTCTCTCATCAATTTATCCGCTTGGGCGTCTGTTTTACCTTGTACTTTATAGCCACCAAAGACATTGACCGACTGCGGCGTTAATCCCAAATGCACGCACACAGGCACGCCGTTATTGGTCAAGACCTTAACAGTGTCGCTAAGCTCGCTGCCCCCTTCAATTTTGACCACATTCGCCCCTGCTTGCATGACCGCCTTGGCACTGGTGATGGCATCAGATAAGGTGGCATAACTCATGAATGGCAAATCGCATAAGATTAAGGCATGAGAATTACCACGCACCACATTTTGAGTGTGATAAACCATGTCTTGAACGCCCACTGGCAAGGTTGAGCTTTGTCCTTGGACAACCATGCCCAGACTATCACCGATTAAAATGGTGTCAATGTCTGCCAACTGCATGGCGTGAGCAAAACTTGCCTCGTAACAAGTTAGGCAAGAAAATGTTTTACCCTCTGCTTTTAGTTTGTTTAAAGTAGATAGGGTGATGGGTGCTTTGGGTTTGGGGGTGATTGATGATGGGGCTTGGTCGCTCATAGGATTGCCTTTTTAGGGTAATGGCTGTTTAAGTGATGACCGTTTCAGTCATAGCTGTTTAATTTCTTCGGCACTTAGCATGGTGGCTTGGATAATCGTTTCAATGGGGGTCATGTGTTGCTCCTTTGATGGTAGTTTATCCAAACTTATGTCAGTTTATTCAAACCTTGCCAGCTGTTACTTTCATTTAAATCCGCCAATTTTTGCCCATTAACCAGCAAACACTCATCAATTTCAAGCATTGGAATTAACACAAAATTTCGTTCAAATAAGCCTTGATGTGGCACGGTCAGCCGTTCATGATGAATGCGTTTATCACCATATAACAAAATATCCACATCCAAAGACCGCTCACCCCAATGACGCAATCGCACTCTTTTGGCGGTCTGTTCAAGACCTTGACAAAAATCAAGCAACTCAAGCGGTGGTAAGCTGGTATTGGCACTTAATACCGCATTGATAAAATCGGGTTGGTCGGTGATGCCAAAGGCTTTGGATTGATACAGTGATGACATTTTCACATCGGTAAAATGTGGCGACTGTTTGAAGGCTTGTACGGCGTTGATGATATGCTCGGTGGGAGTGCCAAGTTCATTGGTAATGTTGCCACCAAGTCCAATAAAACAAGTGGTCATATGCTGTCTGCCTTTGGTTTGGCATTAGATTTACGGCGGCGTGTTCTTTTTGGCTTGGCTTGATTTTCTACAAGCTTAGGCTCAATATCAGTGACACCATCAACTTGTTTAGATTGATGGCGTGATGGTTTTTTTGTTTGAGCCGATTGTTTAGAGCCAGACCAATGCTCGTCTGACTGCTTGATCAACCCTTGTTCACGCTCTTTGATGGATAAAGTGGATGATGGTTTACGCTTACGATGGCGAGATGCTGGAATATACGGCTCATCATTGGCAAGCAATTTTTCAAAATCAGCTTGTGTAAAATTCACTGGCTCAAAGACAGGCGTAGGCACGGCAGGCGTTGGCAATTTGGTTCGTGCTTTAGTTTTTTTGACCAAATCTTCTGCACCCGCCACCACAAATAATGGTTCAGGGCGTGTTTTGATTAGCTCATCGTCACTACGCAAAGACAACTCTTTAAGCTGCTCAAGCTCACGAGTCTTGGTATCTTTTTTGGCATTACGATCACGGCGACGCTTTGGCGTGCCTGCTTGCGTACCAAACGCCTCAATCATGATCGCTTTATCAACAGCACTGGCGTCCTGATACGCCTGCCACCAAGCACCCATATTTTGGGTCGGCTCAGATAATGGATGGGTATCATAACCTTCTCTGAGTACCAAAAAATCAAATGCGGCACGAAATTTTGGCAGACGCTCCAAATTAGCGATATCACGCACCCTTGGATTGACAAGCTTAGGCTGAAGCAACCAAATATCTGTAATGAATTGTTCGGCAAACTTAGGTATGGCAGTTTTGATACGCTGGGCGTCAATGGTTTTTTCGGCAGCCTTAATCTGTGCTTCATGAAACGGTAAGCCACGCTTTTTATATTTCGCCAATTGATACAGATAATTTTCCCACAGCATCGCTGCATAAAAAAATGCTGGATTGACACTTTTGTCTGCTGCGATACGCCGATCGGTATTTCGGGCGACCACCATCATCAAAGGCGTCGGCTCATTGGGTGCAAAGCTCATCAAACTTGACATCGCCCCATGTTCAAACAACAGTGGCAACAGCGGCGTCAAATAGCCACCACCGAACATTTTTTGAGTTTCATCATAAAGACGATGGGCAGAGACTTGCTCCAAAAGCGTCCAATTGTCTTGATGAAATTGATTTGCCAAATCTTGATCAAATTCAAAACCCAGTTTCGCCTTAAATCGCAACGCACGCAGCAGACGAACAGGGTCTTCTTCAATACGCACCTTGGCATCACCAAGTAAGCGAAGCGTATGACTGTCGATGTCTTTTAATGCACCACAAAAATCCAGCACTTCACCCTTAATTGGCTGATAATACAACGCATTGATAGAAAAATCACGACGAGCAAAATCTTGCTCAATATCGCCCCAAACATTATCACGGATAATCATACCGTCATCGGTGGTGTGTGTATCGTCTTTGGGTGGAGCACGAAAAGTCGCCACCTCAATCATCTCACGACCTGAATACACATGTGCCAACTGAAAACGCCGCCCAATGATACGACAACGACCCCCAAAAATTGCCTTAATCTCATGCGGTCTTGCATCGGTCACCGCATCAAAATCTTTAGGTGCCAAACCAAGTAAGCTGTCTCTAACGCCACCGCCAACAATATAAGCATCAAATCCTGCTTTTTGTAGTGTGCCGATGACCTCGACAATACTGTGCGGCAAACTGCCTTTTTGTAGTCGCAGCGATTTGGCTGAATGTGTGGTACAAATACTCTTTTTGGTTTGTTTTGGCTTTTTAGGCACTTTGCCCATGCCTACTCCTTGATTACTGGGGCATTGCCCAAAAACTGACTGAAGTAAATCCTTTATTTTACCGCTTATCCATCAAAAAAGCGAATAAAAAACCAATATTTTCACCAAAATTGGGGTGATACCAGTTTGATTTTGGGTATTTTTTCAGTTGGGCTAAAAAATTTATGATTGCTCAAGATTAATTTGCCACGCTTAAGCGGTGACGGTTCTTATTTAAAATGGCAGGTCCAATACCTTTGACATTCATCAGTGATTGAACTGAGTCAAATTTGCCATGCTCGTGCCGATAATCCACGATGGCTTGGGCGGTCTTATGCCCCACGCCCACCAAGCTTATAAAGTCGGCTTGGCTTGCGGTATTGATATTTAGGCGTTTGGATTTTTGGGTACTTATCAGTGCTTGATAGGCACTTTTTGTATCAGCATAGCACTGTTTGGGCGGATTGGCATATCCAAAGCCTGCACACAAAAGACCGACAAATAATAAGGCGATGGGTGATAAAGTATTAAGTTTCATTTGCCTTTGCCAGCTCCCAATAACGATCTATTTCTGCCAAATCACTATTCTCAAACGATTTACCCCGTTCCGTCAGCGACTGCTCAACAAATGCAAAACGGCGACGAAATTTACCGACAGTGCCCTGAAGTGCCATCTCGCTATCAATACCCAAATGGCGTGCCAAATTGGTCAACACAAACAGCACATCGCCCAGCTCATCAGATAATTTTTGCTTTTGATTATCGCTTAGCGTATCTGTTTTATAATTAAAATCACCCAAAGGCAATAACTCATAAAGCTCGCCCAATTCTTCATTGAGTTTATCAAGTACACCTTGCAGATTTGACCAATCAAAGCCAACGCTTGCTGCTTTGCCTTGTAAATGCTGAGATTGCATGAGTGCACTACCTGCCTTGACATCAGACAACAGGCGTATGGGCTGACCCAAAGCCGCCAAATGTGCTTTTTCTTGGGCTTTAATCTCATCCCATCGGCGTTTGACATCAGCATCGGTTTGTAAATTTTCTTGCTCAAAAACATGCGGATGGCGACGGATCAGCTTATCTTGTAATGCCAAAATCACCGCCGACATATCAAAACGCCCTGCCTCTTGATATAAATGCGTATGAAAAACTACCTGCAATAGCACATCGCCCAACTCACTTTTGAGCTGCTCGGTGGCAAATGCTGAGCCATCATCGGTCTGAATGGCTTCAATCAGCTCATAAACCTCTTCGATGGCATATTTTTGTAAACTGGCGTTGGTTTGCTTGGCATCCCAAGGGCAATCGGTGCGAAGGCGTGCCATCAATGCAAGCAAATCATCAAAATTGTCGGTTGGCGTCATACACCCTCCAATAAAAATCTCCTTATTGTTATAATAACAACAAGGAGAGTTTGGTCAATTTAAAAGATACTCATTGTGCCAAATCAGCAAATAATGCTGTTGACAAATAACGCTCACCTGATGATGGTATGATAACGACGATAAGCTTACCTGCGTTTTCTTCTCGTGCCGCCAATTCAAGTGCCGCCGAAACTGCCGCACCTGATGAGATACCAACAAGCAAGCCTTCTTTGGCTGCCATATCTCGTGCCACACTAAAGGCATCTTCATTAGCGACTTTGATGACCTCATCATAGATATCCGTATTGAGTACTGATGGGATAAACCCTGCACCAATGCCTTGAATTGGGTGCGGGCCTTTTTCGCCGCCTGATAAAACAGGTGAAGCCAATGGCTCAACTGCAACAATTTGAATGGCTTCTTTTTTGGCTTTGAGTGTCTCACCGACACCTGTCACTGTACCACCTGTACCCACACCTGAGACAAAAATATCCACCTGACCATCTGTATCCGCCCAAATCTCTTCGGCTGTTGTTGTACGGTGGATTTGTGGATTGGCTAAATTATCAAATTGGCGTGGCATAAAATAGCCGTCTTGGGCAGCAAGCTCATTGGCTTTGGCAATCGCCCCACCCATGCCCTCAGCCGCTGGCGTCAACACAAGCTTGGCCCCATACGCACGAAGCAACGCACGACGCTCAAGGCTCATGCTCTCAGGCATGGTAATCACCAAGCGGTAACCTCGTGCCGCTGCCACCATGGCAAGCCCAATGCCTGTATTGCCACTGGTCGCCTCAACGATGGTGGTGTCTTTGGTCAAAAGCCCTGATTTTTCGGCATCGTCAATCATAGAAAGGGCAATGCGATCCTTGACCGAACTTGCTGGATTGGCATACTCAAGCTTGACCACCACACGAGCAGATAAGCCTTCGGTGAGGCGATTGAGTTCGACAAGCGGGGTTTTACCGATAAGGTCAGTCACACTTTTTGCAATATTCATCATCATACTCCAAATGAATTCAGTTCATGTTTGTTGGGGTTTTCTTGGTATTTTATTAAATTGGTATCGATATCATGACCATGCTTGAATTTACATCATCACAATAACAAGCTTACTATAACAAATTTTTCAAGATTTTAGTACCAGTATGCTCATAAATTCTATGCCATTCATTGTTATACTTATGCCATGTTTTAATTTGACCGTGAATCCTTGTTTGGCATTTAGCACATTATCAAAAATCATGGTACAATCAAATCAGTTTTTGAAACACGGCCGCATTTACCAATCACTGATCGCCAATTGACGAAACTTACAATTTTAGTCGATGTTTGTATAAAAATGGTAAAATTGAGCGGCTTAAAAGTCAAAAACCTGTCTGATGACACTCACAGACTGCATTTTTCCTTGAAAATGAGCCATGTCTCTCATTTTTTATCGTAAATATCAAAGGCAGGCACGCTCTAGATATTTTTATTTCATCATTTTTATTTGATATCAAGCCATGACAATGACAAATTTTTCTGCAATAACCATTTCTTGCTTTAAGGCGTATGATGTCCGAGGTGAGCTGGGTGTGACGCTTGATGAGCATATCAGCTATCGCATTGCTCGTGCCTTTGCCCAAATCCTAAAATCTCAAAACACCGCCGAGCATCCTACCATCGTCATCGGCTCAGATATTAGACCATCAAGCCATAGCCTGAAACTTGCCGCCATCCAAGGCATAACAGACGCTGGCGTGGATGTGATTGACCTTGGTATGACAGGCACCGAAGAGGTGTATTTTGCGACCAGTCACTATAACACCATCGGTGGGATTGAGGTAACTGCAAGCCACAATCCCATCAATTATAATGGCTTAAAAATGGTACGTGAAAACTCACGCCCCATCAGTGCCGATACTGGATTGGCCGAGGTGCGTGCATTGGCTGAAAGTGGTAATTTTATTCAAAGTAAAAAAGGCAGCATCACCCAAAACACCGACAAAACCGCTTATATTGATAAACTGATGAGCTTTATTGACACGAGCAAATTTCTCCCCAAAAAAATCGTCATCAACAGTGGCAATGGCTCGGCAGGTCCTGTCATTGATACCCTTGAAGTACGCTTAGCAGGTTCACCGATTGAGCTGCTTAAAATACATCATCAGCCTGATGGTAACTTTCCCAACGGTATCCCAAACCCCATGATCATCGCCAATCAAGCCGCTACCCGTGATGCCGTCATCGCACACAAAGCGGACTTTGGTGTGGCATTTGATGGGGATTTTGACCGTTGTTTTTTGTTTGATGAAAACGGACGATTTATTGATGGCAGTTATGTGGTTGGTATGCTGGCAGCGGCATTTTTACAAAAATATCCCAAGCAGACCATCGTTTATGATCCACGCGTCATTTATAACACTCAAAATGTCATCAAAAAGATGCAAGGTACGCCCGCTCTTAGTAAATCTGGGCATTCATTCATCAAGCAAGTCATGCGTGAAACAAAAGCCATCTATGGCGGTGAAATGTCGGCACACCATTATTTTAAAGACTTTTTTTATTGTGATAGTGGCATGATTCCTTGGCTGCTATTAATTGAGCTGTTGTCAGTCACAGGCAAGTCCTTGGCAGAGCTTGTTGATGATTACATTCAAGATTTCCCAAGTTCAGGTGAGCGTAATTTTAGGCTGGATAAAACTAATGCTGCCACCATCAGCCAAGGTCTGGAACAAAAATACGCCCACCTTAATCCCCAAAAAAATACCTTAGATGGACTGAGCTTGGATTTTGGTAATTGGCGGTTTAATTTGCGTTCAAGCAATACCGAACCGCTCATTCGCCTAAATGTCGAGGCATGCGGTGATGCCACACTGTTAACTCAAAAAACCAAAGAAATCATCGACTATCTCCAAAAACAAGGGGCAATCGCCACCGACCATTGATTTATCTTATCCATAACAATAACCACTGATATTTTGGTGGCTATTGTTATGATTGGATTTAGCTTGCCTTAGACTTTAAATTTATCACCCACCAAACCCTTGACCGTATTTAAAATATCGGCAGGCAGTACCACCATTTTGGCATTATTTGACTTTGCCATCTCGTTCATCGCTTTGATGTATTGCTCGCCCAAAAGATACACCACAGGCATATCTTTACCATCCATTGCCTGAGAAATCAGACGAATCGATTCTTCAGAACCACGCGCCAAGACGACTTGAGCCTCAGCATCACGGCGAGAGGCTTCTAGGCGACCATCTGCCTCCAAGATGGCGGCCTGTTTTTGCCCATCGGCACGGGTGACGGTGGCACGGCGTTGACGCTCAGCCGCCGCTTGCTCCTCCATCGCCAACTGCATGGTCGCTGATGGCTTGATGTCTTGGATTTCCACAGTTTTTAGGGTGATTCCCCAGTCAGAAATATCATCACTGATGGCATGTTTTAGCTGTGCTTTAATTTGGTCACGACTGGATAAGGCAGCATCCAAATCCATCTCACCGATGATGGAGCGTAAGGATGTTTGTACCAAATTACGAATGCCATGTTCATAATTTTCGATGCCATAGACTGCCTGCTCAGGCTGCACAATATTGATGTATGCCACTGCATTGGCGATGATGACCACATTATCGCGTGTGATGACCTCTTGGCTTGGAATATCAAGCACGATGTCTTTGGTGGTTACTTTATAAGCCACAGTATCCACATAAGGAATAATAAAATTCAGACCCGGCTCAAGCGTTTGGTGATATTTACCCAAACGCTGAATGATCCATTTTTCGCCTTGCGACACCATTTTTACGCCTTTATAAATGGTGAATACCACCAAAGCAATGAGTACCAAAATAATGACGGTAAATTCCATAGCTTTCCTTGTTATTATGTATAAAAGTTATTATGTATAAAAAATAAATTTGGCGTTATTTTGGCATAACAATCAGCTCATTACCCATTACCGCCGTGACAATCACTCGTGTACCCACCTCGATAGGGCGACCATCAAGCGTACGACATGCCCATTCAGCAGCACCTACTTTGGGTACAGAAAATCTGACTACGCCTAAGCCATTTGCCACCACAGGTGAGACAATCATACCAATCTCACCAATAATCACCGAGCCGCCAAGCCCTGCCTTGGTGCGTGTTTTGATGCGTGGCTGAATCAGCCTAAACCACAAAATACACGCCACAATCGATAAACCCAGCCAAATTACCACTTGGCTCAACAAATCCATCGGCACTACCCAAAGCAGCAACGCAGTCACCAAAGCCGCCACCCCAAACCAAAGCATCGCAAAGCTGGGTATAAATAACTCACCTGTCATCAATAGCATGCCAATCACCGCCCAATGCCAAGGTTGTAATCCCATATTCTACCTCTACCAAATCGTGTCTATTCGTTTGACAATCAGTCTTGCCTACATCAGCCAATTTTGGTCTCATTGGCTGCCCATAGCCCAAATGGGATATTAATTATCATCAAAACCACCAATACCATCAACGGCAATTGCCAATCACCCTGCCATTGATACAGCTTACCAATCATCAACGGACCAAACATCGCAATGCTATAGCCCACCGCTTGCACCATACTGGATAAATCACGCGCGGTTTCGGTACTGGTCGTACGAAGCGAGAACATCATCAAGCTTAAGGTAAACACCAAAGCACACCCAAAGCCCATCAAAGCTGACCAAAACAGCATCAAAGATGGCATCATTAACAGCCCAGATATGCCCAAAGCATTCATCAAACAACCTGCCACAGAAATAATCTGAAACGATGTGCCACACCGTGAAAGCCAAGTGAGCCATAAAATGGCAAGTGGTGCCATAACCTGAAACACGAAGGGTAATCGTATCGCCTCATCTAGTGTTACCCCAAATGCCATACCAATGGATGGTAAAAAACTTGCCAAACTATAAAATAAAAACGACTGAAGCCCAAGTAAAACTGCCATTTGCCAAGCGGCTTTTTGACGCCAAAGATTGATGGGTTTTTTTAGATGAGCGGTTGGCTTGATCGTGGGTAAGGCTGGCATAAGTTTAAGATTATCCATACGATTATGCCGATAAATCAACCACCAAATCCATGCGGCAATCACACCAAAGATTGCCCAACTGCTCATCGCAAATTGCCAGCCAAATGTTTTGGCAAATGGCACCACCATCCAAGCACCAAAGCCCGCCAAAGTGGACATACTTAGACTAAACACACCTGTAGCAAGTGCAATGTTATTAGGGGCGTATTGCTTAATAAAAGGTGCAGTTAGGGCATTTAGCATCCCAATGGCAAACGATAAAATCAGCGTGCCAACATACAATTCTATCACCCCAAACCAGTTTCGTATTGCCACCCCCAACGCCAATAAAAGCGTCATGCCAATCATCATCCTCTCAAGTCCAAATTTTTTTGCCAGTACCGCTGCCATTAATGAGCCAAATGCAAATAACGGCATCGGCATCGCACCAAGATAGCCAATCTGTACTGATGATAGGCCAAAATCATCGGACAGCATAGGCACGATTGAACCCATCATTACCAAAGGCGAACGCATATTTGCCGCCGCAAAAATCAGCCCGATAATCAGTAGCAATAACGAGGTTTTGGCAGATGGGCTGCTTTTAGGCATCTGTGTTGTGGTATGATTTGGCATGGGTTATCCAGATGAATTGACGATGGTCAATGATTAATTGTGTCATTATAGTGAACTTAACACACATTTACCATTGTATCTATGATTTTATCTAAAATATAAGAACCCCAAGCGTATTTGCTTGGGGCGACAACACAGACAAATCAATCACGCCTGCCATCGGCGAAATAGTAATGAACCATTCGTGCCACCAAATCCAAAGCTGTTTGACAAGGCAAATTCTACCCCATCAACACGGCGAGCGGTATGAGCAATATAATCTAGCCGACATGCTTCGTCTTGATTGTCTAAATTGATGGTGGGTGGTAGAAGCTGATTTTGGAGTGCAAGTATGGTAAAAATTGCTTCAATCGCACCTGCCGCTCCAAGCAGATGTCCTGTCATAGATTTGGTTGAGCTGACCAAAATATCTTGACCAAACAATCGCTCAATGGCTTGACTTTCAGCGACATCACCTTGGGGTGTGCTGGTACCATGAGCGTTGATATAACCCACTTCACAAGCATCAATGCCTGCATCTGCCAAGGCCGCTGCCATGGCACGAGCCGCACCTTCTCCACCGACCGATGGGCTGGTGATATGATTGGCATCATCACTCATCCCAAATCCGACCAATTCTGCCAAAATGGTCGCACCACGAGCTTTGGCATGTGCTAAGCTTTCAAGCACTAATGCACCTGCACCATCACCCAAAACAAAACCATCACGGTCTTTGTCAAAAGGTCGGCTGGCACGTGTTGGCTCATCATTTCGTGTTGAGAGTGCATGCATCGCCCCAAAGCCTGATAGCCCAAGTGGCGTTGAGGCTTTTTCGCTGCCACCAACCAATACCGCATCACAGTCACCATAAGCAATCAGTCTTGCCCCCAAGCCAATGGCGTGCGTCGAGGTGGTGCAAGCGGTTGTCGTTGCAAGATTTGCACCTTTGAGATGATGACGGATGGCAATCAGCCCAGCTGGCATATTGATGATGGCACCTGGAATGATGAATGGCGATACTTTTTTTGCACCATAGGACTTTAGGGTATCACGACTTGTTTCAATGGTTTGAATACCGCCAATGCCCGAACCCATGACCACGCCAAAACGCTCGCCATCGACATTGATGGGCAAGCTATCACCTTTGATATCATCAATCAGCCCTGCATGATACAAAGCCATGGCAGCGGCAACTTGGGCATAATGTACAAATGTATCAAAACGGCGGGCTTCTTTAGGATTTAAATAATCTTTGGCATCAAAATTCTTAACCAATCCAGCGATCTGGGCACGAAATCCATCAATCGCTACCGATTTATCCTCAAATCCATCAAGGCGACTGATACCACTTACACCTTGGGTAAGATTTTGCCAAATTGTATCTAAACTATTTCCGATGGGCGTTAAAGCTCCCATGCCTGTAATGACAATGCGTGCTGCATCGCTTTTTTCATGATAAGCAGGTTTGGCAGACTTGTTTTTTGCTGACTGTGTCATGATGTATCCAAATTTTAATTCAGTTTGCTTAGTTTTATCTTAACATGATTTATCATGAATTTACAGTTTACAGTTGTATTTTTATTAAGATTAAGATATCTCAAGCAATCTCAATTTAAACAGTGAACATCACATGATGATTTGATATAAAAAATGCTCAAATGAAAAATCACCCTCTGGGATGATGCTTGGCATGGAGATTTTGTAGCCTTGTGGTCGCCACATGTGTATAAATCTGCGTGGTGGATAAATCACTATGCCCAAGCAATAATTGTACACTGCGTAAATCAGCACCATGATTAACCAAATGCGTTGCAAAGGCATGACGCAATGTATGGGGCGAAATGGCGGTATTAATACCAGCCATTAAGGCATATTTTTTAATCAAATGCCAAAAATTATGCCGTGTCATGTAACCACCTTGTTCGGTCAAAAATACCGCTTGACAGTCTTTTTTACCAATCAGCAAACTGCCCCGCACAGCCAAATACTCATTGAGTGCAGACAGTGCATATTCTCCCAAAGGAATCAGACGCATTTTATTACCCTTACCTGTAACCGACAGCCAACCAGCAGTTAAGTTTAGATGCTCAAGTGATAAACTTGTCAGCTCACTGACACGCAAGCCACACGCATACAAAACCTCAAGCATGGCTTTATCTCTAAGGCCTCGCACGCTTGAGATGTCTGGTGCATCTAGCAGTGAGCTAACTTCTTGCTCAGAGAGCGTTTTGGGCAAAGTTTTGCCAAGCTTGGGTGTTTTGATGGATTCACAAGGGTTATCCTCTCGATAGCCTGACTCAATTTGCCACAAAAAAAACTGGCACAGACTTGCCAACGCGCGTGCGATAGACCGCTCGGATTTCTTGGCATCTTTTAGACACATCAAGTGATTACGCACATCTGATGGCTGCCATAGATTCACTGGCGTATCTGATAAACGAATGCACAAGCGTACATCTTGGCTATACGCATTTCTGGTGGCTATCGACAACCCACGCGCCAACATTGCTGCACGAAATTCACTCAGATACTCTGGGTCGTCGTCATAGATCACCGCACTATCGGCTCGAGGTATGGTAGATTTTGCCATAGCTTAAAACCTACGGTCTTTATGCTTGCTTTTTTTGAACTAAGTAGCGATAGCTGCCGTCATCGAGTGTTTCTTGATTGACCAGCGTATGCCCCAAATAACGGCAAAAATTGGGAATATCACGCATCGTGGCAGGATCGGTTGCCAAAATCTCAATATGCTCACCGCCAAGCGCTTGGCGAATGATCTTATGAAGTAGCATGACAGGTTCGGGGCAAATCAGCCCTTTGGTATCTAATGTGTGGTTAATCATGGCCATGGTTGTTTTGTTACTCTGGTTTTTGGATAAAATTTAACTGATTGACCTAAAATCACTGTTAGTCAAAACACAAACTGCACAGTCAATCATAAGATTAAGATGATTTAAATTGGCTCTTGGGGTGATTTTGAAGATTTTTCTTCCAAAAAACTGGCAAATTTTTTTAGATTGACCCGAAATAAAAACGGCATCCCAAACCAAGCAATCATCGCCAAAAATAGTGCCATAAAAAACACCGTATCTATGCCAATGCTCAAGCCCCACACGACCGTAAATCCAAGCAGTGCCATCCCAGTTGCCAAAATGACCACCAAAATTGAGCCGTCCATCACCCGATAACGCATCAATAAAAAGCCGTGATACAGGCTGATGGGCATCGTCATGGCGATGAGTGCGTACGGCAAATAATGAAAGGCATAATAAATCCATGTGCTGTCTTTGAATGCAGGTAGGCTTGCCAAAGTTCCAAAAATACAAAAGCATACAATCGCCCCAAAGCCAAAACGGACACTTAAGGTTGCTTGGCGTATGGCTTGGTCAAATTGATGAGCAATCAAAGTATGGTGCTGCATAGCTTTTCCTGACAAAATCAGTCTTTGTGAGAGTCTTTTCGTTCACTGACATAGATGGCATGATTAGGCGCATGATAATAGCTATCAAGCAAAAGACATGCGGCAATATCGTCGATTGGTTCAGATGATGACGCAATCCAGCCGTTATCAAGTGCAATCATCTTGGCTTCTTTTGAGCTAAGCCGCTCATCATAAATAAACACCGAAACCGCCTGACGACGCTCGCCCAGCCGATGTGCCAATCGCCGTGCAAATTTATGAGCACGCTTGGTGAGCATCGACTCGGTGCCATCCATATTCAGCGGCAGTCCCACCAGCACCCTATCAATACCCCAATGCTCAATGATACCAAGCAGATTATCCCAATCAGGTTGCCCATTATTCATCGCCAAAATATCAAAGGGGCGTGCGTTATGGGTGATGCTATTGCCCAGTGCCATGCCCATTTTTTTGACTCCATAATCTAAAGCAAGTGTCAAGGTTTCGCTTGTCATTAGGCATATCCAGTTGTTGTAATGAACTTATTCAGATTAATCCCAATCTTATCATAACAAGCCTTAAGCCTGTCTTCAAATGGCGTTGAAAATAAAGTTGGCAAGTCTGCTGGACAAGCATACCAATCACCAAACGCCATCTCAGCATCCAGCTGACCTCTGCCCCAATTGCAATAGCCCATACACAATAAATAATGCCTCAAACCATCATAAGACAACCGCTCCAAGATATCCTTACTGGTCGTCAAGCAGACATTTTCAGAAATGGCAAAAGATGACTTATAAATGGGCTGCCCTGTGTGCAAAATAAAACCAGCCTCAGGGCGTACAGGTCCGCCATTCATAGCAGGTACTTGCATGGTGCTTGCAGTCACTGGCACCTCAAGCTCGGTCAAAAGACCGCCTACGCTATTTGGCAGGGACTGATTAATAATAAAACCCCATGCACCATCTTTGGTATGGCGACAGATATAAATGACAGCATCCATAAATCTTTCATCAGTCATCTGTGGACTTGGAATCAAAAAATGATGAATCAGTTTTTGGGTCTGTGTCATGTAGCCATACCTCTTTGAGCCATCTTATCAGCATGGCGAATGTCTGCCAGCAGGCTTTTAACATGAGCACGTGTCGCTTCGGTAATATTCACGCCACCTGACATTCGTGCCAATTCATCAATTTGTGCTTCATCGGTGATAACTTGTATCTGACTTTTGGTGTGTTCACCGTGTTCTTTATACACCAAAATATGATGATGTGCCGCAGCAGCGACCTGAGCTTGATGCGTGATGGCAAGCAGTTGCTGCTGCTTACCCAGCGTACGCAAAAGCTCGCCAACCACTTGGGCTGTCCCGCCACTAATGCCCACATCCACCTCATCAAATACAAGTGTTGGATGTGCACCTATGCCGTCATCCGCCGCCATCACTTGCATGGTCAGTGCCATACGCGACAACTCGCCGCCTGATGCAACTTTGTGCAACGGCTGAAGTGGCATGCCCACATTGGCACTAAATAGTAAGGCAATATCGTATTTGCCTTGGGCGGTGTAATGCTCAACAGGTTTTTCGTTAAAAGAAAACTGACAGCGAGCATTTGGCAGTGCCAAAGGCACAAGCCGTGCCTCAAGCCGCTCACAGACATCAGGTGCGATTTGAATGCGTGCCTGATCCAATGCGTCTGCTGCCACCAGATAGGCTTGATAAGCCTCTAAAACCTTAGCATCCATCGTATCGTTATCAGGCAAACTGCTTAGCATATCCAATTCATCTTGCCAATGCACTGCATCAGCAATCAGCTCAGTAATCGGCGTGTGGTATTTGCTTGATAAGCGATGTGCAAGGCTCAATAAGCCATTTAGCTCATCAAGGCGCGCCGCATCAGGCAGCTCCCGCTCTGCGTAATCGGTAAGCTTAGCAACGGCATCTATGATTTGCTCTTGGGCAAGTACAAGCAGTTGACTACATTCGCCAAATGTTTTACTGGATTGAGCGTTGTTATCACAAATACGCATCGCTCGCCCAAGTAGGCTTAGCACCGATGGGGCATCGTCATCATTATCAAGTTGTACCGCTGCTTCTAGGGCTTCACGCATGAGACTTTCAAGATTGGATAGCTCATCGTATTCTGCCTCAATTTCCTGAAAATCCACCAAAAGCAATGGTTCAATATCGGTAAGCTTGGCTGACAACAGTGCCATCCGATCCGCTCGCTGTGCTGACTGGCTGCGTGCGTCATCAGCCTGCCTTTTTAGGGTTTGATAGTGATGAAAAGCGGTCTTAGCCGCTGCCTTTAAATCACCAAACCCACCAATGCGATCCAGCCAATCCACGATAAATTGAGGCTTTAGCAGTTCAAGCCCAGCATGCTGCGAGTGGATATTCACAAGCATAGATCCCAAGCTTTTTAGCTCACTGATACTGGCTGGTACGCCGTTAATCCAAGACTTTGAGCGTCCCTGATTGCTAATTTTTCGGCGAATGAGCAGCGTTTCATCTTCTAATTTTCTGTCATGTTGCTCAAACCAAGCAATCACTTGGGCATTGCCACTGATATCAAATTCACCAAAAACACTTGCCTCATCACAGCCATGACGCACCATACTACTATCAGCACGTTCACCGACACACAGCGATAATGCATCTAAAATCAGTGACTTGCCTGCACCTGTTTCGCCTGTAATGACATTGAATCTATCATCAAAATCAATGTGTTTTTGCTCAATGAGTGCTAAGTTTTCAAAAGTCAAAGAAATGAGCATAAACCATCCAAATTGCAATATAAGTAAGTCATTGTTAGGGTTTTTGTGCTAAAAATTAGTATCCGTCATTTAACCTTGCTAAATTTAGCTATTTTTAAGTGCGTTATCAGTTGTACTGTTTACTGTTTTTTCTCGTGCTTTGAGTGCCTTTTTAACTTTATCTCTTGCACGGCTTTGTTTGAGTGTCGATAAATAATCCACAAATAACTTACCGTTTAAGTGATCCATCTCATGCTGAATGCATACCGCCAACAAGCCTTCAGCTTCTATCTCAAACGGCTGACCGTCTTTATCAAGTGCCTCAATGCGTACACGGCTGGGTCGCTCAATGGTATCAAAAACCTCTGGTACAGACAAACAGCCCTCTTGATAAGACGAATGCTCATCTACGAGCGGTGTCACTTTAGGATTGATAAATACCTGCGGTGATGGCGGTTCGTCCTTTCTTGCCAAATCCATCACAATCAGTTGTATGTGGCGGTCAACTTGCGTTGCTGCAAGACCAATACCTCGTGCGTCATACATGGTCTCAAACATATCTTCAATCAACTGCTTTAATCTATCATCAAAGACAGTGACAGGTTTTGCCAAAGTGCGTAAGCGTGGGTCAGGATATGTTAAAATAGGTAATAATGCCATAATTTTGTTATCTCGGTGGTAAATACGATATCATGTTAAACAAACTATTATACTGGAAAATGGGGCAAAAAGATAATCTACCAGCCAATTCATCAAAGTTTTTGCAAAAATTTACGATTTAATTGGTAAAACATGGCTTTTTTAATCACGACTATTGGCAATTTTAGGCTTTTATGCAAGAATAGCGGTGAATTATTATCCGTCTTATTTTTCAAGGATTATCATGACTCGCTTTTCTAGTGTTACAAGAAATACCGCCGAAACCCAAATCAGTGTCAATATCAATTTAGATGGTAGCGGTCAAGGCGTGCTTGATACGGGTGTGCCGTTTCTTGATCATATGCTTGATCAAATCAAGCGCCATGGACTCATTGATTTGGATGTCAAATGTGTGGGCGATACCCACATCGATGATCATCATAGTGTTGAAGATGTTGGTATTGCAATCGGTCAAGCACTCAAACAAGCCTTGGGCGACAAAAAAGGCATTCGCCGTTATGGGCATTTTTATGCACCGCTTGACGAAAGCCTATCTCGTGTGGTGGTGGATATTTCTGGTCGCCCTGGTTTACACATGAATGTACCATTCACACGCTCACACATAGGCTCGATGGATGTCGATTTATTTTCTGAGTTTTTTTATGGGCTGGTTAATCATGCCTTTATCACCTTACATATTGATACTCTAAAAGGTAAAAATAGCCATCACCAAATTGAAAGCGTATTTAAAGCCTTAGCCCGTGCATTGCGAATGGCGGTTGAGTATGATGAGCGTGCCAAGGATCAATTGCCTTCAACCAAAAATATGCTCTAAGGGGTTGTTATGACTAAAGTTGCGTTACTTGATTATGGCGTTGGTAATCTGTATTCGGTCGCTAATGCACTCAAAGTGGCAGGTGCTGATGTCATCACCACCGATCGAGCCGATGATATTAAAAAAGCAGATAAAATTCTGCTGCCAGGTGTGGGTGCTATGCGTGATGCAATGGCACATATGGCTAAACATGGCATTGATATCGCCGTTAAAGAAGCTTTGAATACCAAGCCTGTTATGGCAATTTGTGTCGGTATGCAGGCGATGTTTGATGTCTCAGAAGAAGGCGATGTCCCTTGTTTGGGCATCATTTCTGGCACGGTACGCAGATTTGATGACGCTTGGATACAAAATGATGAACCAATCAAAATACCGCATGTTGGCTGGAACCGTGTTGATACAGATACCGATCATATGCTATGGCAAGGCTGCAATCATGAGTATTTTTATTTCACGCACAGCTATTATTGTGACCCCACGCCAAATAATCAGCTGATTTTAGCGCATACCACTTATGGTCAGAAGTTTTGTTCAAGTATCATTTGGGATAATCTTTTTATCACTCAATTTCATCCCGAAAAAAGCCATCATGCAGGCTTAAAACTGTTGTCAAATTTCATTACTTGGCAACCTTAATACTACCAGCCATTTTAACTGATTAAACATGACCTATAAGCCATCTTAATCATGGTTTTATAGGTCATTATCATAATCACCTTAAACAGAAATATCCGCCAAATCCCCTTTGGTCTCTAGCCACTGTTTTCGGTCTGCTGAGCGTTTTTTGGCAAGCAGCATATCCATGATGCTGTTTGTGCTTGCGGTATCATCCAAATCCAAACGAATCAACTTTCGCGTATCAGGGTTCATTGTCGTTTCTTTCAGCTGACTTGGATTCATCTCACCTAGCCCCTTAAAGCGAGTGATTTGCGTTTTTTTATTACCAAGCCTTGCAAGTACTTGTTCAAGCTCTTCATTATCCAGTGCATAATACACATCCTTACCTGCATCAATACGATACAAAGGCGGTACCGCCACATACAGATGACCCGCTTCAATCAGTGCAGGAAAATGCTTCACAAATAACGCACAAATCAGTGTCGCAATATGCAGACCATCTGAATCAGCATCTGCTAAGATGCAGATTTTATCATATCGAAGCTCAGATAAATCATCTGATGCAGGATCTACACCAATCGCAATGGCAATGTCATGAATTTCTTGGCTGGACAATACAGTATCTGATGACACCTCCCAAGCATTTAAAATTTTACCTCGCAGTGGTAAAATTGCCTGAAATGCATTGTCACGCGCTTGCTTTGCTGATCCACCCGCTGACTGACCTTCCACCAAAAACAGCTCTGAACCTTCTTTTAATCCCCCACGACAATCCCACAGCTTACCTGGTAGTGCTGGTCCTTGAGTGACTTTTTTACGCGCCACTTTTTGTGCAGTTGCTAGGCGTTTGGTGGCTTTTGAAATGGCAAGTTCGGCAATGGCTTTGGCGTGATCTGGATGCTGATTTAGCCAAAGACTAAAAGCATCTTTAGCCAAGGTTTGAACCAATGGCGCAGCTTCTCGGCTTGATAAGCGTTCTTTGGTTTGTCCACTAAACTGCGGTTCAACAAATTTCAGCGATAAAATGTAGTTGACGCCATCCCACACATCCTCACCAGACAGCTTGATTTGACGCGGCAATAAATTATGAATATCACAAAACTCACGCAGTGCCTCAAGTACACCTGTGCGTAAACCATTGACATGCGTGCCACCTTGAGCAGTTGGAATAAGATTGACATAGCTTTCGGTAATTGGTGTACCGCCCTCAGCAAGCCACGATAACGCAAAAGTCGCCCCGCCACGCTCACCCAAAGTAGGCTCTTGGCTAACATAAAATGGCTCTTTAGGTAATGTATCAGACCCATCTAGCTGCTCGGTCAGATATTGCACCACACCATCGGTGAACTGCCAACTTTCACTGTCATTTGGCTCAATCTCACTGATAAAATCAATGTGTAACCCTGCTGCAAGCACTGCTTTGGCTTTTAGGTTATGCTTAAGGGTTTTAATTGAAAATTTTGGCGTATCAAAATACTGCCCATCCACCCAAAATTGTACTTTGGTACCACGCTTTTTTTTATTGGCTGATTTATCAGCAATCAAAGCGGTAACAGGCTCACCGTGTTCAAATGCCATCGTGTGCATCAGTCCATCACGCCACACCGTCACCTCAACGCGTGTGGACAATGCATTTACCACACTGATACCCACGCCATGCAGACCACCAGAGACTTGATAGTTTTCGGTGCTAAATTTACCGCCAGCGTGCAGGCGTGTCAAAATCAGCTCAACACCTGATTGATTAAATTCAGGGTGAATATCGGTCGGCATCCCACGCCCATCATCCTCAACAGACAGCGAACCATCCTTATGCAAAATGACGATGATATGACGAGCAAATCCTGCCAATGCCTCATCGACCGAGTTATCAATGACCTCTTGGGCAAGATGATTGGGACGCATAGTATCAGTATACATGCCTGGGCGGCGGCGAACTGGTTCTAAACCTTCTAAAACTTCTAATTTTTGTGAATTATATGTGCTCATAAATATTATGGATAAAAATATAGGTCATTGTACACCAAAGCTAAGATTTTGGGAAATGGTGTTAAATTTTGTCCGCTGTCATGGATTTATCTTGAAGGCTTTGTATTTTTAGAAAAAATACCATACTTAATATTGAAGCGATGGATTTTAATACATAAATTTTGAAATACTGATTGTACAAATTCATTTGAATTCAGCTATCTTTGATGCAATCGGATAGCCCAGTCAATCACTGTTGCCACCTGCACTTCATAATCACTAATACGATGATCGCCTCCTGCTTGTGCCAATACTTGCACGCCTTTTTGATCATAAAAAGCTTGGGTTACCTGTGCGTCTAAAAGCTCATCACCCATCTTAAGTAATACTTTGATTAAATCAGGATTTTTAACAGCCAATCGATGCCGCTCAAACCATGCCAAATCACCATAAGTAATCTGCCAACCGCCCGTTGTTGTATAAATCACTGTCTCATCAGACAAAGCACGTTCATCAAAATTTTGATCCAAAAATCGGCGAAAACTGATATCAGGCCAGATACTAGGATTGAGCAGCACCGCAGGCACACCCGTCAAATCAGATAATAAATTCGCAAAATACCCGCCAAGAGATGAACCAATTAAGACGGTATTTCGATCATCAATGATCAGAGATTTTAAGAGCTTGACCACCTCATCAGGTGTACGATTAAGATCAGGTCGAATGACTTCGATATTTGGATAGTTAGCTTGGCAATAATTTTGTGTGATTTGTGCTTTTATTGCATTGCTATCACTATCTAATCCATGTAGATAAATCAACTTCATAATTTTTCTTAATTAATTTTTAAGTTATTATAAATTAATAAATATTGTTTATATGATAAAATATCTTAGGCGTTAAGATTGCTATGATAACATCAAATCAAGCAAGGCGTTATTTATACTAAATGATGGGTTTGATGGTCGCTGTGATAAAGGCGTTCAGCAAGAGGAATATTTAAGGTAGCCATTTTGGGGTTTTGTACCAATAATAGTTAATGGATAAGTTGATTAAAAATATCACAAAGACAGCCAAAATATAAATAAACAAATAAAAATCAAAACTGACATATCTCATTATCAAAAATAAGATGGTGTAGATTGATGCAAATTGTATGGTATTCGTGTTTTTTAATTTTGAACTTAGGGATGATTTTGTATGGCATTTTTGACACACATAATCATCATCTGCTGTATTGTGAAATCTTTGAGATTGGCAATGTGGACAATATGGTGCATGTGTATCAAAAGAGGTTGCTAGTTTATCATGGGCAACAGAGATGTTAAAATCATTTTTGACATCATCATAGTTATCCACGCCTTTTATTAGGGGTCTGTTTTTTATTTTATAAGCATGATAATATCTTAGATTGTTTTCAATGGCAACAATTGCCACAAAAAACAAAAACATGATAAGAATAATCACTGCCACCCAAAATCCTGTTGTAAGATTGAATTTATCTAAATCAGCAAAAGCGAATATATCAGTATAAATCAATATGAATATGCCGGTACAAATCACATATAATTTATAATATCTTTTGATGAAATATTTGACAAATTGCCAAAAAGTCATTTGCTGCAAATCAGGCGTAAATGGATTGACCAATAGGCTTTTTTGGCAATGCAGACAAAAGATGATACCATGTTTATAAATCGCATCACAAAACATCTTGCCACAATCACCATGTGGGCAAGTGCGTGGGGTGGGTGTCAAGTGAAATAGATTTTTCATACATTTTTAATCAAAAAGTTCATGAACCATCAAAAAAGTTCACTCTGATTTTATCACATGGCATAAAAATTGACATAAAAAATCTGCCAAAATATTGACAGATTTTTAAGAACATTGCTTGTTGGCAATTAACGAAGGTCACGCTCACGAACAGTGATGGGTGATGCCAAACGGTAATTTGCTGCGGCTGTTTTTGCACCCATGATGCTTGCCACAAAAGTCAGTAGCGTGCTAATCAACCAAAACAGACCAGAGTATAGAGCAGCTTTACGAGCAGTATCTTCTGCACTTTGTAGAGTTTGCTCAATATTCATCTTAGCATCAGCAATGGCTTGTTCGGTGCTGGCACGATATTCATGATAAGCGGTGGCAGTTTCTTCACGCACTTCCAACGCCTGCTCTTGGGTTAAACCCTCTGCTTGTAGTTTGGCAATAAGTTCATCGCCTGTAACAATGGCTTGTACCTCGTCGGCACGCTGCTTGGCATATTCATCAATATTTTTCCATGTGTCAAGATTGGTAAAATCCATGCCATTAAGGTCAGCTTTGGTTTTGTTAAGCATGTCTTCAAGTACATTCACTGTTGCACTGATTTGTGCTTCATCAAAAGTTTCGTTATTCTTAGCAACCCAAGCTTCGATGTCTTGACGGCTGATATTGCCTGTGGCTTTTTGGTACAGCTCTTGTGCTTTGGCAGTGATATCGCCACCTGCGGCATCAGATGAGCCAGCTGCTGCGGTAGCACCAGCACCAGCTACTGTTGTTACCGTTGATGTAACGGCACTGGCAGCCCCTCCAATAGCACCTGCGGTTGTGCCAACAGCGTTGCCAGCAGTTCTTACAATGCCAGTTACACTATTAAAAGCAAATACAGAGCTGATGACAACGATGGCTGCTGCGGTTAGCATACCTGTTAAAGCAGCGTCTTTTGGCAAAATGTCGGTACCATCACCAAATAACGCCTCTGGTGCCGATGCTTTGACAGCAAAAAACCCTGCAACAAAAGCACTGATTAAAGCGGTTACTGCGGTATAAACACCAGCAGCAATGCCTGCGCCACGCAAATCTAGTGATAAAAAAGAGCTTAGCACTAAGGCCAAAGCCAGCATTATCATAGATACAACAAGACCCATCAAAAGTCCTGCAAAAATGCCACGCCATGAAGGGCGTCTGGCGACCGTTGTATGAATGCTCATAAGTAATCCTCTACAATCTTAATATAAAAAATAGTGATAATTGATATGATGATATAAAAATTAAATCCGAACGAACGAACGAACGAACGAACGAACATTATAAAAAAAGTTTGTGTAATATTCAATAAGACTTTGGTAACTATCAAGCAATAATACCCAACCCCCAAACAAAACCC
>NZ_LWAH01000012.1 GCF_001632285.1 Moraxella catarrhalis
TATTTTAATTTAACAATGCCATTTTAATATCAGACTGTTGATAAATCCAAGAAAATAACAATAACGCAATTATCTGACAAAACCAAGAAGTACCAATAAATAACCCCAATGATTGAGATAAGTTAAATGTGGTCAGCATCAACCAAGCAAACAAGATACCGATAGTTTTAATAGCGGTATTTAATAAAGTTTCAGATAATTGATACAAATAAAAATCTTTATGCTTCACTATCTTTACCCTGCACATATTTCTTATAAGCTTCATCAAGCAAGACAGCTGCGTTCATCGCCCTAGTAAATCCACTGAATATGGCATTTTGTATTAGAATTTCCTGAATTTCTTCTTTTGTTATACCTAATTTGTAAGCAGCTAGACCTTGAAATGACAATTGTCTTTTGGAGCCACCCATTGCAATCAATGCAGACAATGTTGCAATATGTCTCTCTTTTGTTGTTAAGACACCTCTTTGATAGATATTACCATAAATTGAATTAATAAGCATTTCAACCAAATCTGGGGTATTGGATATAAATCATCGTCAAAGCCAGCACAAAGACCACAACAGCAGCAATGGGGACGGTTTGTTTGGGGGTTAAGTTTAAAAGAGGGGTTTGATTGCTCATAACAATTCCTTATTACCTGATGATGGCATTATTTACCATAAACCTTTGCCATCATTTAAAATAAATTTCATTATAATCAAAAACACCCCATAAATAAATATGATTTTATGGGGTTTTTATGGGGTTTTTAAAAAATAATTGTCATTTATGAAGTATAATGTATTTAACTATATTTCCCATTTTTCCTGTATTATATGACTATTTATCCAAGCACCCAAAACACCGCATACCACAACAATAAATCCAAACAAAAGCAAACTTAAAATAATCCACTCTGATTTAATTAAAAAAGTTATAGCAAATCCAAGCAGCACACAGCATTGCAGTGATAATACATAATGAGGCATTAGTTGTTTAGTGTAATTTCCACAAAAATTGAGCATAAATTCACTCATAAGCGTATTTTGCACACCATTTCCGACACCAACTAACAATCCAGAAAAAAATAAAACAAAAATTACCCAATAATTAGACAACATACTTGCCAAACCAAACCCCATCATACCAACACCCATTAACCCAGCCGCCAAATAAGCACCAGAAACCTGTCCTATTTTTTTAAAGAAGTCACTAAATAACATTGGACTAATTAATAAACCCAAGCTCATCATAGATAAAGTTGTCCCATAAATAAATGGACTAAGATTTAACTGATGATTGATATAAGGAATGATAATAATATTTAATGCGGAAGTTAAAGAAATAGTAATCGTAAAAAATAATAAAACTTTTTGAATAGTATGGTTTTTTATAAATTGCCGATAAGAAATAATATAATTATTGTTTGATGTTTCATCTATTGGTTGTTGCTTATTAGAATGATGACCATTCAACATCAATAAAATAAAACAAAAAAAGCTAATGGCTGACAAAATAAATACCAGGTCCTTCTCAATAAAACCAAATGCCAATCCTGTTAAACTGGGAGCAAAAACAAATCCAGCGTTTTTAATGGTTTGAGTTAATTTGTTAGCAAGAGTTAAATTGTTAGAAAAGTAATTTGGCAACACTGATAAAAACACAGTCCACAGTAGCGAACCCAAATACCCCAATAAAAAACTAAGAACTAAAATCAACAATGCTGAATTAGCAAAAAAATAAAAGGCGAGTATGATCAACCCTTGTAGAAAAAACACAGTGGGCAAAATAATCTTTTCACTAATTTTTGGCAAAATAAACGCACCACTACGACTGGCAGTAACGCCACCAATCATAGACAGAGCATATAGTAAGGTTAAATTTTTTGAGTCACCACTAGCTAATGTAAGAGCAAAACTAACCAACATTGCTTCATCGGCGAAACTTCCTAGTGCCAAAACAACGACTGCAATAATAACTAGCGGGTAGCACATACCAAACACCCCCATAAATATAATTTATTTATGACAGCAAAGATATTCTCTTGCCCACATCTCTCAATATCAATAACCTCATTGTTTAAAATATAATTTAACAAAATGTCAATATCTTGATGATAAGAAATACAGGAACAATGACCATTAGATGATATAATTAACATATCGTCCAATCTAATCCACTGCAATACAGCATTATTATCTTTTATTAAGAAAAGACAATCCATTTTTTGTTTTTGTATTGGTCTAGGAACAAACAAACCCAAACTGGTTGTCTTAATAAGCTGATAGGTAATTATTTTAAGTTTTATATTAAAATCATTCAGTCGATTGCTAATATGATGAATAATCTCAAGATTATCATCGCTTAGGCTTACCAATCCAGAATTAAAATTGTGATTGGGAAAATTATTGAATTTAATATGATTTAAACCATCACTTCCAACAAACAAACTCTTACCAACTTGTTCAAATATGGTATCAACATCATCATTGTCTTCCCAAAATGCGATATTTACAACTAAAGAAGTAGCACCTTTACTCTCTGCTACATGATAATAGTCATAAGGAAAATAACAAATATTGTCACTTCGGTTTTGAATGATTGTAGCACTATCCTTGTATTGTTCATAGTGTGGATATTTTAGTCCTTTTACTGTTTTTTGATTGGGCGACCAAGTATACATACTTTTGCCATTTCTTAGAGTAAAAGCAAAATTATGTGCATAATCTACATGCACGCCTGAATGTGTTGATGCATAATTGCCCAAAAAACAATCTACATCTACTCGTCCTGTTGGTTTTTTATCGGTATTATTGTAAATAATATGAGCAAAATTTCTTGCTATATCCCAAATCTGTGCATTGATAGTATGTAAGCCAAAATAAGCAATACACCAATCATTATTTTGGTTCATATGTTCAAGTCGTGTAATATAATTATCCATATCAACATCATTGGATATCGCAAGCATATCACGATTTGGAATTGGTGTTAGAATGCCATTGATGGAAGTAATAAAGTCTGTGGCTTTATTGTGTGTTTGAAAGTCTTGTAGGTGATTTTTATAATACAAAAAAGTTTCAAATATTGTTTTCTCATCAAACATTATTTGGTGTGAATGCAATGTATTAAATTCTACTGCTTCTCTATTCCAAAAATTCAAAAATTCCGCTTTATCTGTTATAGATACCATAACTAAACCTATCAAAAACCATTAGATAAAAGAAAGTTGTAATCCAATATGTATTGTCATCTATATCTTTAATGGTTAAAGGTAAGCTTAAGAATTACGCGGAATGCTTGGTATGCACATCTGCTGCCGTGGAATGATAATCCACAGTCTGAGATTGACCGCTACGCATCGTTGATGCTGGCGGTTCATCTGGCATCTGTGCATATTTTACATGCTTGCTTAGTGGGTTGAAGTCTTGGAGAGTCAAATCAGTCATCATATCCATAATAGTGATATCCTTGTTAATAGTGATATAGGTCATTGACAACCATATCAGAATACAACTGATCTTGATTACACAATACATAATAACAAAAGTCAAGACCTATCTTGAAAAAAATGGTATTGTTAAAAAACAATACCCAAGTTAAAATAGCTCAATACTTTACCATAGCACAAAGAAACTTGTGAACGAAACATTTAATAATTGCCCAAAATGTCATTTGTAAAAGCAGGCTTGGGCAATGGCAAACAACGATACAAATGCAAAGGTTACCATCACTATTTTTCTGTGAAGCAACGAAGCAACCAAAAAAGTAATGGCATTAAAAAACAAGCCATTGATACAAACAGTAAACAAATCTTAGGCTTTGTCTGTGGTAAAACAGACACTAACACCTTTAAACGACTTTATCAGCAGTTAAATACCCATAACATTCAACTGTTTTTTAGTGACTACTGGAAATCTTATCGTCAAGTCATTTTAAAGCCAAAACATATAACAAGCAAAGCTCAAACTTTTACCATAGAGGGCTATAATAGTCTCATTAGGCATTTCATAGCAAGATTTACAAGAAAGTCAAAGTGTTATTCTAAATCCGAAAAAATGATAGAAAACACGTTGAATTTATTATTTGCTAAGTGGAATGGTAGCTTAAGATATGTATTTTAATTTAACAATGCCTAATATTAAACTGCATCATTGCGGTGTGCCATGCAGGAATTCTAGCTCTTGCAATAGTTGTTCAAGCTGTGTACTTTGTCTTGACTGACTGAGTGAGTTTTGTACAGGTTGGCTTAATGTTTCTGAGCTGGGTCGCTCAGCTAATATCACCTGTACGGTCATCGGTCTCTGATCACGCATGATCTCAACAGTCAGCTGACTGTCAGGTGCTTTACGAGCGACAACACCGACAAGCTCATTGATACTGGTAATGTGTACGCCATCAATACGCACAATCTTATCACCAGATTTTAAGCCTGCATGCTCTGCTGGACTATTCTGCCAAACTCGACGAATAATAACATTCGAGCGACTCTCGATATTTGTAGGATCATCTGTCATACGCACCATTTCAATCCCCATCCAGCCACGGCTAACTTTACCTGTGGTGATGAGGGATGTCATAACTTGCTGGACAATTTGATTGGGAATGGCAAAACCAATCCCCATCGAACCGCCAGAGCGTGAATAAATCGCCGTATTAATCCCAATCAAAGCACCATTAGCATCAACCAAAGCACCGCCAGAGTTTCCTGGATTAATTGCTGCATCTGTTTGGATAAAATCCTCAAAACTACTGACACCGATACCAGTGCGTCCTGTCGCAGAAATGATGCCTTGGGTAACTGTTTGACCAACACCAAATGGGTTACCAATTGCCAGTGATACATCGCCAACACGAATTGGCTCAGCACGAAATGCCATTGGTACAAGATTATCCAGCTCAACCTTAATCACCGCCAAATCACTGTCTGCATCACTACCGATAACGGTAGCACGTGCTTTACGACCATCATTTAGTGCCACTGTAATCTCATCAGCACCGTTAATCACATGGGCATTAGTGACGATATAGCCTTCGCTAGACACCACTACACCTGAGCCTAGATTTACGCCTTGATGTGGTGCTCCACCATAATAACGCTCCAAAAACTGCTGCAATACAGGATCGTTTGAATATAGTTGATGGTGTGCATTTTGGGTGGTATAAATATTCACGACCGACTGGGCAGCTCGGTTTACTGCTTCATAATATGACGCAATTGGTGCAGGTGTATCAGGATGTATTTTTGTACTATCATCGGCGATGATGGGTTGCCACTCACCTTCATTCGATACACTTATGGCAGATGGCTGCTCTAATTGTTCTTTGGTTATGATACTTGGGTTCATCACCAAATAGCCAATAATAAGTGCAAATACAGCCAGCAAAAGCCATGAAACAATCAGTAGAACACTGATTCCAGACTGATGATGAAAACGGATATTTGTTTGCATACATACCTTAAAATTATGCTTTTTGGAGTCTTAGATAGGGTTATGGCAATATTTTAGCATATCAATATTACCCATTTATTGGGGTACTGTTGAATAATGCTAATAAAATTCACCATAGTTTACAAGTAATTTATCGAATAACTATGTCAGCACAAGCCAATCATTAATAACATACCCAATCAAGGCATCACTGGCACCAAATCCAGTCCTATTATCTCATTAAAACCAAACATGATGTTCATATTTTGTACCGCTTGCCCTGCTGCACCCTTGACAAGTGTCTTGCACCACAATGATTGTCAAAACATCGATATCGTGATGAATGCCGATACACAGTTTATTAGATACTCGAACCGAACGGGTATCAGGAATAACCCCCAACGATACCGATATTAATTTTTTTGCTCAGTGATACTCATAAATCTCATCCCTTAACATGTTAACAATCAAATAATTATCCTAGCGGAAATGTGGTTAGATTGCAAATAACTCACAACATATTGATGAATAATTTTAAATTTATAGTGAATAAAAAATCTGATATCTTTGATGAATATCATTCATAATATTATGCCAAAGCTCAAGCCTTAGTGATTATTTTATCTTTAAAATATCATAGATAATGAATATTATCTTAAATAAATTTATTAAATAAATATCCAAATGACAAAGCTTCAATACTATTATCTTTTGGTATCAGATGATTTTATGGCAATACACTTGATTGATGATTGAGTTACCAATTTAGAACAAATATCGCTATTGATAAACCCCCTGAGTATATCGCTTAGGGGGCGGTCTAACTTATTATGAAATCTGATAATCATGCACTGCATCAATAAATGCCTTAGCATGGTCAGGATTTGACCACTGTGTAATGCCATGACCAAAGTTGGCAACATAACCTGATTTATCAAGGACATACGCATCATCTAACATACGATGAACCTCCATTTGTATCATCTTGGGTGAACCAAAAATGGTTGCAGGATCCAAGTTTCCCTGTATTGCTTTTTTGGCATTTAGGGCGTGTAGTAAGTGACGCGCCTTATCTAATGGCATTGTCCAATCTAAACCCAGTGCATCAGCTTGGCTATCTGCTTGAACATCTAGCCATAAGCCGCCGCCTTTGGTAAATAATATCACAGGCACATCAGGATGAATGGCTTTTAGGCGGGCAACAATCTTACGATTATAAGCATGGCTAAATTCGGTAAACTGGCGATGACCAAGCACTCCACCCCAACTGTCAAAAATCTGCACAATCTGTGCGCCTGCCACAATCTGTGCATCTAAATAATCAACCACTGCATCGGTAATTTTTGCAAGCAATGCATGTAAAAGCTCAGGCGTGGCATACATCATGTGTTTGGTATGGCGGAATTCACGGCTAGAACCGCCCTCAACCATATAAGTTGCCAAAGTCCAAGGACTGCCACTAAAACCAAACAATGGCACCTGACCATTTAATGCTTTGCGAATGCTTGTTACAGCCTTCATCACATAATCAAGTGATGAAGTCATGTCAATCTTTGGCAGCGCCATAATCTGTGACTCTGTCCGCACCGTCTTGGTCAGCTTAGGACCTTCACCTTCAGCAAAGTATAGACCCAAATCAAAAGCATCAGGAATGGTTAGAATATCACTAAATAAAATTGCAGCATCCAACTCAAACCGACGCAATGGTTGTAAAGTTACTTCTGTTGCCTTATCAATATCTTTACATAGACTTAAAAAATCGCCTGCTTGTGCACGCACTTGCTTATACTCTGGTAAATATCGCCCTGCTTGACGCATCATCCAAACTGGTGTGGTATCCACAGGTAAGAACTTTAATGCACGCAACAAGCGATCATTTTTTAGGGGGGCAAACTGTGCTGTCATAAATCTCTCTATCAATTTATTTTTTAGGATTAATAACTTAATTATTTAAATAATATAAGTAAAAATCTATGTTTATCAAGTTATAAAATGGTCATATCATCACGGATACCATAAATCTCAATCATGCCAATAGATAGCAAAATTTTTGGTTGATTGCGATTACAGGCATCACATCCCCAATCTGGTCGCCAAACGATGGTTTATACAATATTTAAGTTTATACAATATTTAAATAGCACAAACAATTTGCCAAATTAACAGGCCATTGCATGTAAAATAAATATGCTTAAAAACGCTGATAAACCCTTAAAATGATGATGCCAGCTCACTTTAATAAGGTGCATATTCAACTGCAACATCATAATCGTCATCATTCCAATCATCATCGTCATCACCATCACCGCCCTCACGCTGTGCTTTACGCATCGCACGATAAGCTTCTTTTTGGATTTCGGTATTATGACGCACTTCTTCTTCAAGGCGTGCAAAGCGAGCCGCCTGCGCTTCAGCAAACATCGGATCTTCAAGCTCACGCTCACGCTCATCTTCAATGACCTGCATCAAATGATGTTTGACCGCTTCAACCCCTTCGCCAGTCAGCGTTGAGGTGTAAAATACCTCGCCTGCCCAGCCTAATCGTGTGATGATATCTTGACAAACAGCATCACGCTGCTCGTTGGGAATTTGGTCAATTTTATTTAATACCAAAATTTGTGGCAGCTGTGATAACTCTTGAGAAAACTTATTCAATTCATTTAAGATAATCTGTGCATTAGCAACAGGATCTGATTCATCAATTGGTTGAACATCAACAATATGTAACAAACGACGCGTGCGTGCCACATGCTTTAAAAATCGAATGCCAAGCCCTGCACCATCAGATGCACCCTCAATCAAACCTGGGATATCTGCCATAACAAAAGATTGATGCGAGCCAACATCTACCACACCTAAGTTTGGTACAAGTGTTGTAAACGGATAATCAGCCACTTTAGGTCTGGCAGCTGAGACCTGACGAATAAAGGTCGATTTACCTGCATTTGGCAAACCAATCAAACCAACATCGGCCACAACTTTAAGCTCAAGCTTGATATTTCTTGTCTCACCAGCAAATCCAGGTGTTGCTTTACGAGGTGCTTGATTGGTAGAAGATTTAAAGCGTGTATTACCAAAACCACCATCACCACCTTTGGCAATCAAGATTTTTTGACCTTTTTCGGTTAAATCTCCAATCACCACATCCAAATCAGTATCAATAATCGTTGTCCCTATCGGTACTGCCAAATAGATATCATCAGCACCCTTACCTGAACGGTTTTTGCTGCCACCATTTTCACCACGGTGTGCTTCAAACTTACGAGTATAGCGATAGTCCACTAAGGTGTTGGTATTGTCATCAGCAATGGCATAAACATCACCGCCTTTGCCACCATCGCCACCATCTGGTCCGCCTTTGGGAACAAATTTTTCACGGCGAAAGCTAACAATCCCGTTACCGCCATCACCTGCTTTGACGCTGATTACAGCTTCATCAATAAAACGCATAATTTTGCTCAAATTTTAGTTAATTGATGAATATTGTAGCACAAATTGCCCAATGATTGAAAAATAACAAAACACAAAATCATTTATACGGTAAAATAAAACCTCTTATAATAAGGTTTAAGGAATTATCATGCCTAAGATTTCACTCATAGTGCCGACACTAGCTCATCAGTCGCAAATTTTATCACTCGCCAAAGCCTTTGAAGATAATGGGCTGGTATTACACGGTATGTCACTTTCTTTATTTGACAGTTATGAAGACTGGCTTAATTTTAGTCGTGCACCTGCAGGCACACCTGCACCAAATCATGCCTTTGTTAAAGTAGCGGATGATACTTTTTTTGGTGTCGATGAGTTGGGTTTGGTTCTTGGGGTGATTAATGTGCGTTATCAATTGAATGAGTTTTTAAAAGTTCAAGGCGGACATATTGGCTACAGTACTCATCCAAATTACTGGGGTCAAGGTATCGCCAGCCAAATGCTCAAGCTTGCACTGACACACTGTCAACAAAATGGCTTAAATCAAGTACTCATTACCTGTGATGATAGCAATTTGGCATCTGCTAAGGTGATTGAGAATCACGGTGGTATTTTAGAAAATAAGTTAAATACCAATGGTAAAACCATTCGCCGATATTGGATTGATATTTAAGTAAAATTTCATAATATGATTGTAAACTAAATCACTCTAAATCGCTCTTTGGTGAGCCAAGAATGTCTTTTTAGCCAAAAAGCCCATCAGCATTAACTGATAGGCTTTTGGTCAAAATAGCTGGGTAACTCAAAAGTTAGATAAGGCTTTATTTTGCCATCTCTTCAGCCACACGGATAACTTGAGTGCTATAGCCCATCTCATTATCATACCAAACATATAAGGTGGCACGGTTATCAGTAGCAATGGTTGCTTTGGCATCAAAAATTGCCACTTTTTCAGAACCCACAAAATCAGTTGACACCGCCTCAGGTGAGTCTGAATAGTCAATCTGTGCCTGCCACTGCTCACTTTGTGCCTTGGATTGGATAAAGGCGTTAATTGCCTTAGTATCACCCACTGATTTTTCAAAGTTTAAGTTTAAAATTGCCAATGAAACATTTGGGGTAGGTACACGAATGGCGTTGCCTGACAGTTTGCCTTTAAGCTCAGGAATGGCTTTGGATACTGCAGACGCTGCACCTGTACTGGTCATGACCATATTCAGTGGTGCAGCACGACCACGGCGGTCAGCTTTATGGTGATTATCTACCAAATTTTGGTCATTGGTGAATGCGTGAATGGTCTCCATATGACCATGAACAATACCATATTCATCATGTAAAACTTTCAGTGTTGGTGTGATGGCATTGGTGGTACAGCTGGCCGCTGATACAATGGTATCGCTACCAATGGTATCGTGATTGACGCCATAGACAATATTCTTAATTTCGCCTTTGGCAGGTGCTGTTAGTAACACTTTTTTTACACCTTTTGATGCCAAATGTTTACCAAGCCCCGCTTCATCTTTCCATTTGCCTGTATTATCGATGACAATCGCATCATTGATATCATGTGCTGTATAATCCACCTCTGATGGGTCAGACGCATAAATTACCTTGATAAAGCGACCATTGACAATAATACCATTATTTGTGGTATCAACTTGTACAGAGCCATTAAACCAACCATGTACCGAATCTCGTTCTAATAGCGATGCACGCTTAGCCAAATCACCCTCACCCGCTGGACGCACGACAATGGCCTTAAGCTGTAAGCCTGACTCTGACGCAGGGCGACTCATCAATAAGCGTGCCAAAATGCGGCCAATGCGGCCAAATCCATACAATACCACATCGGTTGCTTTGATTTGACTACCGCTATCAAACTCATTGGCTGACTTTTGTGCTTTGATTGCTTGTACAATATCAAGCGATGTATTTTCTAAACCATGATCAACCAAAGCCTTGGCAAACGCCAAAGTATCAGCCAATGCCACACCATATTTATCATGCAGTGCTATCAATGCCACCACATCCAATGTCATACGCTCGCCCAAAAAGGTTACCAAAACCTGTCTGCTTGCCAAAGTATTTAGGGCAACAAGTAACTCAACTGCTTGAATTTCTTGGGTTTTTCGAGAAGATAAATGGGTAGAATAAAGGTTTGACATGATATTTTCCTTACGGTCTTTTCGTCAAAATTTTTAGGTCTAAAACAAGTGATATGCCCGAATTATAAATCAATATTTAAAGCTTGGCAATGTTAATTCTTGTGTGAACACATTGACACAAGAATAAAGCGTGCTATGCCAAGTGCTTGCATGGTTTATCTTATCGTTCAATAATGCTGGCTATTATGAGATAAAATCAGCCCCCTAATTCCTGCAATACCTTTTGCACCATGATTTTTTGCACAATTCATATCAAAGTATGTCATCCCACCCAATGCCATACTTGGCATATCACACAGCTTAGCCAAGGACTCAAACCCCTGCCAACCAAGCGCATGAGCCTTAGGATGGGTTTTTGTTTTGTGTACAGGTGAGATAAGTGCCGCTACGATGCGATGGCTTTTGGCAAGCTGATTGGCCATCATTGCCTCTTTTTTATCATGCACACCAACCCAAAGCGGTAAATCGGTTGGCAGTTTATCAAAATTAGCAGAAAAATATTCAAGTTCATCACAAGTTAATTTCACCATGACGCCACCAAGTACTTTCATCATATCTTGGGCAGCTTGACAAACCGACCAACTGACCACAAAATTAATATCTGGACGCTTAGATTTTAGTAAAGTTAGCAGCCTAATGGCATCATCAGTACCCACGCAAGGTCGACAATAAAAATAGGCGGATTTAGGCAACTGGTTGCTATAATAATTCACAAAACCATCAAAATCACCAAAGTAATCCACCGCATGGCTGATATACAGCAGATTTGGTAATCCAATCCAATCCATAATCCGTGCGTTAGCGACAGGAAATTGATTAACCTTAGCAATCATTTCATCCATATCAAGCCATCTCAACGCTTGATTTTCAAGTCCTTTTTGGCAATATAAAAAATCATGATATTGTTTTTTGGTTAGATATACTTCATAAGTATATAAATATACCTTTTTATCTTGATAATCATGATACACTTTTCCCATAAAAACCAACTGGTCGGTATTTAATGATAGACCAATTTCTTCATTAACCTCACGCATCAACGCCTGTTTGGCAGATTCGTTTGCATCAATCTTACCCCCAATAAATTCCCACTTACCCCCTTGGTGTTGATGCATATGACGCTTTGCTACCAAAAATTTATCTGTATATCTCAGTACAGCTACTGCAACAGACACAATGTTATGATTATGGATACAATTTACTTGCATAAGTTTTTATTTTTCAATCAGTTATGGATTTTTTTAATGAATTTTATCAAATTTTGATATTTATATTTGCAATTTACTAAAAACCTGCTATTATAACTACAAATGATAATTATTGCTGTTTAAAAACCAATATCATTCGAAAATTAACCTAATGATAAAACGGTAATGGATCATTTTAATGGCAATCATGCCAGCACTCAAAATATATTTGAATCAGAGTGCACTTTAGTAAGATAGTAGTTTAGCATACGGCTTGGGATAACCACCCATCACCCGTCAACACAAGGAAAATCGCCATGACTATGAGTATCGCTCGTTATTTTAGTAACCGTGATCACATTCGCTTACCAACATTATACTCACAAAATCTTTTTGCCATGACCAAGGAAGTGCGTATTGAACATCAAGGGGAAGAGTACCGCCTGCGTTTAACTCGAAATAATCGATTAATTTTGACCAAGTAATTATCTCATAATTATCTAATGATCCATTGGCGACATTAGCTATTATCAAGATATTAACATGAAATTATTAACATAATGTATCATATTGATTTTAGATCAGTTTAATATCTTAAATCACTTTAATAAAAACCGTTTTTCTCCAACCCAACAGGCATCATTTGTACTGACAGATGATGCTTGTTGGGTTTTTAAGGTATCAATCGGTCTAAAAATGCTGACAATTACTTTGTTAAAATGACATACAGATTAAAATCAATTTCATCAAACATTTGGCATGGATAAAACTTCTGATCAATGCCTTTTTATTCATCATCTGATACACATTCAAACGCATTTATGAATGGTTTTTTGGCTAAAACTTCCAACGATAAATCACATCAACCATATTTTCAGCGGCACTGGTTGCTTCAATATAAACACGGCGTGTCAATTGATAACGCATGGATAAGGTTGATTCAGCATTAAACACACCCACGCCATAACGCAAATACAAATCTGGTGTAATATAGCCTGTAACATTAACATTGGTATCATCTGAGCTGCCCGAGGCATCAATGGTCAAACTCTGAAAACCAAATGCGTGACCAATTTGGTTGGTTAAATCTCTGGTTCCTGACAAACCTAAGCTTAAGCCAGCAGCAGCAAGGTGATTGGTTACTTGTGAGCGAAAACCCTGCTCTGTGATACCCAAATCACTTGATTCGCTAATGCGTCCTGTCACCAGTGCATTCATTGCTTGGTATTCATCCAAACCTGCATCATTAAATACGGTAATGTTTGGATTTGATGCCGTTCCACGAATGCGAACGCCCACCGTTTGCCCTTCAATTTGTTTTTCACCCTCAATAGATAAGCGTGGATTAAGCATGTCGCCATCAAAACGAATTTGGGCATAATTTAAATCCAAATTTTGACCGATGACATCGATTTTTGTGCGTTTAGAAACCTGAACCACGCCAAGAGCTTGCATTGCACCTTGTCCTGACTGAGTCAAATGTATCGCGCCTGCCAATGGTAATACCGCCCCAAATCCACGAAATTCAATCTCATTACCCAAATCAACACCGATATTTGCATTAATATCCCAAGGTTTCGCTCTACTTAAAATCTGGTCAATATTACCTGTGATACGGCGGTCAATGACTGATACATCTGGGGATTCGGTTACGATATCTGCGGTTGCCTCTGGCGGACGAATGGTTGCTGATGGGATACTAACAACGCCTTGAACATCTACAAATTTTTGGAAAGGTCTGATAATCACTTCCAGCTCAGGGCTGATTTGTGCCGTCACAAGCGGTGGCTGGCTGACGGTCAGATTTTCACCAAATACGCCAAGGCGAGCATACAGCTCTTCTGCCCAATCCATTTCACCATAAAGCACACCATGACCCTCACCACCCATAAATCTACCGTCTAAGCGTGCTTTAGTACCTCGTATGTTCACCGTGGCATCAACATCAGAAATGGGCACTGGTACGCCAACAATCGCTAATGCACCATTCTTTAAATTGGCATTACCATAAAACAATGGTTTGGATAATGTACCACCTAAGCCACCTGCCAAGCTGACTTTACCGCTCAATGTTTGAATGCTCGGGAAAAATGGTCGCAATACCGCCAAATTAAGATCATTCATAACAAGCGCACCAGAAATGGGCTTGTCTGTTTGCTTGGGGTTGATGATTACATCGGCATAACCACGACCTGCCGTACCCAAGATATCGGTTCTTACCTTTAAGCCATTATCAACACTTTTGGCAATCACAGACGCACGCTGATATGGCATCTCAATATAACCTGTCTCTTCTTGAGTTAAGCCAATTGTACCATCATCAGAATACAGTACAGCATCAACCAAAGGTGATTGACCTGCCTGCCACATTGCCTTAATGCGACCATTGAGCATGGATTTCCAATGAATATCACTGGGTAGAGCCGCCAATAGTACTTGAGTATCAAGATTTTGGATAATAAGATTGACATTCCCTGATTGCGGTGTATAACTTAATGTATCTTGTAAACAAATCGCACCCACGCCATCGCCTTGGATATGTGCCGATTGCCAACAATGCGCTGCAATTTGTAAGCTATTATCATCCAATCCATAGCTAAACTCGGTCGGCTGACGCTGTGACATTTTGCCAAATCCACTCTTGACAAAACCATCAGACAAAACACCATGATATCGCATATTGTTGCGATTAAATGCCCCATCAATATGCATAGATGCTTCGATATCACCGCTTTTGGTTGAAATTGATAAGATATGATCGGCTTCTGTGCCACTAAAATCCATCCGAGCAGATTTAATGGTGCGTCCCATCACGATAATATCATCACCCTGAACCAACAGCTGGCTTTCGCTATTACCCAGATTGACAATTTTACCGATAGCTTGGGCGTTTTGGATGGTGATATTGGCAAATCTGAGTGATGAGACACTGGCATCAATATATAAAGTTGGCAAAGCGTGATGATCATTGACGACAATCACACCGCCTTGAATCGCACCACTTGCGGTATCAATCAGCTGCCCAAGATCAATCACATTCACACTGGCGGTCAACTGTCTTTCATCGCCTGATATGGCCAAATGATTATTGCCAATGCGGACTTGTAGATTATCAGCATTGAGTTTATGAACGATATTTTGGGTTTGGCGTGCGTTGTTATCAATACGATTTTTTAGTGCCAATAAATCATCAGATGAAGTCGGTGGGCGGCTTGCTTGCTTGATACTTTGGATATACCCAGCAAGATCCTTGGGCAGTGCAAGCTCAGCGTAGAGACTGCCTGAAGCGATGAGCGGCTGATTATTGTAGCTACCTGTAATATCCAAATTACTGATATCAATGACTTGATGAGACTCTTGCCAGTTGCCTGCAAGCTGAATTGTACCGTTTAAGTCAGTATCTAGCGACTGGATAAATGCACCCAAATTCAATGAATTCATATCAGCCTCTAGCTGCCATGCAGCACCTTGGCTAATATCTACCCAGCCTGTCGCATTCAGCGTGCCTGCTGTGCCATCATGTCTTAGATGATTGACCATAAAGCGATTGCCAGAACCTGTCGCATCAATACTTAGATGACCATTTGGGATTGAATTGTTAATCACTTGACCATCAAAAGTGAGTGCGATATCATCCATCACGCCATCACGATATCTGCCTGATGTGGCAAGATCGCCTGTGATGATCGCAACTAAATTGTCATCATCAACAAAAGCGGCGGTATCCACCTCATCTAATCGCCCTTGAATTTGCCAATGAATACCGTCATTTAATCCAAGACGACCTGCAAGCGATACTTTGCCTGAGTCATTCATCATGACTGCCCGTGTGATGGTCAAATCATTCAAATCACCTTCAATATCCAATCCAATGCTTGAGTCAGCTACCTGCGGTAAGATATCTTGAGCAAGCTTGCCATCAAAATTTGCCTTAAGATGGCTAATTTGTCCATCTTGTAGCCTAATCTTGCTGACGCCTTGACCCATCAGATGTACTTGCTTGCCGTCATTTAATAAAGCGGTTAAATCACTGTCATCCACTTTAATGTCATGAATTGACACACCATCTATCTCACGCAGACGCCCTGAAGCAATTATTCTGCCTGAAATTTGCTCAAACGGTGTTTGATTGGGTGTTTGAAAATACGCATTGGGTTTGACTGGATTGGCAGTGACATCAAGCTGCCACTCAAGCGGTCTTTGGGCAGTCGCAAAATCAACCCTGCCAGTACCTGTCAACTCGCCCATCACGCCTTGATAGTTAAAATCTGTCAAGTGCAAGTGCTGATTTTGCTCAATATTTGCTTGCACATGATATGATCCGCTTGGGACGGCATTAAGTTTAACAATGTCAGCAGAGGCGTTAATATAGGTATGTCCGTTCTCCAAACGAACTGATGCCTGACCTGAGCGGCTATGAATCTCACCAATTTGTGGAATATCATGGCGGATTAGATTTGCCCAAGTCGCATCAATACGCCAAGGCTCATGATCACTCTGTTGATTTTGAGCCAGCGTCGCTTGAATGCGTTCACCGTCTTTTTGATTCAGATCAAACTCAAACCGAGTATCATGACTGGCTTTGTCTAATAGCGTATACTTAACCCCAAGTGAGCCTGTCAAAACCTTAGGTAGATAGGCTCTATATTCATGATAATCACTTGGCATCTCTTCACGGATACGATAGCCGTCTGCTGTAATGGTGGCATCAAGCTCATAGCCATCTTCCCAAGTCATATCACCCGTTGCCACCAAAGTACCATTGGCAGTATCAGCCTGCAAATATGGGATTTGCATGGTACTGCCACGAATAATTCCACGACCGTGATAATGCCCATCAGGAATATCTTTGGCGGATAACTCAGTGTTAATGCGTAGCTCGATATTTGAGATGACGCCATCAGCGATGATAGAGCCATTTTTTAGTAAAATATTTTGACTGTCAGCATAAGGCAATCGTACTTCATCAAAATCAAGGCGTGCACTAAAAGGTGAGTTTTTATCCAACCCTTGAGCGATAAAGCTGCCTGTCACATGATGCTGATTATATTTGCCAGTGAGTGTACCAACGGTACGCTTAAGGCTACCGCCTGCTTTCACCGACAAAGTATCAAAATACGCATCATCAAGTGCCAAGATATGCACATCTGCCGACAACGACAGCGGATAATGACCTGTTAAATCAATTCCACCAGTGGCATGGCTGATATTAATATCATCACCATAGCTTAGCATGGCGTTATCAATTTTAACTGTTGAATCTGCCCATGATGCGTGATCAAATGCGATATGATGCAGTACGACAGGCTCAGAATCCACTTGGTCATAGATAATTTCATTGACTTTGGCATTTTCAAGCTTAAGCGTCACTGGTAGGTTGATGGTCGCATAATCAAAGGGTTCGCCTGTTGATGGCTTGGTGTTTGTCACATAAACTTTATCAATCTTAGGATTGACCAAATGCACTTGGCGAGCAAACAAGGCTCGCCACCCAAGCTGTACATAGGCACGATTAATGGTGATGGTAATATCTTCACTTTGAGCGATTTTGACATCTTGCACCCAAACTCCATGGCGAATTGAGCCTTCGCTGTACTTAAGCTTAGTGCCAGTTTCTAACGCAATTTTTTCGATTAAAAACTTTGAACCTGACTCGCTGTTGGTCATGGCAAATAACACCGCCAACAACAATAAAGCGGCAATAATTGCTCCAACAATTAAGCGAATTAAATAGATTAGCCATTGTGGTTTGGGTGGGTTTGGTGGTTTGGGCTGAGTTTTAGTCAGTGCAGCAACGCCAGCAGAAACCCCATTTTCTGCCGATGACGAGTTTTTTGAATTATCCTGATGAGTCATGTGCCGCCTTTAGACATCTAATTACCAATGCGTCATTTAATCACAAATGGTTAAAATTATCAATTCACGCCAATCTGTCGGCGATATAAAATCGTAAAATAAATAAAATAATAAACTAAGCTGAATTAAAATGGTGTGCCAATAAAAAAATGCAGCTTAATGGGATTGCCCTCTTCTTTGACACCAGTTGCCACATCAACACGAACTTGACCGACAGGTGATGCCCAGCGAACACCGACACCTGCACCAATTTTGGTATCATTAGTAAAGCCTTTATCATAAGCATTACCAATATCACCAAAAACCGCCAAACGCAAATCTTTCATAAATTCATAATTATATTCAGCTGTACCAACCGCCAATACTTGACCGCCTGTCAGATAACCCTTATCTGATATAGGTGATAAACTGTCATGTGCATATCCACGAATACTTTGGTCGCCACCAGCAAAAAAACGCAAACGATATGGCACATGATTAAAATTATCCGACCAAATGTATCCTACTTGTATGCCACCAGTCATCTGATGGGCACGATTGCTGCCATAAGCATTATCCCCAAAACTATACACGCCACTAATACCAGCTCGAGCAATAGCCATATTAGCATCCGATACCAAACCGCTTGAGCCAACCTCTAAAGAATATCGCTGACGATAGCCACGCATCGGATTAACCAAATTATCTGCAACCGTTTTATGCACAGCAACACCTGCCAATAACGCCTCTTGGCTTGGCTTACCATTGACAAAATCCACTGGTAAATCCTGCCATGTTTCAGGGGGTGCTTGGGTTTTAAGCTTATCAAGACGATAACGCAATGAATAAGTACGATTCCAGCCACCATTTTGGATAATACTACGGCTAATCTCATGCTCTAGGGTGCGTGTGGATAAATCAAAACCATTGGTAGAGTGACCAAAAACTTCTTGTTGATAACCCAAAGTTGCTCTTAGCTGATCATTTAGAGGGTGGCTAAGCGGTTTGGTGGCATATAACTTGACCCCTTTTTTATCCTCAGACAGTCTTAGCTCAGCGCCTGCTTGATAGCCATCACGATTAATCAAATTATGCTCAAATTTTGTGACTAGGCGGGTACCTGTGTCCGATCCCCAGCCCAAACCAATTTGACCATCTCGTGGTTTATCACTCGCCACAAAGACATATAGCGGCACTTTTTTACTTTGATAGACATCGGCAGGGGTCTTGCGATTAGCCAATGCGGTACGCTCGGGCAAATCTATTACCTCATTTTCAGATTCATCAGGTAAAATAGCGCGTGCAACGGCAGATACGGCATCGCTGATTCTGCCCAAAATAGAGCGATTTACACCATCATCATGATTGATGGCAAGCACCCTATCATCAGGCATGTCATATAAATGGCGAGCCTTGGCAGCCACCAAATTTAGCTTGTCTTGAATCAGATTAGATGCACTAAATTCGATGGGCGAAATATCCATTAATATCCCATCCGTTAGCTCAACGGTTTCAATGACAGGTTCAAGTGTGCTTTCATCAACTTGTGCTGGTTCAGTACGGCTACTTGAAGACTGCTCAAAGCTCACTTGGTCGTTTTGGATCTGTTCACGCTCTGGAAAGACAATCTCGGTATTCACCATATTAAAATACCGTGTGGCAATCAAATCATTTGAAAGTGCACGCACCGCCTGTAAATTGTAAGCCTCTCCCATGTTAACGGTGAGTAACTGCTCAAGTAATTCTCGTTTAACTGGCAGCTTATCTGGATCGGTTGTCAATTGATTGGTTTTAGGATCAATGGTAAAAAATACCACCTCATCAAAGCGATACTGCGTACCTGTATCATAAATTAAGCTGACATCAGCGGTATTATCTGGCAAAATTACATCAACTGAACGATCCAGCCAACGCCCATCAAAATATCCATGTTCAGCACTGGCATTTTCGATGAGATTTTTTTTGGTTTCGTACTTGCCATGATGAAAGACATCGCCGATCAGCAATGGCACCTCATCCGCCACGGTAGTAAATGCTTTATCATCAGCACCTTCACCTCGTACCTCCACCGCTCGATAATCAATATAAACAGGTTCACCTAAATCATGGATGATGACATCCACCTCTCCGATGCTATTTCTTATGATTGATAAATCAATATCATAATAACCGACAGCACGCGCTGCCACCAAAGCAGTTTGCCTTAGGCGTGGGATAGAGCCATTCAAATCCATCGCTGACTCTTGGGTGATGTCTTCAAGTGCTGCTTTGATATTTGCATAAGGCTCTGTTTTTTGATGCGATGACCCAATCGCACTGGTTTCGCCTGATTGCGATGATTGATAAAATTTTGCCTTAAGCCTAGGCACCTTATTGACACCATCATTAAATAGGCGTGCATAAAGACGCTTGATCAAACCTGGTTTTTCAGGTTCTAATGTCGGTGGTACAACCACCTCACTATTAGGTTGCTCGCCTTGATATTCTGGAATATAATCATTTGGATTGATTCCCATCTCAGTAGATTCCTGAGCAAATAATTCCTCCAAGCTTAGCGGTGTGGTTTCTTCGATGACCGACATATCCAAACCCAAAGGGGGTGATTGCTCACCGATACGAGATATCGGCGATTGATCATCAAAATTGACAACATCCAAAGCTTGTGATTGGGGCTTAGCATTCAGTCCAGCAGCATTAAGGCGTGCTTGTATCTGCTCAGGTGTTAGCAAAACAGGTGGATTGCCTGCCTTTGCTTGATTGATGGCGGTGTCATGAGCGGGTATATGATTGATGATGTTTGCAGAGTTATTTTGTTGTGCCAATGCTTGCGATGTCATCAAAGGCAAATAAGCCGCCAATGCGACAGGCATAAAACTGCAATTTGCAAACAAAACGGGCTTTGACATACAAAAAAACTCAAGATAAAAAATCAAATTCCTGCTATTATAGCAGAGTTTGTACATGATGAAAGCCCAAAATTTACCCCAACTTTAGCTTAAAATACCGATAAATTATGGCAAGCCAATTAAACTTATTTCGCCGTCAAGTGTTTACATCAATGTTTTTTACTCAATTTTTTGGGGCATTTAACGATAACATTTTTAAGCAAGCATTGATATTAGTACTCACCTATTCAGCGGCAGCAAAACTTGAAACCGAGGTGAGCTTATTAAATAATTTGGCAGCATTATTATTCATCTTGCCTTATTTTTTATTCTCAGCATTGGCAGGTCAGATTGCCGATAAATACGAAAAATCTACCTTAACTGGGCATATCAAATTACTTGAAATCATCATCATGGCAGTCGCTGCTGTGGGTTTTATTTATGAAATATACAGCCTACTGTTTTTTTGCTTATTTATGATGGGTACTCAATCCACCTTTTTTGGTCCTATTAAATATGCTTATTTACCCGAAACCATGCGTCATGATGAGCTGGTTGCAGCCAATGGATTATTTCAAACCAGCACCAGCCTTGCCATTTTAACAGGCATGATGACGGCAGGCATCTTAACACAGCTATATTTCTCTGAATATTGGCTGGCTACGGTAACCATCGTTGTGGCAATACTTGGTTATTTATCAGCACGCCAAATCCCAAAAACTAAAGTTCATGCACCTGATTTATCCATCAATTGGAATATTGCTGGTACGAGCTTTGAACTACTCAAGTACCTGTATCATCTGCCCTTATTGTTTTTTATCACTTTAGGTAATAGTTGGTTTTGGTTTTATGGTGCAACTTTTTTGACGCAAACACCTGAAGTCACCAAGGTTTTATTACACGCAGATGAATCTGTGGTCATCTTTTTGCTGAGCTTATTTTCTGTTGGTATTGCCATAGGCTCACTACTGTGTAAAACGCTCACCAAAAATCAAGTCAGCTTTCGCTTACTGCCTTATGGATTATTAGGTCTGTCAGTCTTTGCGATGGCGTTATATTTTTCTTTAAATCAGCTGTCTTTGGCATTACCTATTTGGCCGTATGCTGTGATGGATATCATACATCAGTTGCACGCTTGGCCGGTATTTATCGCACTGTTTTTATTGGGATTTAGTGGCGGCGTGTATATTGTACCACTATATACTGCCATGCAAGCATATGCACCCATTGATTACCGTTCACGCATTGTTGGGGCGAATAATATTTTAAATGCCATTTTTATGGTTATTTCTGCAATTTTCTCAATTATTATTTTGGCAGTCATCAAACTGAGTTTGGCTCAGTTGTTTGCCATCACAGCAATATTAAATGCCATATTCGGTCTGTTTTTATGTCTAAAATTAAAAAAATATGATCGCACTTTACCAATCCATACGGATGAAACGGCGATTTTGCCTTGATTTTCAATTTGCAACAAAAGGGTAAGATTTTATGCAAATTTTTGTAAATCGTTACCTTAAAGTAGCATAAAATTTGATATGATTTGATAAATTTTAGGATTTTAGATTGTATTTACTGGTAATTTTAGGCGATTGCCATCAAATCATAAAATTTAGCCATTTTCATACAAAATGAACCAAAATTGTCAATTTTTATCAATTTTCAATAAAATTTTATCAAGGGTTACTACACCCTAATCAATTATTCATTCAGTCATCATTATCATGGATTTTTTATGAAAAAATTAGCACTGACATTATCAGTTTTTACTGCCATTTTTGCCTCTACCGCCATCGCTAACACCACCTATCAAAGCCCAACTATGCGTGGTGAAATCACCGAAACCATCACGGCTCGTGCTGGCACTGCTGATTTACTACAAACCATCGTGCAAGGTCTGCCCGCACCCAATATTTTAATCACAGAAATCAAAAATATTCCAACTATTACCATTGCCGCCAATACCGCAGGCACCGTCATTTTAGATGTTACTTTGGTTGATGAGTTTTTGGATGATATCGCCCCAAATGCTCGCCATTATCCAACCAATTTCCCAAATCGTACCGCTGAATATATCACGACAGAAAATATCAAACATCTGTCAGATTGGATTGAATCTTATGCCAGCACGCCTGATGCGTCATTTGATGTTGTCATTCGTGCCGCTAAATTAAACGGTATCGCAAGAAATCTTAATCTTGGTACAACCTATACAGTTCGTGCAGGCACATACATGCAAAAAGCCTTACAATTAAAACCAAATGACCTTGAAGCCAACCTGCTATTTGGGATTATGCTGTCTGAATCAGGTGGTTTTAAAGAAGGTCGTAAATATTTAGATAAGGCAGTTTCAATGGGCAATGTTGAGGCTGAACAAAGCATCGCTCAAGCAGATTTGCTAAATGACAATCGCACAGCAGCACTCAAACGCTTGCGTACTTTGGCTAACAAACACCCAAATCACGCCCAAATTGCTGAACAAATTCGTATTGTTGACAACGGTGGTTATTACATTTGGAATATCAAAGATGATGACATTCATGTCAAGCCCATCAAATAATGCGTTGGTAAGTCTATTATCTTCCGTACAGTCTCTTGATTGTACGGATTTTTTTTATTATGATAAATCTTGGCTGATTGTAGCTGATTTAAACCCTGACGAACCGCCATACGCTTCACCAGAGAAATCCATGCAGACTTTACCAATAAAACCAAGTAAATTACGCTTAGGTAAGCTTTTGTTGCCTGCCAGCTTAATGATGATTTTGAGCGCTTGTCATATGCTTATACCGCCCAAACAGACACCTGCCAAATTACTTGAAAAAACAAGAAGCAGTATCATTACAAACGGTCGTGTCAGTGCAGCGACACAATCTATTTTAGTTTCGGCAGGTTATACCCAAGAAAGTTGCATGGCGGATTTTGAAGCGTGTGTTGATGATGTTAGATCAATTTTTTTTATCGAAATGCCCAATCGTTTACAACTGTCTGTATTTAGTGAGTTGTATTATACATATGCTGACAATCTCATCGCCCAAGAGGCGTGTCGCATCGAACTTGCCAGGCCGCCCATTGATCCTTATTATACCAATGCACCCATCAGTAAAGACATCGCTGAAAATCAGCAAAAAGCTCGCACTGAGTGTCATGCCAAGTATCGAGATGCACTTTATCAAACTGTCAAATATAGCTATGCTTATTTATTTTATTACAGCTTAGGCGGTCATGGTACTCCCTCATCTCTTCCCCAAGAGTCTGATATCCGAACGCTTGATCTTTATCACCTTGCCATCAATGATTTAATCACTCAAATTTATCGCAAAGATCATGGTGCGTTTTATAATGCCAAATTTCAGGATGTGGTATCATCTGAGCAATTAGAACCTATCTACAATCAGCTAAGAATTGGTCGTGTTCTCAGCAATGACCACGGTCAAAATACACTGCATATCTCTGTTGGTGATCGTGATTTTTTGACAAGTAAGCTCAAACAACACGAACACAGCAGCGAGCTGTTTTCTGAGATGATTTCTGCTTATGATTCTAGATTGCTGGATTTGGATGTCAATGCACGACGCTCAGGGCTTGGTGTCAGTTTCGTTGGTGCTATCAATGATCGGCACACCACCAGTATTGATAATCTCAAAAAGCTTGCACGCAATAAGGCCTTAGACGATCGCATTCATCATGTCGGGCACATTCAGCTTACCGCCATCATTAAACCTATGGGCAATACCATTGATGAGGTACTGTCATCACATGAGTTTTATGCCTATTTTTTTAATCCAAGCAATAACACTCATGTCAAAATCGGCGATACATCATATCCTTTGACAGCGAATTTTTCAGCGGGCTATGCGTTGTGGTTGGCTGAAAATCAGCTAAGACAAGTCTCGCTGACGAATATGATTTCTCGTTCTGATGCCATCGCTTTACCTGAACTATTTATGCTAAAACCGTATAATCCTGACCAAAAAGTCATCATTATGCTGCATGGTTTGGCATCAAGCCCTGCCACTTGGGTGAATCTTACCAATACCCTACTGACCGATTCTAAGCTTAATGAAAACTATCAAGTATGGCAAGTTGCCTATGCAACTAACCTGCCCATTTTAGAAAACCGCTATCAAATTCATGAATTAATCCGTCATACTTTTGCCAAGCTTGACCCCAATGGACAAGACAAAGCCAGTCATAATGCGGTTTTAATTGGGCATAGCATGGGCGGTGTCATCTCAAGATTGTTGGTTTCTGATACCGATTTGACCCAAAAGCTTCATACACTCGGTCATAAGGAACAATATAAGCTGATCAATCATCTATCCGCTGACCAACGCCAAACACTCTCCAATCGATTAGTATTATCATCATTACCACAAGTTGATGAAGCGATTTTTTTATCAGCACCTCATCGTGGTACAGATTATGCAGATCGCTGGTTTACTCGCGCTGCTCGGCGTATCATCAAACTGCCTATCGAACTGACCAGATCGCTTGGTACAATATTTACCAATGATATTCAATCCCAAAGCTTCTTAGGCACTTTATACCTTCAAAATGGTGCAAGCCAGTTGTCAGATCATTCTTCTTTTATGGCACTGACCAAAGATATTCAAATTAGCCCATCTGTGCGTTATCATAGCATTATCGGCAACCATACCAATACCAATCAACAAGGTGACGCTGTCGGTAAAACAATTTCTGATGGCATCGTACCTTATACAAGCTCGCATCTTGAGGGAGCGGCATCTGAAATTATTGTTGAAGGTAAACACAACACACACGAGAACCCAAAAACCATCGTACAGCTGCGTAAGATTTTACATGAGCATTTGGATCAATAATTTGATATAAGATCATTGAATATATAAAATCATTAAATCAAGGCACAATAAAGCCCATCATCAAAATAGTGAGTGATGGGCTTTATTGTCAAATGACCGAGTATTATTCAGATACTGAGTATTATTCAGATTTTAAAACAGCAAAAATCTCATCACGAACCGTATCGATGGATTTTGTTCCATCAAAGTCATGATATTCAGGGGCATTTTCGCCCGATTTGGCAACTTCTTGATAATGACTAATCAATGTCGTGGTTTGGGCGTGATATACCGATAAGCGATCACGCACCACTTCTTCTTTATCATCATCACGCTGCACCAGTGCCTCGCCTGTGACATCATCAATACCGTCAGTTTTTGGGGGATTATAGATCACATGATAAGTACGACCTGATGCCAAATGTGCACGGCGACCCGACATACGGCTTACGATTTCATCATCAGGGGCGCTGATTTCAATCACATAGTCAATGGCAATACCAGCATCTGCCAGTGCTTTGGCTTGTGGGATTGTGCGTGGGAATCCATCAAAAATACAACCATTGTCACAATCTGGCTGTTTTAAGCGTTCTTTAACCAAATTAATAATCAGCTCATCAGAAACCAATTGACCTGCATCCATGACACTTTTTGCTTGCTTACCAAGCTCAGTACCTGCTTTAATTGCTGCACGCAACATATCACCAGTTGAGATTTGAGGAATGCCAAATTCCTTTGATATCAACTGGGCTTGTGTGCCTTTGCCTGCACCTGGTGGACCTAGTAAAATGATACGCATCATGATGTATTCTCCAAATAAAACTGCCTGATGGCAAGCGGCTGTTAGTAACAGATTGTACTATAAAGCACATTGAGAAATTGTTCAAGTTTTTTATCATAAAATCCAATGAAATCACAAGTTTTTATGAATATTTATATTCACCCATTCAACCAACTGTCATCATGAGTCTTTGAGTACTTTAAGTAAAAAGACCTGATTATTCTTCTCAACATACATTTTATAAATTATCAATAAACTCAATATTAACCAATACTAGGCTTATAACTATTTTATGGCACAATTTGAGAAATCATCAAAGACACTTCGGTTTGTTTATCCAAAATGATCGGATTGGCTGCCAAATCGCCCGCTTTAGGCATGGCATCACCCAAATGACTGATGCGTGCATTTACTACCAATGCCTCGCCCGCTTGGCGTGCTGATGACAGTATTCGTGTTGGCATCATGGCATCCATATCACTTAGTGTCACACTAACCGCTTGTTGACTCATAAGCTCACTGGCTGGCAGTTTTTTGACAGCATAAGGTGCGCCGCCTGATTGCCCACTAATAGAGACAAATAAGACATCATCAGGTCTTAGCTTGTCTACCAAGGCGGGTGCCAGATTGATGGTAATCGTCACACCTTGGGCAACAGCAGCCTGCTGATTATCAATATTTTCAACCAACTTATCCAAACTTGCCAAAGCTTCACTATGGTCACCTGAGCGTGCCATCAAACTTGAGCGTAATCTGGCAATCCATGCTTTGGCATTAGGATAATTACCTGCACGCACCTCACCCATTGCCATCATCATCATGGCACCTTCATGATTGGGTGTTTGGGTTAAGATTTGGGTTAAAATCTTATGCGTTGTTGCATCCATTCTGCCTTCATTGATAAAAAAATTGGTCTGTGCATAAGTTAATGCAATCTCTTCATTATCAGGCTGTAAGCGATTGGCCCGTGCCAATGCTTCTAATGCTTGTGGCTGTGCCTCGAGCATCATAAATAGCTCAGATAAACGCATCCAGCGATTAGCATCATCAGCATTGCGATGCACATTGGTTTGCATGGCACTGATGAGTGCCGTTGACTCTTTGGCTGCCCATTCAGGCGGTACATCAATCTTACCAGTTAATAAATCGTCCGCCACTTGACCGACTTTATCTTGAGCTTGCCAAAGTGTAAAAACTGCCGTACGATCGGCGGTCATCATATAAGCAATGACAGCCAATATCGGAATCCAAATCATGATAATTGCACGCCCTTTGATACCAACGGGCGTTTGTGCTTCTGTCGTCGTTTGGGCATCTATCAGCTGGCGTTTTAGTTCGGTGATTTGGGTTTGATAAGATGCCTCATCAATAACCCCTGCTGCTTTATCAGCATCAAGCTCAGCAATGCGTTCACCAAAAATCTGCACATTAATCGCCATCAGTTGATTGTCAGATGATACGCCAACTTTTCGCCAAGGTAGAATGACTACCAAAGAGAGCAATACCGTCAAAACAGCACACAATGAGAAAAATAAAATTAAACTTGGTGTCATATTGATGCCTTATTTTGTTGGTTTTGAGTCACTGCCATCCAACGATTTATTTTGATGATGTGCCAAGATTTTTTTAAGTTTTGCTTCTTCACCAGCAGATAAAGGTGCATGACTTGTGGGGATTTGCTTAGACCAAGAACGACCTTTTTGGGCTTTATAAATCCAGCCCAACAGCAAAAGTAACAAAAGAATGGGTGGAAAAAACCATAAAATCCATGTAGATGGACGCACAGGCGGCTTATAGCTGATAAAATCTCCATAACGCTCAAACATATAATTACGAATCTCAGCATCACTACGACCATCTTTGACCATTTCATAGGTTTTTTGTTTTAAGTCTTGGGCGATGGGTGCATCTGAGCCTGCCAAATTTTGATTTTGGCATTTTGGGCAACGCAGCTCTTCGATGAGTACTCGATACTGAGCCTCTTGCTGAGGCGAATCAAATTCATACAGCTCAAAGCTTGCGGCGGCGGTGGTTGATACGCCAATCACCAATACCATCATCAAAGCACACAAGTTCATGAATCATCCTTATGACAGGCTTTAATTTTTTTGGCATCGGATAAACCATCATCAGCAACCGCTGTCAAACAGTGTTGAATACCATCCCAATTTTTCTCACCAATCTCACCAATAATATGTTGATAAACAATGCCATTTGTCCCCACAACATAGCTTTCAGGTGCACCCATCAGCCCCAAATCAAGGGCAAAATCACCCGTAACATCCTGTACAGAATAAACAAACGGATCTTGATTTTTATTTAAATATGCCAACGCTTCAGACAGCTCATCTTTATAATTAACACCAATAATGGGAACGCCTTGCTCATGCAGCTTAAGCAAAAATGGATGCTCAGCATGGCAAGTCAAACACCACGAACCCCAAACATTTAAAATAAATGGCGTATCTGGAAAATCTGCCTTGGTGATTGTGCGTGTGGTATCGGATAATAAGGGTAAGCTTAAGTTTGGCAAGGGATTGCCCACCAAACGACTGGTATTAATCTCGGTCGGCTTGCCAAGTCGCATAAAGAACATCACCACCAGTATCATAAAGATAATCAGCGGAATAATAAACAACATCAAGCGTTTATTGGGTTTTGCCATGATAATACTCCTTTGATGGTTTTATTGGTTTGTCATGGTTTTGTTGAACTTTGATGAATATTTACCAGACTTGGTTTGGTAAATGCGATATCGTTTATCCAAAATAGCGATGAATGCACCGACAGCCATAATAATTGCACCCAACCAAATCCAGCGTACCATAGGTTTGACATAGACACGCACCGCCCAAGTATTCATATCTACTTGACCATTTTGAGTGCTGATTGGCTCACCTAATGCCACATACATTTCATTTAATAAACTTGGTCGAATACCAACTTCGGTCATTGGCATCATACTGACAACATAATCACGCTTTTGGGGATATAATACAGCAATTTGCCGACCATGCTGTCTAACAATGATGGTAGCTTGAGTGGCATCATAATTGACCCCTTGAATCATCTCAAATTCTTGTAAATAAAAATCATAGCCTTGAACATGTACGCTATCGCCCACTGTCATGGCAACATCTTTTTCAATACTCATACTGCTGGTCGCTGCCACACCCATCATACAGACAATCACGCCAATATGTGCAATCTGCATACCCCAGTAGCTTGGGCTAAGCTTGGCTAAGCCTGAAAAAATACCGCCTTTATGATGCTTTAGTTTATCTTTAATGTCTAAGATAATAAAGATAAGCACCCACAACGATAAAATCCCAGAGACATAAATACCATAATCAAACAATGGCTCTTCTGCCAATTGAGACACCATATAAGCCAGCGCAGATCCAAGTACAAATGCACCGATGGCACAAGCCATTAAGGTTGCTAAAAATGGGCGGCTATCGTGTTTATAACGCATGACAACGCCAACGCCCATAAATCCAAGCAAAAGCCAAGTGAGCGGCACAAACAATGCATTAAAATACGGAGGACCGACAGATACTTGACCTAATTTGAAAAAATCGGCAATGATGGGGTATAAAGTACCCAATAAGACGACCAATGTTGCAACCAACAAAACTAAGTTATTAACCACCAACATGGTTTCTCTTGATTTGAGACGGTAACTGCTTTCAACAGTCAATCTCCAACCACGCAATGCAAACATTAATAAGCCAAACCCAATAACGATTGTTAAAATCGCCAGTACAGCCAAACCACGGGTTGGGTCAGCTGCAAACGAATGCACTGAGGTAATGACCCCTGAGCGAACTAGAAATGTTCCAAGTAAAGATAATGCAAAGGCAAAAATCGCAAGCATCATCGTCCAAGCTTTAAATACACCTCGTTTCTCGGTAACAGCCAAAGAGTGCATGAGTGCCGTAGCGGCAAGCCATGGCATGAGTGATGCATTTTCGACAGGGTCCCAAAACCACCAGCCACCCCAGCCCAATTCATAGTACGCCCACCACGAACCCAAAGCAATGCCTAAGGTTAAAAATGTCCACGCAACCAATGTCCAGGGGCGGCTCCAGCGTGTCCAAACTGCATCTAAGCGACCCGCCCATAATGCTGCCATACAAAACGCAAATGGTACTGCAAGCCCCACATAACCCATATAAAGCATGGGTGGATGAAAAATCAGACCAGGATCTTGTAATAATGGATTTAAATCAGCACCATCAACAGGCAAACTTGGTAAAACACGGTCAAACGGTGATGAGGTAAAAATCATCATTGCAAGCATCATAACCTGCACACCGCCTAATATAGATAAAACCCGAGCACGCATCTGTAATGGTAAGCCACGGCTAAATACAGCAACCAACATACACCAAGTTGCCAAAATTGTCATCCAAAGTAGCAACGAGCCTTCATGCCCGCCCCAAGTTGCAGAAAGCTTATAATACCAAGGCATCAAGCTATTTGAATGCTTAGCGACATAAACTAAGCTAAAATCATTATATAAAAAACCTGCAATCAATGCCAAAAATGATACAGCCATCGCTAAAAACTGTGCCATCGCTAGACTTGGTGCCAGTCTTTGCCACTGTACTTGATGTTTGATAACACCGATGGCGGGTAAAATGGCTTGTAGCATTGCAAGTACCAACGCAAGCAATAGCGAAAAGTATCCAAGTTCTGTTATTAGCATAGTAAAACACTCATTTGCTGGCAAAATTTTGCGGGGCTTTTTGATGTTAAATTGTTATCTGTTAACTTATTATCGGTTAGCTTGGTTAGCTTATTATCGGTTAAACGAACCAACCCACTCCAAGATAACTCATATGGCGATATTCTTGTAATATGTACCAAATCAACGATATTTGACTAAAAAAAGACAATCACCAAATGTAACCAACCTGCCAAAAATCCCGTGATACCACCTAAGATAATTAAGGTGATCTCATCTTCTTGAAAAGCTGGTCTTAATAAATTTTGAAACTCTTTAGGAGTTAGGGCACGAATACGACTTTCAAATAATCCAAAAATTTTATTGGCTCGAGAAACATTGAGTTTGGGATCACGAATAGGCACCATCGTTGCATCGATGGATTTATCAATAATTGTATCTTTAAAGGTGTCAAGACTACGCTTATCCATACCCACTTTTAGGCTTGTTGCCACAATTGGATCTTCAAGCATCTCATAAAGATGAGATTTCACCAACTCTCGGGTTTTATCCGCTCGCCTGCCATACATCATTTCATTCATGATATTTTCAAGTGTTACAAGTTCATTGACGACAATTTCGGCAAAAACAGTTGAAACCTCATCCTGACGCTTCATAAAACCACCTTGCCAAGAATATTTATGCCAATGCGGGTGCATCCATACGATTCGTTTTTGATGATCAACCATCTCATAACGAAATAGGCGAACAAATGGGACAGTTTTAGGCTCAACTGGGTTAAATACCATCCAAATGGCAATCCAATTGGTCAACGCTCCCCAAATCATCGCAAAAAAAGGCACTGTCCAATGCTGCGGTACAAAGTAAAAAATGGCCATTTGGAGCACACCAAAGCCAAAGCCAATCAAAGCACTAATTTTCCAAATAAAATTAATTTCTTTTTTGCCGACCCGTAAAAACATATCCACCATAAGCTTACGGTCATTTTCCATTTTGGTGACAATCATCTCACGCATATCTACGAGCGACTCAACATTATAAGTCAAATCCATGACCAAAGATTTCATAATTGCCGCCAAATGTGAGTGAGCGTGGGCATAAATACGGCGGCGTATGGCATATGGCGTATGCGTCCATAGAGTATAAGACCGCTCAAGCATAATTTCATCAATTAAGCTTTCTAGATTTTTATCAACGGTGGCAGTGATAAACTCCGCCATCTCTTCAGGTTCCATCGCCTGAAAAAACTCATCTAAAGACCCAAGTTTTGAGAGTGTTTGGTCAACAATAATACCAGAGATTTTGCCAGCCTTGGCAGGCACAATACCTTGCCACCCCACACCTTTTAAACTAAACGGCAGCCCAAAAATGCGTATGCCCCAAAATTTAATCGGATAAAACAACATCTCAAGTGCCATCCACACATGCGCCCAAGTCACAAATGCTGTGACAGGTGGGATGGTCAGCATGGCGATAAATTCAGGATGCTCACTTAAAGCTTGCCAAAGGGATGAAAACATAGTGTCAATCTTGGGATTAAGAAAGTTAAATGGAGTTTATTGATTAAAATCATGATATGATAACACATCGTATTGTAGCATGTTTTCATGGTGTTTGCGGTGATTTTATCAAAGGTAGCATTATACAAAATTAAAGAATACAAAATCAAAGGCAATGTACTTTTTGCGACAAAAAATAGCCTTAGGCTAACGACCATCAATCATGCTAATCAATCCAAAACCAAATATTACTCTCGCCCAATAACTGTTTAAACGATCATTGTCATGAAAAAACCCACTCAAAAATCCACCAAAGCTGTCAACCAAGTACGCATCATCGGCGGTCAGCATAAACGCAGATTATTAAGCTTTGTAGATGCACAAGGTCTACGCCCCACCCCAGATAGGCTCAAAGAGACACTCTTTAATTGGCTGACTGGATATTTAACCGATGCCAAAATTTTGGATACTTGTGCAGGTAGCGGTGCGCTTGGCTTTGAGGCTGTATCTCGTGGGGCAAAAACAGCAACATTGATTGAGCCAAATCTTGCTCAAGCCCAAATGCTTAAACAAAATGCCAAGCTTTTGAAACTATCAGACAGGCTAACCATTGTGAGCACCGATGCCATCAGTGCTTTAAACACCATGCACGATAGACACGATGCCTTTGATATTATTTTTATCGATCCGCCTTATGCTCTCAATTTATGGCAGCCTATTTTAGAAAATCTGCTTGACAATGCCTTAATCCATGCTGACAGTAGAATCTACCTTGAGGCTGACAAACCCTTACACAGCATACTAGATGATGACACATCTGCCAAGTTCACTCTCATCAAATTAACCAAAGTAGGTCAGGCCATGGCATATTTATTAACACCAACACCCAATTAAATCCGTCAAATCATGGCGTATTCATCCTAATATCATTGAACAAACACACTATTTTTAGCATCAAATCAAATACAATTTTTCTTAACTAAAAATAAACGCCCAAAGACCATAAAATGACTTGATTTTTTAGTCATAAAAGGGCATAGTTATCAATTCTTTTTTAGTTCAGTCATCTGGGTTTGATTGAGCGTTTTCACCAATAAAAGGTATCTAAAATGGCAGAAAAAATGGTTGTTGGTTTGGTTGGGTGGCGTGGCATGGTTGGCTCAGTTTTGATGAGTCGCATGGTTGAAGAAGGCGATTTTCAGCACATTACGCCTGTATTTTTTTCAACCAGCAATGCTGGTGGTCAAGCACCAAGTTTTGATGGTGTGGACGGCGGTACGCTCAAAGATGCAACTGATATCCTAGAGTTATCTCGATGCGATGCCATCATCACCTGCCAAGGCGGTGATTATACAAAGCAAGTACACAGTGCATTGCGAGATAGTGGGTGGCATGGCTATTGGATTGATGCAGCCAGTAGCCTGCGTATGCAAGAAGATGCCATCATCATTCTAGACCCCATCAATCGTGATGTCATTGATAAGGCACTTGCTGATGGTAAAAAAGACTTTATTGGCGGCAACTGTACAGTCAGCCTAATGCTGATGGCAATTGGCGAGCTATTCCGTCGTGGTTGGGTTGAGTGGGTATCTGCCATGACCTATCAAGCCGCTTCAGGTGCTGGTGCGAATAACATGCGTGAACTCATCAAAGGCATGGGTGTTCTGCGTGATTCGGTGTCAGATCAGCTTGATGACCCCGCCTCAGCCATCCTTGAGATTGATAGAACTATTGCTGATACACAGCGTAGCGACGATTTTCCCAAGCAGCATTTTGGTGCTGTACTGGCAGGCAGTTTAATTCCTTACATTGACAGTCAGCTAGATAATGGTCAATCTCGTGAAGAATGGAAAGCTCAAGCTGAAACCAATAAAATCTTAGGTAAATCAGCTGATGAAACCATCAATATCGATGGTATTTGTGTGCGTATCGGCGCCATGCGATGCCACAGCCAAGCACTTACCATCAAGCTAACCAAAGACATTCCCTTGGCAGAGATCACAACCGCACTGCGTGAAAGCAACAATCCATGGCTTGATGTTGTTGAAAATGATAAAGCCACCAGCATGGAGCGTCTGACCCCTGTGGCTGTTACAGGTACGTTAAATGTTGCTGTGGGTCGTCTGCGTAAACTGAATATGGGCGGTGAATACTTGACCGCATTTACAGTCGGTGATCAGCTGCTTTGGGGTGCTGCTGAGCCTTTGCGTCGTATGCTTGCCATCCTGCAAGGTCGTATCTGATTTTACAAAATCACCAAATTAAGGTGTGTCGTGACTGACGCACCTTTTTTTGATGGCTTTATTAGGCAGTTTTATTTATAATATTGAGTAAATTTATTCTATGAAAGCACAATACATCTGAGTTGACATAGCCCTAAATACAGCTTAATTATTATGACACCTACCCAATCACCCATTTGCCTCATCTATGCTGGCGGCACTTTTGGCAGCCATGGCACACCACTATCTGCTTTGCCTGCTGAGATTTTTTTGCCAATACTCAGCAATCTATATGGCACAACTGATCATCATATAAAAATCTTGAACAATCAGATCATCAAAGACTCAAGCCTTATGACGCCATCTGATTTTGTGGGCTTTTATGAGCTGATTTTGACCGCTTATCATGATGGTTATCGAAAATTTGTACTCATCACAGGCACTGATACGCTCAGTTTTTTGGCGGCTTTTTTGGCACATGCATTTGATGAATTTACCGATTTAAGTCTCGTGATTACTGGCAGTATGCAGCCTTTATTATTGCCACAATGTGCTGATTTATCCATCAATTATGATAGCGACGCTTGGAATAATTTATCGCAGTCTTTGGATTTGGCAGCGGCACAGTGTGGCACATTTGTCCATTTTCATCATCAATCATTCAATGCCAAACATACCCAAAAAATCAATAGCCAAGCACCCAATGCCTTTATGGGAGCAGATGCCATATTTAATAAATCATCACCACCATCGATCAATACCGCCATTTACTTAAATCAATTACCCTCATTGATTAAGCGTGCTAAATCTGTCAAGATTCGGTCAGTGTATGCACTGCCTAACGATCCTAATGCACTGGCTGATGAATTGTTGGTAGCGGCTGATGCTTGTGCGGTGATTTTGATTGGCTATGGTGCAGGCAATCTACCTAAGTCACAAGCCATAATTGATGCTTTGGCAAAGTTAACAGATCGTGGCGTTGCCATCATTTGTACCACCATGTGTGCCTATGGTGGTACAAATATGGACTATGCAGCAGGGGCTTGGCAATATGAACATGGTGTTTGGGCATCTGGTTCATTAACCATTCCGTCTATTTATGGTCAAATACTTTGGCTATCCATCACCCAAAAGCTCACCGCTTGGCACTGGAAATTCTCATGAAAACACATACTTTGGCTGTCGGTATCGAATTCATCGGCACACGCTATCGTGGTTGGCAGCGGCAAGAAGAAGTCATCGGCGTACAAGCCGTCATCGAAAAAGCACTGTCCACCATTGCCAATGAGTCCATTGAGCTTATCGCTGCTGGGCGTACCGATGCAGGCGTACACGCAGGTAATATGATTGCACATTTTGTAACGCACGCTGAGCGCTCAGCCCACAGTTGGTTGCGTGGTACAAATAGCCTACTGCCTGATGACATTGCCTTAAGGTGGGTTCAGCCCATGCCTGATGATTTTCATGCTCGCTTTAGTGCCATCGCTCGTCGTTATCGCTATATCACACTCAATCAGCCCTATCGCCCTGCCATTTTACGCCATCAAGTCACGCATGAATACACTAAGCTTGATATAGATGCTATGATAATAGCCAGCCAATTTATCGTAGGTACACATGATTTTAGCAGTTTTCGGGCAGCTGCCTGCCAATCAAATCAGCCAGTACGTACAGTCACACATGCCAACTTGTTTCAGCATGGCAGCTACTTGATACTAGATATCCAAGCCGACGGATTTTTACATCACATGGTTCGTAACATCATGGGAGCGTTATTTGCTGTTGGACGAGGAGAAATATCCCCAGAGACATTTTATGAGCTGATGCTTGCAAAAAATCGCACTTTGGCACCACCAACCGCATCTGCTGATGGGCTATATTTTATCAATGCCTATTATCATAAACGCTTTGAATCACTACTACCGCAGATGCCACTAACGCCATTATGGCTAAACTTACCTGATTGATACTCAATCATGACATCAGGTACACGGTCATGATAAATCGTACAAAATCATCATTTGATGCTGTATTTTTCACCAAAAAAGAGTATAATAGACCAAATTCATTATTGATTACTTAAGATTATGGCAAAAAAAGACGATATTATCGAATTTGAAGGCGAGGTTATTGATACTTTGCCAAATACTTTATTCAAGGTTCGCCTAGATAATGGACACGAAATCATCGCCCACATTTCAGGTAAAATGAGAAAGCACTATATCCGTATCCTAACAGGCGATAAAGTCAAAGTTGAAATGACACCTTATGACTTAACCAAAGGTCGTATTACATACCGTGGCAAATAATCTGACAGATACGACAAACCCAATCAATTGGTTGGGTTTTTTTGGTATTTGAAATATGTGTATTTTGTGTTAGTTATTTTTGATGGCTGATCAATTTGAGAAGATGTGATTAATTAAATAAGTACTTTATATGATGGATACACCATTAACCATTCTCATCCATGGCTTACACTTAAGCCCTTGGTATATGAAACCTTTGGAGAAAAAATTAATCAATTTGGGATTATCGACCCATCGCTACGGTTATCGCAGTTTGATGCAGCCCATCGCCGTACACAGTGAAAACCTACATCAATATCTTACCCAAACCCATGATGTCAATCGCCCAATCAATTTAGTTGGGCATAGCTTGGGTGGTTTGGTCATTCGGCATTTTTTGGCAAATTATCCTGTCTGGCGGATACATCGCTGTGTTACCTTGGGAACGCCACACTGCGGCAGTCAAGTTGCACACTATGCCAACACATACCTAAAACCATTCGTCAATCAATCTTATTTGGGCGCACTTGATGGTACTTGTCCACAACTGCCCAATGGTATTGAGCTTGGCATCATTGCAGGCAATCGACCTTTTGGGCTTGGTTTGCCTTTATTAATGCTACACAAGCGATTACATCGCCTAAATAAGCTTGATGCTCAACATGATGGTACTGTCTTTGTTTCTGAAACAATACTTCAAAATGCCAAGGATTATTTATTACTGCCAGTCAGTCATACAGGGCTACTCACAGATTTGACTGTTGCCCATCAAACCGCATATTTTTTAAACCATGGTAAATTTCAACACCAGCCCAATCATTAATCGATACCAAAACACTACCTAAGCCATAGCTAACATTTAACCACCAAATTGATTATCGCAATAAAAAGCCCATCATTAAGATGAGCTTTTTTGCTTCGGGTAAAGATTAGAATTTATATTCTAAACCTGCGCCGATACCAAAGCCACTGTTCTTATAACCATCAAACTTTGTATCTTTGTGTGCATTTTTATGTGTTTCATTACTGCCCTCATACTTGACATTTTTACGCTCGCTGTTGACATAGCCAGTGTAGACATGACCTGTGGTGGCTTTATTAAAGGCATATTTACCACCAATACCAACACCCACTGACTCATCGCCATCATTACCAGCAACATTTTTAATCAAAGTTGCCTGACCATAGGCTGTCCATGGCGTGGCAGTTTTCATCTCGCCACTCACGATAAGGGTGTTTTCTTTTTTATCGCCTACCTTGCCCTCAGACAAAGGACTGGCTTTTTGATTTTTGGCAGCGACACCAAATTCTGAGATTTGATATAAAGCACCTACAGTCAATGCTGGAGAAACCGCATAGTTGCCAGATAGGCGAATGTGACTGTCATCACCGTAGTGAATATAAGTCGCACCTGCATTGATAGGGCCTGTGCTATAAGTTGCACCCACACCAAACTGGTCATCTTTGGCAAGACCGCCCTTGTCAGTATCTGAGTCAAATGCATACATAGCTAAGAACTGAGTACCATTATACTCAGGTGATACATAAGCAAAGGCATTGTTGGCACGAGGGGCATTAAAAGTAGGACCGATGTCAGCGACATTATTACCTTCCAACATGCTGGCAAAATCAACACTGTCATCAATAGTTGTTAAGCGACCAGCCAACAATGTGCCGTATTGTTTATGAGCAAGACCTAGGTAAGTATCACGAGATTTAAAGTTATCGCCACGATCAGCATCAATGTCAATCTTATATTCAAGTTGATACACAACATCAGTATTAGCATTTAAAGCTTCAGAACCTTTAAAACCAATGCGTGAGGTATTTGAGTTAAGCCCGCTTTCATTGGTATCTTCAGATAATTGTACAAGACCTGAATTATAAGTTGTATCAGTATTGTTGGCATCAATAGTCAAAAATGCTTTACCGTAAACAGTCGGTGTTGCTTGTGCAGCAGATACAGATAAAGCAGCGACAGCGGTTGCTAGAGCAAGTTTTTTCATGGTTTTCTCCACTGGAAAGGTGTATTCCCTAGTACAATCGTACTTGTCAATAAGATACACTGGCAAAATGCCGATGTATCGCTAACGATGATGATAATTCATCATGACACAGAGTAACATAAAATTACATGTTGTATCAATATGGAATACTAAAATTTATACTATGGCTATAGGATACCAACTTTAAAATATTTTGCAATACCTTAATAATTAAAATTTCTATAATATGAATAAGTATTTATGTAATAAATTGATATATATAATATTTTTTGTATATTAAATTTGTATTATTTTGAATTATTACGATTTAATGATGATAAAATCAGCTCACTAAATTCAATAAAATTAAAAAATTTGTTACAATTTAATTGCTATTACCCACCTAAAAATCTTGACAAATAAAATATTTATAAACTTAATTTTAGATAGTGAGTGTAATATGAACATAAAAATATTGCATAACTGTAACGATTATAAATATATTGTTCAATGAATTGCCCAAAACTTTTACATTGATAAGTTTGAATATAAAACTTAGGTATTTGTCTATCATTTGGGTAATTAAGCTATGGTATAATAAATTTATTTATGACATTTTGGATGATATATGAGTGAAGCGATCACCGCCCCTGAAGATGATCTAACAGTCATCACGACCCATGCACGCACCAAGACAGATATTAGCCATATCCATGAGTTTTTAGGTTGTCGCACCTCGGAGCGCTGGCTAAACTTGGCATGTGAACATCTACCACTGCTACTCCAAGATCATGCTAACTGTGAAAAAAAGGCAGCAGGCACAGCGATGAATTTGATTTTTCGTTATGAATTTCATCGCACTTTACAAGAGCGTTTGGCTCAATTGGTGCGTGAAGAGATGCTGCACTATGAGCAAGTTTTATCATTAATGAAAGAGCGTAACATTGATTGGTATTATCTGCCTGCAGGTCGCTACGCCAAGGGGCTTTTGAAACACAAACGCACCTATGAACCTGCTGCGATGGTAGATGTGCTGATTATTGGTGCATTCATTGAAGCTCGATCATGTGAGCGATTTGGGGCGTTGTCAGAGGTTATTGATGATGAAAAACTGGCACGCTATTATAAGTATTTACTCAAATCAGAAAGCCGTCATTATGAAGACTACTTAATGTTGGCTCGCTCCATCACAGATGACAGTATTGATGAACGGGTGGCTTTTTTTCGTGACATTGAATGTGAGCTGATACAGTCGCCTGATGATGAGCTACGCTTTCATAGTGGCACACCAAGCGATACTTTGATGGCAAATGGTGTGCCACCAATCATCTCATCGCCCAACAAGTTGTAACCTGATTAAAAGGCACTCATCATGTATCATTTTCCAACGCCCATCTATACAGCAAATGCGGTCAAAGACTGGCAGAATCGTTGGGTTGGGCTCGGTAATCGTAGTTTTGGGCTGATGCAGCAAGCCGCACTGATGATGTCCAATACACTAAAAGCTCATCTAAAGCCTGATAGCTCTATCTGTATTTGGTGCGGCGTTGGCAACAATGGCGGTGATGGTTATTTACTTGGGGTATACTTGTCGGAGTATTATCATGTGTCCATCTACCCTGCCCTGCCTGCTAAGAGTGATGATGCTGTTTGGGCTTATCAAGATGTAATTGCTGCTGATTTACCTATTTTACAGTCGCCTATCGAAGCAGATATACATATTGATGCATTATTTGGCGATGGTTTGACACACCCATTGGATGATATTTGGTGTACCATCATTGAGCAGTATAATGCCATAAAAGGTACCAAAATCGCTATTGATATACCTTCAGGGCTACATCCTGATACTGGTATACCTCTGCCCTGTGCAACACAGGTGGATATGACACTGTGCCTAATGGCTTATAAAGCTGGGTTATTCATGGGTTATGCCAAAAACTATGTTGGGTGTATTATCAATCATCCGTTAATTCCCACTGATATGTTACTTGAGCCAATTGCTATCATAAATAACCGCTTACCCAGCCTACCCAACAGAACCAGACATAGCAATCATCTACATAAAGGCGGCGCAGGTTCGGTCATGGTCATTGGTGGCTCTGCACTCATGGGCGGTGCTGCCTTGATGAGTGCTGAAGCTGCCATTCAAGTCGGTGCAGGTCGAGTCACGGTCATGACACATCCCAATCACCATACCGCCATCATCAGCAAAAGCCCCAACCTGATGCTTGGGCATATCGATAAGATTGACCAAACACAGCTTACTGAGATGACTGCAATATGCTTTGGCATGGGGCTTGGGCGTGATGACTGGGCTAAGAGCATTTTTAAAAAGTGGCTGGCAATACTAATGACACACCATATGCCAATCGTACTCGATGCCGATGCACTATGGCATTTGGCAAATCAGCCACCATCTCGCCTGCCTGATCACTGTATCGGTACACCACATCACGCCGAAGCTGGGCGACTTTTGGGTATCAGTGCAACACAAGTTGAAGCCGATCGTATGGCTGCCATTATTCAGCTACAAAATCACTATGGCGGACAGTGGATTTTAAAAGGAGCGAATTCTTTGAGTATTGATACTTTGGGCAATATCAGTATCTGTACCTTGGGTAATGCTGGCATGGCAACCGCTGGTATGGGCGATGTATTATCTGGTATGCTGGCAGGTCTACTCGCCCAAGATGCTACCTTACCCTTTGCTCAAATTATCGCTTTACATGCCAGAAGCGGTGATATACTAAGCCAAGAGAGTATCAGTGTTGATGTCAATAAGATGGGTAATACTGCCGCCAAACTGCTCAAAACCAATGCCATACCCTCTGATAATTAGCATAGTATCACCAAATCAGATAATAAAAACCTGATTCAAATCAACGGTTTGACCAAGGTTTTTATTGATGATAAATTGGAATTTGGCCACTTCTTGGTAATCTTCATCTTAATGGTTTTCATCTGTTAGCCTTATGGCATACATGATTTTTTAGTTATTGTGACTGATTTTGCCATTTAAAATAAATTGCTGTCAGGACAGTGATCATAAAATTCCGATACGCCTAATGGCAACCACATACCGAAACTTTGATCAATTTGATATCATTAAATAACCAAAAAGCAAAACAACCAAAAAGTAATTTATGAGCCCAACAACTTTACCACTGCCTTGGCAGCCACCCGTTTTACACGCTGATTTTAAAAGTACGCCTAATGACTTTATCGTTACTGAGATTTTGGACATCGAACACTCAGGCAACGGTGAACATCTGTGGCTACATATCACCAAGATAAATCTAAATACCACCTATGTCGTAAAGCTGCTTGCCAATTGGGCGGGCGTACCTATGCGTGATGTCGGCTACTCTGGACTCAAAGATCGGCACGCAATAACGCATCAATGGTTTAGTATTCGCCTACCCACTAAGGCGATACCAAAGACTTCTTTGGAAAGTTTTGCCAAAGCATATCTGAATGATGACGAATCTTTTATACTTAACCATCTTATTTGGCATAGTCGCAAACTCAACCGAGGTACGCACAAATACAATCATTTTGCCATTCGCCTGCGTCATCTTAACGGTGATATCGATGCCATCGATGAGACGCTTGAGCGTATTAAATCTGGCGGCGTGCCGAATTATTTTGGTGAACAAAGGTTTGGAATCGATGGTAAAAATCTTGATAAGGCTCACAGTTTTTTTGAAAGCCAGCTGATGAGTGATCAGCCCTATCGTCCCCACAAAAAATTTGCCGAAAAAGATGGACTGCTGATATCAGCCGCCAGAAGTGCTCTGTTTAACGCCATGCTGGGCAAGCGTGTGGCTGATGGTACATGGAATCGGGCACTTTTGGGTGATGTTTTTAATTTAGAGGGTACGGGTTCAATTTTTCAAAATATGCCAACGGATGATGTGAAAACCCGTATCAAACAGTGCGACATTCATCCAACTGCACCACTCATTGGCATCGGTGATCGGCGTGACTGCGGCAGTGTTCGGATGCTTTATGATACACTGCTTAATCATCATCACAACCAAACACTCTACCAAGGATTGATAAAAATCGGTGCCAAATTGACATATCGCCCACTTCGACTGATGGTGTATGATCTGACTTGGAATCGGTCGGGCGATGAGTTATATCTTGAATTTAGACTGCCCAAAGGTGCGTTTGCTACCGTTGTGATTTCTATGATTGTCCAAGAGTATCAATCAAAGGATAGTTAAGATTATGAAATTTTAAGATGATTAAAATAATGAATAATCCACTACTGAATCATCAATACAGATCATCATCTCAAATCAGCTTTGGGGGAAATAGTTATCTAAGCCTTCTTTGATGCCTGAACTGATCACACCTTTTAGAGGTTTGGCAAACAGTCCAAGTTTAGCTTGAAAGGTGATTTTATCAGCAGTCAAAGTTGCTTGAGCATCGACACCTGCTTTATGAATGCTTGCATTGTCTTGGTTGTTACCTTTGATATAGTTGATATTTAGCCCAAACTGATTTTCGGCCTCTTGTAGCCATGCTTGTGCTTTCGTTCTGGCACTTTCAAAATCCAAACCATGCTGACGCTCAAAATAAATATCACTCATAAAAACCTTTTTACCTTAGTTAATGAAACTCAATTGATTGACCATTGTAGCGTATTTTATCTTCAGTTTAGGTGCTATTTTGTCACTTATTGTACCATCAATGAATTTAGGTTTTTGGTAAGGTGACACCTGTTTGACCTTGATATTTACCACCACGATCTTTATAAGAAATTTGGCACACATCATCAGCATCTGATTGGAAAAATAGCATCTGTGCCACACCCTCACCAGCATAGATGCGTGCTGGCAAATTGGTGGTATTGCTAAATTCTAAGGTTACATGCCCCTCCCATTCAGGCTCAAGTGGCGTGACATTGACAATGATTCCACAGCGTGCATAAGTGGATTTGCCCAAACAGATCGTCAGTACATCTCTTGGGATGCGAAAATACTCAACAGTGCGCGCCAAAGCAAATGAATTTGGTGGAATGATACATTCATCACCAATGATGTCAATAAAACTGCGATCATCAAAGTTTTTGGGATCTACGATGGCTGAATGCACATTGGTAAATACCTTAAATTCATTAGCACAGCGTACATCATATCCATAGCTTGAGGTGCCGTAGCTGACCAACTTTTGACCTTGTGCATTGTAGCGTACCTGCTCAGGCTCAAACGGCTCAATCATGCCATAACTTTCGGCCATTTGACGAATCCAGCGATCTGATTTAATAGACATTATTTACTCTTATGTGTTTAAATTTGTTTTTATTATAGAGCATTTACCCCATCTTTTGTAGTGCTTATTAAAACAAATCTGCTCTAAAAACCACCAACCCACCCACCATGTTTCTGGAGAATTTATGGTCTGATGCTTGTGAAATTCTTGACATCTGCTAATATATTAAGCATGGATCTATGGATAAAATAAGCATACAGGACGACTGGCATGAATTGCTTTGACTTTAGTACCGTACCTTATAATACACTGCCAATCATCAAAGGCAAGTGCTTGAAAAAGCAACAGATATTATCTTTTTTGATGATAATGCCGCCATCATTGAAGCACAAGATAGTATTGATACTTTGTATATCATCATCAAAGGTATGGTCAAAGAAATTGATGCCAGTGGCGAGATATTGGCACTGTATCACCCTTCAGATAGCTTTGATACACGGGCGCTGTTTGGACAGTCTTATCGGCATAGTTTTATTGCCGTTGAACAAAGTTTATTATACGCCATGCCCAAAACCATCATCCGTACACTCATCGAAGAAAACAGCGAATTTGGTGCTTACTTTTTTGCCAATATTGCCGATAAGCTCAAAAATCAATCAGATCATCGCCGTGAAAATGAGCTGGCTGGATTATTCACTGCCAAAGTGCGTGATGCTTATCGCTCATATGATGAGTTGTATGATGGCTCAATTGGTTTGATTGCCGCTACCAAAATCATGCAGATAAATAAATCCAAATCCTTACTCATCCACCACGATGGTAAATCGGTCTAGTAACCGAGTCGGCATTTCGTGATGCCTTCATTCACTCATCAGGCACGCTTAACCCCAATGATGCCACACATCTGTAGGCACATTTTGATTTGGTTTGTGCCGATGCCGATGCCGATGATTTTATGTTCAGTGCTTTATTAAAAATGATGAATCATCGCATTCAGCGGGTGGTCGTTACCGCCAATGGTGATCCCATTGGTGTACTTAAACAAATTGATATTTTGGCATTTTTGTCCAATCACAGTCATTTGATTGCCGAAAAATTGGAAGTTGCAACCAATTTGGATGCTCTCACCCAAGTGGCATCACAGATGAACCACACCATCTCAGTACTCTACGCCAATGGCATGCAAGCCAAACAATTAGCCCAGCTCATGCAGGTACTTAATAGCCGTCTGTTTGAAAAAGCATGGCAAATGATTGCACCTGCCAATCTTGTCGCCAATACTTGTTTGGTCGTGATGGGTTCTGAAGGTCGGGGCGAACAAGTTTTAAAAACCGATCAAGATAATGCGTTGATATTGTCCGTGATGGCATTGATATGCAAATGATGCAGCCTTATGCTGAGCGTTTTTCTGGCATTTTGGCGGAGTTTGGATATCCACCTTGCTTAGGTAAAATTATGGTCAATAATCCATCATGGTGCCAATCGGTCAGTGAATTTAAGCAAACTGTAGGCAGCTGGTACAAAAACCCCACGCCTGATCATATGATGAATTTGGCAATTTTTATGGATGCCAAATCCGTCAGCGGTGATGAAGCACTACTTAAAGAAGTACGCACGCACCTAAGTGGCTATTTGGACAGCGATGTGGGGATGCTGATGAGTTTTGCACGGGCAGTTAATCAGTTTGATGAAGATGGGCATGGATTTTTTGCACAAATTTTGGGTCACAAAAGCACAAAATGGATATTAAAAAATGGGAATATTCCCTGTGGTGCATGGCACTTGTGCATTGGCACTCAAGGCAAAAATTAGTAAGACCAACATTTTGAACGCATCGCACGGCTATCTCAGATGGGTTTAATCGAACAACAGCTTAGCCAAGATGTCTCAGAGGCATTGGCTTATCTGATGAACACACGCCTAAAAAATGAACTTTTGGCACTCAAGCACAACCAAGAGCTTGCCCCAAACCACATTAATACCGAAAATTTATCCACACTTGAGCGAGATTTATTAAAAGATGCGTTACAAGTTGTGAGGCAATTTAAGCACCATGTCAGTAGCCAGTTTAATCTACACTATGCTTAAGGTGCGTTATGTTTGATAAATTAATACATCACTATTATCGCCGTCAGCTTAAAGATAAACGCTATGAATTTTTGTATGACACGCATCCTGATAAGTTGGTCAGCTTTGATTGTGAGACAACCAGTCTTGATATCTCTGAAGCCCAAATCATCTCTATCGGTGCTGTCAAAATCCGTGGCAATCGCATCTTAACCAGTGAAACCTTTGAAATTTTAATCAAGCCTGAGGGCATGATACAAGCAACCAATGTCACCATCCACGGACTAAGACCCAAGGACTTAAGTGGCGGTGTCAAGGTAGATTTTGCCATTGAGCAATTTTTGCAGTTTGTGGGTGGACGACCGCTTGTGGGATATTTTTTTGGAATATGATGTGGTGATGGTGAATAAGTTTTTAAAACCCATGCTGGGTATCAAACTGCCACAGCCAAAAATTGAAGTGTCTCGGCTGTTTTATGCCCAAGAAACCAAAAACAAATACTATGACAGCTATGTTGATTTGGCCATGGCAGGCATGATTAAATCCTTGGGGATGCCTGACCTACCAAGGCATGATGCTTTGAACGATGCCATCAATGTGGCGATGATGTACCTTACCTTAAAGCATCGAAAAGTATAGCTAAATTGTAAGCAGGCTAAACAAACCATACCCCCATTTGGTTTACCAAATAAAATCACCGTCTTATCGTCCGCCTGCCAGTGTGACCAAAGTCACTGTCATCATGATACCAGCCAAGGTACCAGTACTGGTGCTAAAAATGCTGTCATAATGCCATTTAAAATCAGACCCAATGTCGCATAAGCCACATAACGCCCGCCCAGCTGCATTGAGCGTACCGTACCAAGCGCATGAGATGCCGAACCAAGTGATAACCCCATGCCCATTGGCAATCTCATGCCTGATTTATAAAGTATCCAAACACCAAAAATCTGACCTACCACGCCTGCAATCAGCACCGTTGCCGCCGTAATGCCGATAATTCCACCCAAAGCTTGGGTAACCTCGATGGCAATCGGCATCGTCACAGACTTCGCTGCCGTTGCGATCATGCTATCATAACTACCGCCCAACGCCCGTACAATCCACACACCAGAGACGATACCAACAAGACTTGCCACAAATTGAGACACCAAAATCGGCAGCCACTGTACACGAATTTTTTGCCATTGAATATACAAAGGCACTGCCAAACACACAACCACAGGCTGAAGCCAAAAGGTGATATAGCTACTGGCTTGTTCAAACGCCTGCCATTTGATATTGGCAAATTTTAAAATCAAGATAACAACAATGGTTGTTACCAAAGTTGGGTTAATCAACGGCTGGTTGAAGCGTGTTCTTGCCCATATTGTCAGCTCAAATACACCCATCAAAAGCATCAGCAGTAAAAATGGACTGGTAGACAGCGTCTGGTACAGTGTTACAAATTTATCCATCTGACTTATCTGCCTTGGTTTTTGGTGGTTTGAGCATGAGATTTTTGAAGTTTTCTTAGCCAAGTGTATGAGCCTGCCGAGGTTAATAGCACCAAAATTGTGCTGACACTCACACCGATGATTAGCACCCAAAAATCATCTCGAATGATGTCTAGATATTGCATGATAGAAATACAAGCAGGTACGACAAGTAGCACCAAATAATCCATTAACACTTTGGCAAGTTTTTCGATGGTGGCAAGCTTAACTATGCCTACCTGCAATGCCAAAAATAATAAAATCAGTCCAACGACGCTCGGCGGCAGCGGCAAATCAAATAAGCCCACGATGACTTGACCCAGAAATAAGCAACCAAATACAATCATTATCGCCTTTAAGATCATGACATATCCTTATACTGTATCGCCATATGACCAATGAAAATCAAGACTTAAGTCCCATGGCATAAGTTGCCACCAAAGGCTTAATGCCTGGCACTTTATCAAAACAAATCAAGCCCACATTACGCACAAATCTCATCACAGGATTGGGGTGGCAAAAGCTACCAACGACAGTATCACAGAATTTGATAACGCGTTTTTGGTCTTTTTGGCGAGCATTTTCATAACGGATCAAGCGATCATATTGTCCCAAATCCACCTGACTGCCTTCTTTGGCAACCGCTTTTGCCAGCATATTTGCCAGTGTATACGCATCTCTTAGACACAAATTAAACCCTTGACCTGCCACAGGGTGTAGCGTATGGGCAGCATTGCCCATAATGACAAAACGACCTGACACCTGACGATGTGCTAGCACTTTGGTCAGTGGATATGCTCCACGCCTACCTGTCGCCACAAATCGCCCTGCTGCCGTACCAAAAACTGTTTGGAGTGTCTGAAGGTAATACTCATCATCGCTTAAATACCGTCCTTCTTCACCTTTTGGACAAATAAACACCACCGAGCGGCGATAACCTGCCGTCTGCCCTGTGCCACCATCGCCCATACCATCTGTCAAAGGCAGCACCGCCAAAGGCCCAGCCTCACTAAAGCGTTCAATTGCCGTATGTTTATGTGCTTTGTCAGTTTGTACCACACCAACGATACCAACCTGCTCATAGTCATGAATATCAACACCGATATTCAATCGTTGACGCACCGCCGAATGCTGTCCATCACAAGCCACCACAAGTGGCGCTGTTAAGGTTTTGATTTGACCTGTATCAAATTTTACTGTAATGCTTGCATGAGCTTCATCTTGAGCGATATCAATCACACTTGCACCATCATATAAGTTGATCAAGGGACTATCCTTGACTGTCAATAACAACTGCCTGCCTAAATGTGCATTTTCCATCACTTGCCCAAAGCTTTCCACACCTTCTTCATCTTTATTTAAGGTGGCATGCCCAAAGCTGCCAAGCTCACTGATGTTAACTTGGTCAATATGGCATGCATGACTCTGAAGATACGCCCAAAGCCCAATTTCTTGATAAATTTGCACAGTACGGCGTGACAGTGCTGTATTACGGCTGTCTAAATACTGCGTGCGTGCGTTATCTTCATCAGGCTCAATGGTCGGATAACGATGATGCTCAACAAGTGTGCTTTTAATGCCATGATGTGCCAACAATAAAGCAAATGATAAGCCGACATGACCACCGCCAACAATCAATACCATCTTTTGAGTCTGTGCCATATCATTTTTCCTGCTTGTCTTGGAGATTAAAAGTGAATATTTTAGCATTTTTATAGAATAATTTGGCAAAATTGGCTGATTATTTAATCAGGATAACTCTTAGGTAGCTTATCTTAGATCATTTAAGTTCTTAGGTCATTTAAGTCATCAAAAACCCAAAAATAAGCCATTGATAAATGACATAACATGTATTATAAAAATTATCTAAAGTCAAAGCTCAAGCCTTATTCGCCTTATCTGTGCTACAATAGACAAAAACTTCAGCCAAAATCAGACTATGACTGCCCTTCATTTCCATCTGCCAACCTTGAGTGAAAAATTCACTATTGCCATGATCGGATTTTTTGCATTTTTGCAAGTGTATTCAGTTCAGGCGATTTTACCTGTACTGATGATAGATCTTAAGGCAACTGAAGTTCAAGCAGGAATGGCGGTAGGTGCGACCGTGCTTGCCATTGCACTGATATCGCCATTTATGGGTATGCTGTCTGATGCTGTTGGTAGAAAGCCATTCATCGTAAGCTCATTACTTATGCTTGCTCTGCCAACAGCACTGATTGGCATGGCAAGTAGTATCCATGAAGTGATTTTTTGGCGGTTTTTGCAAGGGGTAAGCGTGCCTGGCATTACGGTAGTTTTGATTGCTTATATCAGTGAAGAATACAGCTCAAGACTGACAACTATGATGTCACTTTATGTATCAGGGACGGTACTTGGTGGTTTTAGTGGGCGGTTTTTTGCAGGGCATTTGGAGCATTTTATTGGTTGGCGTTATGGCTATATAGTGATGGCAATATGCACATTAATCGGTGCGATTTGGGCATATAAATCCCTACATCGTTCACAAAATTTTATCATTTCTGAGAATTTTCGTACTGCATTTGCCACATTATTCTCACACACCAAAAATCTTCATGTCATCTGTAGTGGATTTTTGGGAGCGTGCGTTTTGTTTAGTTTGGTGGGCTGTTTTACATTCATCAATCTTCATTTATCAGAAAGCCCGTATCTACTCACGCCTGCCGATCTTGCCAATATTTTTGCCATTTATTTGATTGGTATGGTCATCACACCATTATCCACACGCGTGGTGATACGCTTTGGCATGACCTCAACGATACTGTTGGCTATCCTTGTTTCTATCACAGGCCTATTAATGACATTGTTTATGCCTTTGGGTATAGTTATTATGGGACTAACTTTAATGTCCTCTGGTGTGTTCATCACTCAGTCTGCAACCATCAGCTATTTGACCAGCCATGTCAGCGAGGGTCGGTCTTTGGCGTCAGGGCTGTATTATATGGGTTATTATGGCGGTGGCTTCATTGGTGCTTGGGCGTGTGCCTTAGCTTATGCCCAAGGCAAATGGCTTTGGACAGTTGGGCTAATCTTGGTGGTTCAGCTGATTGCTTTGGGCGTTGTGACCTTATTCATGCGTAAGCACGCTTAGCCAATTTTTAAATCAACCTTACATGCAGCTTAGTTTTTAATCATGAAGTCATTATGATATGTGATACCAAGCCATTCATTCCAAAAATGCAAGACAACTTTTTTAATCGCTGCTATTTTATTTTTTCTTAGCAGCAAGCATCGCTTGAATATTTGCCAGATAGTTTTCAGCGACTTTTTTAGGATCTTCTTTTTTGGTAACAGCACCAGATAGATACTCTGCTGGCAACTCATCAAGAAATCTTGAGGGTGTCACCGCCTTAAAATCCGCTCCAGATCGTCGCTGTTTACATAGCAATAAAGTCAGCTCACTTTTGGCTCTGGTGATACCAACATACATTAAGCGACGCTCTTCTTCGATATTAGCACTCATGATTGAATTGACATGCGGTAACAGTTTTTCTTCACAGCCAATGATGTAGACATAATCAAATTCAAGACCTTTGGCGGCATGTAGCGTCATCAGATTAACTTTGTTGGTATTTTCTTCTTCTTGTTGCTGTTCAAGCATATCCAACAAAACCATCTTACGAATCACAGCATCAATGGTCTTATCATGCTCATCATCAGCTCGATTAATCAGTGCAGCGATACTTAAGTATAAGGCTTCAATGTTATCTAAGCGCCCCTTTTCTTGTTGGGGATTTTTGGAGCTTTCTTTGACATAATCAATATAGCCTGTCTCAGTGATCATCTGACGCACCAAGGGCATAGGATCGCTATTATCATGTAGCTGATGCGTATAATAATTAATAAATTCCCCAAAAGATTCAATGATCGCACCTGCCTTAGCACCCAATGCGTCCTTAACACCTGCACGAGTACACGCACCAAGCAGCGATGTGCCGCAGTGCTGTGCAAACAGTCCAAGTTTTTCAAGTGTCACCGAACCGATACCACGCTTAGGTGTATTAATCACTCGCAAAAATGCCGCATCATCATCAGGATTAATAATAATACGAAGATAACCCATCAAGTCCTTGATTTCGGTACGCGCAAAAAATGAAGTACCACCAGATAATTTATACGGAATCTCAAGCTGTCTTAGCTGAGCTTCCAATGCCCTAGCCTGAAAGTTGCTGCGATACAGCACCGCATATTTATCCCAAGTCTGGTTATTGCGTAGTCGATGCGTCAAAATTTCTTTGGCGACTCGTTCAGCTTCATCAAAATCATTATTACAAGTGATAACACGGATTTTTTCACCATCACCTTTATCAGACCAAAGCGATTTTTCAAACATATGCTCATTATTGGCGATGACCGCATTGGCAGCACCCAAGATGTGATTGGTTGAGCGATAGTTTTGTTCCAATTTTACCACCTCAAGATTGGGGAAATCTTGCTTTAAAAGTGCCATATTTTCAGGTTTAGCACCTCGCCATGTATAAATTGACTGGTCATCATCGCCCACGACTGTAAATCGTCCAAGACGCCCAACCAATAGTTTAATTAACTCATACTGTGCGGTGTTGGTATCTTGATATTCATCCACCAGCAGATAGCGGATACGATTTTGCCATTTATCTTTGACCTCATGACTTTCCCTTAAGATACGCACAGGCATGGCAATCAAATCATCAAAATCCACCGCATTATACGCTCGCAAATTACGCTCGTATAATTCATACAAATGCACAAAACCAAGATCTTCAGGGTCATCGAGCGTTTCAGCGGCATCTTTGGGTGCAATGAGGTCATTTTTCCAATCAGAGATTTTCTTGATGGCTTCATGCACCAGTTCACGGCGTTCAGCACCGCTTAAATTATCACGCACCATCAGTTCTGCAAGCAGACGCTGGCAGTCATCTGCATCCAAAATTGAAAAATTGGGTTTTAATGATGTGTGTTTTAATTCATAGCGTAAAAATTGCAGACCAAACTGGTGAAATGTTGAAACAGTCAATCCACGAGATTTTTCATGAGATAAAATCTTTTGAACGCGTGATTTCATCTCACGCGCCGCTTTATTTGTAAAAGTCACTGCCGTGATACGATCGGCAGGAATGCGGCAATTTTCGATCAAATGGGCAATCTTTTGGGTGATAACCGATGTCTTTCCTGAGCCAGCACCAGCCAGTACAAGTAGCGGACCTTGGATGTGATTTAACGCTTCTAATTGGCGAGGATTTAGCTTACTCATGGTTGCCTTATATTTGACAATTAAGCGATTGGCGACAATCAGCACTTAATTGCTGTGAGTTAATGATAAAAATAAATCCGTATTATAAAAGATTTTTGGCAGTTTCCCAAATAAATTCGGCCAATTTATGCACAAGTAAATTTGATTTGGTGAATTCTTCCAAAAACCACAAACACAATTTGCCCAAGTAAATTTTTTATGCTACAGTGGTGAACACCAAGCTTACCAAAATCTTCATCTTAAGGTGCATCTTGTAGGGATTATCATACCCATTTTTAGTCAATCTTATTTATTTGAAAGTCATCATTTATGTCGCTGATTCGCCGCCGCAAATTAACCAAACGCCAAACTCGCCAAATTGAACAAAATCAAACCGTCCAAGCCGATGATACGACATTTGCCGAAGGTGTGATCGTGTCGCACTTTGGTAAGCAGCTTGATGTTCAGATAACAAATCTGCCCACAGTGATACCAAGCTTGCCTGACACAGATACTAATAAGCACACAGATGCTAATAAGCCTTTGGTGCAGATTGGCACGATTTGGCGTTGTCATGCCCGCACCAACTTACCCATGCTTGCTACAGGTGATCGTATCAAATTGAGCCTTGATACGACCGCAGGATTGGGACGCATTGAGCATTTACTTGATCGGCATAGACTCATCACTCGCCCTGATCGCTACCATAAGGTCAAGCCAGTGGCTGCCAATGTAGATATGCTTGTCATCGTATTTGCACCACTACCCAAGCCTGCCGTTAATCTTATCGATCGATATTTATTAATCGCCAAGCTTAATCATATCACACCATTATTGGTATTAAATAAAGCCGATTTATTAAATGAGCAAAATTCAAATGACCAAGATGCCATCATGCAAATGATCGATGAGTATCGAGCATTGGGCGATCAATATGGCTTTAGCGTAATCCAGACCTCAACGCACACCAAATCAGGTTTGCAGACACTTTTTAGGCACATTAATGGTAAGCTGTCCATCTTTGCTGGGCAATCAGGTGTGGGCAAATCAAGCCTAATTAATGAGCTTTTACCCAATGCCAATCAATCCACCAACATCATCTCCCAAAACTCACAGCTTGGTCAGCACACCACAACGACCAGCCGACTTATGCCTTATGATGCCCATCATGTAGACAAAGGTGGCATCATAGATACGCCAGGAATTCGTGAATATGGGATTTGGCATCTGTCGGCAGATGATATTTTGCTTGGTTTTGAAGAATTGCATGCGCTGGCTGGCAGTTGCCAATTTCGTGATTGTCATCATACGCCCAATGCCAAAGGATGTGCCTTATGGGCAGCGGCAATGCAAGGCGAGGTATTACCAAGGCGTATCGAAAGCCTGACATCCTTGATTGATGAAGCCAAGGCGGGTCAAAGTGCGGTTAAGCCTTCTGCCAAATAATACCAATCTGCTCATGATTCATCATGAATATGAAAAACGGTGCAATTAGATACATTTGGCGTTATAATACGAGTTTTATGATTAGACATTGGAGTATACTTTGGAACGTTGGTTTGAATTTATCGGTAATCATCCAGTCTTAGTTGGATTGCTGATTGTATTAATCATTGCATTTTTTGCCATCGAAGGCAAACGCAGTGGTCGTAAAGTTCCGCCAAGCGAATTGGGCTTATTGGTCAATAATCAAAATGCTCGCATTATTGACATTCGCCCAGCTAACAAGTTTGCCAATGGTCATATCACTGGTAGCCAAAACATACCGTTTAACGACCTTAAAAATCACCTAGCTGAATTACAAGCCATTGAAGTGCCTGTGATTTTGGTTTGTGATATTGGCATGCAAGCAGGTGCTGCTGTACAGCTGATCAATCGACCCAATTTTATGCGTCTTGAAGGCGGTATTCAAGGCTATCAATCAGCGGGCTTGCCTTTGGTTGGTACTAATAAAAAGTAGTTTAAATCATTTTAGCTAAAAATCATGGCTTAGTCTTATCAATAAGCCTTGAAATATTCATGAAAAGCCTTATATAAGATGTGGACCTAATTTAATGGAAATGGCAATGCAAAAAGTAACCATCTATACCACACCGACTTGCCCTTATTGCTTGGCTGCCAAGCAGCTTTTGAATAATAAATCTGTTGCTTATGATGAGATTAGCATGTATGATATCAATGCTGAGGATCGTGAAGCACTCTCAGCCAAAACCAATGGCTATCGTACTGTCCCACAAATCTTTATTGGTGATAATTTCATTGGCGGTTTTGATCAGCTTAATAAATTAAATGCCGATGGCAAACTTGATGAGCTTTTGGCGCAATCATTTAGCCATTTTTAATATACAAATTAATATACAAATAACACACATTTAAGGAATTATCATGTCTGAAGAACTTCAGCCACAGCTCGGTTTAGAGCGTATCTACACAAAAGACATTTCATTTGAAGTGCCAAATACCGAAGTATTTACCAAACAATGGCAACCTGAAACTGATGTCAGCATCAGCACAAGCGATAACGATTTAGATGAAGACTACAAAGAAGTGGTACTCACTGTCAGCGTAACTGCCAAGCTTGGTGAGTCAGTTGCGTTCATCGCTGAAGTTCAGCAAGCAGGTATTTTTTTGATGCGTAATATCCCTGAAGCAGATATGCCACATTTGCTACAAGCGTATTGCCCAAATATTTTATTCCCTTATGCTCGAGAAGCCATCAGCGATATCGTGACGCGTGGTAGCTTCCCGCAGTTACTACTTGCACCTGTGAATTTTGAACAAGCTTTCTTACAAAGTCAGCTAGAAACCCAAAATGACGAAGGCAATGCCTAAGTGACAGATTGATACTTTAAAGCTCGATCATAATCGGGCTTTATTCTTATCATTTTATCAACGATAGGTAAAGGTCTTGACAAAAATTGCATAAAATTCAATCATGATAGCCTTAAAAACCATCAAATAAGCAGTCCCTATGAAAAGCGTACAAGTCAAAATCCTTAATCCTAAAATTGGCTCTCATCCAGACTTTCCCCTGCCAACTCGTGCTACCGCAGGCTCAGCAGGGATTGACTTGCGAGCCTGTATTGATGAGCCAATGATTATTGCCGCAGGAGAAACCAAGCTTATTGGCACTGGATTATCCATTTATATCAGCGACCCTAATTTTGCTGGGCTAATTCTCCCTAGGTCTGGACTTGGCCATAAGCACGGCATTGTACTTGGTAATTTGGTTGGCTTGATTGATTCTGACTATCAAGGTGAGCTGATGGTCTCGATATGGAATCGCAGCGATACCAACTTTGAGCTTAAGCCCGCCGAAAGAATGGCACAATATGTCATTGTTCCCATAATGCGTCCTGACTTTGAAATTGTTGATACTTTTAGTGATATCAGCACTCGTGGATCAGGTGGTTTTGGGTCTTCTGGTCGCCATTAATTAATCATTACTTTCCTTTATCAACTTAGTTACTAGGAATCTGTTATATCTTTGACACTAGCAGATGCCAAAATCATAGCTGAAGTCATCACCACTACCCTACCTTATATCTAAAAATATAAAGATAAGCTGATTGTGATTAAATATGGTGGCAATGCCATCGGTAGACAGGTAAAGATGCTAATTTAATTTTGGCAAAAAAACTGTATATGCAAAAGCTTAATGACGATGGTAGCACCCAAGAGGTGGATTTGGGTTTTGTGGGGGAGGTTGAGAGTCGGTGAATAAAGAAGTGGTTGATATACTGATTGCCAGTAATTTTATCCCAGTGATTGCATCGCTTGGGGTGGATGTCAATAGCGATACCTATAATATCAATGCAGATTTGGTTGCCAGCCGTGTCGCCAAATTTCTTGGGGCTGAACGCTTACTTTTACTGACCAATATTAAAGGCGTGCTGGATAAACAAGGTCGTGTACTCACCCATTTATCAGCCAAAGATATTGATCACTTAATTGCTGATGGAACCATTTCAGGTGGTATGATTCCCAAGATTGAAGGTGCACTTGAAGCCATCAGATCGGGATTGCACAGCGTTACTATCGTTGATGGTCGTGTGCCACACGCATGTTTGCTTGATATATTTACCGAAGAAGGTGTTGGCACGCAGATTTTATGCAACAAATCGTCAAATCCTATGCAATAATATCCCGTCATTTGCCATGATGGGATATTATTTAAGGTTTAATTCAGCCAATCACCGCCATGATTTGCCAATGTAACCAATACCAAATTACCCCAAATAGCATCGCCATGCCCATCATTGCACCAGTCAATATTAAATTGGTATACTGACGATAAGACAAAGCATAACGATAAACCACACCAAGAGTAAATCCAACAAGTGTGCCGCCAATATGCCCTGCATGATCAATTTCCTTGACAGCAAAACCCATCAGTAAATTAATCGCCATCACAAAACCCAAAGTTTTGGTATTTAGCTTAAGTGCAATGGGTGCCTGTAGCAATGCCAATGAAAATAAAAATGCACCCAATCCCATGATACCGCCAGACGCTCCAGCACTGATAGCTAAAGGTGTACCCAAAAACACAGCCTGCCATGCCAAATAATTTCCAAGCAAGTTGCCGCCTACCACAGCCAAAATAAATAACAAACCAACATGAACGGAGCTGATGATAATCTCGGTAACTTGTCCAAAATAATACATCGCAAAGCTGTTGAATAACAGATGTAATATACCAATATGTAAAAATCCACTGCTAAGCAGTCGCCAAGGCTCGCCAACCATCGACAGCGGCATAAAGTTAGCACCAAATCGTAGTAAGTCGTGCGTGCTTGGGGCATCTATATCAACACCCATCAATAACTGTACGATCGCCAAGCCAATAAAGCTGAGTATCAATAACAAAGATAAAGGTGCAGTTTGCCAAAATGTTGAAAAATTCATCTGTTATACATGTAAGTCATGACCACAGCGGTCACAAAATTTAGCATTAGTTGCATGCCCAAATTTACCACAATTTGGGCAAGAAATTGGCTGAAGTTGCGGCCGCATAGTCCGAGTTAGCTCAGCAGTAAAAATCCCTGTCGGTACGGCGATGATGGCATAACCTGTAATCATCACCATACTTGCGATCGCCTGCCCTAGTGGTGTTTTTGGGGAAATATCGCCATAACCTACCGTTGTCAATGTCACAACCGCCCAGTAGATTGATAAAGGAATACTTGTAAAGCCATTTTCAGGGCCTTCAACAACATACAAAACTGAGCCAAAAATGGTTACAAGCAGAAGTAGCGATAGAAAAAATACCGTAATTTTATGCTGGCTGGTTTTAAAAGCAGCCGCCAAAAATCCAGCTTGCTGCATATAAGATTTGAGTCGAAAGACACGAAAGATTCTAAGAATTCTAAGAATTCGAACAACCAGCAAATAATGCGTACCTGCAAAAAATAAGCTCAAATATGTTGGCAATAGTGCCAATAAATCAACTGCCCCATAAAAACTGGTCACATATCGACGAAGATTTGGTGCAGAATAAAGACGCAATGCATATTCTATGGTAAATAAAATCGTAAAAAACCATTCAGCAACGAAAAATAAACGCCCATATTGCAAGCGTAAAAATAATACGCTATCGAGCATAACCACCAAAACACTGGTAATAATTGCCACTAAGATTAGCACATCAAATAACTTACCGGCAGGCGTGTCCGTCCCTTCGATAATGATATAGATCTTATTTTTTATTAAGCTGTGATTGATTGAACTTTTTAATAAATTTTTTTCTGGCATACACAAAGCCATGATACAAAGATTTGTCTATTATAGCTGAATTTTAAATCAATAGGTAGCTTAGCTTTGTAAATAAAAATAACCACCCAAAATTGGGCGGTTATAAATCACCATACATCAGCGTGCAACTGATGGCGGTTGATGCTAAAACTTTTCAATAAATTCAGCATACGCCTTGATAAAGTTCTTTAAAGTTGCTTGACCGTGCTCAGATACCAGCTCACCTTGTTCATTGAACGCCCCAGTAAAGATACCGCCGAAGTATGCACCAAAGGGCAGTGTTGGCATATTGAGCGCTGGATTTGTCGCAATGGTACGCAGCTGATCAGTGACCCGTGAGCTACCATTGGCATTGACACTGATTAAACCCAATGGCTTATTAGTCCAAACGCTTTGACCAATTGGGCGTGATGCAATATCAATGGCATTTTTAATCATAGCCGAACAACCACCATTATGCTCTGGGCTAATCCATAGTACTGCATCGGCTGCTTTGATTTCTTCACGAAATCGGTTGTAAGCGGGTACATCTTGCTCGTCTAAATCACGATCATACAGTGGCAAATCTGCGATTTCAACGACTTTAAATTGTAGTGATGATGGTGCAACAGATTCAAGATAGTTAAACGCCAACCGATTAACAGAAGTTTGGCTTGCACTACCGATTAATACTGCAACTTGCTTTGCCATAATTTGATTTCCTTAAATGTTTACGCTCATAAGATGAGATAAAATGGGCTAATTGTCATCATCATGACATTGTTATTCAAAGCATATTATGCCGATAAAATCTCTCCAAAACAAGGTGATTTATCACACATGATTTTCTATTTCAGATCGTACGACAACTTCACTCTAAATTTGTGATCTCAATTATTATTGAGACACGGGAACATCCAAATAGTAAATTTCAACAGGTCTATCATAGATATAATATGGGTTTTCTTTACTATCAGGATTATTGTAGGCATTTAGTCGAATAATTTGACGCAAATTAGGCTGATGCTCATACCCATGAATTTGACCATAAAAGGTACGCCATGCACCAGAGCCAGTCTTAATGCCTTGTTCATTATAAGTGACATTACGCACTTTTAAACATCGTTGCTCTTGACCAATTTCATCAATACAGTTAATTTTATTTGGTTCAATTTCCCAAAATAGCAATACTGACTCCCCAAAACGAACTTCAGGTTTCATATCACCTTGCCAAGTGAGTACCTGAGCACCTTTTTGGAGTAATAAGGTGGCTGTGTATTCGTCAGGACCAGTTTTAATTTGTAGGTTTGAGCCGTTTAAATCCTGTGCAAATTTCGATTCAACTTGAGCTAAATCAGGTGAGTTACTGTCAGAATGATGACAAGCCATTAAAGTTGATGTTCTGTGATGAATTGATAAAACACCTTCAGATAATTGATAATGTTGAGAGTGATGGTTACAGCCCACATTAAAGTAAAGTTCACGATTTGAAAAACTTAAGCTCCCTGCACGATTTTTAATAATATTTTCGTAGCTGTGAATTGGTGCTCCTTGCACTTCGGCAGATATCAATGTCCAGTTATAAGCTTTAAGTAGCTCATCAGTTGCTGTTTGATAGGTTGAATTTTCGAAGGCGTTTAATTTAGCAGTCTGCTTGGGAGTTCTAATTGGGGGTTGCTGTGTTGCCTCAGCTGCCGCCTCATTCACCACATCCCCAATCTGATAGCAAGCAGAAAAAGAAAAGACTGCTATGGCTGAAGTTAAAACAAGCAATGAAGTTGTTAAAAGTTTGGGGTTTGGCACTTTCATCATAATCATATTGGGTTTGGCGTATGGGCGACCTTGGATTACTGAAATTAAAATTTAGAATCAATGACACAGCAAATTAGAATATATCAGTCTCACTAAGTTTAAGTTATTTAAGTTTAATATAATATAAAACGACATAAATTTTTGATGCAACTTTTATGTATGTTATCACTGTATTTTATCACCCATAGAAAGATCAATTCTATTATTTTTGTAATGATATCTGGTGAAAGTTGTACTTTTTATGTAAATAAGGTGTACAACAATCAACTTTTGTGGTAATAGATTTTGATAAAAAATTTTAGCCCATCAATAAAAATAATTGAACATTTTTTATGAATTTATACACCAAAAGATAGCCAACCAATTTGGTCATCTAAAGATGATGATACAAAAACCCCTAAAGATAATACTTTAGGGGTTTTTAGATAACTATCATTAATAAAAATTATTCGCTATCATCTTCATCGGCAGTTGGTGCATCTTCCGACAAAATGGTCACTAAAATATCGGTGCTAATATCATGGTGCAGCTGGATCGTAACTTTATATTCACCAATTTGACGGAAAGCGCCTTCTGGCATTTTAACCTCAGAACGGTCAACTTCTAAGCCAGATTTAGTTAATGCATCAGCGATATCACGAGCACCGATAGAGCCAAATAGTTTACCTTCATCACCAGACTTGGCACGCATGATGACATTCACATCAGCTAAGGCTTCGGCACGTGCATTAGCAGCTAATAACTCTTCGGCTTCCAAAGCTTCAAGTTCAGCACGGCGAGCTTCAAACTTAGCCAAATTGGCTTCAGTTGCAGGCAGTGCTTTGCCTTGTGGGATGAGATAGTTACGACCGTAACCTGCTTTTACATCAACAGTCTCGCCAAGCTTACCAAGATTAACGACACGCTGTAATAGAATAACTTGCATGATTTATCTCCGTTAATTACTTGTGGTTGTCGGTATATGGCAATAGAGCCAAATAACGAGCTTGTTTAATGGCAACTGCAAGCTGGCGTTGATACTTAGTAGAAGTACCCGTGATACGGCTTGGAGTGATTTTACCATTTTCGCTGATGTATTGTTTTAAAAGTTCAACATCTTTATAATCAATGTGGGTAATGCCCTCTGCGGTGAAACGGCAGAATTTACGACGACGATAGAAACGAGCCATGAGTAATCTCCTTAATTATTCGCTTGCGGTGTTATCACTCTCAGCTTCCTGAGTGCGAACATCGTTACGGCGGTTGGCTTTACGAGTGCGTTTGTCTTCGGCTTCTTTTGCCAAAGGAGATTGTTCGGTAATGGCTTCATCACGGCGAATGATAAGACTGCGAATGATGGCATCGTTGTATTTGAACAGCTCTTCTAACTGTGCCAATGTCTCATCGTTACACTCAATGTTTAGCAAAACATAGTGTGCTTTGTGGATTTTATTGATTGGATAAGCCAATTGACGGCGACCCCAATCTTCTAGGCGATGGTTATTACCGCCATTATCTTCTACGATAGAACGGTACTTAGTTACCATGTCGGCAACCTGGTTGCTTTGGTCTGGATGTACCAGTAGCACCACTTCATAATGTCTCATAAGGACTCCCTACGGATTAAAACAGCCACCACCTTGTGATGATGGCAAGGAGATGTAAACTTAGATATTAGATAAAAGTCACAAGGCGTATATTATACACCAAATTTTAAAACATTCAAGATAAAAATGCCTAGGTGTGATTTATCTTTTAATCATCATTGCTTATTTGCTTTAACAAAATTGGTATGACGGCTTAGTTTAAACCCAATCAAATCAATATTTTTCATCAGTTGGTCAAATGCTTAGTTTTTGTCCTCAGATTGTGGCAATTGTTGTTTTTGCTTTTGAACTTGTCTTACCCAAGCCTGCTTTTCAGCATTAGCCACAAGCACACCTCGAACCATCTGCCAAGCTGCACCCACCACAAGCAACGCAGCAAGTATCGCAAAAATCGGTACTGCTGCCCCAAGTGCAGCACTAAAATCTTTCATCAAAATGGCATAAAATACGCCAATCATCGCAGGGGCAATCTCACCGCTATTCCCTGCCGCTTGACCAGGTGTAAACATAACAGCTGCAAGCACTGCTAAACTAATCCCCTTAAAAGGTTGGGGTATCAGACGCATGACAACAAGCCACAACAGTAACACCAATCCACAGCAGACGACATAAACGATGAACGGCAACTGACTTGCAGGCACACCCTCCGTCAATCGCCCCCAAAAGCCAAAAAAGCCTGCCAGTGCTTCACCGATTTTCTCAAGCGGTAAATTTTTTAACCAATTCATTGATTTTTGACCAAAAATAAAATTGGGTTATTTTAACACTTTTTTAATCATTCAAGCATAAAAATGTTATTAAAATTAGTTATATTTAAAATTTGATAAAAAATTAAATGATTAAAATTAATCAAATTGTTTATCCTGAGCATCTTGGGCTTTGATAGCCGCTTGAGCTGCCAGCATCTCCGATGGCGGTGCTTGCACATAATAGCCTTGTTCGTTAAGTTTGGCTTTAACTTGATGAATGTCCGCCTGAGCTAATTTTTGCCTTGATGACAAATCTAAATGCATAATAAACTGCCCAAAACCAAGTTTGGTACGCATTGCTGCAGGCAAAACACCCAGCCAATCCTTAAGGTTTTCTGTGTCATTTGGATAGTCAGGTCGGGCGATGTATACATACCAACCTTCATTTTTTGGAAATTTATAAACATCACAATGCATTCAAAACTCCTTAATAAAATGTTAATAAAATTGTTTAAATAATCTTTCTTAAAAATATTGATAATTGGCATTTATTTTGAGCGATTTTGGTTTATTTTACCAATTATTTTTAAAAAGCTTAAAATTTCACTTGTAAATTGTAGCATTATTTTTCATAATAAGAAGGTCTGATTTTCAGGAGAGTGTATTTTGATGGTCTCAAAATACCACCGAAGGCGTAAACGGCATTGCTCTTAGCACTGCATTCCCCATAATCGCTCAGGTAAATGGACTGAAAATTCTCGGTAGGGAAACTTACCAACACAATCTGGAGAATGGTAAATTACCTACCGAAGGGAAGAAAATGATGATAAAATCAAACCTAGCATCATCATTGAAAATCTCAGGTCAAAGGACAGATGGGGTGCTAATTTTGGTATTATTTTTTAATGTTATTTTTTAAGATAAGTTTTCTAAGATAAGCTTTATGATGATGTCTTAAAAATAACACCCTAATTTTGCACTCATCACTCTAAGGAATGAACCATGACCGCTCCACAACGCACCCCTTTATTTGATGCTCACACCGAACACAATGGCAAACTTGTTGATTTTGGCGGTTGGGAGTTGCCTGTCAATTATGGCTCACAAATTGATGAACACCATGCCGTGCGGACAGATGCAGGCATGTTTGATGTCTCGCACATGCTGGTTACCGACATCAGCGGTGATAATGCCAAAGCCTTTTTACAAAAGCTACTTGCTAACGATGTTGCCAAATTAGGCTTTGTCGGTAAGGCTTTATATTCTGCCATGCTAAACGATGATGGCGGCGTCATCGATGACCTTATCGTCTATCGCATGAACGAAGATGAGAGTGCTTATCGCATCATCTCAAACGGCGCAACCCGTGAAAAAGACTCTGCACACTTTGCCAAAGTTGGTGGGGCATTTGGTGTCACTTTGACCCCACGCCATGATGTTGCCATGCTTGCCATACAAGGGCCAAGTGCCATCACCAAACTCCTTGCCGTCAAGCCTGAATGGACAGACAAAGTCAATGCCCTAAAACCCTTTGTTGGTGTGGATTTGGGTGATGATTGGTTTGCCGCTTATACAGGCTACACAGGTGAAGATGGCGTTGAGGTGGTCATGCCAGCAGATGAAGCGACTGGGTTTTTCGATGAACTCATCAAAGCAGGTGTCGCCCCATGTGGACTTGGTGCCAGAGACACCTTGCGTATGGAAGCTGGCATGAATCTATACGGTAACGACATGACAGATGATGTCAGCCCCCTAGAAGCAGGCATGGCGTGGACGGTTGATTTAAAAAATGAAAACCGTGATTTTATTGGTAAATCCGCCCTTATCGCCCTAAAAAATGACGGCGTCAAAATGCGTCAAGTTGGGTTATTGCTTGCCAAAGGCGGTGTACTTCGTGCTGGCATGGAAGTGATTACCGAAGATGGGTTTGGCATCACCACCAGCGGGGTATTCTCCCCAACTCTAAACCAATCTATCGCCATCGCTCGTGCGCCTGCCAGCTTTACAGGTGAGCATGCCAAAGTTATCATGCGTGGCAAAGAGATGGATGTGCGTGTACTCAAATTACCATTTGTCAGACATGGCAAAAAGCAATTTGATTGATTGTACACCAAAAAACTGACCAAAAGCATCAAAGGTGCTTTTGGGTCTTTATGTTCGTTTTATTATGTTTAAAAATTGATTTAGGAATTGAAATCATATGAAATACCTATGTGCAGGTTTGGTTATTTTATTATTGGTAGGCTGTGATGCCAAAGACAGATGTTTAGATGATGGCGGTCGTTATGATGAAGCAAGCAAACAATGCGTCTATGAATAGCTTGACAATCCTTGTACGCCGCTTTTAAGCACACCCTTTTAACCCATTAACCCCCATTTAATTCACCAAACTCACAGGAGAGACCCATGAGTAATATCCCCGCTGATTTAAAATATGTTGCCAGCCACGAATGGCTAAAACTTGAAGATGACGGTATCATCACCGTTGGTATCACAGACCACGCCCAAGATTTGCTGGGTGATGTGGTATTTGTTGAGTTGCCAGAAGTCGGTCGCACCGTCTCTGCTGATGAAGAGATTGCCGTGGTGGAGTCAGTCAAAGCGGCCAGCGATGTCTATGCACCAATCGCTGGCGAAATCGTTGAGATTAACGATGAGCTGGTAGACAGTCCAGAGCTTGCCAACGAAGACCCTTATGGCAAAGCATGGTTCTTTAAAATCAAGCCTGCCAATGTGGCCGATTATGATGACCTACTTAGTGCCGAAGAGTACCAGAGTGCTTTGTAAGCTGTTTAAATCATTAAACTGTTCAAATCATCAAGCAAGGGTAAAAATTTGCCCTTGTTTAAATTGTTTAAATTGATTAGCCATTGGCAAATTTGATTTTACCTCATGCCCCATTGACATATTTGCATCATGCCTTATTGGCAATTAAATGGGCAAATAATTGATAAAATATCAATCATCCATCAATGGTTAATCAATTTAAACACCCATTGACTAACTTTTAAAGCCCAGCACAAGGAAAACTTTATGTCATTTAATGATTTTTCAGAATTATTCTATGAAAATGCTTTTGTTCATCGTCATCTTGGTAAAGATGCCAATGAACAACAAGCCTTATTACAAACCGTTGGTTTTGATGATTTGGACAGTTTTGTTGATGCTGTCGTTCCCAAAGCCGTTCGTCTGAATAAAGATTTGGATTTACCAGAGGCCATGAGTGAGCATAACGCCTTGGCAAAACTGCGTGCCATGGCAGATAATATTACCGTTGCCAAAAGCTATATCGGTCAAGGTTACTCACCCACTCGCCTGCCTGCGGTCATCCAACGAAATGTGCTAGAAAACCCCGGTTGGTATACCGCCTATACGCCCTATCAAGCTGAGATTGCCCAAGGTCGGCTTGAAGCTTTACTTAATTTCCAACAAGTTTGTATTGACCTAACTGGCATGGATTTGGCAGGGGCAAGCCTGCTGGATGAAGCAACCGCCGCCGCTGAGGCGATGGCGATGGCTAGGCGTGTGAGTAAATCAAAATCCAACGCCTTTTTTGTGGATGAGCGTACCTACCCACAGACCCTTGATGTCATTCATACTCGTGCCAAATATTTTGGCTTTGAAATTGTGATAGGTGATTTTGATGTTGCCAAAAATGGTGAGTTTTTTGGGGCATTTTTCCAGTATGTCGGTAAAGATGGCGATGTGGTGGATTTGACCGATGTCATCACCGCTGTTAAAGACAACGGAGCTTATGCCATCGTTGCCAGCGATATCATGAGCCTTGTGCTTTTAAAATCCCCTGCTGATATGGGAGCTGATATTGCTTTGGGAAGCACACAGCGTTTTGGCATTCCGATGGGTTTTGGTGGGCCACATGCTGCCTATTTTGCCTTTAAAGACAAAGACAAACGCTCGGCACCTGGTCGCATCATTGGCGTATCAAAAGACGCCCAAGGTAATACCGCCCTACGCATGGCACTACAAACCCGTGAACAACATATCCGCCGTGAAAAGGCCAATTCAAACATTTGCACAAGTCAAGTGCTCCTTGCCAATCTGGCAGGCATGTACGCCGTCTATCACGGGGCGGCAGGGCTAAAACGCATTGCCACACGCATTCACGCCCTAGCGGTCGCCTTTGCCAAAGCGGTCAAATCATCAGAGCTGGCAGTGCGTCATGATGTGTTTTTTGATACCGTACTGGTTGAATGTGGAGGGCAGGCACAAGCGATTTTTAAGACCGCCAAAGACAAAGGCTACAACTTATGGCAGCATGACAATGGCGGTATTTCTGTATCATTTCATGAACTTACCGATGAAGCAGAGTTTGATGAACTGTGTCAAATCTTTGGAGTCAAAGGCAGCCTTGATGCCCTCCAGATCCAATTGGGCGATTTATTAAGACAAGATGACATTTTAACCCATCCTGTGTTTAACAGTCATCACACCGAACACCAAATGCTACGCTACCTAAAATCCTTAGAGGATAAGGATTTGGCGATGAACCGTTCAATGATTTCATTGGGTTCTTGCACCATGAAATTAAACGCCACCAGTGAGATGTTGCCCATCACCTGGGATGAATTTTCACATGTGCACCCATTTGCACCCAGCGAAGACACCAAAGGCTACATTCAGATGATTGAGAGCCTACAAGCCCAGCTAAAAGCCATTACAGGCTTTGATGAAATCAGCATGCAGCCCAATTCAGGGGCATCTGGTGAATATGCAGGCTTGCTCGCCATTCGTCGCTATCATGAAAGTATGGGTCAAGATGAGCGTAATGTCTGCCTAATCCCCCGCTCCGCACACGGCACCAATCCAGCAACTGCTCAGATGATGGGCATGAAAGTTGTGGTCGTTGCAACCGATGATAATGGTAATGTGGACATTGATGACCTAAAAGCCAAATGTGATGAACATGGCGATAAACTGGGTGCTTTGATGATTACTTATCCATCAACGCATGGGGTTTTTGAAGAGGGCATTCGTGATATTTGTGATATGATTCACGCTCACGGTGGACAGGTGTATATGGACGGTGCTAACATGAATGCACAAGTTGGTATCATGCAGCCAGCTGATGTCGGGGCAGATGTACTACACATGAATTTACACAAAACTTTTTGCATCCCACATGGTGGTGGTGGGCCTGGTATGGGGCCAATTGGTCTAAAATCACACTTAGCACCTTTTATCTCAAACCATCGTGTTGTGCCTGTGTTTAATGCCCAGTCTGACTGTTCGGCAGTTTCAGCCGCTCCTTATGGTTCAGCAAATATCCTGCCAATTTCATGGATGTATATCACCATGATGGGTCGTGATGGTCTTTTATCAGCCACCAAACAAGCACTGCTTAACGCCAATTATATCGCAACTAAGCTAAGCGAAGATTATCCTGTTTTATATACTGGTAAAAATGGGCGTGTGGCTCATGAATGTATCATTGACATTCGCCCATTAAAAGCACAAACAGGCATCTCTGAAACTGACATTGCCAAGCGTTTGATGGATTATGGCTTTCATGCACCAACCATGTCATTTCCTGTGGCAGGCACGCTCATGATTGAACCAACAGAATCTGAAAGCAAAGCAGAGATTGACCGCCTCATCAGTGCCTTAAAGCAAATCAAACAAGAGGCCTTAAAGGTGCAAACAGGCGAAGATGGTTGGACACCAGATGACAATCCACTTGTCAATGCCCCACACACCGCCTTTGTTATAACAGGCGAATGGACGCATCCGTATAGCCGTGAAGAAGCTGCCTTCCCATTGCCTTATATCAAGGCACATAAGTTCTGGCCTTCGGTGGGTCGGGTGGATGATGTTTATGGCGATAAAAATCTGATTTGTGCTTGCCCGAGCATTGAAAATTACGAATGATACTTTAATGCCCAAATAGTACTTTAAGTACCAAAAAATCCGCTCAGCAAAGTTTCAACAAAGTTGGGCGGATTTTATTTATCCAATCTTTTTTTATCTTCTTATCAATCAAGCTGATGATGAATATTCGCTTAATTTAAAACTTAGTAATAAATATGATTTTATCAAGATAGAATCATACAATTTTCTTTACATTCTGGTAATTTTTCGTTATTTTATACCTAATTGTTGCAAACACCGCCTGCCCAAAATTTTTCTGGGTGGCTCAAACTCCATTTGTTGGATAATTGATTATGTTATGGTTCTTTTTTTGTGTAACCATTTTATTGGTTGGCTACTTTATTTATGGCAAAGTCATCGAAAAAATTTTCGTCATCAATCCTAATAAAAACACACCAGCCTATACGATGGCAGATGGTGTGGATTATGTACCTATGTCTAAGGGTAAGATTTGGCTCATTCAGCTTTTAAATATCGCTGGCACAGGCCCAATTTTTGGACCAATTTTGGGGGCATTGTATGGACCTGTCGCCATGCTCTGGATTGTCATTGGTTGTATATTTGCTGGGGCGGTACATGATTATATGTGCGGTATGCTATCGGTGCGTAATAGTGGCGCAAGTATGCCCTACTTAACTGGCAAATATTTAGGTATCATTCCTAAGCATTTTATCAACCTGCTTGCTGTTGTATTGCTTGTTTTGGTTGGTGTGGTATTTGTTGCAAGCCCAGCACAACTGCTTAGCTCTATCACAATAGATATATTTGGTACTGCCGCTACAGGTACAATTTCTGTGGATAATGCTGAAAGTATGGCTGCCGTTACTGGCACATCAAGCAATACCGTCTTTGGTATGACCAAAGAAACCATTATCGTTGTTTGGACAGCCATTATTTTTATTTATTATATTATCGCCACCTTATTACCCATTGATAAAATCATCGGACGCGTCTATCCTATTTTTGGTGGGCTTTTATTATTCATGTCGCTTGGCATGACTTATGGCTTGGTTATGAATGAGCTTGGTAGTACTCAAAGCTATTTTTATAGCAGTATGGGCGGTTTGTCATTTGATGCTTTTTTTCAAAACTTACAACCTAAGGGTGATTTACCCATTTGGCCGCTGCTATTTTTGACCATCACCTGTGGTGCATTATCAGGATTTCATGCCACACAAACGCCATTGATGGCTCGCTGTGCGATGAATGAATCTGAAGGTCGATTTATTTTTTATGGTGCGATGATTGCTGAAGGTATTATCGCATTGATTTGGTGTACGGTTGGTTTATCTTTTTATCCTGATTTGGTCAGTTTACAAGAAGCCATTAGTGTCGGTTCGCCATCAAAAGTTGTTTACGACAGCTCAATTGCTTATCTTGGTGCTATCGGTGGCGTGTTCGCTGTGCTTGGTGTGGTGATTTTACCCATCACCTCAGGCGACACTTCTTTTCGTGCTGCTCGCTTAATCATTGCTGAATTTTTAAATGTTGAGCAACGCACACTCTTAAAACGACTTGGGATTGCCATACCGCTATTTGTGATTGGTTTTATTATCTCAAAAGTTGATTTCCAAATTTTATGGCGTTATTTTAGTTGGGCAAATCAGTCTGTTGCTGTGGTCATGTTGTGGACAGCGGCAGGTTATTTATACCGCTATCGCAAACTGCACTGGGTTTGTACCATTCCTGCCATCTTTATGAGTGCTGCATGTTATACTTTCTTGGCTTATAATAAGATCGGTTTTGGGCTAGATTACCAGCTATCGGTATATATCGGTTTTGGCTTAACCATCTTAACAACAGCCGCATTTTTCTTATTTGTTAAGCGTGAGCGTGTGGCTGGTGACCCAGATGCTTTGGTGTTTGAACCCAAAGTTTAGGCTGGCAGTCAGTCTTAATGGATTTATATTAAAAAACCTTTGGTTGCCCAAAGGTTTTTTAGCGAAAGCTGATTTTTAAATGATCAAATATATCAATTTTCATCCATCATAAAACCACCCAAAATTACTATTTTGGGTGGTTTTATGATTTACTCATTTAATCAACGCTTTGGCTTATTAAAAGACATACTCTAAGCTGACCTTAAAGTTACGACCAGGCGCTAAGAAACGATTAATTCCCTCATCATTTTTCTTATCAATCATGTTACTGGTACCAAATGGTCGAATTGAGCGTGCCGAATCCCAAGTCATATATTTTTTATTGGTAAGATTATACGCACCCAGTTGCAGCGTCAGGTTTTTGGTAGGTTTATAATAACCTGTTAAATCAACCGTCGTATAACCGCCACTTCTCCATCTAAGCGTACTATCTTTTGCTTGCTCCTCTTTCCAAAATAGATTGTAGGTATCTTCAGCCTTTTTGGCACTGACACGGGTAATGTACAAATTTCCACCAAATTTTTCATTCTTAGCATCATAACCAATACCAAAAACCGAGGTGTCAGGCTGAATGGCATTCATCGGAATATTACCATCAGCACGACCTTTTTGGCGTGTCATCTTATAGCTGAGCTGTGTTCCATTTATGGCAGGTACCAGCTCACCCAATTTTAGCACAGAATTAATCTCAATACCCTCTGCTTTGGCATTTTGCCGATTCATGCTTTGATAAACTGACCATTTTCTAGAACTTTTTCTTTCAATATCCTCCAAACCACGAAAAACAAAATCAATAAAATCGGTATAAAAGCCTTTAGAATACTTGACCTGTAAATTGATATTTTTGGTCACATCAAACGCAGGCGAGAGACTGTATGAATGCTGCGAATGGGTTTTGGGTTGTCCAATATAAGCAATATTTTTTGCAGGGTTTTGGGCAAGTTTGGTCTCATAAGCCTCTTTTTTGGCATGATAATCCGCCAAATCGGTTCTAAATTTTGGGTCATTTCTACCACTGTATTTTGAGCTCTACCATTTTGGTTCTTCGCCAACATCATTGCTTGGTAGTGGAATAAATAGACCTTTGACCAAATCATCTGGAATTTTGGCAGTTTGTCCAGGTATATAATTTTGCTGATATTTGATACGGTTATAGCGATATCCCAATCCCAAACGAACCCGATCACCAATTAAGACAGAGTCATTTAAGTAAACCGAGCCATCTTTGGTTTTTACAGGAATTAAAAATGAAAAAGTAGTGTGTCTTGGGCACAACAGACCATTAAATGTTGATGAATTATCACAGGTACGAAGTTTTTCACTAAAATCCCAGCCTAAGGTTTTATCACTCCACCAAGTCGATGACCAAGCATTATATCCAGATTTATTGACCATGGATTTTTCGGTTGTTTCATAGCTTGCACCATAAGTCATGTGATGAGATACACTACCTTTATCCAGCCACTTTTTAAAGTCAAGATTCATCTGCTTGGTATTGGTATTTAAATCACGATCAGAATATAAATTTTCTAAATACCCTTGGCTTGACGGAAATGGCATCAGTATCTTATGAGAATATTGAGAAGTCGTTGCGTAAGTTTTATTGGTATTAGGATCAGTTTTTCTGCGATCCAAGTTGACTTTAGTGGTGCGAACAAACCTGCCATAGTTTGCTTCATAAGCATCAACTGGACTATCACAGTCAAAGACATCACAATCAAACCAATGCTGATCAACACGCCTGCTGTCAAAATCTGAATACACTTTACCATTCGCATGAAGCACAGCTTTACCGTTTTCACCTGCAGCAACCGTAAAAGGATTGCCATTTTTATCCACAACTTTACCATCTTTAAGCTGTAATCCTAATGGGTTGCTCAGTGCTTGACAATGCTCACCATCACAATAATCATCTGTGCGTGCTTTTGTGTTAATATCTTGTTTGGTTAGTTTTATAGAAGCTTCATCTTATAAAAAATTCATAAAAAAGATTGTAATTGATGATGGTTATGCTATGCTATGACCATCTGATTTGTCCAGCCAACTATTAACACGGTGTTAACACGCTGGTTTTATCATCATCAAATCAGGTAACAAAAGGAAAATTGTAAGCAGGGATTAGCTTCACACATGACATCATATCGTATTGATGATACGCCTACCCTGCTCCTTTGACAAGGAGTGATCTATGTCACAACATGAACATCATCATACCAGTGGATATTGGGCAGCCAATGTCCGAATCATTACTATTTGTTTAATTATTTGGGCACTTGTTTCCCATGGCTTTGCCATTTGGCTTAGACCAATGCTGTCAGGCATCCAATTCGGTGGTGCTGACTTGGGTTTTTGGTTCGGTCAGCAAGGTTCAATTTTGTGTTTTATTCTTTTAATCTTTTTTTATTCATGGCGAATGAACAAGCTTGAAGAACGCTTTGGGGTCAAGGAGGACTAACCCATGAGTCAATTTTGGATTAATATCATTTTTGTTAGTTTGTCATTTGCTCTTTATTTTGGTATTGCGATTTGGGCTCGTGCTGGCTCTACCAAAGAATTTTATGTGGCAGGCGGTGGTGTACACCCTGTTGTTAATGGTATGGCAACGGCTGCTGACTGGATGAGTGCAGCATCATTCATCTCAATGGCGGGTATGCTTGCCATGGGTGGTTATGCTGCCTCTGCCTATCTGATGGGCTGGACTGGTGGCTTTGTTCTGTTGGCTTTATTGCTTGCACCATATTTGCGTAAGTTTGGTAAATTTACCGTTCCTGACTTTATTGGCGATCGTTTTTATAGTAAAACAGCTCGCTTAGTTGCAGTTGTCTGCTTGATTTTGGCATGTACGACATATGTTATTGGTCAAATGACAGGTGCAGGCGTTGCTTTTTCTCGCTTCCTAGAAGTTGATAGCAACACAGGTCTTATCATTGCTGCGATTGTTGTTTTGTTTTATGCAGTTCTTGGGGGCATGAAAGGCATCACTTATACCCAAGTTGCTCAGTACTGTGTACTGATGGTTGCTTATATCATTCCTGCCATCTTCATTTCTTTGAACTTAACTGGTAACCCAATTCCCCAGCTGGGTATGTTTGGCAATGATGTCAGTACAGGTATGCCAATTCTACAAAAGCTTGATATGCTGGTTGCTGACCTTGGCTTTGCTCAGTATACCGCTGATGTGCCAAATAAGCTTAATATGTTCTTATTGACCATGTCTTTGATGATTGGTACTGCTGGTTTGCCACATGTTATCATCCGCTTTTTTACCGTGCCTAAAGTATCAGATGCACGCATCTCGGCAGGCTGGACATTGATCTTTATTGCACTGTTATACACCACAGCACCTGCAGTAGGTTCTATGGCACGTCTAAATATTATCAATACTGTTTACCCACAAGGGCTTAATCAGCCAGCATTGGCATACGAAGCACGCCCAGAGTGGATGAAAAACTGGGAAACGACTGGTCTTTTGAAATATGAGGACAAAAATAATGACGGCCTAATTCAATACTATAATGACAAAAATGAAGAATATGCAACAACCGTTACTGCCGAGAAAGGTTGGCAAGGTAATGAGCTGACTGCCAATAATGATATCTTAGTACTTGCTAATCCTGAAATTGCAAATCTACCAAGTTGGGTCATTGGTTTGATTGCAGCAGGTGGTTTGGCAGCGGCATTATCCACAGCAGCAGGTCTTTTATTAGCAATCTCATCAGCCATCTCACATGACCTTATTAAGAAAACCATCAAACCTGATATCAACGACAAAGGTGAACTTATGGCGGCACGCATCTCAATGACGATTGCGATCGTGGTTGCAACCTATTTAGGCATGAATCCACCAGGATTTACTGCACAGGTTGTTGCTGTCGCCTTTGGTATTGCTGCATCAAGCTTATTCCCAGCACTGATGATGGGTATTTTCTCAAAACGCATCAACTCAACAGGTGCAACTGCTGGCATGATTGCAGGCTTGAGTGCAACATGTATCTATGTATTTTTATACATGGGCTGGTTCTTCATTCCAGGCACCAATAGTTTTGAAAATGTGGAAGCCAACTGGATCTTAGGCGTCTCGCCACTGTCATTTGGAGCCATTGGTGCTGTAATTAACTTCATTGTTGCGATCGCTGTATCTGCCATGGGCAATCCACCGCCAAAAGAAGTTCAAGATTTGGTTGAAAGTGTTCGTTATCCAAAAGGTGCAGGCGGTGCAATCAACCACTAACCTACCCTCTTATAAAAAATCGCTCAGAATTCTGGGCGATTTTTTAATAAGTTTAAATAGTTTTTTTGGTGACACCCATAAGATTGTGATAATTTTTATGGCATTTTATGCTGTAGTTATCTATAATATTTATTCATAATATTTCACTACATAAAATTACATTTTTTATACACATATAAAGGATAAACCAATCATGATGTTTTGGGAAATCTTGGCGACCATCTTTAGCGGTTTTTTATTGGCAGGTCTTGTTATGCCAATCCGATTATTTTATAAGCGTGCACCAAAATGGATCGTACCTGTTGCAGCAGGATTGGGAATGATTGGCTTTCAGGTATATACCGAATATGCTTGGGCAAATGATGCCATTGCCAAGCTTCCTGACCAAAGCATCGTCGTTGCCAAAGTAGAAAAAAGCACTTGGTTTCGCCCTTGGTCGTATGTCAAACCACAGGTTTTTCAATTTGTGGTATTAGATAAGGGCAACACTCGGATAGATTTTAATAATCCAGCCATTAAACACAGTACGCTGTATTTTTTTGAACGCCGTGCAGCAGTGCATCCACTTGGCATTTCTGTTGATTGCACTCATCCTAATTTGGCATTTAATGACACCACCAATCAAAATATTATCGACGCCCTTTGTCCATAGCTTCACCCAATCAAAAAGATGCTTATCACAAGCATCTTTTTGATATTAATATCAGCTCACCAGATCAATACTCTATATTAAAATTCTACATTAAAAAAACCGCTCACTGGATTTTTTGGTAAACTGTATAGCACACTCATTGACAAGCTTAGCAATATGCTCATAATGCCAAGCTAAGTTGGCATCAATTAACTCATCCGCCTTGCCATTATCCATTGCTGCACGAATGCTGGCATCCAGTGGTAATTGACCAAGTAAAGGGACATCATAAGCTTTTGCCATTTCATCACCGCCACCTGTCCCAAAAATCGCTTCGGTATGACCACAATGCGTACAGGTATGTAGTGCCATATTTTCAATAATACCAAGCACCCTAATATCAGTTTTATGAAACATCTCTACGCCTTTTTTGGCATCAAGCAGTGCGATATGCTGTGGTGTTGTCACGATAATCGCCCCTGTTAAAGGAATACGCTGTGCCAAAGTTAGCTGAATATCCCCTGTACCTGGTGGCATATCAATCAGCAAATAATCCAGCTGTGGCCAGTTGGTTTGATTATAAAGCTGCATTAATGCGCCTGTTGCTTTGATGCCACGCCATGCAATTGGTGTATTTTCAGCGTCAATCAAATTACCAATTGAAAGCACTGCCATCCCATTTGCATCAATTGGGATAAACTGGTCATTTTCTACGATCGGCTTTTTGGTTGCCACGCCCAACATGGTTGGAATGGAAGGTCCATAAATATCTGCATCCAAAATACCGACACGCTTACCCATCTTTTGAAGTGCCAACGCCAGATTTACCGTTGTTGTGGATTTACCAACGCCACCTTTACCTGAAGCCACAGCGATGATATGGGTGATGCGTGGATGGGCGTTCAGTTGTGACTGCTTAGTTGCTGCCTTAGTGGGTGGCTTATCATCATGCTGAGCGGAGATGGCATCGGTTTTTTTGGTGGGATGATGGGTTTTGACAAGATTGGGCTGTGTGGTGTGGTTGTGAGTATTGTCCGAGCCATTATCCTTTGAGCTGACCGTAACATTGATATTAACCTCTTTAATGCCAATAGGATACAGCTTTTGTTGTAATTTATGATACTGTTTTTCAAGCTCAGCGGTATCATCAGACTCAAAAATTCGCATTTGTAATTGCAATATTTTATCATCAACAATATCCATTTTCTCAATATATTGCCTAAACGGCTGTCCATAGAGCATCATCTCATCAATGACTGCTTGCATGGGGTCAGTTGTTGGCTTTTTCTTTTTAAATAATTCAAACATATCTCACCACCAGATGACTTTGATTGATTAACTCACACTTTGATAGACATAACTATCATCATTAGATATTTTAGCACAGTTACGGTGCGTCATAAAGGCAATCAGTCGCTAGAGAATATGATCAAAGTTTGCTAAAATACGCAATTTATTATTGACAATCTCATCAGCCATGACACAACAAACCCAACCTGTCTTACTTAGCGACTATGACTACCATTTGCCTGACGACCTAATCGCTCGGTATCCTTTAAATGAGCGTACCAGCTCACGCCTATTGCATGTCTCAAAAAACAGCTGTCAAGATTTACGATTTACCGATTTACCAAACTTATTAAAAAGTGGGGATTTATTGGTACTCAATGACACCAAAGTCATCAAAGCTCGCCTGCATGGTCAAAAACAAACAGGGGGAGCGGTTGAGGTTTTGATTGAACGCATATTGCCCGATGAAATCAACAACAATCTTTATAAAGCCTTGTGCCATGTACGCTCAAGCCGCTCACCAAAAGTCGGGCAAACTCTAAATTTAGCCAATAATCAGATGCAAGCTACCGTTATCGGTCGCCAAGACAATTTATTTATTCTAGGCTTTAGGTCGCCCATTTTGGCTGATTTGGATAACTATGGTCAAATGCCCATTCCGCCCTATTTTGAGCGAAAGGCTGATGAAACAGATGATGAGCGTTATCAAACTGTCTTTCATAATCCCACCAAATCCGCCAGTGTTGCTGCACCAACAGCCAGCCTACACTTTGATGACGCATTATTGACACAGCTTAGAAAAAAAGGCGTTCAAATTGCTTTTGTTACTCTGCATGTTGGTTCTGGTACATTTACGCCAGTCAAAGTCGACAATCTAGCCGATCATGTCATGCATGCTGAATACGCTCATCTTCCTGCGTCTACTGCTACTCTTATCAATAACACCAAATCTGCAGGTGGCCGCATCATTGCCGTTGGCACAACCGTTACTCGTACGCTTGAAACGGCACACCGTCATCGTATTCATGGTGAATTGGTTGAATTTTTGGGAGATACCCAAATTTTTATTTATCCACCTTATGAATTTGGTGTGGTAGATTGCTTGATTACGAATTTTCACTTACCAAAATCAACGCTTTTAATGTTAGTCTCAGCATTTGCTGGCACTCAAACCATTCAAGAAGCTTACAATCATGCCATCAAAAACAAATACCGTTTCTTTAGCTATGGCGATGCGATGTTTTTGGAAAAAGCCCAGTAACATGAGCTTACAACCAATTTGGCTCACCTTAGTTGATACAAAAATCATGCCTGATTGATGGCTTATTAAACATTTACTATTTAAATATTTACTATTTAACAACCTTAGAGAAATTTATGAAATTTACCTTACATCATACCGATGGCGGCAACAATCATGCTCGCCGTGGCACTGTCAGCTTAGCACATGGCAATGTCCAAACACCTGCATTTATGCCTGTCGGCACTTATGGTACAGTCAAAGGCATGTTGCCCCGTGATATCCATGGTATCGGTGCAGATATTATCCTTGGAAATACCTTTCATCTTTGGCTACGCCCTGGCATGGAAGTGATTCGTCATTTTGGTGGTCTGCATCATTTTATTGGCTGGGATAAGCCCATCTTAACTGATTCAGGCGGTTTTCAGGTGTTTAGCCTTGGTGCAATGCGTAAAATCAGCGAAGAAGGTGTGGCATTTCGCTCACCTGTTGATGGTGCTAAAGTCTTTTTATCACCTGAAACCTCCATGCAAATTCAAAATGACCTAAACTCTGATATTATCATGCAATTTGATGAATGCACGCCTTACCCCGCCACACACGATGACGCCAAAAAATCACTTGAGCTGTCTTTACGCTGGGGGCAGCGTTGCCTTGATGAGCATCATCGCCTGGGAAATAAAAATGCATTATTTGGTATCATTCAAGGCAGTATGTATAAAGATTTGCGTATGCAATCTTTACAAGGTTTGCTAAAGATGCCTTTTGATGGTTATGCCATTGGTGGTCTGTCTGTTGGTGAACCCAAAGAAGAGATGATAAAAGTACTTGATTATCTACCATGTGCCATGCCAAATGATAAGCCTCGCTATCTGATGGGTGTGGGCAAGCCTGCTGATATTGTTGAAGCGGTACGCCGTGGTGTTGATATGTTTGATTGTGTTATGCCAACACGCAATGCCAGAAATGGCCATTATTTTGTGACAGGTAATCATGACAATAAAGGTGTGATTCGCATTAAAAATAGCCAATACCGTACCGATGACACACCACTTGATGAGCATTGCGACTGTTATACTTGCCAAAACTTCAGCCGTGCCTATCTTTATCATCTGCATAAATGTAAAGAAATGTTATCAGCTCAGTTGGCAACCATTCATAATTTACGCTATTATCAACGCTTGATGGTTGATATCCGTCAAGCGATCGAACACCATGCCTTTGATGAATTTGTAGTGCAATTTTACGCTCGCTGGGGTATGGCAGTGCCACCATTTAACTCATAATTATTTCATGATGAGTTAAAATATCGCTTAGCATCTTTTTATCATTTAAGTTTCAAGATTAACTTTAAGACACCGCACCATGTCCCTTAAACACAACCAAACCCACAACACCACTTTTACCAAATTTTTAAAGTCCAACAGCTTTTGGTCTAAGGGCTTTTGGTCTAACCGCCATCACCGCACCAAAGATTTAAAAGGGTTAGATGCTTATCTGTTTATGGCAATTGTGGCGATATTTTTGACCACAACTGCCAATGTGACATTTTTTCAACAAGTCATGTCAGTATACCCATTGGCAAATTACGCACTTTTTATCGCTTCATTGGCGGTAGTCTTAACAGGCGTTTTGTTGCTCTTATTGGTGTTGCTTGGCTATCGGCATACCTTAAAGACGGTGGCAATTTGTTTTATTTTAATCGCTGCTTTTGCTGGTCATTTTACCGACACCTATGGCACTGTCTACGACACCACCATGCTACAAAATGCCTTACAAACTGACACGGCAGAAACCAAAGATTTATTAAGCATGAAGCTTTTAATCCGTGTTGTGTTGTTGGCTGGTTTGCCCATCTGTTGGATTATTGGGCAGCCATTGTCATTTGGCACACTCAAAGCAAGTTTAATGAAGCGGCTGGTTACCTATCTTGTGGCTTTGGCATTGGTTGGCTTGCCCATTTTGGCATTTAGCAGTCAATACGCCAGTTTTTTTAGGGAACATAAACCGTTGCGATTTTTTACCAATCCTGTAACGGTGATGTATTCAGCAGGCAAACTTGCCAATATGAGTTATAAAAACGCCACCAAACCCACCGAAACCATCATGCACGCCAATGATGCCATACAAAAAACCACCGCTTCCACTCGCAAGCCCAGATTGGTGGTGATGGTGGTGGGTGAGACGGCCCGTGCTGACCATGCGTCTTTTAATGGTTATCAGCGAGCCACTTTTCCCCACATGGACAAACTCATTAGCTTAGGGCAAGTGCATAATTTTGGTAATGCCACTTCTTGTGGCACATCAACGGCATATTCTGTCCCATGTATGTTCAGTTATTTGGGAGCAGAAAAATACGATGTTGATACCGCCGATTACCATGAAAATGTCATTGACACCTTAGACCGCTTGGGTGTGGCGATATTGTGGCGAGATAATAACTCTGATTCAAAAGGCGTGATGAATCGCCTGCCTGCCAAACAGTATCAAGACTACAAAAACAGCCCCCTTCAAGGTGGCAATAACACCATTTGCCACACCAACCCTTATGATGAATGCCGTGATGTGGGCATGTTGGTGGATTTAGATGACCATGTCAAGGCTCATGCCAATCAAGACATATTAATAGTGTTGCATCAAATGGGCAACCATGGCCCTGCTTATTATAAACGCTATGACGATGAATTTGCTCAGTTTTTGCCTGTTTGTACAAGTAGCGAGTTGGCAGAATGTGAGCGACAAACGGTCATTAATGCTTATGACAATGCGTTATTGGCGACTGATGACTTTTTAAAACAAACCATCGATTGGTTGGCAGCACAAACACACGCTGACACCGCCATGTTATATTTAAGCGACCATGGTGAAAGCTTAGGAGAAAAAGGCGTTTATTTACATGGCATGCCTAAGGCGTTTGCCCCAAAAGAACAACTGAGCATTCCTGCGTTACTTTGGTTGGGAGTAGACAGTCCATTTGCAGTGGCAAATTCGCCAACGGCTGGCTTTAGCCACGATGCCATCACCCCGACACTGCTCAACTTATTTGATGTCAGCACACAAGCCACGGCAGATAAAACAGCATTTGTTAATCCTTTGGATTGATAAGCTTTCCAATGGAGCTTTCCAATAGCTAGGTAGAATCATCAAATGTCAATTTTACGCCCTGTGTCTCCCATCAGCCCCATCAACCAAGCCCTGCTTGCATTGGCAGTCATCGTGATGACTGCTGTGTTTATTGAGCATGGTTCGGTCGATGTTACCATCAGTTCATGGTTTTATGTGGAGCAAGGCCGCTGGTTATTAAGCAAAGACCAATTTGTCTTTTCCATGCTGTTTTATAAATTACCCAAATGGTTGTTGATTGTGTTTGGGGCGTATCTGCTGACTACTTTAGTATGGCGTCAATTCATTACCGATACAAAATTCATTGCTGATACCAATACCATGGCTGATAAAACAGACAACTCAGCAAAATCGCTGTTTGGGCGGAGAGATGCCCCCATTTATGCGCCTTTGGCTAACTTTGGGCAATCTGATATTTTATATGTGTTTGCTGTTTTGGCATTAACACCGCTGTTGGTGGCAACATTAAAATCGCTGACGCATGTGCCTTGCCCCCATGAACTGCTCATTTTTGCTGGTGATAAGCCTTATTTGTCTTTATGGCAAGACATACTAAGCCAACAGCGTGCAAAATGCTTCCCTGCGGCTCATGCCAGCTCTGGCTTTGGTTTATATGGTTTGGCGTTTGTGCCTGCGTTACAACACAAACGCTGGCGTTATGTGATTTTGGTCAGTGCCATCGGCTGGACAATGGGGCTTTATAAAATGATGATAGGCGATCATTTTTTTAGCCATACTTTGGTATCGATGGCATTGGCTTGGTTTGTGGCAAGCGGTTTATCAGCGGTGTTTTTTACCAAAAAGCATGACATTGATTTTTAGTCAAGTCTCTAAGATGAATCAGTTCGCCGTCCTAGAGCTACCCAAATATTTGCTCATATTCTGCGTCATCAAACCCAATCACCGACTTCATACCGCCCAAAATAATCGGACGCTTAATCATACTTTGATTTGTTTTGACAATTTCATACATCGCCGACACATCATCGCCATTTAATATGGCTTTAGCATCATCATCAAGCTTTCGATAGGTCATACCTTGTTTATTAATAACCTTATCGCCAAAGATTGCCACAAATTTGCCAAACTTATCCAAAGTCAGTTGCTCATTTTTATAATCAAAAAATTCATATGTTTTGCCAAGCTCGTTTAGTTTATCAAAAGCCTTTTTCATTGTATTACAATTTTTGATGCCATAAATGGTGATTGCCATCGGTTTGTCTCCTTGATGAAGTTTTTTATTTAAAGTGATCAAAGTATAGCAAAGTATCAGTAAATTTGGGTATAATAGCTAAGTTTATTTCTTAACTTTCCACTTTTTTTGGATAGCAATATGAGCCAAATTTCTTTAGAAGATTATAATTTTTCTGCCATCGAAAAACAACTACAAACCCAATGGGAAAGCGACAAACGCTACCACACCAATAACGAAACAACGGATAAACCCACTCGCTACATGCTCTCGATGTTCCCTTACCCAAGCGGCAAGCTACACATGGGACATGTACGCAACTATGCCATCACCGATGTGCTTAGTCGCTATTATCGCCAAAAAGGCTACGAAGTCATGCAGCCAATGGGGTGGGATGCTTTTGGTCTACCTGCCGAAAATGCCGCCATCGCTAATGCGGTTGCACCTGCCAAATGGACCTTTGACAATATTGCTAATATGCGTGAACAGCTCAAGGCATTAGGACTTTCGATTGATTGGTCTCGTGAATTTGCAACATGCACACCTGAATATTACCGCTGGGAACAGTGGCTATTTCTACAATTGTATAAAAAAGGCTTGGTATATAAAAAACTTGCCACCGTCAATTGGGACCCTGTGGATAATACCGTTCTTGCCAATGAGCAAGTGGTCGATGGTCGTGGCTGGCGTTCAGGTGCGATTGTTGAAAAGCGTGATATCCCGATGTACTACTTTAAGATCACTGATTATGCCGATGAGCTGTTAGATGACCTAAAAACCTTGGAGGGGCATTGGCCAAAGCAAGTACTCTCTATGCAGCAAAATTGGATCGGTCGCAGCCAAGGCATGGAGTTGGATTTTACTTATTCAATCGATGACCATGATGCTGTTTTGCGTGTCTTTACCACACGCCCTGATACCATCATGGGGGTCAGTTACTTAGCGGTCGCAGCCGAACATCCGCTTGCTCAGCATGCCGCCAAACAAAACCCAGCTATCGCTGAATTTTGTGCAGAATGTAAACAAGGCTCGGTCGCTGAAGCTGACATTGCCAAAGCTGAAAAAGTCGGTATCAATACAGGCTTGACCGCAAAGCATCCCATCACAGGTACCGATGTGCCAGTATGGGTAGCAAACTATGTACTGATGAGCTATGGCTCTGGTGCTGTCATGGCAGTACCTGCACACGATGAGCGTGATTTTGAATTTGCCAATAAGTACAATCTGCCAATTCCACAAGTCATTGATTTTAAGAACAAACCAAGTAACTATAGCACCAATCAATGGCAAGACTGGTACAGTGATAAGACAGGGTTTTGTATCAATTCAGGCATTTTGGACGGCTTGTCTTATCATGACGCAGTCACCAAAGTCAATGAAATCATCACCGAAAAAGGCTTAGGTCAAACCACCACTCAGTATCGCCTGCGTGACTGGGGCGTGAGTCGTCAGCGTTATTGGGGCTGCCCAATTCCGATGGTAAACTGCGAATACTGTGGTACAGTGCCTGTCGATGAAGCTGATTTGCCTGTGGTGCTGCCCACCGATGTTATCCCTGATGGGCGTGGCAACCCACTCAAAAATATGCCCGAATTTCTACAGACCACTTGCCCAAAGTGCGGTCAGCCAGCCGAGCGTGAAACCGATACTTTTGATACATTTGTAGAATCAAGCTGGTACGCTCAGCGTTTTGTATCACCACACGATGACAGCCAAATGATTGAGCGTACTGCTGCCGATAAATGGCTGCCTATCGACCAATATGTCGGTGGTGTTGAACATGCGGTACTACATTTACTTTATGCAAGATTTTTCCACAAAGTGATGCGTGATGAAGGCTTGGTAAGTAAAGATGAGCCTTTTGCCAATCTGTTGGCTCAAGGGATGGTTTTGGCAGGTACTTATTATCGCTCAAACAGTGATGGTAGTACAACTTACTATTTCCCGCATGAAATTGACTTTGTCATGAATGGTACCGAAATCGAAGGCGCTACCTTAAAAGCCGATGGCAAGCCTGTCACCATTGGCAAAATTGAAAAAATGAGTAAGTCCAAAAATAATGGTGTCGACCCTCAAGAGATTATTGAGCAATATGGTGCAGATACTGTGCGTCTTTATACACTATTTACCGCACCAGCCGACCAAACACTTGAATGGTCAGACAGTGCCTTAAAAGGTCCACATAATTTTATCAAAAAAGTATGGCGTACCGTTGGTGAGCATTTGTCAGCCATTCAAAATCACCAATCAAATGATCTAACAATTAATAAAGACACGCTTTCAAAAGATGCCAAAAATCTACGCCGAAAAACTCATGAAACCATCGCTAAAATAGATGTCAGCTTAGGCGAGCATTTGGCACTTAATACGCCTGTGTCTAGCCTCATGGAGCTTTGTAATGAAATTGCAAGCTTTAAACCAACTGATAATAATGACATTGCTGCACGCCATGAAGCTATCGTTGCGTTATTGACATTGCTATCTTTATATGCTCCACATGTTGGCGAATATTTGTTAGAAGCACTAAAAATCGATGCACGCACCCAAGCTTTCCCAGTCTTGGATAAATCAGCCTTAATCAACGATACCATCACCATGGTGGTGCAGGTTAATGGTAAAGTGCGTGGTAAGATGGAGGTTGCCTCTGGTACAGATCAGGCCGAGCTTATCCGTGAAGCCAAGAATATTGAAGGTGTGTCGAAGTATCTCATTGGTGACATTAAAAAAGAGATTGTCGTACCCAATAAACTCATCAGCTTTGTTGTGGCGGGTGCTTGATGCAAATAAAATCTATGATTCAAGCAGGTGCAATGGTATTAACTTTACTATCATTGACCGCCTGCGGATTTGGTCTACGAGGTATCAGTGAGACAGGCATTCAGTTAGTGCCGACTTATAGTCATGTAAATATCATCACCGAAAATAATGCTGTGAGCTATGCACTCAAACACAAACTTGAAACACAGATGGCTCAGCTTGGTGTGGTGAGCGACACCAATGCCGCCCATCAGATCCAAGTCAGTAATTTACGCTATCGTGAATATAAACTGCTCGGTGTGTTATCCGAAATTCGCTTGGTGCTAACTGCTGATATTATCTATCAGATGAACGGTCAGACCATTCGTAGAGTGGTGCAAGCTGAGCGTAGCTATCAGTACAATGAAGCTGGTGTATCAACCAAAGATCAGCAAGGCGAAATTGTTAAAGTATGGCTACAAGACAGCCTAGCACATCGCATCGCTGAACAGTACTATGCGCTTGGCAGTCAGATACATACGCCTTAGCCATGCAAAAACGATTTTTGGCAGTTACCGAATCCCTCAAAAATCCCACAATGACGCTGAGCGGTTTATGGCTTTTACATTCTGATGAGCCACTGATGATTCAATGGCTCATTGATGCATGCCATCCAATTTGGCAAGCCAATCATCAAGTGATGAAACGCATTGATCTTACCTCCCCCAAAAGCTGGCACGAGGTTACCCAAGAACTTATATCGCTATCGCTGTTTGAAGAATCTACCGCCATCATTCTAAGCGGTAAGCATAAGCCTGATGATGCCATCTTAAGCCAATTGATAGATTTTGCTCATGATGCCAAAGCAGGTACTAGCACACATCATCTGATTTGGCTGCTGCCCAAACAAGATAAAAAACCTCAAAATACCAAAGCATTTAAGCTGTTTGATCAGCATGGGCTGATTATCCATGGCACTATCCAAAATGAATCTGAGCGGCGTGCCCTTTTAGTGGCCAAGGCTCAAGATTTTAAGCTTTCGCTCACCGCTAATGCGTGGCAGATGCTGATGGGCCATACCCAGCATGATTTATTAACCGCTTATCAGACGCTATGGCGTCTGTCCTATGCTCACACTCTGCCTAGTCAGTCACAGCTTTCGGTAATTGATGTGCCTGATCTTAGCACACTTTTATCTGAAGGTGGCGTGTTCAGCGTTTTTGATTTATCCGATGCACTCATCCAAAGACAGCCCAATCAATGCCTAAAAATCATTAATTATCTTTATCAGACAGATACCGCACCCAGCATTATTTTATGGGCAATCTCAAAAGACATTCATCTGATTGCCGCCCTAAGAAATGGCCAAGATCCCCAAAAACTTGGTATTTGGCGTAATAAAGTTTTGAATTATCAAAATCTTGCAAATAACATCTCTGATGGCATGATATCGCATTGGCTTACTCAGGTTTATGAAATTGACAAAGCCATCAAGGGCTTAAGCCAAGATAATGCTTGGCGATTAATCAGACAATTGGTTTTATCTATTTGTGGGATTGATATACAGGGTTTACACTCACATCATGAGCGGTAAAAAATTTTGATTCATTTGAATTTTTTTGAAATTTTTTAAAATAAATGCTTGCAATAAAAAAAATTTTGGGTATAATATGCACCACATTAGCGATATGGAATACCGTATCCGACTAGAAAAAAATATGGGTCGTTAGCTCAGTTGGTAGAGCAGTTGACTTTTAATCAATTGGTCGCAGGTTCGAATCCTGCACGACCCACCATTAATTCTAGTACTCGCTAAGGGTCGTTAGCTCAGTTGGTAGAGCAGTTGACTTTTAATCAATTGGTCGCAGGTTCGAATCCTGCACGACCCACCATTATTCCCCAATAGCTCAGTCGGTAGAGCATCGGACTGTTAATCCGTGTGTCCCTGGTTCGAGCCCAGGTTGGGGAGCCAAATTTAAAAATTCCTTAGCCATCTTAATAGCTAAGGAATTTTTTTATATCATAAAAAATTTTATCTATTACCAATATCCTAAAAATCAATAAAAACACCCCAAAGATGAGACTTTTAGGGTGTTTTTCATTGTGGTACTTTTATTGAGTAGATTGGCAATCTGTCGCCTTGTCGTAAATTGACTTTATCACATCTTACTTAATTAACCAACAATGAATTGGTTAAAAATATACAGTCGCATAGATAGTTGGGTTGATGTAAGATTCTTTTTCTGTTGCGTAGTTAAAGTTACCATAGGTGATATCCATGCCTGCAGAGACATTTTTAGAAATATCACGGTCAATTGCTCCGATCAGCTCAAACCCATCGCCCTTTTTCCCACTAGGATTATTCACAAGATTCATGTGTGCGGTATGAGTCCATTTGTCTTTAAAATGCTGCAAAGCCACGCCAACAGCTTGTTCTGTATTATTTTTGGCACTGTCGTCATTGGCATAGCCGACATGCTGATAGATACCACCTACTTTATAATCCTCATTAATTTTATAATTACCTGTCACACGCGCAGTATAGTTAATCTTGCCATAAGAGGTTTTTGCTTTACCAAAATAGGCATAAGCTGCACCAACATTATATGTATCTGTGTTTTTCTTGACAAGCAATGAATAACCATCACGATCAATGGTATCTGTCTCTTTATTTTCATCTAAGATGTACATCGCCTGAAAACTAACATCTTTGATTTTTGGTGATTCGTATGCAATGGTATTATTGGTACGCACCCCATCTACGCCTGACGCCAAATAGGCAGTATAACGCACATATGGATCCAAAGACAACATACGACCCGCCTTGATGGTACCATACTTTTTATGCTTCACGCCAATCCATGAATCACGAGCCTCAAAATTGCGTGTTTTAGCAACAGTCTTTTCAGTACCATCTGGCTGCTTGATTTTTTCATTGCGTAAATCACCATCATTTTCTAGACGGTACTCCAACTTGTACAAAACCTCATAATCATCATTTAACTTTTCAGACCCTCTAAGGCCAATGCGTGATCCGCTGCTATACAGATAGGGGCGGTCTGTTGTTGATGTACTGACATTGGTTGTCTTGTTGGTTGTTTTTTTATGATTAGCAGCAATGCCAAGAGATGCGTAACCATATAATTCAGGTGCTGCATGTGCATTTAGCATCATGCCACCTACAAATAGTCCGCCGATGACTTTTAGGGTTGTAAATTGTGCTTTCATACATCTCTCCTTGATTGAAGTTTCCTAGGTTGGTTATCATAGATTTTCAGCCATCAAGTTTGGCTTATCGCTGAACTTTTAGCCTGAGTTTCATCTATGCTATCAGGCATCGATTATGATTGCCTGCGATGGTCATCATGATTTAACATTCATACTCAATGTAACAATTCTGTTAAAATATTGATGTTATGTTTTGTTATATCACAGTAGAGTAACGATACTACAAGAAAATCATCAAATATGCAACACTTAATTAAGTATATTTCAATGTTTAAGATAACTATTTCAAGGCACATGTCAAAACTGGTATCAATACTTGTATCAATCACGCATTGGTAACAATCTTTTACCGTATTCTTACCTTAATTATAAGTTATTTACCATAATACTATGGTATTTATTTTTATATAGGATTATATTATTATTATCAAAAGCCTAAAGTTATTATGCCGATCGCTTTAGAAAATTGATTATTGATAAAAGTGGAAGCTGAGCCAAATTTATACACAAAACCGTTTAAATTTGAGCTTTTAAATAACAACATTTGGAGGTATTCTATGAAAATCTTAGCTTTAGCCCCTGCGACTGCCTTGGCACTTGTTGGATTCATTGGTGCAGCTCATGCTCAAGTTGACCATGCTCAAGAAGCTCATGATTCTACCGTATTAAAGCGTCAAGTTACTTATGCCTGCCAATCAGGTGGGCAAGCCACCGTAACTTATGGCTTTAACCAACAAAGATTGCCAACTTATGCCAGTGCTTATGTTGATGGCAAAAACCGTTTTATGCCATTTAATTTAAATCGTTCTGACAATGTTGATAGCGTTTTTGGTGATGAAAATAACTACAGCTTGATGACTGATGCCATGACATTGTATAACTATCACAAACTAGGCATTAACATCACAAGCCCTTCTGGTGATTTTGCTCATAAAGGCTGTAATGTCAGATATGTTACAAAACTTTAACGCTTAACATAATATTAATAAAAATAATATTAATAAGGTAAGCTTTAATCCCAAGTTTTAATCATAAATATCACTTGATTTTAACTTGGGTATTTGATTTAATGGCTAAAGATAGGCTCTAGGTTGGTAAAATAAGCAATCAATCTAGAGCCAATCAAATGCCCTATCACTAACCCCGAAACAATCTTTACTCTCACGCTTGATGGTCAAAATCATCATTCTAAGACATTCAATCATACCCAATTACAAGTCATTATGACTGATACATAAGGAAAATATCATGAAAAAACTTGCCTTTAGTCTTATTGTGGCTACTGCTGGCATGATGGCTATTTCTGCCAATGCCATGAGTCCAAAAACCGTACAATACACCTGCCAAGGCGGTAAAAGTGTCAATGTTAAATACATCTTTAACGATGCAGATTTACCATCTAAAGCCGTTGCTAGCTTCTCTGGCAAAACTGTCGGTATGCCCATCAATCTTAACGCATCAGATATGACAAGCTCAATTTTTGGCTTTGGTGGTTATACCATGACTGCAGACTATATCGATGCCAAGAACTACAATCAAGTCGGTATTGCAGTCATCACCGACCCAAAGAACAAAACTTTGTTCAAAAACTGCAACCCAAGATAATTTTTTTACTACCCAAATAAAAAAGCATGGATAACCATGCTTTTTTATTGATTGCTGATTGATTAAATCAATTCGCTGTTGTCGTATCCGTGGTTGCAGCATCAGTTGCTGCAGCATCGCTTGCTGCTGTATCTGATTTTTTGACACGATTAACAAGGCTGTCGGCATATTTGGCATTAGAAGCCGATTTTTCACTTTGCCATGCTTGATAGGCTTTCTCATATTGCTCAGTCGTGATAGGCTGTGCTTGTAGTTTTAATCTCTTATACCAGCTACCGCCTTTATTGCCCGCCCAAGAAAATGATCCGCTAAATGGTACGCCTTTAGAAACTCTTGGTACACCACCAATAGCAACCATTGGGATTTGTAAAGCACTGTCAATCAGTAATGCCTGTGCTTTGGCATAGGCATTATAACGCGCACTGTTATCATTAGAGATGACCGATGCCTGATTAAGCAGTGTTTGATAAGTATCCAAACCAACTTGTTTAACTAAAGCTTTATCGCCACCTCTGTGGATACCTGTTTTTTGTAGCATGGCACCATCAATAGGACTCATGATATCCAAATAGGTGCGTGGATCTTGATAATCCGGGCCCCAACCTGCCATCATAATATCATAATCTTGCTGCTCTGGCGATTCAGCATAGTAGCCTTGAGACTCATAAGTTGAGGTCTCGGTTTCAATGACATTGATAATGATATTTTCTTGACCCAATGAGGCCTCAACCGATTGCTTGAATGATTGAGCTTGCTGAACTCTGTTCGAATCTGCTTGGTCAATTGGAAAATCCAAATAGATAGGGAAAGTCACGCCTTGAGCTTCTAAAGTTTGTCTGGCTTTAGCAAACTCTTCTTTGGCTTTTTGTGGATTGTATAGACCATCTTGGCTATCTGACAAATCGACATCTTGCCATTCCGTACCATAGCCTACCAAGTCTTTTTTCACCATTTGCCCAAAGTCTTCACCATCGGCAGACACAAAAGTTGGCGGTACCAGCATATTACGCAAGGCCTTGGTTTTGGCTTCCTCACCGACAGTTTGTGCTTGATAAGCTGCACGATCAAGTGCAAACATAACCGCTTGACGGAAATCTTTGTTCAGCATTGCCTTTTTGGCAGATTCTTGTTGCTCTGGCGTTTTTGTGCTATTGGCAAAAGCAGAACGATTTAGGTTAAAGGTGAAATAATAAGTTGTACCATCTATCAAGCCATAAACGATGTTATCTTGATATTTTTCACTGGCAGCTTGGTAAGTTGGGTCATTTGGATATAAGCGTGCAACGCTAAACTCGCCTTTATCAAAGTTACGATAATACGAACCAGGATCTGAGCCATCGGTATAGGTTAGCTTGACAGACTGTACATGAACATTGTCAGCATCCCAATAATTATCATTTTTAGTAAATTCCATCAAAGATTTTGATGCATAAGCACTTAAAAAGTAAGCACCATTGACCAAAATAGATGAAGGATCTAAAGCACCAAAATCTTTACCTTTAGATTGTAAAAACTTAGCATTCACAGGGAATAGAACACTATAGGTCACTTTAGAATTCCAATATGATTCTGGTTGGTTTAGCGTGTATTGTATGGTTTTATCATCTAAAGCCTTAACGCCAACCTCTTCCCAATTCACTTTACCTTCTTTATAGGCTTTTAGGTTTTTTACAGAATCTTCAACCACATAAAGCGCATCAGATTTACCGTCAACGGCATGTTTTAGACCTGTCACAAAGTCATGGGCAGTAACGGGCGCATATTCTTCGCCATCTGAGGTGTACCAAAATACCCCATCACGCAAGGTGTAGGTATAAGTTAATCCATCTTCTGAAACGCTCCAATCAGTCGCCAAAGAAGGGACAAGGTTGCCATATTCATCATTTTCTAGCAAACCATCAACCATCTGAGTGGTAACATCGGCAGTAACAGCTTGGTTGGCTAAGATATAGTCTAAAGATTTTGGGTCACCTGAAAACACATATTTATAGGTGGTTAAATCACCGCCACCTTGTGATGCTGTCGTGCTATTATTGCTGCATGCAGCTAAAATAGATGCTGATAATACTGCTGCCCCTACTGTGGCAAATAACTTCGTTTTTTTCATAACATGGGTCCTTTGTTTGTTATGTGAAATGGCGTTTTTAAGAATAAAACTTAAACACCCTTAAGGTTATGCTAACCATCTAAAACTTAAAAAATCATATTTCAATCAATACCATCATGATGCCTATCAAACAAATACGGTATTTAATAAAATTATCTTAAGTAATCCCTCCTTGCTACTTCTCCTTATTTTAGTTGGTATGGGTTATACGACTGTTTGGTTTGAAATGTGTTGTTGATAGCGTTCAAGCTCTTGTTTATTCGCCCAAACAAAATGATTAGGCTTAATTTCCACCATGCCTGGCTCATCGCTAGAATAGTCATGCTGCGTGGGATCATATACAATCAGTTGTTTTTTACGCTCAAGTATCGGGTCTGGAATGGGAACAGCAGACAACAATGATTTAGTATACGGATGAATAGGATTTTTAAACAGCTCTTCAGTTTCAGCGATTTCAACAATCACGCCTTTATAAATAACAGCAATCCTATCAGAAATAAAACGCACCACAGACAAATCATGTGCAATAAACAAATAAGTCAAATGTTTTTCTCGCTGCATTTTTTTTAGCAAGTTCAACACTTGGGCACGCACAGAGACATCTAATGCAGAAATTGGTTCATCAGCGATAACAAATTCAGGATCCATAACCAATGCTCTGGCAATACCAATACGCTGGCGTTGACCACCTGAAAATTCGTGAGGATAGCGTGTCAGATGTTCAGGCAACAAACCAACTTCCGCCATCATTTGTTTAATTTTTGCTAAGCGGTCAGCATTATCTTTATATAATTTAAAATTATATAACCCTTCTGAGATGATATAATTAACCGTCGCACGCTCATTTAAGCTGGCGGCAGGGTCTTGGAAAATCATCTGAATCTTACAAATCAGCTCTGCATCTTTAGGTCGATTACTAATGACTTTACCATCATAGATAATCTGACCACCTGTAATGTTATTAAGTCCGATAATGGCACGCCCAATGGTAGTTTTACCACTGCCTGATTCACCAACCAAAGAAAAAGTTTCACCTTTATTGATGAAGAAGTTTGCATTTTTAACAGCAACGAAGCGTTTTTTACCTTCACCAAAAGAGATTTCCAAATCTTTCACTTCCACCAATTTTTTTGGTGCGGTTTGTTGTGTGGTGGTATTTACTGTCTGTGACATTATTCCCTCTTATTATTACTTAAAGTTATCATCAATTAACTTAAAAATCCTAACTGATTAAGATAGTTTTTGCAATATTTTTTCATGCAAATCACAGATCGCTTCAGGCTTATTGGCCTTGGGTGCATCGGGATGCAAAAGCCATGTTTTTGCCCAATGGGTATCAGAGACATTGATGATGGGCGGTCGTTGTTCAAAGTCAATTTCCATGGCATATTCTGAACGCAAAGCAAAGGCATCGCCCACAATAGGCGAGTACAAGGATGGCGGCGTACCAGGAATGGCGTACAGCTCTCCTGAATCATTAACAAGCTGTGGCAGACTTGATAATAAGCTCCATGTATAAGGATGTTGTGGATTGTAAAATATCTCATTGACTGATGCAAATTCAACAATCTCACCTGCATACATAACCGCAACCTTATCAGCAATACTAGCCACCACACCCAAATCATGCGTAATAAAGATGATGGTAAAGCGATATTCCTGCTGTAGGCTTTTTAGCAGATCAATGATTTGTGCTTGAATGGTAACATCAAGAGCGGTGGTTGGCTCATCACATACCAAAATATCAGGACGACACGCCAAAGCAATCGCAATAACGATGCGTTGGCGCATACCGCCTGAATATTCAAACGGATAATCATTAAAGCGTTTTTCAGGATTGGAAATACCAACCTTACGCATATAGTCAATCGCTTGAATTTTGGCTTCTTTACGACTAACTTTTTGGTGTTTGGTAATTACCTCTACAATCTGTGCACCAATCGTTTTAATTGGGCTTAAACTGGTCATGGGGTCTTGAAAGATGGTCGCAATTTTTGAACCACGAATTTTAAGCCAATCTTCATTATTGGTAAGTTTGGTTAAATCTTGTCCACGGTATAAAATATCACCTGAGGCAATGCGACCATTATTTTCCAACATGCCTGTAAAAGTCTTGGTTAAGACGGATTTGCCAGATCCTGACTCACCCACTAAAGCCAAAATTTCACCTTCATGTAACTTCAAAGAAATATTGCGAATGGCAGTTAAAATGCGTTTACGCACTGTAAACTCAACCACCAAATCATTTACTTCCAATATAACATTATTTGTAGTCATGACAGTCCTTACTTGTCTGATATCTCATCAGTTCATCTATTTATGTGAGCGTGGATCGGTGGCATCTGCCAAATTTTGCCCCACAAGATACAATGGCAATGATACCAATACCAATACCGTCAGTGGTATCCAAAATAGATAAGCATTGGTGGTTAAGTTGCTCGAATAATTGGCAATCAAACGCCCCAAACTTGGCGTGGTAGTTGGTAGACCAATACCAAAGAAGGATAAAAATGCTTCATAGGAGATATAAACTGGCAACATTTGTGACAACAATGTCATAATAATTGATAATATTTGTGGCAATAAATTTTTGACAGCAATTTTATATTTAGGTGTACCCAATGTTCGGCTTGCCAAATTATATTCCAAATCACGAAAACGCATGATTTGAACCCGAATGGTAAAAGCAACACCAATCCACCCTGTGATACAAAATGCTAAAATTAGCTTCCAAAATCCCGCTCCTAATGCATAGGTCAACACAATGATAATCAGCATTGAGGGTACATTGGAGATGATGTTGTAAATCTCCAGCATGATTTTATCAATAGACTTTGACACGCCCCACAGCGCACCTACAACAACGCCAATAGTGATATTAATAAAGGTTGCAATCACCGAAATTAGGATGGAATTTCGTGCCCCATACCATACGCCATCAAATAATGAATGACCATTTTTGTCAGTGCCAAACCAATATTCACTATTTGGCCAAATATAGCGCTTAGAAAAGTCATTAATATTACTGACATCACTAAAATCATAAGGCACAACCATGGGATAAATAAAGCTCATCAATAAAATCACTGACAAAATGGCGAGCATCACATAGGTTGATTTTTTGGAAAAAAACTGGCGAGCAACCGATTTCCAATAAGAATAGGTCGGTGTATCGATAACCTCAGAAGCACGGCTATCACGACCAACAAATTTAAACTTAGATTTATCAACAACTTCCATTTACTCACCTTTTTTGTCTTCAGATAGTTTGATGCGTGGGTCCACCAATGCCATGGCGATATCTCCCAATAGTAGCGAGATAATTGATAAAACAGTAAAAATAAATGTCAGTCCAACAATCATGGCATTATTGGCTGCCTTAATCGAGTCAATGAGCATTTTACCCATGCCAGGAAACGCAAAAATGGTCTCGGTTAGTGTTGCACCACCAATGGCTAAAATAATACTGGCAGGAATACCAACAACCACAGGCACCATGGCGTTTTTAAATAAGTGCTTTTTGTAAATTTCTGATTCAGATAATCCCTTGGCACGAGCAAAACGCACCCAATCACTGGCTTGAATATCAACCAAATAACGACGAAACCAAATTACAGTATATGGTAAGCTAAATATCCCCAAAATTAGTGCTGGCAAAATATAAGACCGAATATCCGAAGCCCCTAAGATTGGGAAAGAGTCAGGCAAACCTGTCAGTTGACTACCAGCAAAACGGATGACATAAATTAACGCAATACTTGGCAATGCCAGCATAAAAGTCATGGTTGCCGTGGAAACTTTATCAAACAATCCATCTTTAAAGCGTGCCATAAGCATACCAATGGGCAAGCCTATTCCATAAGAGAATAATACGCCAAACAACCCAATAACAAATGAATTATAAATCATAGATGGATCTTTATAATTGGTTTTAGTTTTGGAATAGTTGTCATTTTCGCCATAATTAGCACGGGCAATATCATCCATGGTATTCGGATTTTTATAGGTTCTGCTATAAATATCTACAGATGACTTTTTGGTCACACCTGTTGGGAAAGTCACTTCCTGTAAATCGATACGACCTTGTCCTTGTGTAATCACCTGCCATACAGGGACATTGCTGTAAGTTGGGTAAGAAGTTCCCAAATTCAGATTAATGAAATTTTGGTGTAGGTAAGGAAATTCACGATTGGTATATAGCAAATATTTATGGTGAGTACCAGAACCAACCAACGCCCAACCTGCTGCAGCATCTTTTTCAAACCGCATATATCTTGGTAAATTGGGATTGTCTGGATCTTGTATCTTCCAAGGATGATCAATTTCAATCAGATTAGAGAAAAAAGACCACACCCGCTCATAGATAGGGATATCACGCGTGGCATAAAACTGTTCACTCAGTGGATAGGTTTTTAACTGCCACTGACCATTTAAGGTTGACAGATAATTTTGGTAGGCAGCTTCACTATTAATATCGCCGCCTTGGCTACTAACACGCTTTTGCAGCTCCCCAGCAGATAAATAGTCAATATATCCCATGGAATCAAAAGTTGTATTTTCATAATCAACTTTCTTATCCAAAGTTTTGGTCATCTTATTGTAGTTGGGGTCTTGTTTAAAAATAAGACTCGTTGGCACTAAGGTATAAACAATGACATAAACCAAAGCCGTCACGACAACTACAGAGAGTAATGATCTGAAAATACGGCTTAAAATATACTTTCTCATATTCTTCCTTGACATCAACTTAGCAGTTTGCTATGCGTTTTGCCTCAAGTTTACGGATAAAGCAATTTTATGGATAAATTATTTACCCAATAAAACAAAGAACGCTAGTATAACACAACATTAGCAATTGTAAAATATTGTTGATATTTTTTTAGCTCAAGTAACTGTCTTACAAATATTTCATAAAATGTCTTATAAATCAACACACAAGACAAGATAAAATGATAAAATCTTGCTTAATCGGTAAAAAACCAGCATAATAGATCAATAATGCTAAATAAAAAGCCAAATTTATAATCAAAACCAAACAAAACCAATCACATACATTAATGAGTACTATTGACATGAAAACAGACACACCTGTGGCAATTGCCAAAGCTTTTGATTATCCAACACTCACCCCCATTGACCGCCCTATTTTAACCCCACCCAACGGACATAAAAAAGTACTGCTACATTCATGCTGTGCCCCTTGTTCAGGTGAGGTCATGGAGGCGATGATTGCCAGTGGCATTGAATTTACCATTTATTTTTATAACCCCAACATTCACCCCAAAAAAGAATACGAAATTCGCAAAAATGAAAATATCGCCTTTGCCCAAAAGCATGGCATACCATTCATTGATGCTGATTATGACATGGACAACTGGTTTGCCCGTGCCAAAGGCATGGAGCAAGACCCTGAGCGAGGCAGACGATGTACCATGTGTTTTGACATGCGATTTGAGCGCACCGCCCTATACGCCCACGAGCATGGTTTTCCTGTGATAACCAGTTCTTTGGGCATCTCACGATGGAAGAACATGGCTCAGATTAATGATTGTGGTCATCGTGCCGCTGCCCCTTATGACGACCTTGAATATTGGGATTTTAACTGGCGTAAAGGCGGTGGCAGTAATCGCATGATTGAGATTAGCAAACGAGAGCATTTTTATCAACAAGAATATTGTGGCTGTGCTTACTCACTGCGTGATACCAATAATTTTCGCCGCAGCCAAGGACGAGAACCCATTAAGATTGGGGTTAAGTACTATGGTGATGACGAAGAATGACAAAAGCGGAGATTTATCCGCTTTTTTAACAAGACAACTATCTTTATAACGACCGAACCAATTGCTTAATTAATGCCACTTGAGTTTGTTCAGCATCAATCAATACATTCCAAATACCATCTTCACTTAAAATAGAATAACCTTTGGTCTGTGCTTTTTTGTTCACATAATCCAAATCTTGCTCACTGATACTACCATTTTGGTAAGCGGTACAAAGACTTTGGCATTCTTTTTGATAAAATTCATCAAGTTTGGCATGCTTATCTTGCAACTTTTGTATTTGCTTGAGTGCATTTTTAAGTTGTTGCGTTAACGCTTGAATATCATCATTCAGCTTTTGCATTTCAATGAGTCTGCCAAGTATCTCATTATGCTGATGGGAGGTGTGAAAGTCGGACATGATGGCACCTATAGTCTAAATATATAAAGTTAACACGACCGCTACGATACACTATCTATCAAGACACTATCTATCAGAGTCGTTTGTATCATCTTAACAAAAATTACTGCTTTATTGGGTATATTTTTTAAACATAACACGAATTGGCCTTATGATTTTAGTATTTATCCACCTGTAACCATCCATATAAAAATCTGCACCCAAATTCCTTAATTGTGAATGCAGATTTTTAATGAATATCACATTTAATCAATATAATAGTTTAGTACAAGCATATATTGATTGCCTTTAGTTAAATGATTTGTCAAAATTTGAAATTTGCCCCGAGCATAAAGTTTCGCCCCATTTGTGGCATGTCTGGGAAAAATGTCTCATGAGCAAAGACTTTATCGTTTAATAGATTGTTAGCATTAAAAAATACCTGAACCGAGCCTGCTTGATGGCTTGGCTTGTGCTGATAGTTAAGCCCCAAATTCACCAAGTTATGAGCTGGGGTTGGGCGTTCAAAATTCGCCAATTTATCTTGTTTAAAGGTATGGCGATATTCCAAAAACCCTGACCAATTTGCATTAACATTGGCGGTTAATTTCATGCCAAGGCGTTTTGGTGGCAGTCTTGGCGTATGACTGTCTGGCTGTTTGATGAGAGGACGGTTGCCATACGCATCGGTTCTGCCCTTTTTGTCAGGCAAATTGGTGAGCTTGCCACGAATATAATCACCAAATAACGCCACATGATACACATCATTAATCTGATAACCGATGTTGGCATCAAATCCATAAAATTTCGCCGCTGCTTGTTCATAGCGTGCGGTTTTTAAGTCTTTATCATGACGCATGCCACGCAAACCTTGCTTATACTGTGACAATGTTTGTAAAAACACATAGTTATCAAAATCATAATGATAGCCCCCAAGACGATAATCCCATTTATCACCTTGAAATGTCAGCCCCAAATCAATGTTGTTGGATTTTTCTTTGTTTAAAAAGCGGTTGCCAATTTCAAACGAGTTGGTGGCAAGGTGCATGCCGTGAGCATACAATTCCTGAGCATTTGGCAGGCGTTCTTGATGCGACAGATTCAGCGATAATTTATGTTTGGGCGTTAATTGTAAATGCGTCCCAACAGCATAAGAGCGTGCGGTTTGTTTTTTGGGGTTTAAAGTACCGCTGTCTAGCAATCGTTTAAAGCGTATGTCTGGTTCATGAGCGGTTGCTAAGCCTAAGTTTAAGCTCTGATAAATGGCGTCTTTATCATAATCCATGGTGATGGTTTGTTTCTCAATGCGAGCGGCGGCGTCAACGGTCAGCTTGTCATTGGGTTTGTATTCTTCAAACCAAAACACACTGCCTGTTTTGGTTGTATTATTGTGCAAGATGTTTTGAGTGTCTTGTTTATTGCCATCTTCATAACGAGGTGGCACAAGTCCGCTGTTTTTTGAGGTGAGATAACCTACCCCAAACACCCCGCTAAACTTGCCCATCGGCGTATGAATGGGGGTATGTGAGGCTTCCAAACGCCACACATTGGCTTGATTATCAAAAAAGCTGGTCTTCTCACCCCCATCTATCTCATCATGATGATAATCCACTTTGCCCATGCTGGCTCGGATTTTATCAATGCCAGCAAACGGCGCATTGATTTGCCCTTGCACATCATAACGCTTCATTTTCAAATCAATCCAAGGTTTGCCATGGTCGTGCTCGTGGTCGTGCTCGTGGTCATGAGCATGGTCGTGGTCGTGGTCATCATGTGTATGGCATTCAAGCCCTGCATTGTCAAACTCTAAGTCATCATTTTCCATCAAAAAAGGATACAAACGCAAATATGGCTTGTATTGTAAGGCGGACTGAGAAATGCCATGCACGCTACATTCTTCATATTCATGTGAATGGTTGGGCAGGCCATATTTGTCTCGGCGTAAGCTCACCGATGCCCCCAAAAAGCCTTGATTGCCAACCCATGACACGCCAAGCGTTCCTGCGTTTGATTTGGCATGGCTGTCTGGCAGATGCTTTAAGGTGTCTTTATAGATGAATTCTGGCTGAGTATCATCGTATTCAGATTCTTCGTTAAAGACATGGCGGTCAAAGCGTGGCGTTTTATAATCTGCTGCTTGTTTGGACAGCCCTGCAACACGCACTGCCACATGCTCTCCCAGTGGGGCTTCGGCACTGGCGGTGATTAATTTTTCACGGTTGGCACTGCTAAGACGCACCGTCGCATCACCTTGTAATTTGCTGGGCAATTTGCTGGGTATTTTGTCATCAACGACATTGACCACGCCTGCTGAGTTGCCAGAGGCGTACAACAAGGCACCAGAGCCTCGCACAATCTCCACCTGTTTTGCCAGTGTGGTGTCCACCGCTATGGCATGGTCTGGCGATAACCCAGACATGTCCACAACCTCTGAACCGTTTTGTAGGATTTTCAGGCGTTTACCCTCCTGCCCACGAATGATGGGGGCTGAGGCACCGCCCCCAAAATGGTTAGAATGAACGCCAAGCTCACCTGCCAAGGCATCGCCTAGGGTGGTTGCTCGTTGTTGTAGTTGCTCTTTTGAAACTGTGATGCCACTGACTGTTTTTGAATGATTAACGCCAAACTCTGTATTTTGGTCAGCTAAAGAGGTGATCGAAACGCCATCTAAAATGACGGTTGGCTTATCCTTTAAATTCGCCTCTGCCAGCATTGGCATTGAAAAAGTTGCCAATATGGCACAGGCAAGCGGTTTTTTTATCATGGTAACCTTCATATATGATATACTATAACATTTGTTGAAGTATTATATAACATATATGAAAAATTACAATCAGTTGAGATACAATTTAAGCAAGTAATTACAAAAAAATTATCCCAACCAAACCAAGCTTATCCACCCTGGCAAAATTGACATCAAAAACCATCGTGTTATAATCCTTTAAATGCCATTTTTAAGGTTATTGTTAAGTATTGCTTTATACAATTACCTTGATATGCTTATTTTATGCCAATATAAAAATAGCGATGGCGACCATTGTATCAAACTTTATGCCATAAAAATAAACTCATTAGGAAATTTATGCTACCTCCACACATCAAAAATCGTTATTCAGACCACCCTCAAACCATCATGCGTCCTGTTCATTTACGCCTATCTGAAGAGATTATCCAGCATCTTGAAGATACCGCCAAAGTACATGGGTTTAGCCGTATTCAAGGACTGATTCGCTTGTACATTCGCCAAGGTTTGGACCGTGATAATTGTAATTACACGCTTGCCAATGACATGCTATTCATTGAAAAATTGCGTAAAAAAGGGGTTAGCCAATCCATCATCGATGAAGCCTTAACAGATGTGAATCAAACATGCGATTTGGATTAACAAATATGGATGAATTAAATATGAATGCGTCATCAGTATTGAATGTATAAAGACGCCAACTAACAGCAAAAAACTACCCACTGATAATCAGTGAGTGGTTTTTCTTGATTTGATTGATTATTGAATGGTGGCCTCTTCTTGGTTTAGGCTCAATTTTAAACCCTCGCCCAAACCCTTACCAACCTGCACACCAAAACGATCAAATAACTTATTCATTGGGTTGACATAAGTATAATCGACTGTTTGTAAATCAAGCGTCTTTTTAAGCTGGCTAATACCACCTGTTTTATCCGCCAAACCCAGCTCAACAGCATCGGTACCTGTCCAAATCAGACCACTAAAAAGCTGATTTTGTTCAGGATTTTTCAGTTTACTACCACGACCTTGTTTAACCGCCTTAATAAAATTTTGGTGAGTCTTATTTAATAAGGCTTGTATGTGCTGCCGTTCTGTTTCGGTCATCTCACGGCTACTACTTAAAATATCTTTATATTCACCTGCTGTTATCGTGCGATCTTTTACGCCCACTTTTTTCATCAGCTCTTCTAGATTGTACCCAGACATAATTACACCGATAGAACCAACCAAACTTGAAGGGTTGACCCAAATTTCATCAGCAGCCGATGCAATATAATATGCACCTGATGCACCAAGATCACCAATGATGGCATACAATTTTTTATCAGGATATTCTTGACGAAGCATCATCGCCATTTGCCAAATCTCATCTGACTGCACTGGCGAACCACCTGGTGAATTGATATTTAAAACCACGGCTTTGGCTTGGTTATTCTCAAATGCCTCCATCAAAGAATCATTGATATTTTGTGCATTGACATCACCATTTGTCATGATCGCCCCATTAACATCAATAATGGCAATGTGTGGTTCATTAATACCGATACGCTCAAATGATGATCCAAAACCGCTGCACCCAAAACCAAGTACAATGATAAAAAATACCAAAAAAGCAAAGGTCAGTAATTTCAAAAATACCGACCAAAGACGGTTAGCCCTTTGCTCTTCAATGCTGGCAAGCAGTGTTTTTTCGAGCAGACGCCATTCTTCGCCTTGTCTGGGTGCACCCATGGGTGTGTCAGCTGATATTTTTTGGGGCGATTTGTCAGGATTTGGTGGCCATGCCATAATTGATACCTTATACAAAAATACTTAAAATATGAAAATACACTTATTGTAACTCAAAAACCATATAAACGATAGTGTGCCTACCTGATTATTCACTATTTATCTAAGTAAATTGATTGCAGGGTATCTAAATTGGCTTTAACATGGCTGGCATCAGCGGCGTGTGTGGTGCTAAGCCAAACCGAATGGTAGCCTACAGGTGTCACCAACTTTAATTCTTCGTCAGAAAGACACAGCATATCCCATAGCTGCCAAAGCATTGGCTCACGATTTGTACTGATGATAAGCTGTGTTTGATTTGAAGTGGCGGTATCAACCTCCCCAAAATTAGGCTCAAGCTGATCTTCTGTCAGATTTTGGGTATTTAGTGGCAAATCTGCCAAAACTTCAACTTCGCAGTGCTGTACACGCTCATCACCAATCTCATGCCAACCCGTCAAAGCTTTTATGCCAATGCCTTCAGATTGCCAATATAAACCTGCACGACATGGTGTGTGATGAATATTTGCCAAAGGCTCATGATTACCCGCCTGCCAAAAGCGATGCACAGGCAATGCTTTAGCAAGCTGACCCACCACAGGCAAAAATATGGCACTTGGGCTTTGGACAATGATACCATCTATGCCATATTGTGCCGCTCCCAGTCGATACAGCTGATCTGTCAGCGTTTGGGTATGATTTGCTCTTAAGCTCTTGGCACCCAAATCATTTAAGATAAGCCAGTGTTTTTGTTGATTGGCATTGTGATAACTAAGCAACATCTGACTGATATTAGGCGTATCACTTGGCAAAATAATCAGCTTAAAATGCGGTATTTGCTTGGGCAATCCCAAAAATATCATCGCCACCAAAGGTAGTATAATCAGTACCCTAGGTAAGACATTTGGCAATATCCATAAGCCCACTACCATAAAACTGAGTAAAAATCCTGCCATCCCAAAAGGTGCATATAGCCAAGCACCCAAACTACCAATTTGGCTACTTAGTCCAAAATATAAAAAATCATGCAGCCAATAAAGTACAGCAGAAGATGTGCCCCAAAGTAGCTGCGACAGCTCTGGCAAAATCCCAAAAACTGCACCAGCGATTAAGTTAATGGGTACAACAACAAAACCAAACAATCCGATGGCAAATAAATTTACCACCAAACCCCAGATTGATACCTTGCCAAATAATAAGATAGACACAGGTAGCATGCTAAAAAATAGCCAAAATTGCAAACGCACTGCCTGTTTGAATTGAAGCCATCGCCGTACAAGTTGCCCCTGATTTTGATTGGTATCATTGATCATATCAATTTTGGGTGACTCATAACGCATCAATAACAACACGGCAATAAATGACAACCAAAAGCCTGCTTGCCATAACACATAAGGGTCAAGCCAAATCATCAACAAGGCTACCCACGCCAGCACAGAAATCATGTCAGCGGGCAGTATTAAGTAGCGAACCAGCCAAGCTGCAATTAATAAATAAACAGTTCGCACCGCAGGCACATCAAACCCTGTAAACAATGCATAAACCAAACTTGCCAACACCATGACCATCATACGAATTTGCCATCTTGGCAAGTGTGCATAAATGCGTTGTGCAAATTTATCCGTCATAAAAGTTACAAGTGCTGATAAAATCACCGCTAAAAATAGCACATGCGTCCCTGAAATGGCAAGCAAATGCGAAATACCTGCCAATTGATACAGCTCTTTGGTGTGTTTATCAATCAAAGCACGATCACCTGTCATCAAGCTCAAAGAAACCGCTTTTGCCTGTGATTGCGATGCACTAAGCTTATGCCAATCTTGATAAAAATGCGTTCTGAGTCGATGACGAAATTGCTCAAGACGAAAATAAAACCGCTGAGCCAAAGATTCTGCCTCAAGCGGTGCAATCTCACCAACAGACAAAATTTTTGCTTGAGCATGAATATGGCGAGTGCGTAGCCATTGATTGGTATCAAAACCACTTGCCGATGGCGTTTTATCAATCGGTGTAATCAAAATCTCGGCAGTCAAACGCATGGCAGGCTGAACCTTAGCAAGTTTACTCAAATCGGCTTGAGTGGCATTTGGATTGGCTGACAAAAGTACCGTCATACCCTCCATTGATTTTAATTTGTCTAAATCCTCTTGAGTTGGCATTATTGAAGGGTTGGGATTAAATTCCCCAAAGGGATTATGAATCTTTAAAGTTGAGGGGTGATGAGCAGAAGGAATAATGGGTTTAATATTATGTAAAGTCGCCACTTGGCGAAATGAAGTACCCAAGATATCATCATAAATCCCATCACTCAGAGTATGAATATGAGCGTCAGCACTGACCATGTAGCGAGCGTTTGGCGCATGTATCTCATAAGTAACATATGCGACCAATGTACGCACCACAAATAACAAAACAATACTTGCAACAAGTAGACACGCTTTGAGCAAGCGATTGATTTTGGCTAATTTAGATGTAGGTATCAGTGACCATCCAAGCAAACACAACAATAAACCTGCAGTTATCAGTAAGATACATTGATCTGAAGCTAAAATACTAAGCCATGTCTCATCAAACCAAAATTGCTCAATACTGCCCAAGATGGCAAGCACAGCCAAGGCAACAAAAACAAATAACCAAACCGCCATAAGCTTAACTTAATTTGACCAATTCATCAAACAAACCACTTAAAATCTTCTCCATAAGCGGCAAATCATCAGGGTAAGTCAGCTTAATATTCATCCGAGATGCTGGCACAATGGCGACAGACTCCCCCATCGCTTCACACGCTGATGCCTCATCAGTAATCTGCAGGCGGTTGGTGATGACAAATTCAAAAGCCGACTTTAAAACCCCTATCTTAAATGCCTGAGGCGTCAACGCTTGCCATAAATCATCTCGGCTGACCGTATGGCTAATATGGTTATCTTTGGCAAATTTCAATGTATCCACGACAGCTGTCGCCAATATTGCTGCATTGCATTGATTGCTTTTGATTTTATGAATCAATCGATCCAAATCAGTATAAGGCAAACATGGTCTTGCTGCATCATGGATAAGCACCCAATCACCATCCAAACCCCCTTCAGCACAGATTTTGTCAAGCCCATTCATCACCGACTGCCATCGCTCATCGCCGCCAGTTGTGTAGTAAATTGCCTGATCAAAAGAGGATTGCATGTCCAACATTTCGCCTTGAATATAGGCATCATCATGAGCAATCACCACGGTCAAAGCATCAAGATCGGGGTGATTTAATCGAGAAATACTGTGTGTCAAGATACTTTTAGTACCAATTTTAAGATATTGCTTGGGTTTATTGGCACCAAATCTTGATCCTGTGCCAGCAGCGACAATGAGCGGATAAATCGTTGTTTTCATAAGTCATCAAATAATAAAAATCGCCAAATCAGATCAAACAGTTTGGCGATCAAAAACTTTTGTATATCAGTGATTGGGCATGGGTTCTGGTACAGAATCAACAGCCTCGATACTCTCATCAATTTCAAGTAAGGGCTGGCGTGAATAAGTAATTGGTGCATTTGACAGCTGAATAAATGTTTCACCAGGCTTAATTAAACCAAGGTCCAGCCGTGCATGCTCCTCAATTGCCGAAAGACCCGATTTTAGATCTTTGACATCAGCCAATAAGATATTGTTTTTATTGATCTGCTCTTGATTCAAGCGATTTTGTTCATGCAGCTGATTTTTTACAGCAATTAAATTGGCATGACCATAATCACCATACCAATACTGTATTTGCATCAGCACCAAAACCACTGTTGCAATAATAATGCTAATAATCAGTCTAAGCTGATTACTCACCATATACTTAAGTATCTGATTCACATTTGCCACAGTGTTTTTCCCAAATCATTGATAAAATCGCAGATCAGCCACGCAGACCGATAAATTCTTCACGACCACGATAAGCGGCACGCACTTGCTGCTCGATGCGTAAAAGCTGATTGTACTTGGCAACACGGTCTGAACGGCACAGTGAACCTGTCTTAATCTGACCTGCTGCCGTACCAACTGCCAAATCAGCAATGGTTGAATCTTCAGTTTCACCCGAGCGATGGCTGATGACAGTGGCATAGCCATTTTGCTTGGCCAGATAGATCGCATCTAAAGTTTCGCTTAAAGTGCCAATTTGGTTAAATTTGATCAAAATGGCATTAGCAATGTCTTTATCAATACCTTCTTGCAAGATCTTTGGATTGGTGACAAACAAATCATCTCCTACCAATTGAACCTTTTTACCCAACTGTTTGGTTAAATATGCCCAGCCTTCCCAATCGCTTTCATCCAAACCATCTTCGATAGAGATGATCGGATATTGGTTGCATAAGCTGGTTAAATAATCGCTAAAACCTTGGCTATCAAAGGCTTTATTGCCCTCACCTGCCAAGATGTATTGACCATTTTTATAAAATTCAGATGCTGCACAATCTAAGGCTAAAAAGATATTTTCACCTGCCTTATAGCCAGCTTTATCAATCGCTTGCATGATGACAGTAATTGCCTCTTCGTTTGAGCGTAAGTTAGGTGCAAATCCGCCTTCATCACCAACAGCCGTATTTAAACCTTGTGCTTTTAGAACTGATTTTAATGCATGGAAAATTTCGGTACCTGCACGCAGTGCCTCTGAAAATGAAGCAAATCCCACAGGCTCAATCATGAATTCTTGGATATCAACGGTATTATCAGCATGTGCGCCACCATTTAAAATATTCATCATCGGCACAGGCATGGTTAAGCTGGTTTGTCCACGCAGATTGGCAATATATTGATGCAGGGGCAATGATTGAGCAATGGCCGCTGCTTTGGCTACCGCCAACGATACTGCCAACATAGCATTTGCACCCATATTACCTTTATTTTCTGTACCGTCAAGCTCAATTAAGATATTATCAATCTGAGTTTGTTGTGTAACATCTTTATCAAGCAGTGCGGTGCGGATTTGGCTATTGGCGTTCGCCACTGCCTTTTTGACGCCTTTACCCAAATAACGGGAAGTGTCACCATCACGCAATTCTAACGCTTCACGAGAGCCTGTTGATGCCCCACTGGGTGCAGCTGCACGACCACGAATACCATTTGCAAGGATAACATCTGCTTCAATGGTTGGGTTGCCACGAGAATCCAAAATCTCTCGAGCAATAATGTCTTTAATTTCTACAATATTTTTTGTATCTTCAGCGTACATAGTAGCTCCTATCGCAATCACTTATTAATGATAAAATTCTTTAATTTTGCGTATCTATTATTGTGTATCTAAAGTTTCAAAGCCTTTGACCAAATCATCAAGCTGCTTAATTTGTATCAAAAATGGCTCAAGTTGATTTAGGCGTAATGCACTTGGGCCATCACATTTCGCCTTATCAGGATCAGGATGAGCTTCTAAAAATAAACCCGCCAAGCCTGTCGCCATACCCGCACGAGCAAGAGTGGTAATCTGATGGCGTCTGCCACCTGCACTGTCACCACGAGCACCCGGCTCTTGAAGTGCGTGCGTAACATCAAAAAATACTGGTACATTCATTGACTTCATGGTATCAAAGCCAAGCATATCAACAACCAAATTATTATAACCAAATGCCGAACCACGCTCACAAAGAATCACTTGATCATTACCAGCTTCCAAACATTTATTAATGATATGACGCATTTCATGTGGTGCCAAAAACTGTGCTTTTTTGACATTAATTATCTTGCCAGTGCGTGCAATGGCACTCACCAAATCCGTCTGGCGGGACAAAAAAGCAGGTAATTGTAGGATATCGGCAACTTTGGCAACAGGTGCAGCCTGATAAGGTTCATGCACATCGGTAATAATGGGGACATTGTAAGTTTCTTTAATGTCATTTAGCCAAGTCAAGCCATTCTCAAGGCTTGGACCACGAAAAGAGTGCAAGCTTGAGCGATTTGCTTTGTCAAAACTTGCCTTGAACACATAACCGATATTAAGCCTTTGGCAAATATCGATATATTGCTCAGCAATCTCAAAAGCCAATTCACGGCTTTCAAGCACATTCATACCGCCAAATAGAACAAAAGGCTTATCATTACCAATCTCAATCCCTGATACGGTAATGTTTGATTGAGCGGCTATCATTGGCTGTGTCATCTCAAATCCTTACAGTTTTATTTATCCTGCATAAGTTACAAGTTTGGTTTTGTCATTATACTACCAAGTACATTTAAAACACAAAAAATAGTAAAAAGCACATCAAAGCCAAAGCGTTTGATGTGCTTAATGATTAGGCTTGTTTCACATCTATGGCAGCTTTGATGAAGCTATTAAATAGTGGATGACCACCTCGAGGAGAGCTGGTAAACTCTGGGTGATATTGCACCGCCACAAACCAAGGATGATTGTCAATTTCAACCGACTCAACCAAATGCTGTTTGGCAGAATAGCCTGAAATTTTCATACCAGCATTTTCCAAAGGCTCAATATAGCGATTATTCATCTCATAACGATGGCGATGGCGTTCGGTGATATTATGTGAGCCATAAATCTCAGCAAGCTTAGAGTTTGAAACCAATTCTGCTTCTTGAGCACCCAAGCGCATGGTGCCGCCCAAATCACTATCATCAGAGCGGGTTTGAAGTTCACCTTTTTCATCAAACCATTCGGTAATCAAGCCGATAATCGGATTGGCTGTTTTTCGATCAAATTCGGTAGAATTTGCTTCTATGCCCAATACATTACGCGCATACTCAATGACTGCAAGCTGCATGCCCAAGCAAATGCCTAAAAATGGCTTGTTATTTTCACGCGCAAATTGAATGGCTTTCATCTTACCCAAAGTACCACGCTCACCAAAGCCACCTGGAACCAAAATCGCATCCACATCGGTAATCTGATTCATTGCCTCTGAATCTGTTTCTAGGGCCTCGGCACTGATATATCGAATGCTAACTTTTGTTTTATTGTGAATACCTGCATGAAGTAGGGCTTCGTTAACAGATTTATAAGCATCTGGGAGTTCGACATATTTACCCACCATAGCAACTACGATCTCGCCTTGGGAGTTGAACAAATCATCAACAACTTTATCCCAATCTGACAAATCCGCCTCTGGTGCTGTGATACCAAAACGCTCACAAATCAAATCATCCAAATCTTGCTCATATAAGCGGCGTGGAATTTGATAAATGGACTTGGCATCTTCGCATAAGATGACGCCGCGTGGCTCAACATTCGTAAATAGTGCAATTTTTTGACGGTTATCTTCAGAAATGGGTTGTTCTGATCGACAAATTAATACATCGGGCTGTAGACCAATGGAGCGAAGTTCTTTAACCGAATGCTGGGTTGGCTTGGTTTTAGATTCGCCCGCCGAAGCAATATAAGGCACCAAAGTCAAATGCATCAGTAAAGAATGTGTGCGACCAAGCTCAACTTGCATTTGGCGAACCGCTTCCATAAAAGGCAAGCTTTCAATATCACCCACTGTACCGCCAATCTCAATAATGGCGATGTCATAGCCCTCACCACTGGTACGGATTTTATGCTTGATTTCATCAGTAATATGAGGGATTACCTGAACAGTACCGCCCAAATAATCGCCACGGCGTTCTTTGGCAAGCACGGTTTGATAAATGCGACCACTGGTAAAATTGTTGGCTTTACTCATTTTTGAACGGCGTAAAAAGCGTTCATAATAGCCCAAATCCAAATCTGTCTCCGCACCATCTTCGGTAACGAAGACTTCACCATGTTGAAATGGACTCATCGTGCCAGGATCCACATTAATATAAGGATCCATCTTGGTCATGGTAACTTTAAGACCACGAGCCTCCAAAACAGCCGCAATGGAAGCTGCAGCAATGCCCTTGCCAAGTGATGACACGACACCGCCGGTTACAAAGATAAATTTCGTACTCATAGTAATATATCTGTTGCTGGTAAAATAGAATTTTACTAAAAATCATCAAAAAAATATAGGGGTTTGGGGAATATTTTTCTCTGCAAATAAATCATAGCATTAAAATTGCCAATCATTTCACCATCAATAAAAAGAGCCGCAAAAGCGACTCTTAAAACATTAGCCAAACTTATTCAGCGGCAGTTTGTGATAGTGAGCGTACATAAGCTGCCAGCAGCATAATGCGTTCATTGCCCAATTTGGTTTGCCATTCTGGCATCACACCAGCACGACCATGGCGAATGGAAGTTTGGACGGCATCACGATCACCACCAAATAGCCAAATATCATCCGTTAGATTTGGTGCACCAATGGCAGCGCTGCCTTTGGCATCTGGACCATGGCAGACCACACAATTTGCCTCAAACAATACTTTACCTTGTGCAACTTTAGCAGCATCAAGCTCATAGTCATTTTGATTACCAGAAAGCTGAAGCACATATTCCGCTGCGGCACGGACACCAGATTCACCCAGTTGTTGTTGCCATGCTGCCATTGAACCAACACGACCATTATGAATTGTCAGTAGGATTTGGTCAGCGTTGCCACCATACAACCAATCATTATCTGTCAAATCAGGATAACCAAGTGCACCTCTTGCATTAGATCCATGGCATAAAGCACAGTTTTGTAAAAATAAACGGTTACCGATTTTTTGTGCTTCTGGATCTGATGCCAGCTTATCAACATAAGGTGCCAGCAGTTTGACTTGTTCATCAATCTGTGTTTGTAGTTCGGCATTTTCTTCGCCAGCTTTACGCTGTGATTGAAGGTCGTTTAGTTTAGCAAGGACAACAGTTGCCTCACTTGCACCTGCATTTTCCAAAATATTTTGCTCAAAATTTTCAGTAAATACACGGTTGTTAGCTTGAAGCTGGCTGTTTAGTTCATTGGCAGAAGTCCAAGGTACAGACTCACCATCCACCTCAACGGTTGTCACGCCTTTCCATGTATTTGGCTGAATTGATGGAAAAAGGATAAAATAACCCAAGCCCCAAATCATCGTACCAAAGAAAATCACCAACCACCATTTTGGCAGCGGTTTATCATATTCTCGAATGCCATCATATGAGTGACCTGTGGTCTCATCTTCTTCAAGAACTGGTCTAGATCGCAAGGTCCATACCAGAACACCAAAGATGAATAGCCAGCAGCCCAATGATAAGATGGTAATCCAAGAACTCCAAAAAAAGCTCATTGTATATCCTTAGTGCGCTTATCTGATGATAGTCGTTGTATGTCCTGATCATCCAGCGCAAGTTGTGCATCTTCTTCAAAGCGTTTTTTATTTTTTGGGGAATAAGCCCACCATGCGATACCGATAAAGGTGATAAACGCCGCAACGGTCGCAATACTATGCAAAACGCCCCAATTCATTAGCGTTGACCTTGCATCGCAATACCCAACTGTTGCAAATAAGCAACCAGGGCATCCAGCTCGGTTGCACCTTGAACTTGGTCAGGTGCAGCTTCAATATCTGCTTCTGTATAAGGTAACCCAAAACGATCTTTAAACAGACGCATTTTTTCTTGTACTTTTGTCCCATTAACTTCATTGGTCGCAAGCCAAGGATAAGATGGCATCACAGATTCTGGAACAACAGAACGAGGGTCGGTCAGATGGTCAACATGCCACTGGTCTGAATAACGACCGCCCACACGGGCAAGGTCTGGACCAGTACGCTTAGAACCCCATAAGAATGGGTGATCCCATGTTGATTCTGCAGCACGACTATACGGACCATAACGCTCCACTTCTGCACGCAATGGGCGAATCATCTGTGTATGGCAAACATGGCAACCTTCACGGATATAAATATCACGACCTTCAAGCTCAAGCGCTGTCCAAGGACGCATATTTGGCATGGGTTTGTTTACACCGCCTTCTTTAGCAACGGTTTCATCATAAATCAAAGGTACAATTTCAACCAAGGTTGCAAAGCTGACAGCAATGACGATAAAGATGACGAGTAAACCTGTATTTTTCTCTACTAATTCATGAGTGATATTAGACATTGTTTACCCCTTAAGCCTGTGCCGTTGCTTGTTCACTGCCAGTATTTACCTCTTCTGGCTCTGCGATATGTTCAGGCACGCTTGGCATTTTGATGGTGCGATAGCAATTATAAGCCATGACAAACATACCACCAACATATAAAGCACCACCCAATGCACGCACAACATACGGCCAATGTGAGACCACAACAGTTTGAATAAAGTCATACGCCAAAGTACCATCTGGGTTAGTGGCACGCCACATCATCCCTTGGGTAATGCCTGAAATCCAAAGTGCAACGATATACAATACCGTACCTGTTGTTGCAAGCCAAAAATGCAGTGTGATTAAGCTGGTTGAATACATTTTTGCCTTATTAAAGATACGAGGCAATAGCACATAAATTGAACCGATGGTAATCATACCCACCCAGCCTAATGCACCTGAATGTACATGACCAACAGTCCAGTCAGTATTATGGCTAATGGCATTAACCGCTTTAATTGAGAGCATTGGACCTTCAAAAGTACTCATGGCATAAAATGATAGCGCCACAATCAAGAAACGGATAATTGGGTCTGTACGCAATTTATCCCAGCTACCTGAAAGTGTCAGCACGCCATTAATCATACCGCCCCAAGATGGTGCAAATAAAATCAATGAGAACACCATACCCAAAGATTGTGTCCAGTCAGGCAAGGCCGAGTAATGTAGATGGTGACCACCTGCCCACATATATGATGCAATCAATGCCCAAAAATGCACAATTGATAAGCGATATGAATAAACGGGGCGACCAATTTGTACAGGAATAAAGTAATACATCATACCAAGAAACGCCGCTGTCAAATAAAAACCAACAGCATTATGTCCATACCACCATTGAACCATGGCATCGGTTGCGCCGCCAAAAAGTGAGTATGACTTAAATAAGCCAACTGGTACGACCAAGCTATTGACAATATGCAGCAACGCAATCGTGATGATGAATGCTGCAAAAAACCAGTTTGCAACATAAATGTGAGAGGTTTGGCGTTTGATGAGCGTTCCAAAAAAAACAATGGCATAAGCAACCCATACCAATGCAATGGCGATATCAATTGGCCATTCTAATTCTGCATACTCTTTGGCAGAGGTGACACCCAATGGCAGTGTGATGACCGCAGAAACGATAACAGCCTGCCAGCCCCAAAAAGTAAACCATGCCAAATAAGGTGCAAATAATCTGGTCTTACAAGTGCGTTGAACGATATAGTAAGATGTTGCAAAAAGTGCTGAACCCCCAAACGCAAAAATTACCGCATTGGTATGCAGTGGTCTTAGTCGTCCAAAAGACAGCCATGATGTGTCAAAATTCAATACTGGCCATGCCAACTGTGATGCAATGAATACACCGACAGCCATGCCAACGATACCCCAAAATACCGCCATGATTGTAAAAAATCGTACGATCGTGATTTCATATTCATGATCAACGGATAAGGGGGCTACTGCTGATTTATATAGACTCATTGGATATTTTCCTGTGCAGCCCGATTTATTTAGCGTCGCAGTTTTATCAAATCGAGTGAAAAAACTACTCTTGCTTTGATCTTGTGTGTCTATTGTAACGCAAAGTTAGGCAAATATCATCAAACCAGCCAGCAAAAACGAAAAAATCCTTAATTTTTCTGTGGAATATGGACAAATTTTAGGTTGAAATTTGAAATTCCTTGCTAGCTTGGATTGCAAAACTGCTTGGCTTGCGTTGGTGGCGTGGCAATCTGCCATCACCAAATATACCCATACTGGCAATGTGGTATTGCCAAAAGTTATTCATCTTTTATTATACAACACAAATGTAATTTTTGGGTATATTTTGTAAAAATATTGAGATTTTTTGGTAATAAAGCTAAATTTCTTATGATTATTTAATTTATTTTAATGTTTAATTATTAACCAAAACTCATTTTAATTAACTATACGAGTTATATTAACTGTACGAGATTAAACTAGTTCAAAGACGCTTGTGACAAATCAGTGCTTTTGCTTTATAATATCTCAAATATACAAATCAAATTAAAGCATAGTGTCTTTTTTTAACCTTAACCGACATTATCAAACAGTCAAGGACAATTATTATGGCAAAATTTTTAAGCCAAGCATGGTTTGATCAAGTCAATGAACTCAATCAAGCTGCAGGCAATTTAAATCTACCGCCAAATTTAGCCAATGTCTTATTAAATGCCAAAGTTACTGGCGATGACGGTGCCAAACTACACCTCAAAGAAGGCAAAATTTTTCAAGGTTTGACAGAAAATGCCATCAGCACTGTCACTGTTGATAGCGAAACATTATCACAGCTCATCGCAACAGGTGATGCCAATCAAGCCATTGAAGCATTTATGCTTGGCAAAATTCGTATTGACGGTGATATGTCTCAAATCATGACGCTACAATCTGCCAAACCAAGCCAAGAACAAAAAGAGCTATTTAAAAAAATTCTGCAAATAACCGAATTTTAAGTCAAAGAATTTGAAGTAAAAGACTGTAAAAACACTTCAAACGCCCCCATCAAAATTAGCCTGATGGGGTTTTGTTTTGATTTAGGTAAGTATGTCATAAATACTTATTTTTATCATTTAAGAATATCTTTATTCAAAAATATAACTTGCATATTTTTATAAAATGTCAAAATATCATACAAAAACCCTACAAAAAATGGTAATATAAGATAAGTTACCAACTATCCGTTTTGGTGTTTTTTATTTACCAAGCCATGCCTTAACAAAAATGCTTCTAGCAAGTAAAGCGATTTTTAATTCATTTGGGCCATAAGCCAAGGTATCTGTTATGTCAGAAGAACAAAAACCAAAGAAAAAACCCCGCCCTGCCCCTGAAAAAATCATTCCCACCTCCAAAGATATGGATGCAACCAAGCACCGTGTGCATCCACGCTTTGCTAAGGGCAAATATACCAACATTCGCCTAATTAGCATGTATTTGATTTTACTGGGATTTTTAATCGCACCTTGGCTTCGTTGGGATGGTAGACAAGCACTTTTATTTGATGTTATCGAACCTAAGTTTTATATTTTTGGGGCAACTTTTATGCCTCAAGATTTTTACTTCTTTGCATTTGTGTTTATCATTGCCGCTTTAATGCTATTTATGGTAACTGTCTATGCTGGGCGGGTTTGGTGTGGTTACGCTTGCCCACAAACCATTTATGTGCATCTGTATCAGCATGTAGAAAAATGGATTCTTGGTGAGCGTAACAAGCGTATTAAATTTGATAAAATGCCTTGGAATGCCGAAAAAATTATCAAAACTGCCCTTATTCATACCATTTGGGGTGTTTTTTCTGCGATTACTGCGGTAACTTTTATTGCATTTATTGTTGGTACAGACTATTTATTTTTTAATGGACACCCTTTATTTTTTATGGGTTGGGGTAAGATGACATGGATATTTTTTATTCTGATTGTCTTTGTTACCCAAACCAACGCAGGCTATATGCGAGAGCATATGTGCGTGTACATTTGCCCCTATGGTCGCTTCCAATCTGTCATGTTTGACAAAGACACATTGATTGTTTCATATGATTATGAGCGTGGTGAGCCTCGTGGTGCGCGTAAGAAAGATACCACACCTGCAGGCTATGGTGATTGTGTTGATTGCACCATGTGTGTTCAGGTATGCCCCACAGGCATTGATATCCGAAATGGGCTTCAGGTTGAATGTATCCAATGCGCCGCTTGTATTGATGCATGCAACGAAATCATGGACAAAGTTGGTTACCCACGGGGTTTGATTCGTTATACAACCGAACGCCAATTGGTTGAAAAACAAAAGACCAAAATTATCGGATGGCGTATTTTTGCTTATACTGGTGTACTTTTGGCTTGTATCATTGCTGCAACGATGGTATTGGTTAGTCGTGCACCCCTTGAGATGGAAATCCGCCATGACCGTAAACAACTCTCAACCATTAGGCGTGATGGCATGGTTGAAAATAGCTATGTCTTAAAAATTGTCAACAAAACCAATGAACGCCAAGTTTATCAAGTTCGTTTAGATGCAGAGAATGCAGCTGGCATGACTTTACGCTCACGCTTTAAAGAATTACCATTGCAAGCCAGTGAGCTGTACGATTTGCCTGTCAGCATCATCGGCGACCCAAATATCATCAAGCCTGGCAGCACACCTGTAACCATCACTGTATATAGTAAAGATGGTCAATACAGTGCATCAGCTCAAGATGTCTTTATTTACGAACCAAAAAAATCCAAGCAGCCCAAATAACTAACCTTAACAACCAAGCTTGGTTTTTCACCTAAATGGGTCTGACTGTGCTACAATAAGACCCATTTTAGCTCAACCTACTTTGATGACAATCATTGGCAAATATCATGAAACTGACACCCAAACCCAATAAACAGGCAAATATTTGGTACAAAAACTATATGGTTTTAATTTTTGTCATTGGATTGCCTGTGTTGGTTGTAGTGATTTGTTTATTTTTTATTTTTTATTCCATAAAAATTCAAGACTCAACCGTCCGTGATGATTGGTATATGGATGGCAAAACCTTATACCAAGACTCATCTCGTGATCAATTAGCACATGATTTGGGCGTTTTTGGTGTCATGCGACTATCTTGGCATGCCAATACAACCGATATACGCTTTGAATTAAATTATCCCACCCAAAATCTTTCAACCCAAAACTTTCATAATGATACACCATTAACCTACCCAGATGAGTTATCGGTGCATATCTCGCATGCCACTGATGATACAAAAGATCGTGATTTTACCCTTATCCATCAAAAAGATAATGTCTATGTTGGCAAAGTGCAACTTGATGACACCCCTGCCAAATATTACTTGCAAATCAGTAGCCCCAAGCCACAGAACTGGCGATTAATTCAGCACGAAAATTTACCAAAAAGCAATATTATCTTCTTACCGCTGTCAAGTTTTGATGAGGAGCGTCGCATATTGCCCGACCAACGCAATAAACGCCCTTCTGCCAAACCATAAAATATGGCTTAAAGACACCTTAGATGGCTGCTATGCTTTGATGACTTGATTTTCTTCAGCAATGACTTGTCGTGCCACATGCAAAATTAACTGGCGTAACCAGCGATGAGCAGGATGATGCTGAAGAAGCGGTGACCATGCCATGGTCAGCTCAAACTCGGGAATAAAAAATGGCGGTTCTTTGATGATAATATTAGGATGATTATCTGCTTGTAAGCGAGCGACTCGTGTGGGCAGTGTTGCAATTAAATCTTTATTCGCAACAAGCATTGCAGGCATCTGATAATGCCTAGTAAATACACTGATTTGCCGCTTTTGACCAAGTCTTTGGAGTGCTTGGTCAATGGAGCCAAGACCACCTGACTTTTCAGGATTGACACCAAATCCCACGCCCATACCTGTCTTTGATACCCAAATATGGTGTGCTTTTAGGTAATTTTTTAAATTAAAACGATTGGCATAGGAACTGTCTGCCGATAAAAGGCAGCTGAATGTATCTCTCCAAACCAAAACTTGATGAAAGCTTTGTGGTATCTCATTAAAGCGATTAATCGCCAAATCCACCCGCCCTTGCTCCATGTCTCGATAAGAGACATCTGATGGCGTCAAAAAATCCAAGATAACATTAGGTGCTTCGCTACGCAGCGCTTTCACCAAACGAGGTACCAGTGTTGCTTCTGCATAATCACTGGTCATAATGCGAAACACTCGAGAAGTACTATATGGACGAAACTCGGTGCGTGGCTCAAGTAATGTTGTGATGTCTAACAATACCTCACGAATGCGTGGCTGTAACTCAAAAGCTCGTTCAGTTGGTGTCATGCCCTCAGATGAACGCACCAAAAGTGGGTCATTAAATAATGAGCGTAGTCGGCGTAGAATATTGCTCATTGCAGGCTGCGTGATGCCAAGCTGTTCAGCTGCACGAGTGACATTTTTTTCTCGTAATAAGACATCTAAATAAAATAATAAATTTAGGTCAACTTTTTGTAAATTCATACAACTACCTTTAGGTGGTGCTTTAATCAATTGGTGCGATCAACAAAAATTATTTTTCTTGCAATGATGATATCTGACAACCGTCAATTACTTTTACTTTGGCAAATGCCATCTTTGTGGTATCAAGTCATCGTATTAAGATGGTGTATCATTGAATCAGTACCAAATCCCCAACCTCAACCTTATCAAATAACCAAACAATCTCATCAATACGCATTCTGACACAGCCGTGTGACATCGGCCGACCCATAGGCTCTGTGTCGGGCGTTCCGTGAATATAGATATACCGTAACTTAGTATCAACCAATGCCCCTGTCTTATCCACGCCATGATTATAGCCATTGATTTGACCTTCAAGCCACAATATCCGCCCAAGTATCCAATCTCGATTAGGGAAATTTTGACCCAACTGTACATCATAAAGCTCGCCAGTAAATTGCCTTGCAACAAACACGGCATTGGGAGGCAAGCCACCGCCAATCTTTTGACCGATGACATGTTCACCAAGTGGTGTGCAACCTGTACCCTCTAGCTGACCTGTGCCGTTTTTTGCGGTTGAAACGGCAAATTGACGCAACAAAATATTACCTTGATACAAAGTTAAGCACTGTGATTGGGTGTCAATCACGATACGCCGATCTATAGTCATGATTAACTCCTAAACCATAATTAATTCCTAAATAATAGCTATCATTTTTTAAAATGATAGTATAACAAAAGCATCGCATATTTGGCATAATAAAGTGTTATAAAACTCATATTTTTACAACAAAAAGCAAATTATCTTAGGTTTCATATCCAATCATCATAAAAAATGTTATAATTTATTGATAATTTTATTTAGCCATATATCAAGGATATTCATATGAGCAACGCAACTATTTTGCAGCATCTGCCTATCGGTAAAAAAGTCGGCATCGCTTTTTCGGGTGGTTTGGATACCTCAGCTGCCCTGCTTTGGATGAAGCAAAAAGGGGCGCTGCCTTATGCTTACACGGCCAATTTGGGCCAGCCAGACGAAGATGACTACAATGCCATTCCTACCAAAGCTAAACAATATGGTGCGGTCAAGGCACGGTTGGTAGATTGCCGTTTACAGCTTGTTCAAGAAGGCATTGCTGCCATTCAGTGTGGGGCATTTCATGTAACCACAGGTGGCATGCCTTATTTTAACACCACGCCATTGGGTCGTGCGGTGACAGGGACGATGCTGGTTACTGCCATGAAAGAAGATGATGTTCATATTTGGGGTGATGGTTCAACCTATAAAGGCAATGACATTGAGCGATTTTATCGCTATGGTTTGCTTGCCAATCCTGAACTAAAAATCTATAAACCTTGGCTTGACCAAACATTCATTGATGAGCTAGGTGGTCGGACTGAGATGAGTCAGTTTTTGATTGATAATGGCTTTGATTATAAAATGTCTGCTGAAAAAGCCTATTCAACGGATTCTAACATGCTTGGTGCAACGCATGAAGCCAAAGATTTGGAGTTTTTAGATGCCAGCATGCACATCGTTGAGCCAATCATGGGGGTGCGTTTTTGGGATGACAGTGTCAGAGTTGCTACCGAGACGGTTACAGTCAGTTTTAAAGAAGGTGTGCCAACAGCGTTAAATGGCGAGCATTTTGATAGCCCTGTTGATTTGATGTTAAAGGCAAATGAGATTGGCGGTCGTCATGGGCTTGGCATGACTGACCAAATCGAAAATCGCATCATTGAAGCAAAATCTCGTGGTATTTATGAAGCTCCCGGTATGGCATTGTTGCACATCGCTTATGAACGACTGCTGACAGGCATTCACAATGAAGACACCATTGAGCAGTACCGTATTAATGGCTTGCGTTTGGGCCGTCTGCTTTATCAAGGGCGTTGGTTTGATTCACAAGCACTTATGCTTCGTGAAACCGCTCAACGATGGGTTGCCAAAGCCATCACAGGTGAAGTCACGCTTGAGCTACGCCGTGGCAATGATTATAGCATTTTAAATACCAAATCACCAAATCTAACCTATGAAGCTGATCGCTTATCTATGGAAAAAGTTGAAGATGCTGCCTTCACATCGCTTGATCGTATCGGTCAACTCACCATGCGTAATCTAGATATTGCAGATACACGCCAAAAATTGGGGCTGTATGTCCAATCAGGATTATTAGGCTTCGGTGGTGGCAATGCTGTACCACAGCTTGACCATCAAGATAAACACTAATCTTAAAAAACTCCCAATCAAGCAATTGGGAGTTTTTGATATCTCCACTTAGTGATATAAGCAGCCTAAATTTGGATATCAGCTGTCATTTTTATCAAATTTGCTCTTAAGCCTTGACAAAAATACCAATCCCTACAATAATGAATTTTTTGTATACTTTTAGACCAAAGTAGATGATGACAAAGACATTAACTCTCATTCAGCCAGATGACTGGCATATCCATCTACGTGATGGTGAAGCTCTGGCAACCACCGTTCGGCATGCGGCAGCCAGTTTTAACCGTGTGATTTGTATGCCTAATTTGGTGCCACCTGTTAAAACTGCCAATCAAGCCATCGCTTATCGTGAACGCATCTTAAAGGCATTAAAAGACAGTGATTTACCAGCCACTCGCAAAGATAGTTTCGATCCACGCATGGTGCTTTATTTAACCGACCAAACCACTGCCAAAGATATTGACGATGCCGCACAAACAGGCATTGTATCGGCAGTTAAGCTATATCCTGCTGGAGCAACCACCAATTCAGCTGATGGTGTAACTGATATTTTGGCACGCAGCTTGGTATTTGAGGCCATGCAAAAGCATGGCATACCGCTACTGGTGCATGGTGAAATTACCGATAGCAACATTGATATCTTTGATCGTGAAAAACGATTTTTGGATGATGTGCTAAATAAAATTATCACACAATTTCCGAATTTAAAAATTGTCATGGAGCATATCACTACCGCCGATGCAGCGGATTTTTGTCTTGCTCAAGGCAATCACATCGCAGCGACAATTACCCCGCAGCATCTTTTATTTAATCGCAATCATCTGCTGGTTGGCGGTATTAAGCCGCACTATTATTGTTTGCCCATTTTAAAGCGTGCTGCACACCAAAAGCGTTTGCTTGAAGTGGCAACCAGTGGCAATCCTAAGTTTTTCTTAGGGACAGATTCCGCCCCTCATGCCACACACACGAAAGAATCATCGTGTGGCTGTGCAGGTTGTTATAGTGCCTTGCACGCTCTACCACTCTACGCCATGGCATTTGAAAGTGTCAATGCACTTGATAAACTTGAAAACTTTGCCAGCCGATATGGTGCACAATTTTATGGCTTAGCAATCAACACCACTCAAATCACCCTAATAAAACAACCACAGACCATACCTGAGAGTTTTCATTATTTAGGCAATAAGACGCTGACACCGTTGTTGGCAGGTGAAGTTTTACCTTGGCAAGTGGTTGGTATATGAGCAAGATAGTCAAACCAACCAAAACTCTCATCGCTGAACGATTTCGTGGATTTTTGCCAGTCGTGATTGATGTGGAGACTGCTGGATTTAATGCTGCCACCGATGCATTGCTTGAAATTGCTTGTGTGCCGATTTTGATGGATAATGATGGGAATCTTTATCAAGGTGAGCCATTAAATGCACACATTGAGCCATTTGATGGTGCCAATCTTGAGCCAGCTGCTCTAAAATTCACTGGCATTAATCCTGATAGCCCCTTTAGAAAAGCCATCAGCGAAGATGAAAAAACCGCCTTGCGTCGTATTTTTAAAGCATTAAAAGCCCTAAAAAAAGAACATGGTTGCCGTCAGTGTATTTTGGTTGGGCATAATGCACATTTTGATTTGGGATTTTTAAATGCTGCCATTGCACGAACCAATAGCAAAAACCATTCACCCTTTCATACTTTTAGTGTATTAGATACGGTGAGTTTTGCTGCATTGACTTATGGTCATACCGTTTTGGCAAAAACTTGTATGATTGCTGGGCTTGAATTTGATAATCAACATGCACATTCAGCACTATACGATGCCCAAAAAACTGCTGAACTGTTTTGCCATATTGTCAATCAAAATACACTTTTATCAACCAATCATGCCAATTTAACTCAAAATGACACGCCAACCAGCCCCCATCAGACGCCATCGCTGACTTGATGGATAAATTTAAAAATTACTTAAAACCAATTATAAGGAGAATTATCATGCCATCTTTTGATGTGGTTTCAGAATTACAAGTTTTTGAGGTTAAGCACGCAGTTCAAAATACCGAAAAAGAAGTTGCCAACCGCTTTGATTTTAAAGGCAGCGATATCAGTATTCAACTGAATGAAAAAGCCAAAACGGTCACCATTACCACTGATAATGAATTACAATCAGATAATGTATATGCGATTTTTGAAAAACAATTGATTAAACGAGGCGTTGATTTACAATCACTTGACCCACAAGATAAAAGCCAATCAGGGAAACAAACCAAGCAAATCATCCATCTAAAAGATGGCTTAGACAGCGATACCGCCAAAAAAATCTCAAAAACACTCAAAGAATCTGATTTAAAAGTATCTGCCAGTATCCAAGGCGATAAAATTAGAATCAGTGATAAGAAAAAAGATAATCTGCAACTTGCTATGGCCTTTTTAAAAGAAAAGACATTTGGGGTGCCTTTACAATTTAATAATTTTAAAGACTAGTAGACCAAATTATTTTATTAAAAATCAATGACTTAGTAATTTTTATCAGAATTTTCATATAAAATGATTGACGATTAAAAATATCATGATATAATGGCAACCAATTTCGGATCAATGGTGAAAGCACCGAAATTCAGCAAAGGTTAGGCTTTGTAAACTGTGTCCCATTCGTCTAGAGGCCTAGGACACCGCCCTTTCACGGCGGTAACAGGGGTTCGAATCCCCTATGGGATGCCAATATTTTAACACGCTCAGTAAATTACTGGGCGTGTTTTTTATGCTTAATTTTTATTTGACAACAATCATAATCATACCAACGGCATCAATAAAACCTTACCTTAATGAATAAATGAATTAAGGCTGATTGGTATTGGGTGCAATATCCATTGGCACATCCATCAATAAGATTTGGGCGTCGCTGGTCGCAGTCAATTCAAAACCATCCACATCCCAAATACCCAAACCATCACGCTCGCCAAGTTGTCGATCGCCAATGTTTGCACTACCTTTGATCACAAATACATAAACACCATTGCCTGACTTTTTGATTTGATAGTAGCGACTGGTGTCTTTATCAAAGTTGGCTAATGAAAACCAAGCATCTTGATGAATCCATACCCCATCATCATCTGCATTTGGCGATAAAATTTGTTGAAAATCATTTGGCTTGGCTTGATCGGCAATGGTGACTTGTTGATAGCGTGGTTTTATGCCATTTTTACGAGCTAAGACCCAAATTTGTAAAAACTTCACTGGCTTATCAGCGTTAGCATTCATTTCGCTGTGAGTAATGCCTGTACCAGCAGACATAACTTGGATATCACCATTTTTAATGATACTGCCATTACCCATGCTGTCTTTGTGTGCCAAATCACCACTCAAAGGCAGTGAAATAATTTCCATATCTTGATGCGGATGTCTGCCAAAGCCCATTCCGCCTTCAACACAATCATCATTAATGACACGAAGCACACCAAAGCCCATACGCTGTGGATCATAATACTCTGCAAAGCTAAAGGTATGACGACTTTTTAGCCAACCATGTTCGGCATCACCACGAGAATCAGCGGCATGAAAGACGGTTTTCATCATTTTCTCCAAAGGTATTGATTATTAATGAATTATAAGGCAATTCATTGATGCGATAAACGATCATTTATAAGACTTAATGACAAATATAGAAATTATATCATTAAGAAAAACCAAGCAACAATTTAAGGGCAAAGATTATCAATATCAACCCTTTTAGCGATTGTATTTATCTATTTTTAGATTTAATTTATTTAATTTTATTAAAATTTATTATTATTTTATATATTTACATTTGATTTTATCATAAAAATTAAATCATAAAAATAAAAAACATTATCCCTTTAAATATCAGATCCAAAGGGATTTAGCGGCTTAAGATTAACACAAGCCTATAAAATAACCGTTTTGTGCTGTCAATCAAAGAAAATATGTAAGCAATAGGAATGAAATAGCGCTGATAGTTGCTGCTGCTGGTAAGGTAATAACCCAAGCCAAACCAATAGGTTTCATCAAACGCCAATTGGTATTTTTATTCACCAAACCAATACCAAGCACAGCGCCCACCAAAATGTGCGTACTTGAAACAGGAATGCCCAAGCTAGAAGCACCCATGACAACTGCAGCTGCTGCAAGCTCTGCTGAAAAACCTGAAGCTGGATGCATTTCGGTAAGGTTGGTACCAACTGTTTGAATAACCTCTTTACCAATAAACCATAAACCTACAATCAGTGAAACGCCAAAGGTTAGCATGACAGGTGCTGGCACCGTTGCCTGAGCCTCAACTGCGTTATTTTTAATCACATCCATAATGGCAACAAAAGGACCGACTGCATTGGCAATATCGTTGGAACCATGGCTAAAAGCAAAGGCACATGCTGTAAATACCTGCATCCAGCTGAACATAACAAAAGTCGCTTTACCTAAGGCTTCTTTATGTTTACCACGAATGGTTTTGGTATAAATAAAAGCGGTCAACCATACCAAAGCACCCAGCATACCCATCACCAAACCAGCTTGGAGAATGGATAATTGTAAACCTGTATTTGCCAAACCCTTAAATACAACCATCGCTGTCATAATCACCGCACCCAAAGCGGCAATGAGTGGCACCCATGTCTTTAAAGCCTTTAGTGTATCAAGATTGTCACGGCGGCGTTCAAGGTCAAAAATGGCACGGTAATATTGGGTTTCTAAATCATCACGCTGACAATCACCGTCTTTAAAAGCCTCTTGGTCACGCAGCAACGCATTGGTATATGGCAACTTTTCTTTATCATCAAGTGTCTCAAAATACTCTTTTTGTTCACGCTTAAGTGCCTTTTTTTTGGCTTTAATGGTCTTAACGACCAATTCCGCTTTATCATTATATGCCAATATATTTTTTTTAATAATACTGTATAATAAATATGATAATGCCCCGCCTAACACAGGTGATATCACCCAAGAAAGTGCAATATCACGAATCTTTGACCATTTGACCGTTGAAAATGCAAAATCAACCCCACCGATACTAATGCCAAGCACGATTGAACTGCCCACAATACCACCAATAATGGCATGTGTGGTTGATACTGGTAGACCACGCTTCGTTGCAAATAATAGCCAAAATGCCGCTGCAACGAGTGCTGAAAGCATCAAGTAAATAAACTGATTTGGGGAAACGCCCAATTGACCGATATCAACAATGCCGCTACGAATCGTATCTGTGACCGCTGCACCCGCCAAAACGGCACCTGATACCTCAAAAATTGCCGCAACTGCCAACGCCTGAGTGACTGATAGCGTACCTGCACCCACGGATGTGCCAAATGAGTTGGCAACATCGTTACCGCCAATGTTGAATGCCATAAAAATACCAAAGAAACTTGCAATCATAAACAATAGCACCTGCTGATGCATTGTGTAGACCAAGCCCCATTGGATAAAATAGATACTCATTCCAGCCAATAGCAAACCAAAAAATAGATTGACTGCTATCGGCGTGGCTTGTTTTGTAGAATTTACCATAAATTCACCAAAGATAAACGAAAAAACCACTTCAAACAACCTAAGTTTCCAAGGTTTTTATGCAGTGGCTTAGTTACTTAAGCTGTACAAATTATAAATTTGGTTTATGACAATTTGATGACAATTTAGCAAAATGCCAAAAAGTTTCTTTAAAATAACAGAAAATAATAGACAGTCAATTTTTATAAATTTATAACATGATAAGATTATCTAAAATAAATCAAACAAAAAATCACCGTCATGGTCAAAATATACCGCCCCACCCAAACATTTTCTTTAAAGGCGATAAAGCACGCTAAGCGTTCACGATTGGCGATAAGCTGATATTGCCGAAAAAACATCGCAAGCACAGGCATAAATGTCATAATGCACAGCCATTTGGGCAAATCATCAAAATAATGCCAAAATGAAACACTCATCAGCACCGTAAAGATAAGGTTCAAACCTATGATAATTGTGACATCATATCTACCAAAGAGTATGGCGGTTGATTTTACACCAATTTTAAGATCGTCATCTCGGTCACACATGGCGTACTCAGTATCATAAGCAACCGTCCAGCACATATAGGCAATAAATAGCACCCAAGTCCATAGATCAGGCACGCCCTGTACAGCGACAAATGCCATCGGAATTGCCCAGCCAAATGCCGCTGCCAACACCAACTGCGGCATATTGGTAAATCGCTTCATAAAGGGGTAAACAAATGCCAATAATACCGCACCCAAAGACCAATAAAAAACTGATTTGGGTAAAAAAAACAGCAAGCACGCCGCCAATAATGATAAGCCAATAAAAGTGAGTACTGCCGTTTTTGGTGATAACCGGCCGTCTGCCAAAGGTCTTGCATGGGTGCGTTTGACTTGTCCATCCACCTTTCGGTCAGCAAAATCATTGATGGCACAGCCAGCAGCACGCATCAAAATCGCTCCCAAGGCAAAAATCACAATATGCCAAAAATTTGGTAATGCATTTTTACTTGCATAGACCAAAAATAATGCCCAAAGCGTGGGATGTAATAACAGCTCAGTGCCAACAGGTTTATCAAAGCGTGTCAGTTGCAACCATGCAATGAACTTTTCGTTAACCGTCATGGGTGCGTGGGTCTTAAGATTTTTCATGAGTGATTCTTTGGTGGGCTTACCATAACATACAACTGCACAGCTTGCCTTAAGCTAATTTCTGGAAATTTGGCACGAATGGCTTTGATGGCTTTGATTTGTGGTAAATTTGCTTGCGATTGTGCGTACTCAAGCCATTCTTGTTTTTTATAGACAAACAACGCATCTTCAAGTTTTCGGATACGAGTTTTTTGTGTGAAATTTTGTATTAATATCAAAACATTTAAGGCAAGGTATGCCCATATGATCCAGCCATCCATTTTAAATTCTCCCAAATAAATAGGTTTTCATAACCAGCCTATTGATAAATGATCATTACCCCAGATGTAAGGCTGAGTATCCGTTTTTATCATAGCGATCAAATCTTAATGCGTCGTTTTGAATGCTGTGATTTGGTGGTTGTTGAACAAAATATGGTGCGCCGATTGGTCTTTTGATAATCAGTCTGCCATTTGGTTTAATCATGTTCATCGACCGACAAAAAATCTGGCGTGCTTCTGACTGCGTTGGCGGTGCTGCCAATTCATGCAACGCTTGCATCTGCTTATTTACCTTGGCTTTATAGCTATCTTTGGGAAACATCGGATCTAAATACACACAGTCAAATTCCCCTGTCATCTCACTGGTATCTTTGTAAATAATATCCATACGACCCAAAAGTCCTTGCCAATTTGCCACTTGAACCATTGCCTGATATTCATAATAGAGTAGTAATGCCATCACAGGATTGCTCTCGCACAAAGTCACATGAGCACCACTACTTGCCAAAATTAGTGCATCATGACCAAAACCTGCTGTGCCATCTAGTACCGTCATACCTGCTTGAGGTTTACATGCCTGCAAAATTAGCTCTGATTTACGCCCTGCTGTCACAATGCGATGCTGAAGTGCTGACCAATTTAGTGTAGATTTGATGATTGTTTTGTCTTCGACTTTGATTAATGTTGGTGTGTTTTTTAAGATGGCGATGATGGGTGTATCGCCAGTTTGTTTCAACTGTAAAATTTGCTTATCATTGAGCTTATTGTGCCGGTGTACTGCCCAGTCAAGTGGCAAATCATACGCCTGACAGATAGACAAAAGCTCATCTACTACGGTATTTGGCTTGTCATAAATCAATGATAATCGCACAATCGCTCTCTAAAATGTCAGTTTATTACTTAAAAGGATGACTCAAGCTTGGATTTGATAATTAAACCCAAAAAATGCAATCAACACCAAAACACCTGTCGCAATTCGCAACCAAGCAAAAATCATAAAGTCTTTTTGGCTCACCCAAGCCACCATCAATCGAATGCACAAAAGTGCGATAACAAAAGACACCCCCGTCCCAATCAGCAAGATCAGCCAATCAGTTAAGGTCTGTATTGCATCAAAATGCTTAATTAAATCAAGCAATGCAGCACCAATAATTACAGGAATACCTAAGAAAAAAGAAAACTCCGTCGCCGCCTTGCGAGATGTCCCCAAAAGCAGCGCTCCGATAATCGTCGAACCTGAACGACTCGTCCCTGGAATTAAGGCTAAGCACTGACACAGACCAATACCAAGTGCTGTTTTAAAGCTGATATTTTCAGCTTCTGGTGCGTGGATTGGACGAGGGTTTTTTTCAGCATAAATGATAATCAATGCACCTAAAATGAGCATGGTTGCCACCACCAAAGGATGAAACAGTGCATTGGTGATAAAATCCGCCATCGTAAAACCAACCACAACCACAGGCAAACTTGCAATCATCAAAGAAAAGCCAAGCTGTCTTGGCTTGGTAAGATCTGGTGAATGCCCTGTCACCAATCCTATGAACGCACCCCAAAGCCTGCCCCAATAATCATAAATGACCGCTAAGATTGCACCCAATTGAATAAATACAATGAATAAATTGCGAAATTCACCACTTAAAAAATTCATGATATCTGCAGACAAAATCAGATACCCTGTGCTTGAAATGGGCAAAAATTCAGCAATGCCTTCCACCACGCCCATTATGATCGCTTTGATAATCAGCAAAATATCCATCAATCATCTCAAAAATAAAAAAATAGACACGCCACCGCTTCAACCAACTTGAACACCATCAGCCCAATAAGGCTTGATTGGCTGTTAAATTAAATACTACCATTGACCAAATACATCACGATAAAGTGGTCAATCGTCGTTATTTGCCTTGCTCAGCCAAAGTTTTCCAAGCATTATCTCTAAGATAAACAGGTAAAGCGTGTTCTGCACGCACTGCATGACCTTGTTGATATTCACCCCAAGCCAATCGAGCGATATCGCTTGCTGTTGGTTGAAGTTTTAGTTTAATATTGGCATTTGTGTTAATTAAAGATACGCCATCACCAACGATAATATCAGCAGGCATGGTACTGCCATAATCTACCAAAAATTCGTTGCCATAGACATTGCTGATATCTACGATTGGCTGAATATTATCATGTTTGATCATAAAATTACCAGCATAGACTTGATTTTGGCGTGCATCCATAACCGCCGTGATGTACGATGATTCTGCAAATCGGTGTATCTGATGTGCCGTGTCTGCCAGTGCAGTCAAACTTGAAACACCTACGCACAAAGTTTCATGTGCCACCGATAAAGCTTGTACCACTGCGGTATTAATGCGAATGCCACTAAATGCACCAGGACCACGATTAAACGCCAAACAGTCTATGTTTGATAACTTAATATTCGTCTGAGACAACGCTTCATCCACCAAAGATAAGATAATCTCGGTTTGACCACGACCACCTGGCACAGTCTGTTCATAAATTACAGTACCATCTGCCAAAAGTGCAATCGAACATTGCTCAAATACCGTATCAAATGCCATTAAATTTGACATAACAGCCACCACCCATCAAAAACGCTTTTTAAAGTTTGGTGGAAGCTGACTTTGCATTTCTTGCATCTTTTTTTGCATCTCTTCCATGCTGGGCATATCTTCTGGCTTGAGACCCAAATCTTGCATGGATTTTTGCATGTCTTGCATATTGGGCGTACCTGCTTGATTAGCGTCTTTATTACCAAATAAAGGGCCACCACCTGACATACCACGAGCCAGACCCTGCACCGCTTTCATCATTTTACCAATCCCATCAGGGCGGCTGATCATTTTCATCATTTTTGCCATTTGTTTGTGCTGCTTGAGCAGGCGATTAACATCTTGAATCTGCCTACCTGAGCCTGCAGCGATACGGCGTTTGCGACTTGGTGTGATTTTATCTGGATTTTGGCGTTCAAACGGTGTCATTGAGTGGATGAGTGCTTCCATTTCTTTGACTTTTTCTTCAGGACGAGCTTCTTCCATGGCTTTTTGGATATCAGCACCGCCCAAGCCTGGCATCTTATCCAAAAAGCCTGCCATCCCACCTAAGTTTTTCATCTGCTGGAACTGGGTCAGTAAGTCTTCTAAATCAAACTCGCCACCTTTTTGAATTTTTTTTGCCATTTTTTCGGCTTTTTCACGGTCAATTTTTTGTTCAACTTCCTCGACCAAAGACAGCACATCACCCATACCTAAAATACGCTGAGCAATACGCTCTGGGTGGAACAACTCAAGCGCTTCTAGTTTTTCACCACGACCCAAAAACTTAATCGGCTTACCTGTAATTGCACGCACTGAAAGTGCTGCACCGCCACGCGCATCGCCATCGGTTTTGGTTAAAATCACACCCGTCAAAGGCAGTGCATCATTAAATGCTTTGGCAGTATTGGCCGCATCCTGACCTGTCATCGAATCCACCACAAACAGCGTCTCCACAGGATTGACTGCCTTGGTTAACTCCTTGATTTCACTCATCATCTCATCATCAATATGCAGACGACCTGCGGTATCAATGATCAAAATATCTTGATACTGAAGTTTAGCCTCATCGATGGCTCGGCGTGCGATATCAATTGGGTTTTCATCGGTTGTTGAAGGTACAAAGCTTGCACCGACTTGTGCTGCCACCTGTTCAAGCTGCTTGATGGCTGCTGGACGATATATATCAGCTGATACCAGCATGACCTTTTTATTTTGTTTGTCTTGCAAAAACTTAGCAAGCTTACCTGCAGTAGTCGTCTTACCTGCACCCTGCAAACCTGCCAGCAGATACACCAAAGGCGGCTTGCCCGTCATCTCAAGCGTCTGATTGGCACTGCCCATCATCTCAGTGAGTTCATCATAAACGATTTTAACAAACGCTTGCCCTGGGGCGAGTTCTTTGAGTACTTCTTGACCAAGTGCTTGTTCCTTGACGCGTGCGACAAAGTTGCGTGCAACTGGTAATGCAACATCTGCTTCAAGCAGTGCCATGCGTACTTCTCTTAGAGTATCTTTGATGTTGTCTTCGGTCAGCTGTCCTGTACCTGCGATATGACGCAAACTACCAGAGAGTCGTTCAGTTAAAGTATCAAACATAATTTTTCCAATGTGTTATTTCAAAGTTTGGACATCGCTTAAGATTTATCTGTCATCATTTGGATATCCATAAAAGTATTGCTACAAATACCTGCTATTTTATGCTAAATTAGGTAAATATTCCAATTTAATTGCACGATTTATGCTGATTGTTAGGATTTGGAGCAAAATTCTTTTACCGATATTATCCAAATGATTAATCAGACATCAACAAAGGGGTAGCCGTGCTTGTTATTTTTTTACTGTGTCTGATACTTTATATAGGATCAGGTCTTTATTTGGCATATGCCTTATTTCAAGATACACCGATTCATCGGTTGGTGCTTGGCATATTGATTTTTGCCATCTTATTACATGGTTGGGTGTTGACACCTGAAATCATCACGCTCTACGGACTAAACTTTAACTTATTTAACACGCTAAGCTTAACTAGCCTATTTTTTGTACTATTTTATGTATTATTTGGTCTGTATCGCCCAATTTTAAGCTTAGGGATTTTGGCGGTACCGATGGCAGCGGCTGGGGTGAGTTTGGGCTATTTTGGTCAAGTAGCTTATAAGCCACTCACGGATTTATCAAACACTCTACAAATTCACATTTTGCTATCATTTGCTGCATATTGTGTGCTACTGATGGCAGCCGTTCAAGGGGTGCTATTACGCTTACAAATTCGTGAGCTTAAACGCAAAACCATTCATCGATTTTGGGTCAGTCGCCTGCCATCTTTACAGAGTATGGAGAGTCTTTTGTTTGATATGGTGCTGACTGGATTTGTGATTTTGAGTATCGCACTTGGGTTTGGTCTGGTTGCAACTTATGACATCTTAGATCAACATTTGGCACATAAGATGGTATTTAGCTTGCTGAGCTGGCTATTATATGGGCTTTTGATTGCTGGTCATTATCGCTACGGCTGGCGGGGTAAGCGTGCCGCAAATTTTGCGGTATATGGATTTTTATTGCTGGCGATCGGTTTTGTCGGCTCAAAGGCAGTGATGGAATTTTTAATCGGCTAGCTTTTGATGATACTACTTTAATTTTGACAAAATTCCCCCATCTTATCTCTACACCAAAATCATTTAGGATAACTTATGACCAATACGCCAAAAACCCCAACACGCACCGAAATTCAAACGCCTGAGCTTTGGAATTTTCCTATGGATTATCCCATGAGCATCATCGGACACGAAGGACATCATGAAACATTGATCAATGAAGTCAAACTAATTTTAGCAGAAATTTTTCCTGAATTTGATGCAGCGACCATGCAGGTTCGTCCATCTCGCACAGGTCGCTTTCATTCTGTACGCGTGAATTTGTATTTAACCGATTCCGATCAAGTCAATCGCTTGTATACCGCTTTGGATAAAGCTGCAACTGTGCGTACCGCTGTTTGACCCAAGACCGCTGTTTGCGGTCTTTTTTTGATAATTTGGCAACTGTCATGACGATATTTAAAACACATCTAACCCATCAAAGCCCCATTGTGCCTGCCCTACCCAAGCCCAAGGATTCGCTGCGGCTATTACATACATCTGATTGGCATTTAGGCAAGCTTTTATACAATCAGTCACGCTATGATGAATTTGCTAAATTTTTAGATTGGCTGATTGAGGCTTTGATATTACATCAGGTGGATATTTTAATTATTGCTGGCGATATCTTTGATACCATGACGCCAAGCAACCGTGCAGAATACCTTTACCATCACTTTCTTGCCTCCGCCTTTAAAAATCACATTCAGCACATCATCATTGTCGCAGGCAATCATGACTCTCCCACCAGCCTACAAAAAACCAAAGAAGTACTCGGCGTGCTAAATACCCATGTGATTGGCAGTGTCAGCCAAGACAAATCTGATGAGCTCATCGTTCTAACAGATGATGTAGGCATCCCAAGTGCCATCGTGATGGCAGTGCCTTATATTCGTGATCGTGATGTCAGAAGTGGGATTGATGCCAACTCAATCCACCAAAAAAATCAGCTCTTACTGGAGGGTGTGGCCGAATATTATCACTCTTTAACCAATCTTGCCAAGGATAAGCAGCAAGCTGTTTATCACACTCACCAAAAAACCATCCCCATCATTGCCACAGGGCATCTTTATGCTGCTGGTGCTGCTGTCTCATCCACCGATGATGGCATGCGTGATATTCAGATTGGAACACTTGGTCAGATCAGTAGCCAGATTTTTGATGATGCCATTGATTATGTGGCACTTGGTCATATTCACGCTGCCCAAAAAGTTGGTCAAAAAAACCACATCCGCTACAGCGGCTCGCCAATTGCGATGGGATTTGGGGAAATTGGACGCCATAAACAAGTGCTGATTGTTGATTTACCACTCAATAAAAGTGTACCGATATCAAAGTTGCCAAAGAATGATGATTTGCATGGCGAAAATCAAGATAACAATGCCATATCAATCCATAGCCTACCTGTGCCAATTTTTCATAGCCTTGCTAAAATCTGTGGCGATATGGCGTTTATTACCAACGCCATCGATACACTAAAAACACATGATGAGCCTATTTGGCTTGAGATTGAATATGTTGGCGACACCTTAGTCGCTAATTTAAAACAGCACATTTCCAATCTGCTGGAAGGCTCAAACATCGCTGCAATTAGTATCAAAAATAAAGCCATCCATCAAGGTAGCCTAAAATTGCACACCCCTACCCTAAATTTAGAAACACTTGATGAAATGGATATTTTTTATCAGCGGCTTGATAAGGAAAACTTAAATCAAGATGAAAAAAATGATCTCATTGGTGCTTATCAAGAGTTAATCAAAGCCATCCAAGAAACTGATCATAAAGCCGTCTAATTTTAAGGGTTAAATCAAAATGAAAATCTTAAAACTCAGCTTTGAAAATATCAACTCCTTAAAAGGCAAATGGCAAATAGATTTTGAAGATGCCGCTTTTTATCACCATGCTCTATTTGCCATCACAGGCCCCACAGGTGCTGGCAAAACAACGATTTTAGATGCTATTTGTTTGGCGTTGTATGGTGAGACGCCCCGTCTGAGTATTTCTGCCACACAAAATGAGCTGATGAGTATTGGTACTGCTTTTGCAGCCAGTAGCGTGATTTTTCGTGCTAATGACAAAATTTATCAGGTCAGTTGGTCACAGCGTAGAGCCAAACAAAAAACCGATGGCAATTTACAAGCCGTCAGCCGAGAAATCAGCTTACTTCAGCATGCCGACGACACGCATGGAAAAATTCTTGAAGAAAAAGCAAGCTTAGTTAATAAGGAAGTTGAGCGTATTTTGGGCATGAATAAAGTCCAATTCACTCGGTCGGTCATGCTTGTGCAAGGTGAATTTGCAGCGTTTTTACAGTCAGACGCCACTGAGCGTGGTCAAATTCTTGAGCAGATTACAGGCACACACATCTATGCCAAAATTGGTCAAGCGGCCTTTGAAAAGCACAAAGAACAGCTTAATTTATTAAAAAATCTACAAATTAAATTAGGAGAAGTCAATTTATTAAATACAGAAGAATATGATGGATTAATTAAGAAAATTAGCGAAATCACGCAACAAAAAAACTTGCTTGAAACACAAATTAAGCTGATGAGCGATCGCCAGAAAATTGCCAATGAATACCAAACTTTAAATCAGGAAATGGCTCATTATCAAGCAAAACTGATCGAGCATCAAGAAGCCTTAACAAACTTTGAGCCAAATATACAGCGCATGAAACACGCTCATGATGCCAAAAATTTGCAGCCGCTTTATACAGCATTTCATGAGTACCATCTTGAGTATAACAATAAACAAGATCAATTGATTATACTAAATCATCGCTTAAATGAAATCCAATTAAGCCATCAAAAGCGTAGCCAAACACACAGTGAGATTAAAGAAAAATTTAACAAAATAACTAATGATTATGAAAATTTAAAGCCAACTTTGCAAGCGGTTCGCAGGCTTGACCAACATATTGCCTCTTTGCGTAAAGAGCATCAAAGCATGATCCAAACCCTTGAAAAAACAAAGCAGGACTATACATCTACACAAAATTTACTCAAAGAAACTCAGTCAAATCAGTCAAATTTGGTACAAGATATTGACACCATTCAACAAAAAATTAAAGGCATTGACAGTGAAAATTTAAAGAAAAACTTAAAATTATGCGATAATCATATCTCACAATACGATACACTCATTCAAGCAATAACACACGCCCATCAACAGCAGCTTTGGCGTATCAATGTATTTAGCAATCATCTTCATGAACTCAAAGATAAGCGAGAGCATTTTAAGTCTGTTAATCTAAATCTACAGTCTATAGATAATCAAATTGGCACTATAAATATAAAAATTATTGATAATTTAAACTTAACAAAAAAAGATGATATTAATGTAGATATTTTACAAAAAAATATAGAAGATCAGTACGAAAAAATCAAGCAGCAATCACATCATTTATATACGCTAGAGCGAATCTTGAAAGATTATGAGCAATATGCACGCATTCAATCTGACATCAGCGATACAAACCGTAAGATTATCAACCTACAAGAAGAAAAAATCAAAATTCAGGATATCTTAGAGACAGTTTCTCAAAATATCCATCAAGCAAGCCAAACCCACAAAGCCATCTTGGAAAATTATGAGCTACACAAGCAAATTTTATACATGAAAATGCACTTTGACCAACTGCAAGATGGTAGTCCTTGTCCACTTTGTGGCAGTACCGAGCATCCTTTTAAATTACAGCCCCATCATTTGGACGATGAACATGCCAAACAAGCCAAAGAAAAATTAGTATTCTGCGAAAATCAGCTTAACGAACTCAATCACACCGCTACTCAGCACACGACCACATTACACAAACTGCAGATGGCTTTGGATGATCATCAAGAGCATCTAAATACTGCACAAAATACAAGTAACTCTCTTTATCATGATCTTAATGCCCTATGGCAAACGATCGCCAGTGAATGCAGCCTAGAACATGCAAATACCCTACCAAGCCGAAATACTATTGGAAAATTTATTAAAAACAGTCAAGATAAAATTAAAAATCTAGAAGAGTCTTATCAGCTGAGCAATCGGCTATTGCATGAACTTAATCAGCTGATTGCTCAAAAAGATAGACAAATGATCGAAAAAGAAAACTTGAAAATCAATGGTCTAAAGCTTCGTGATGATGCTTTGGTGCTGATGCGTGAGATATATGATGGTAAAGTACATTTTTGCGATCAACTATTATCTGCATTTTATCAGCTCATCCAAGCACAAAATACCATCAGCCTGCCAAATGAGCTTAACGCCATTAAACAGCATTTGTCTAAAATCACCACTTGGTACGATAATATCACACATCACACCCAAGGCGATGTTCTACCAGAAGCTGAAGCATTCAACCCTAGCCCGTTAACGCTCAAGGAAGAAGAGTTTGGCAAAGTTCAGTATGTGTTATCACAAACCAAGCAAATGCTTGAAAATCAAGCCAATCAAGCCACCGCACTCAATGAAGATTATATCAATAAGCAAACCAAGCTGATTCACCTAGACGCTCAAATCAACGCACATACCAAAAAAATCCAAGAACTCACACCTGTTATTGCTGAGCTTGAGCATACGATGGCTAATAAAGTGCTTGAAATTAAAACACAAACCAACGAACGCATCACTTTATTGGGTGATAAAAATCCTGATCATACTGAAAACAATTATCAAGATAAGCTAACACAGATAAGACAGCAGTTAGAAAATGCCACTAAAAATGTACATGATGATATTGCCGACTTACATGCCCAAAAAGCAACCATTGAGAGCCTAAATCTAACCATAAAAGAACTGGCCAATAAACTCAGCCAAAGCAAGGTAAGCTTTGAGCAAGCACTGATGGCATCAGCGTTTGATACTCAAGCGGAGTTTTTGGCGGCATTAATCTTAGAAGATGAGTTAATCGAGCTAAAAACCGCTCATGATACTCTCATTAATCAACTAAGCCAAACGACAATATCAATCAATAACTGTCAAGAAAAACTTGATAATTTAATCAAATCAAATCCCAATGTTCATCAATTCAAGCTTGAAGATTTACACACAGAGCTCATCAATCTGCAACAACAGCTAGAGAGTGTCAACCAATCTATTGGCGAACTTAACGCCATCAAAAATAGTGAGCTTCAAAACCGTCAGCGGCATACACAGATTCTTAAAGACATCCAACGCCAAGAACAAGAAAATGCAATTTGGGCAAAACTTGATATGCTGATTGGCTCAGCAGATGGTAAAAAATACCGAAACTTTGTGCAGGGTTTAACACTGGATTTGGTGCTACATCATGCCAATCAAATTTTGGCAAAAATGAACGATCGCTACTTGTTGACCTTTGATGCAGACAGCTCAAGGACACTTGAAATCTTAGTGACAGATCTTCACCAAGGCGATGCGGTACGCAGCAGTAAAAATTTATCAGGTGGTGAAAGTTTTATCATCTCGCTGGCTTTAGCGCTCGGTTTGTCGCAGATCAATAGCCAAAATATACAAATTGAATCACTATTTTTGGATGAAGGCTTTGGTACACTGGATGAAACCGCTTTAGATTTGGCACTTAATACCTTATTTGAACTACAGCAAAGCGGTAAAAGCATTGGTATTATTAGCCATGTCGCCAGTCTAAAAGAACGCATTGATACCCAAATTATCGTTGAAAAACATGCAGGCGGATATAGCACCTTACATGGTGCTGGTGTCAAAAACCTTTCTTAAATCAAATCAATTTTAACAATAAAAAACCTTGTTAGCCATAACAAGGTTTTTATGAAATCGCTACTATTTTAATGTGTAACGATTACTCATTATTATTACGCTCAAAATGGTTATGTTCCACTTCATAAAGTGCACCTAATCTTTCTTGCTGTTCTTCATCCAATAATTTTTTAGCTTGGATAAAAAACTTCTTTTCTTCTTCTTTTAGATGATGTCGTAGCTCATGGATTAGGGCATGGCAAGTTTCTTTCCAAGTATCATCACTGATACGCCCATCATTTAATTTATGCATCATCTCATCCATTTCATGATGTTCAGCAATGGCATGACGAGATAAATCCAGCCCATCATCATATTCCATGACAGGTGCATACAGATGACGCTCTTCGGCGGCAGCATGTGCCTGTAGCTCAATCTCAAGCTCAGGGTAGACTTTTTTGGCAGCATCAAGGTCAGAATCCATCAGCGATTCAATCTTATCACACAATTTACGCTGTCTATCATGTGATTCGGTTAGGGCTTGGAAAATATCTTGTTGGCTCATCATAGCATCCTTATCATTATTTGGCTTAATACCAAACGGTATCAGCTAAGTGTATAAAAAATTTTAATGAATTTTAATGAATTTTAATGGCTTAACCATCTTTCATTGGATTATTCTTATAATAACAATTTAGCCAAAATTTACCACTAATCATTTGTTGTGTTTGTGCTACAGTTTGTATACACAAAAAAATAATAGAGGTTAAGCCCAGCCAAGCACCCTTAACAATGCCATGCCCACCGCCATGCCAATCATCCCAAAGACTGTCGTAAACCCCAAAATGTTTGCTGCCAGTATATCATTACCGCCCATCGCCTTTGCCATGACATAACTTGCGGCAGCTGCTGGGCTTGCTACCATCAAAAATAACACGCCAAATTGCAAAGGTTCTAAGGCAAATGCCACACCCACCACCACCGCTAAGAGTGGTGCAATGACAATACGCCCAATGCTTGCCTGCATGGACAATCCTGATAAGCTTATCATGGATTTGATATTCAAAGTAGCACCAGCACAAATCAGTGCAAGTGGCAATGCGACCGCCCCTAATAATCCGCCTGTTTTATTAATAAATTCTGGCAACATGGGCAAATCAAGTGCTTTATAAACGAAGGCAGACACCAAAGCGATGATCAGTGGGTTTTTGATGATTTTAACCAAGATACTTTTGGCTTGCATAAATACGCTGTCCGCTTTTTGGGTGGTACGTGATAAGGTGATGACCGCCAAAACATTATATAAAATGGTGATAACCCCCATATAAATTGCACCCACACCCAAGCCTTCGCTACCGTATGCATTAAAAACGGTCGCAAGACTAACAATTGCCATGTTTGAGCGAAACACCCCTTGCACAAACACGCCCTTATCTTTAAGCTCGCTGATAAAAAACTTAGCGTAAATCTCTGCCAAAAAAAACAATGTAAAAGTTGTGATAAATCCTGCCAGCAAAAGCTTAGATTGTGCCAAAATCTGCACATCACTTTTTAGGACACTAAAAAATAATAAACAAGGCAGACAATAATTAAACACAATGCTTGACGCTACCTCGATAAATTCAGCATTGAGTGCTGAACGCCTTTTCATATCATAACCCAAAGCCATCAAAAAAAGATTTGGCAAGACAATTGAAAAGGCAAAGCCAATGGCTTGTAACATCACATTCCTTAATCTACCCAAGAGGTCATTTGAACTGTTTTGATGAACTGTTGATTTGATTGGGTTCCAAAATGATTTTTCAATGCTAAAATCTGCTTAGATAAATTCATCATACCACTCATCAAACTGCTTATAAATCTCTTTTACCAAAGCATAAAACAGCTACAGCAAGCTATTACCAACTTGCTGATAGGCTTGGCATCGCTAACAGAAATCTTAAGTTGTTAAAAAAATCCCTGCAAATAAATCAATGGCTTTTAAGTGAATTTGGGGGGGTTGATTTTGCCCAAACTCAAAAGATATTTGCTTCATATCACGCTCAATCATGTCATCACTGCTTGCGTTTTTTTAAGTTTCTTTATCGTCATCGCCAAAAGACTGACCGCCGCAGGGGTGACGCCACTGATGCGACTTGCCTGCCCAAGCGTTGTCGGACGGATTTGGCTTAATTTTTGGACAATCTCATTGGATAAACCAGACACACTTTTATAGTCAAAATCAAGCGGTAAGAGCGTATTTTCAAGGCGTTTCATTTGCTCAATCTCATCATTTTGACGCTCAATATAACCTTGATATTTAACACTTATCTCAATCTGTTCACCCACCTTAGCACTCACTGTACTGTCTGACACTTTGGCAATGTCGTCAAAGGTGATATTTGGGCGTTTTAATAAATCCAGTAACGAATTCTCTTTGGTCAAAATCTCACCTGTGTTTGCCATAAAATCTTGACCAATGGCATTGTTTGGGGTCGCCCAAATGTCTTTTAGGCGGGCGGTTTCGCTGGCAATAGACTCCATTTTTTGACTAAATCTCGCCCAGCGTTCATCGTCCACCAACCCAAGCTCTCGTCCGATGGCGGTCAAGCGTGCATCAGCATTATCCTCACGCAAAATCAGGCGATGCTCGGCACGGCTTGTGAACATACGGTATGGCTCTTTGGTACCATGGGTAATCAAGTCATCAACAAGCACACCCAGATAAGCCTCGTGTCTTTGTGGTACCCATGATGGCTCATCAAGTGCCATGCGTGCGGCATTAAGACCTGCCAATAACCCCTGTGCTGCTGCCTCTTCATAGCCTGTTGTGCCATTGATTTGCCCTGCAAAATACAAGGCATCAATAGATTTAGTCTCTAAAGTCGGTTTTAGATTTTGTGGGTCAAAATAGTCGTATTCAATGGCATAACCTGGACGGGTAATGTGGGCGTTTTCAAGCCCTTTCATGCTATGGATGAATTCAAGCTGAACATCAAAAGGCAGGCTTGTTGAGATGCCATTGGGATACAATTCATGGGTTGTTAGCCCCTCAGGTTCAATAAAAATCTGATGGCTGTCTTTGTCAGCAAAACGATGAATCTTATCTTCAATACTCGGGCAATAGCGTGGCCCAACCCCCTCAATCTTACCACTAAACATGGGGGAGCGGTCAAGATTGGCACGGATAATCTCATGCGTGCGTTCGTTGGTGTGGGTGATATAACAGTTGATTTGGCGTGGGTGCATGGCAACATCACCCATATAACTCATGACAGGCAAAGGTGTATCGCCTGACTGCACGGTCATCACGGAGAAATCCACCGTACGAGCATCAATGCGAGCAGGTGTGCCTGTTTTTAGGCGTCCAACAGGCAGTTTTAATTCACGCAAACGGTCAGCAAGACGAATGGCGGGCATGTCGCCTGCTCTGCCACCACTTTGATGGTCTAAGCCCACATGAATCACTCCGCCCAAAAATGTCCCTGATGTCAGCACCACCGCACGAGTATTTAGACGAATGCCTGTGGCTGTTACCACCGCCACCGCACGAGTATTTTCAACAATGATGTCATCCACAGATTGCTGAAAAATTGTCAGGTTTGGCTGATTTTCAAGCGTGTGGCGAATGGCTGCCTTGTACAAAATACGGTCAGCTTGGGCGCGTGTGGCTCGCACTGCTGCCCCTTTACGGCTGTTTAGCACCCGAAACTGAATGCCTGCCTTATCGGTTGCCAATGCCATCGCCCCACCAAGTGCATCCACCTCACGCACCAAATGCGATTTGCCAATACCGCCAATGGCAGGATTACAGCTCATCTGTCCGAGCGTCTCAATGTTATGCGTGATAAGTAGGGTATTAGCACCCATGCGAGCGGCGGCAAGGCATGCTTCTGTGCCTGCATGACCACCGCCGATGACGATGACATCAAATGTTTTGGGATGAGTATAAGAGATTGCATTCATGGATTGTTTCCAATAGACTTGCTTAATAGGCCAAATCAGTAATTTTAATTTTATAAAAACTTGCTATTTTAACATAATCTGTGCGATAATTTCATAAAATTCAATAACACTAAGTCATTTTTAAGTCGTTTAAATTTTGTTTAACTGTCAAAATTTGCTTAAATTAACCAAATAACCTTTACCAAAACCGACTAATACAACCGAAATATTTAATATAATTATGTAAGCCTATGAAACTTTTTTCTGTTTTAGCCATATTTATGACTTGCACCCTACTGAGTGCTTGTGTTCATAAAGTTGTCACTGTACCTGCCAAAATTGCCTATAAAACAACCAAAGTTGTTGTAAAAGGTACTGTTGCCATCGGTAAAGCAATCATTCCAAATGATAGTAACGATAAAAAAGATAAGAAAAAATAACCATGTCATCGGCTAAAAACTCTCAAAATAACGCTTGCATAACGCCATAATGATTTGATATAATCGCAACTGTTTTTTGAGAGCCCTTCGTTTCCCCAAATCTAAAAACAAGTAAAATCAAGCTTAGGCTTGACATTTTTATTTGTATTACTCTCAAACTCAACTAAATAGGTTTTATATGACTACTACTATCAGTGCCAAACCCGCTGAAGTTGTACATGACTGGTATGTCGTGGACGCTGAAGGCAAAACTCTGGGTCGCCTAGCTTCTGAGATTGCTTCTCGTCTTCGTGGCAAGCATAAGCCATCGTACACTCCACATGTTGATACAGGCGATTATATCGTTGTTATCAATGCTGACAAAATTGCTGTTACTGGCAAAAAAGCTCAGGATAAAAAATACTATCGTCATACTGGCTATCCAGGCGGTATTAAAGAAACTAACTTCACTAAACTTCTTGCACACAAGCCTGAAGATGTGTTGTTTAAAGCTGTTAAAGGCATGCTTCCAAAGGGTCCTTTGGGCTATGCGATGATTAAAAAGCTAAAACTGTATGCAGGCACCGAACATCCACATACAGCTCAGCAACCTAAAGCATTAGACATCTAAGGAGACATTATGGAACGCAATTACGGCACTGGTCGCCGCAAAACTTCTACCGCTCGTGTCTTCTTGTCAAAAGGCACAGGTAACATTGTTGTTAATGGCAAATCATTGGACGAATATTTTGGTCGTGAAACTTCACGCATGGTTGTTCGTCAGCCTCTAGAGCTACTTGAGCTTACTGACAGCGTCGATCTTTATATCACTGTTGTTGGCGGTGGTATCAATGGTCAAGCAGGTGCAATCCGTCACGGTATTACTCGTGCATTGATTGAATCTGATGAAAGCCACAAGCCTGCACTTAAAGCAGCTGGCTTTGTAACTCGTGATGCTCGTGAAGTTGAGCGTAAAAAATTGGGTCTACGCAAAGCTCGTAAACGCCCACAATTTTCAAAACGCTAATTCACACTTATCGTTTCAAAAAAGCTCTCGATTTATCGAGAGTTTTTTTACACTTATTTTTCATCAGCTCATTAATCAAATTATCGTGGTAAGTCAAAAATACCTATCAGTCTTATTGGTTTAATGACAGTTATTGCAAGTGCTAAATTTCTCAATTTTGAGTTAAATATTTGCAATTTCTGCGTATTTTATCAGCTTTAATGCAGAAAAAATTTTTAAAATATGGTAACATTATAGAGATAATCTTTTACGAAAATTTTAAGTATATTAGTTTTTTCAAACCCTTTTAACCAGCTAATATGTGATAAAGATACATTTTCGTTCAATCACTCAATTTTTTTTTGACTTTTTTGATAAGTTTGTAAAAGAGTAATTTATTTTATTACAAAAATAGCTTAAAATAGTCATATTTAGCAAAAATAGGCACAGCAAATGTGGCAAATTTAATAAAAGTGTTTTATTATAGCCACACACCCAGTATGGGAATATTCCCATTCTTTTTCTGGAGGAAGTTTTAATGAGCCATGCCGAAGGCGTGAATATTAAACGCCGTAGAGTCCTGATTGCAACCACCGCTGCCATTGGAGCAGTTGGTGTTGGAGCGATTGCCACCCCGTTTGTGCGATCTTGGTATCCGAGTGCCAAAGCAGAAGCTGCAGGTGCTGCTGTCGTTCAAGACATTTCAGGCATCGAGAACGGTCAAATGATCACCGTTAAATATCGTGGCAAACCCATCTTTGTTGTCAAACGCACCGAAGAGATGGTAGCAAATCTTAGCAAAGTAACCCCAAAATTAAGCGATCCCAATTCTGAGGCTTCAGTTCAGCCTGAAGCGTGTAAAAATGAGACGCGTTCGCTACAACCTGAGCTTTTGGTGGTCGAAGGTGTGTGTACACATCTTGGCTGTGCACCAACCTACCGCCCTGAAGTTGGTGCAGCGGATTTAGGCGGTGCTGATTGGTTTGGTGGTTTCTTCTGTCCTTGCCATGGATCTTTGTATGATTTAGCCGGGCGTGTTTATAATGGCGTACCTGCCCCTACAAACCTACCTGTGCCAATTTATAGTATCGATGGCTCAATCTTGACCGTTGGGGAGGCTTAATCATGAGTATTGCTAAGAAGTTCATGAGCTGGGTAGATGCACGCTATCCTGCCACAGAAACTTATGAATACCATATGTCCAAATACTATGCACCAAAAAATTTCAACTTTTGGTATTTTTTTGGTGTCTTGTCAATGGTCGTCTTGGTGAACCAATTGGTAACAGGTATTTGGTTAACCATGATGTTTAACCCAAGTGCTGAAGGCGCATTTGCATCGCTTGAATATATCATGCGTGATGTTAAAGGTGGTTGGCTAATTCGCTATATGCATTCAACAGGTGCATCTGCATTCTTTATCGTTGTTTATTTGCATATGTTCCGTGGTTTATTGTACGGCTCATATAAAAAACCGCGTGAGCTGGTTTGGCTGATCGGTATGGGCATCTACCTATGCTTGATGGCTGAAGGCTTTTTTGGTTATTTACTCCCTTGGGGTAATATGTCTTATTGGGGTGCTCAGGTTATCTTGAATTTACCTGCTGCCATTCCGTTTATCGGTGATGCTTTGGCTGAATGGGTTCGTGGTGACTATCTGATCTCTGGTATCACTCTAAACCGCTTCTTTGCCTTGCATGTTATCGCCATTCCTTTAGTTTTGGTTGGTTTGGTATTCATGCACTTAGTGGCATTGCACCATGTTGGATCAAACAACCCAGATGGTATTGATATCAAAAAACTCAAAGACAAAAATGGTGTACCGCTTGATGGCGTTCCATTCCATCCATACTATACTGTGCATGACATGGTCGGTATTGTTGTCTTCTTTATCTGTTTCTTTGCTGTTGTATTTTTTGTACCTGAGGGGGGCGGCTACTTCCTAGAAAAGCCAAACTTTGAGGTTGCAAATGCACTAAAAACACCGCCACACATTGCACCTGTATGGTACTATATGCCATTTTATGCCATCTTGCGTGCAGTACCTCATAAACTTGGTGGTGTTATCGCTATGGGTGCTGCTATTGCCGTATTGTTTGTTCTACCATGGTTAGATCGCTCACCAGTACGCTCTATTCGTTATAAAGGCATGTTATCAAAAATTGCATTAGCAATCTTTGTTGTCAGCTTTGTTACTCTAGGCTATCTGGGTGGTACAGCTTCAACCCCAACTGCAACAATTATTGGTCGTATTTGTACCATACTCTACTTCCTATATTTCTTATTGATGCCATTTTATACATCGATTGAGAAGTGTAAACAACCACCAGAACGCGTTACCGGAGGCCACTGATGAAAGTACTTAATTCACTGATCAAATTTGGTGCAGGTGCGGTATTGGCAACGGTTGGTGCTTTTGCCAGTACCAACGCCCTAGCCTCTGGTGGTCATGGTTGTGGTGAATATACCGAAGCTGATGGTACGGTTGTTACCTTAGAATGTAGCAAAGCTCCAATTGATTTAACCAACAAAGGCTCACTGCAACGCGGTGCTGCCATGTTTATGAATTATTGTGCAGGTTGCCACTCAGCCCAATATGTGCGTCATTCAAGATTGGCTCAAGATTTAAACATCCCACCTGAATTGGTTGAAAAATATTTGCTTGTCACAGGTGATGCCATTGGTGACCATATTAATGCAGGGATTGACCCAGAACTACAAAGCCAATGGTTTGGTGCTGCACCGCCTGATTTGTCTTTAGAGACTCGCCTGCGTGGTGATGACTGGGTCTATACTTATTTACTGTCATTCTATGAAGACCCAAGCCGTCCTTGGGGGGCTAATAACCTAGTACTTGCAAATGCAGCCATGCCTCATGTTCTTCATAATCTACAAGAAGAACTTGGCAAAGAAGAATATGAAGCGCGTGTTGGCGATTTGGTCAACTTCATGGCATGGATGGCTGAACCTGTTCGCCATGACCGTAAGATTTATGGTGCTTTTGTTATTTTATTCTTATTAATTTTATTAATTCCAGTTTATCTGCTCAATAAAGAATTCTGGAAAGATGTCAAATAAAATCTGCCAAAAAAGACCGAAAATATTCGGTCTTTTTTATTTTTATACAAATAATGATGTTAGGTCTAAGCACATAATTTCACACTTAAAGCAAAAATTTTGATACACTAAGAGGCTCATTTATATCATCGCTACACATGGCAAATTTACCTCATCTTTCTTTAACACAATTTATTCTTTATGCTGATCATGGAATTAATAGCCATATCGTACGGCTATTGCTTGAAGAAAAACACTTAAATTATGAAACTGTGTTCATTGGTGAGGAGCGCCCTGAAGAGCTGATTGAGCTAAATCCTTATCACACCCTGCCCATATTGGTCAATCGAGACATTTCACTATATGAACATAATGTCATCTTTGAGTATCTTGAAGAACGCCACCGAGTCCCACGGCTGATGCCTGATGCACCAAGTGAGCGAGCCAAAGTGCGTCAACTGGCGTGGCGACTACAAAAAGACTGGCTAAAGCACGGCTATACTCTACTGACCCATTCTGACAGCTTTGATATTCAGGCTGCGACAGCCGCCAGAAAGTCATTAAGCGATTCACTGGTAACAATCGCACCGCTGTTTGGGCATAAACCGTATTTTATGTCGGATACTTTTGGATGGTGTGATGTGTTATTACTGCCACTACTTTGGCGACTAAATAAAATGGGCGTTCATCTTCCGACACATCTCATACGCCCGTTAATACACTATCAAGAACAGCAATTTGCCAGACCAAGCTTTATTAATAGTATTTCTTTTAAGGAATGATTATGACCCCAAAACGCCCTTATATCGTACGTGCTTTTCATGAATGGATAGAGGATAACGATTTTACCCCCTATCTGATGATTGATGCGACACATGACGATGTTGTTGCACCGCTTGAGTATGCCCAAGATGGTCGCTTGGTGCTAGCCGCTTCTTATCAAGCCACGCACAATCTACAAATTCATAATGATGCCATTAGTTTTACTGCCAGATTTGGCGGTGTCTCTTCTGATATTTGGATACCCATGGCAGCCTTGATGGCAATATATGCCAAAGAAGACCCCAAGCATGGTGCATTTTTTGATCCTGGCGAATATGCCAATCATCAATCGCCCAAAACCGATGAAGATCGACCAACTTTAAAAGGCTCAACGCTCAGAGTATTGGACTAGCCAATGTGCATTGTTGCTTTGGCTTGACAGGTGTTACCTAAGACACCACTGTTATTAATCTCAAATCGAGATGAATTTTATGCGCGTCCAACCTTACCGCTGCACGCCTGTGATGGTATTATTGCAGGGCGAGACAAGCAGGCGGGTGGCACTTGGATGGGTGTGAATCTATCAGGTCGCTGGGCAGTTTTGACCAATTTTCGTGATGGACAGGATAAAAAATTGTACGCCACCTCGCATGGCACATTGGTGCAAAATTATCTTGACTCACAAATGACACCATTACAATTTTTGACATGCTTAAAACCATCACAAACAGATTATGCAGGATTTAATCTCATTGTCGGTGATCGCACTCAAGCTGCCTACATGAGCAACAAAGGCGTAGCACCAACCTTACTGGCATGGCGTGTATACCTTATCACATGGTCTTATCAGTGATGAATGGTTTAAATGCACACATTTAAGAATGCATTTTTATCAAGAAATTCTACCTTTAGTCAGGCAAAACCTTGATTTTGATGGTTTGATCATCACGCCAAAGTTAAGCCAAGCGGTGTGGCAAGTGCTTGAAGATACACAAAAAGCCAAGGATAATCAATTGCCCAATACAGGTGTTGATCTATATTTGGAGCGGTTATTATCCAGTATTTTTATTCAAAGCTCAAATTATGGTACACGGGTTTCAAATTTACTGTGTCTTCAAAATCATCATCTGACTTGGCAAGAAAAACAGCAACAGGGTAAGCATATGGGTCAAATATTTTCTTGGTCTGGTCATTTACAATACAAATAAAAAACCATCGACAGTTTGCCGATGGTTTTTGATGATAGGCTAGATCAACAAATCAGCTATAACGCAGCTTATTAAAGGTGAATTGATCATTCAACCACTCAACAAAGATGGTATCTCCCGTGGTGAACTCACCAGATAATAAAAGTTGTGCTAATGGATTTTCAATCTCTTGCTGAATCGCACGCTTCAATGGGCGAGCACCAAAGACAGGATCATAACCCACCGATACCAAATGATTCATCGCCTCATCACTCACACTAAGGCCAAGCTCACGCTCTTTAAGGCGTGTACGCAAACGATCAAGCTGAATTTCAGCAATGCCCGTCATTTGATCTGCACCCAAACCATGAAAGACAACAATCTCATCGATACGGTTGATAAATTCTGGTCTAAAATGTCCAGTGACCGACGCCATTACCGCAGTCTTGATGTCTTCATAAGGCGAGTCTGTCATCTCATGGATCGCATGACTGCCTAAGTTACTGGTCATAATGATGACAGTATTTTTAAAGTTCACCACACGACCTTGACTGTCAGTCAATCGACCATCATCAAGCACCTGCAGTAAGATATTAAAGACATCTGGATGTGCTTTTTCAACTTCATCAAAGAGTACAACGCTGTACGGCTTACGGCGTACCGCTTCGGTCAGCACACCTCCTTCTTCATAACCGACATAACCTGGAGGTGCACCCACCAAGCGTGAAACACTGTGCTTTTCCATGTACTCACTCATATCGATACGAACCATCGCATCTTCAGAGTCAAATAAGAAATTTGCCAATGCCTTAGTCAGCTCAGTTTTACCCACGCCCGTCGGTCCCAAAAATAAGAAAGAACCGCTTGGCTTATTAGGATCTGACAAGCCCGAACGGCTGCGTCGTACCGCATTTGCGACCGCCGCCACTGCCTCATTTTGACCGATGACACGCTCATGTAATACATCTTCCATCGCCAACAGTTTATTACGCTCACCTTGAAGCATTTTGGCAACAGGAATGCCTGTGGCATGCGACACAACCTCAGCGATTTCGTTATCAGTCACTTTATTACGAAGTAGCTTGGGTGCATGTTCTGGCTCATCTGTCTGCTCTTCTGCCAATTGCTTTTCAAGTGCAATGATTTCACCATATTGTAGCTGTGAAGCACGAGCATAATCCCCTTCACGCAATGCTTTTTCTAAGGTGATGCGTGCGGTATCTAGCTTGGCTTGAAGCTGTTTACTTTTTTCAACACCTACTTTTTCAGCTTTCCAAACCTCTTCAAGCTCACTATACTGTTTTTGTGCGTCATCAATTTGCTGCTCAAGTGATTTGACTTGTGATTTTGCACCAGCATCTTCTTCATTTTTTACAGCTTCTAGCTGCATTTTTAGCTGAATGATACGACGATCTAGCTTATCCAAACTTTCAGGCTTACTATCAAGCTCCATTTTGATACGGCTGGCAGCTTCATCAATCAAATCAATTGCCTTATCTGGCAGCTGACGATCGGTGATATAGCGGTGGCTCATCTTAGCGGCAGCAATGATGGCCGAATCCATAATTTTGACACCATGGTGTAGCTCATAACGCTCTTTTAGACCACGCAAAATGGCGATGGTATCTTCAACAGTCGGCTCATCTACCAAGACTTTTTGGAAACGACGCTCAAGTGCTGGATCTTTTTCAATATATTGACGATACTCATCCAAAGTTGTTGCACCCACACAGCGTAACTCACCACGAGCAAGTGCAGGCTTAAGCATATTGCCAGCATCCATTGCACCACTGGTCTTACCAGCACCCACCATGGTATGTAGCTCATCAATAAATAAAATGATATTGCCGTCTTGTTTGGCAAGCTCATTTAGCACCGCTTTTAGTCGCTCCTCAAACTCACCATGATATTTCGCACCAGCAATCAAAGAACCCATATCCAGCGATAGCACGCTTTTATTTCTTAGGCTTTCAGGCACTTCACCATTAACGATACGCTGAGCAAGCCCTTCAACGATGGCAGTTTTACCAACACCTGCTTCACCGATAAGCACTGGATTATTTTTGGTACGGCGAGATAACACCTGTACAGTACGGCGAATTTCATCATCACGCCCAATCACAGGGTCAAGCTTACCTGCCATCGCACGCTCAGTAAGATTGATGGTATATTTATCTAATGCTTGTCGATTTTGTTCACTATTTTGATTGGTCACAGCCTCATCTCCTCGAATATTTTTCATAATTGTTTGTAAATTTTGGGCGGTCACACCTGATGATACAAAGGCTTTATTGAGTGATTTATTCTCAAATAGTGCCAAAATCAGCCATTCAATCGGTACAAACTCATCGCCTGCTTTGGCCGCATAATTTTCTGTTGCCTGTAAGACCTTGATAGTTTCAGGTGATAAATTCACTTGTCCTGTGGGCTGATTGATCACCGCTTGATAAGAAAGCAGTGTCTTAATCTCATCTTGTAGCCGTGCTAAATTTGCACCGCTCGCCTCAATGATGGACAGTGCAGTATGATTATCAGCCACAGCACTCAGCAAATGCACAGGGGCAATTGCAGTATGATGATGCCCAAGACTGCTTTGCTGTGCCCCACGAATAACCTCTTGCAGTGTTCGAGTATATTTCTCAAAATTCATATAATTATCCTTAAATATAATCATTGGCACTATATATTCATTAAGATTTATTAATGACAAAATATCAATAAATATACATTGCATTATTGGCTATTATATGGTAGATAGTGCTAGATTTTTCAATAGTGGGCTAAAGTTATCCACAACTATTTTTATAAATTATTGATTTTACTCATATAATAATTTTTTAATCAGATAGTCTAAATCACAAAAGTATCGCCCTATGATATTCATCGGATGAATAAAAATATATTTTCTTAACAATAAAAAAACAGGGTTAATGGCTTACCCTGTTATCATAATCATGATCATTGATGTCATGTGTGGTGATATCAATTCGTTTTGCTTTAAAGGTTTACTTATCAGACGATAAACCAAGCTTATACAAACTAAATCCATACAACTCTCAGCCCAAAATCAAGCGATCATCTTCCACCTTTTCACCACGAGTTTTTTCAAACATATTTAATAAGTCTTGAACATTCATGCCCTGCCTTTTATCCCCTGATACATCCAGCATCACTTGACCTTGGTGGAGCATGACAGTACGAGTGCCATGCGTGAGTGCTTGTTGCATGGAATGCGTCACCATCATCGTAGTCAGACGCCCTTCACTGACAATTTTATCAGTCAAATCCAAAACAAAAGCAGCGGTTTTTGGATCGAGTGCCGCCGTATGCTCATCTAGCAGCAAAATTTTTGAGGGCTGTAGGCTTGCCATCAACAGGCTGACCGCCTGACGCTGACCGCCTGACAAAAGTCCCATACGATCAGTTAGGCGATTTTCCAACCCAAGTTTTAAGATGGATAGCTTTTCACGAAATAACTCACGATTTTTGTGATTTAACGCACCTGCTAAGCCACGCATACCGCCACGCTTGTAAGCCAGTGCCATATTCTCCTCAATGGTGAGTGCCTCACAAGTACCTGCCATGGGGTCTTGAAAAACACGCGCCACTTGTTTGGCACGCTGATGCGTCTTTAAGCGAGTGACATCTTGACCATTAATTTTGATGCTGCCGCTATCGACACGCACCGCCCCACTGATGGCGTTTAAGAAAGTGGATTTACCAGCACCATTGGTACCAATCACTGTCACAAACTCGCCATCAGCAATTGATAACGACAGTCCGCGCAGTGCAGGATTTTCGATGGGCGTACCAAGATTAAAGGTTAGGCGAAGATCGGTAGCTTGTAACATGGTACACTCCTTAGTGTTTTTTTGGTGATAGCTTGGCTTTAATTTTTGGCAACATCAAGACAATGATCACCAAAAATGCTGTCACTAAATTTAAATCTTGAGATTTAAAGCCGATGCCACGCAATAGCTCACTAGAAAGTGCAATTTGGATAAATAAACGGTATAAAATCGCACCAATCACCACCGCCAAAGTCATCCAAAAAATTCGCTTGGCAGATAAAACCGCCTCGCCAATAATGACCGCAGCCAATCCAATCACAATCGTACCAATACCCATAGAAACATCAGCAAATCCTTGGGTCTGCACAAACAAAGCACCCGATAGTGCAATCAAACCGTTTGAAATCGCCATGCCAAGAATGATAATCCATGGCGTATTAATGCCCTGAGCTTGTGCCATACGCAGATTTGAACCTGTCGCACGCATTGACAGACCCATTTCGGTGATAAAAAACCAATCTAAAGCCAGCTTTACCACCAATACAACCCCTGCAATGACTGCCACACGCACCCAAAATCCATTACCACCATCAATCAATGGTGTAAATACTGTCGGCTGTCCAAGTAGCGGCAGGTTTGGGGCATTCATAATTCGCAGATTAATCGAATACAAGGCGGTCATCATCAAAATACCAGCAAGTAGGTGTAAAATACCCAACTTAACATGCAGCCAAGCTGTCATCATACCTGCTACCATACCTGCCATCATACCAAAAACACAAGCCAGCCAAGGATTAATGCCTGCGACAATGCAAATCCCTGCAACCGCACCGCCCAACGGAAAGCTGCCATCGGCGGTTAGATCAGGGAAATCTAAAATGCGAAAGGAAATCAGCACACCCAGTGCCATCAAAGCATAAATCAGACCACTCTCCAGTGCTCCAAAAAAAGCAATCAAATTCATCAGCCATATCCGCCCAAAAAGTTAAAATGCCTATTATAACAAAGTCCAAGTTATTGTAGGATTAAATTCACCAAAAAAACAAACCCAAGCGTGGCAGTCTATCAATCGGCTTGGGTTTAAAAAATGGCTACTTTGGCTTATGACATCAAGCATCATTAGCATCTTTTTGCCAAACTGGTTATTATCAAAAAACCTTATTCAACCACTTTGGTAGCTCGATCAATGACCGCTTGTGGTAAAATGATACCTTGCTCAGCCGCATGTTTTTTGCTGATATACAAGTCTAGATTTTCAGAGATATGAACAGGAATATCAGCAGGTTTTTCACCCTTTAAGATGCGTGCAATGATTTTACCAGCTTCTTTGCCAAGATCGGTATAATTGACGCCCAGTGCAGCCACAGCACCACGCTCAACAGTACTGGTATCTGCTGAAATTAATGGAATTTTGGCGGTTTTTGCAACTTGATATAACGCTTCATAAGCATTAATGACATTATTATCTGTTGAAGTATAAATCACATCAACACGCCCAACCAATGAGTTGGCAGCTTGAGTAATATCGCTAGATTTTTGGGCAGGTGCTTCGATGACATTGATACCAAGCGGTGCTAATTTTTCTTTGAGCGTTTTAAGTACCACAGTTGAGTTTACCTCGCCTGGGCTAAAAACATAACCAACATTTTTAACAGTTGGCACAAGCTCTTGGATTAAGGCAATTTGGGGTTCATAAGGCAGCGCATCTGACGCGCCCGTGATGTTATTACCTGAGTTTTCTAGGTTTGCAACCAACCGAGCTTCGATCGGATCAGTGACAGCCGAAAATACCACAGGAATATCCTGGGTTGCCGCTGCAATAGCCTGTGCTGACGGTGTGGCAATGGCATAAATAAGGTCGGGATTATCCGAGGTGAACTGTCTGGCAATTTGACCTGCCGTTGCCATATTGCCTTGGGCAGATTGGAAATTTACGGTCAGATTTTCACCTTCCTTAAAACCTTCCTTAGTCAATTGATCTAACGCACCTTGGCGAGCGGCATCTAAAGCAGGGTGCTCAACAATGGCGGTGATTGCCACTGTTTTGGCTTGGCTGGTAGCCAAATCAGCTTGAGCGGTAGGCTTATCACCACCACATGCCGCCAAGGTTAGTGCCACCAAACTTGCCCAAAGGGTCGTTTTTAAAAAGTTATTCATAGCAACTCCTGTCATGCCAAGTCGCTTAATTTAAATCATTTCAATTAAGCGTTTATGCAGTTTATCACACTGCAGATTATCCTGCCAAGATATTTGGTAAGATTTATTTACATGGGATTAACAAATTATAGATAATCCATGTCAGCTACTTTACTGTTTAAAACTTTCTCATTTAAGAATTTATCAATCATACTTTATAAAATACACCGACCCATAGACTCACACCCAATGCCGCATATTTTGGCTAAGAACATGCTATTTATTCGGCTGACGCGCTGGCGTGGTGTCAACATTGATACTCTCACCCAGTGTTGTCAAATCCACCGTTACGCCTTGATTGGCTGCGTGTTTTGGGCTGATAAATAAGGTCAAAGTATTCATCACTTCAGGTTTAATTTCATTTGGGGATTTACCATCTAACACTTGAGCGACCAATTTTGCGGTTGTCAAGCCAAAATCATAATCGTTCACACCCAAAGCAGCTGTCGCACCACGGCGTACCGAAAATTCATCTGAGGTAATCACAGGTATTTGTAACTCATTAGCAGCCAAAACCATCGCTTCCATCGCTGATGCCACACCATTATCTAGTGATGTATAAAGTAAATCCACCTTGCCAGCCAATGAACGCGTCGCATCGCCCACATCGCTTGATCGATTGGCGGGCACTTCCACCAAAGTCATGCCATATTTTGGTAAAATTTCAATTAACTTATTTTTGACGGCAACAGAATTGGCTTCACCAGGGCTAAAAACAAAGCCAATGCGTTTGGCTTCAGGCTTGATTTTTTGAAATAATTCAACTTGTGGCTCAATGGGCAGCTGACTGGATAAACCTGTAATGTTAGGCTGGGTAGCTTGATGATTGTTATTTAATAATTTGGCAGCCACAGGGTCAGAGACAGCCGTATAAATCAGCGGAATGCTTGTAGTCGCTGCCGCCAAGCTTTGGGCGCTCGGTGTGGTAATAGCTACGATGGCATCAGGTGTATCCGCCACAAACTGCTTGGCAATCTGCCCGACAGTCGCCATATTACCTTGGGCAGATTGGAAATTAACGGTCAAATTTTCACCGTCTTTATAACCTAAGCTTGCCAAACCATCCACCACACCCAAGCGAATATCATCCAATGACGGATGCTCAACGATGGCGGTAATCGCAATGGTTTTGGGGATTTTTTCGGTGGATGTATTTGAGGTATCGGCAGGTGCTTGTGAGATTGTTTGGGTGGGTTGACTACAGCCAACCGCCAAAGCTGCGATGGCTATAGCGGCAAACTTTGGCATGACTTGAGCAAACTTATTTCGAGCCAAGGTCATAAATCTCTCCATTATATGTTGATTGTGATAAAATAAAAACTTAAAAATCTCATTGATTGTAACATAAATTTTATAGATTGCGTATCCATTTCAACAGCTCATCCAAGCCGTTATAGCCATCAAAAAACCCTTTTTGATGGTCAAAAGGGTTTTTTGATTTCAGGGTCAAACGGCAATCAATAGGTTTCGTTTGACTCAACGATACTGATACTTGTTTTGCCATCACTACTGGCATTCGCCGTTGGTGGCTGTGGGTGTGGTAAGTCTTGAGATGTCTTATTTGCAGAACGCTCGGTGGTACGCTCGGTATTGGCTTTGGCTTGACTATCACGATCCACACGAGGGGTGCTACCAGCTGCAGAAGATTGCCCTACCGAGTTTTGTGTGGGTGTCTGTGCTGAATTATTTGAAGACATCTCGCTGCGTGGGCGAGATGACACCTGTGCGTTAGGTGCTGGCTTTTGTTCAATGTACGTCGTTACACTAGAATCTTCTTGAGGATTTGATGGCATAGCTATTGGTGCCTCTGGCAGTCGCTCAATTGCTTGTGGTCGTGCGGTAACATCAGATTGTATGGATACTTGTGGCAAACTGCTTGTAGAAGCTGCCAAAATATCGGCAATCAGAAGAATGGCATTATGATTGTTGCCATACATCACCACATTACCATTGACCATTTGATAAGTTATTTGTTTGGCGACAATTGTGCCATTATAAAACTCAACTTGATCTTGGCTAGCACGCTGTAATAAAGTTACCCCTGAACGAGCAAAAGCAAATTCTGCATTCGCCAAATCTTGGGGGTTTACCGTTATATGTACATCCGCCATACAGCTATCGGCAAAATTCGTGGCATTTTGGGTGGTGATTTGTAAAGTATTCAGCTGCTGACCAATGGTATTTTGTATGGCGAGGCGTTGGTTGGGGTCTGCATCCGTCATTTGGCTCATCACGGCATCAAGAATGGACTGCTTGATACCATTTTGTAGATTTGCTTGCATGGCTGGTGCTTGGCAAATGTCATCAATCTGCTGAACGACAGGCTCAGCCACCGCCATCTCATCATCACGGTGGTTGTCATGACTACAACCAGCCAGCGTTAATAGTGCAGCAGTTGGTAAGCTTAAATATTGGATGGTAGATTTTTTCATAAAGATGCTCATCACTCAAAAGCCAATTTATAAAATTTATCGAAGAAAAGCACGCTGTGCTATAATACTTGATTGGCGAAAATGCCCTTATTATAACACAATTCATCAACAAATCACGCACACCAACCTTTACATTTGGTTGCTTTATTTTATTTATCAATTAACTATGACCATCACCAACGATAGAAATTTTGATGCCATTAGCGAACACTTTGCCAAAAAAGTATATGGCGGTCTTAAAGGACGCATTCGCTTAGCCGTGCTTCAGCAAGATTTAAGCGAAGCGATGGATCAGCTTATGCTCAATCGCCCTTTACGCATCTTAGATGTGGGCGCAGGACTGGCTCAGATTAGCCTATCTTTGGCATCAGATCATCATGTAACGGTCAATGACATTTCAACCAATATGCTAGATATGGCAAAAGATCATGCCAAATCGCTTGGGGTATATGATCAAGTACGGTTTATCACTTGCCCTTATCAGGCATTGTCAAATCATTTGGCAGGTGAGCAGTTTGATATTATCTTATGTCATGCACTACTTGAGTGGTTGGGCGAGCCTGAAAAAATCATGACTTTTTTTGATCAGTATTTGGCAGATGGTGGCATGCTGTCTTTGTGTTTTTATAATCCTGCCAGTAAAATTTATCGTAATTTAATCATGGGAAATTTTTATCAGCTTAATACGCCTCGCCCTGCTGATGATAAAAGTTTAACGCCCAATCACCCTGTCGCCCCCGATACCGTCGAAGCATGGCTAATTGCTCATTATTATAAAATCAGTATTCGCTCAGGTATTCGGGTATTTTCAGATTATGCACCCCTGAAGCGTGGTGGCCTAAATAACCCCGACGATGTGGTTGCGATGGAACTTGAATACTCACGCCAGCTGCCTTTTCGTGCCATGGGGCGATATCTGCATATCATCGCCTTCAAAAATCCTGCTTGATATCAGACTTAGCAAGCATATTTAAATGTATGAATCATAAAATCATAATGTGTTAAAATAAGTGATTTTCTTGGTTTTTATAGAATTGAGCCATGTTTTCTTTTCTGTCTTTAGAATTTACTTTAATGTTCATTGGTTTTTTGGCAATTTATTGGCTGTTTCGCCAAACACCAAAATTCCAAAATTTTCTCATTATCCTATTTAGCTATACGGTCATTTATCTAATGGCAGGTACGCTTGCGACAGAGATTTTATTTGGCTATACAATATTTGTATTTTTCATCACAAAGATGATGAATGGCTCTAAAATCAAGAAATTTTGGCTGATTTTAGGGATTGCCATCACACTGATTCAGTTGAGCATTTTTAAATATTATGATTTTTTCCGAGAAGGGATTAAGTACAGCCTTGATGCCATGCAGCTGGATTCATCAGGGGTGATGGCAAATATCATTTTTCCGCTCGGTATTTCTTATTATTCATTCCAAGCCATCAGTTATATGGTCAGTCGTTATTATGATGAATATGATGTACCTCAGTTAAGTTTTATGGCACTGTTGCACCACTTATCCTTTTTTGGGACAATCAGTGCAGGTCCTATCGCACGCACCAAGTCGGTATCAGGACTGACTGATATTGAGGGCAATCCTTGTGGTATGAGCGAACAAATCATCAGCCAAAATCCACGCCGTATTTTATTTCCCACCATCGCACTTTGCCTGATTTTATTAGCACTCATTAAAAAATGGTGGCTGGCAGGCTGGTTGGCTGACCATTGGGTCAATCCCATCTTTGCCAATCCCATGCAATATCATAGCTTAGAGGTATTAGTCGCAATTTATGGCTATACGCTACAGCTATTTTTGGACTTTTCGGGGTACAGTGAGATGATGGTAGCATTTGGTTTATTGATTGGTTTTCGCTTGCCTGTCAACTTTAAAGCACCATTAATCGCACATAATATTCGTGTTTTTTGGGATAGGTGGCACATTAGTTTATCTACATGGATTCGTGATTATATCTATATTCCCTTAGGGGGCAGTCGCCAGGGCTTTATAAAAACCCAAGTCAATTTATTAATTGCCATGGCATTATCAGGCATTTGGCATGGCTCTAGTGTGAATTTTCTACTTTGGGGCGTGTTGCATGGGCTTGCCATCATTTGGTTAAATTGTACCGATAAACTCTACCAAAATATTTATGCTGTCGACGCCAAACATGCACGCAATGCACTATATCGCCACAGTTGGCTAGGTAAAGTGATTGGGATTTTTGTGACCATTCATTTTGTGGCATTTTGTTTTGTGTTTTTTCGTGCAACCAGCTGGAGTGAGGCAATACAAATTTTTGAGGCATTGGCATACAACCATACCAACATTGCTTGGAGTGGTAATCCGCTGTTTATACTGGCACTTTTTATGATAGCTTGGTTCATCTACCCCATCTACACACGCCAAACTCTTAATATTATTCGCCTTGGTAGTCTATTGCCCAAGCCTATCCTAATCAGTCTTTTATTTGTTTGTTTGATGATTGTTGTTATTTTTGCGCCGTCAGGCATTCCAGGATTTATTTATGCAAACTTCTAATCAACCAATCTCAAAGGTCGCCCAAACCAAGCAATACCCTGAGCCTAAGCATATTCGGCTAAAGCTGCGCCCCAAGCCTTATTTTCACGGCAAAAGTTACAGCTATTTGCTGATAGTGCTGTGCTTATTTGCCACACTTGGTGCATGGATAATGCAAAATTCCATTAATGCATATTATCTACAAACTTATCACAAAAGCAGCCCTTTAAGCTTACTTGATCGTTATCCTGCTTGGAAAATGGGTGGTGATATCGGCAATAAACTGTATGCTTGGCATGGTGATTTAACCAGTGCTATTAACCAGAAAAATCAGCAAATTGTTGATTATTTTAATGACAATTTGGCTTATACCCCCAAATATCAGGCAATGATGGCAAAAAGCCTTGAATCTACGCCCGCTGTACAGATGGATAATGTTGGCGTATCAGAGGCCAAACCTGACAATCCTTATGTAATACATTCAGGTGATGAGATTTTTTTTGCTGGCGACTCAATGATGCAAGGCGTCGCACCGCATATCCAGCAATATCTTCAAAAAAATTACAACATCAAATCCGTCAATCTTGCCAAACAAAGTACAGGTTTGGCTTATCCAAGCCTATTTAATTGGCCAAAAACCATCAAAGAGACACTGTCCATCAATGCCAATATCAAAATTTTGGTTGTATTTTTGGGGCCTAATGACCCTTGGGATATGCCTGATTTGGTCAATGGCGGTCAATTAAAATTCCAAACGCCAGAATGGGAGATGGGCTACCGTCAGCGTATGATGGATATTTTGGACAGTGCCAAAAATCACAATACGCAAGTCATTTGGATCACACCGCCAAATATGAAAAAACAAAAGCTCAATAAGCAGATGATTTATCTAAATCAGATTATGCAAGATGAACTAAAACGCCATCATGTACTTATCATTGATTCACGCAAGCTATTAGGCACAAGCGATGATATTTATAATGATTATCTGATACAAGATGGAAAAAGCGTTAAAATGCGTACCGCTGATGGTATTCATTTTAGTGTCAAAGGACAAAAGTTAATCGCCCAAGCTGTACAAGATCAAATCACCATCATACCATAATATCTATTAGGCAAATTTATGAAACAATTTTTTGCGTTATCTGTGTTAGCCATGTCAATGAGCACATCGGCAAATTATTTAACCAATTATCAAGATCCAAATACCGATCAGCTCATTCAAGCTCTCAATAATAACCGCATTCATATCGTACAGCTGGGCGACTCACATACTGCAGGCGACAGCATGACCGAAGCACTACGTAGTCAGTTACAAAGTCGCTATGGTAACGGTGGTATGGGCTGGGCGATGCCGATGTATTTTAGCGGTCAGCGTATGGCACGCTATGGCTATGATAATTATCAATGGACACCCATCTCAAGTCGCCGCAATCAAAATGAGGATTATACATTAGGCGGTTTAATCGCTAAGCCAAATTTTTCAGGCAGTACGCTGACTATTAAAGCAAAAAATCAAGAGCCTATGCAATCAATGACCGTCAGCATTCGCCAAAGTGCCACTGATGGCTTATTTAAAATCAGTGATGCAGATGGCAATCATCTGATACTTGAAGCACCGATTAAAAACGATACTTGGCAAACCACAACTTTTGATGCCAAATTGCCTTTTACGCTCACTGCTGAAGGCAGTATGACAAATACCGCCATTGGTGGCTGGTGGGGTAGGTCAAAACATGAACTTGGTGCCATTGTCTCATCACTTGGTATCAATGGTGCAGAGCTATCACATTGGAGCCGCTGGAATCAAAACGCATGGCAACAAGAGTTGGCAACCATTGCACCTGAGCTAATCATACTTGCCTATGGCACAAATGAAGCTTATAACAATCTTAGTGCCGAACGCATCGCTACCGTATTAGATGAGCGTATTGAACAAATTCGTCAAGCATCGCCACATTCAGCGATTATGATTGTCTCGTCGCCTGAGGTGCTAAAAAATACAGCAGGCAGCTGCGGTGTACGCCCACCAACTTTACATGCCATTCAAGAAGTGCAGCGTCAAACTGCCCAAAATAAACACACGCTTTTTTGGGATTGGCAATCGGCCATGGGTGGCAGCTGCTCAATGAAGCAGTGGATGAAAAGTGGCAAAGCTACCAAAGATGGGGTACATTTTACCCATTTAGGTTATCAACAATTGGGCAGGCAAATGGCTGATGACATTATCTCATTGTCTGCATTAAATTCATCTTCACACTTAACACCACCGCCACAGATGATATCCCCATCACCCATATCAATTGCACCATCTTTATCAACAACACGCACTTTTTATCAAAAATAGCACCGTTAATGATACTTTAGTGATTGATTATAGCCATCTACCCAGTAACGCATTGACCGCAGCTTCAGTGCGTAAAATTCGCTTGCCCAAACTGGCAGCTTGAACGCCTACACTGTCCAGAAGCTGAATTTCATAAGGAATAAATCCACCTTCTGCCCCCACAACCAAAACTTGTGGTAACTGGTTTTGGGTGAGTTTACCAAAGTGTTCTTCGGCATAAGGGTGTGCCACAATTGCACCGCCATCACCGATAAGGCTTGGCAAGTCATCTTGCACAAATGGCTTAAACCGTTTGGCAAGTGTTATCTGTGGAGCTATTGTATCTATGCCTTGTTGCAGACCCTCGATGACAAATTCATCCAATCGTGACAGTAATGGTGAACTCCAATAGGACTTATCCGTACGATAACTGTTAATAAAGACCATATGGCGAACACCTGCTGCTGTCATATCCATCACCAGCCTTCTTAAAACTTTTGGGCGTGGTAGTGCCAAAACAACCACAAGATTAAGTTTACAAGGTGGCGACTTGGTCAAAGTAATCTCTGATAATATCACCTGATTTTCATCCATATGGACAATCCTGCCATGACCCATATTGCCCCCCAGCTTTCCCAACTTTATAAAATCGCCATGGTGTACATTTAATACCGTTTTTAGATGTACAATGGTTGACTGATTATGAATAACGGCACTGTCGGCGGTGATAAAATCGTTATCGTTTAATAAAATAATATTCATGAGTGATGATATGTGATTAAGATAGTCGTCGATGTTGGTTCAAGTTTAGCACAGCTTTAATAATCAAATCACACCCATCCAATTCGGTAAAGTCTTAAGATGTCTTAGGAGATGCCTACCCTGATTACACACTATATCATTTAGATGGTTTAAAAAATAACATGATTATTTTTGCATAACATATGGCTAAATCATACGCAGCACAAATAAAAACTGCTCTTGTAAAGCACGCTGTTTTTGTTGTACCAATACAGCACCTGATTTGCCCGTCCATTGAGATAAAGATGCCTGCAATAAGCTTTTAAATAATTGCTCTGAAATATTAGGCTCATCTGGCAGTTGTACCAATGCACCAACCTGTTTTAGTGCTTCAACCAAATCCTTACAATTATCATCATAAGCACCCATAATAACAGGTGTGGCAAGGCTGGCAGGTTCAATGGGATTATGCCCTCCAATTGGCACAAACGAGCCGCCAACTACCGCAATCTGAGCGACTTGATACCAAGAAAGTAGCTCCCCCATCGTATCGGCAAGATAAATTTGCGTCTTTGAGCTAATGGTTTCACCCATTGAACGGCGAGCAGTCAAAAAACCACCTTGTAAACACATTTGGTGGACGACTTCAAATCGCTCAGGATGTCTTGGCACAAGGATGAGTAGTGCATTGGGGAATTTTTGTAAAAATTGCTGATGTGCCTTTAGGGCAATGCACTCCTCACCATCATGCGAACTTGCCATCACCCAAATGTATGTTTTACATGCTTGATTAAGCTGCCTTGTTAGGGTGTTAACGGCTGCCAACTGGGCATCGCTTAGCGTACTGACACTTGTCCATTTTAACGAATCACTTTGGACAATATAAACCCTGCCCAGCTGTCCAAATCGCTTTGCAGAGCTGGCATCTTGAGCAATGATACCATCAAGATTTGCCATCATCGTTTGGCTTACTTTGGCAATTTTGGCATATCCTAGATAAGATTTTTGGGTTAAGCGTGCGTTAATCATTAATGTTTTGATGCCATGTTTTCGGCAGGCATATAAAGTATTAGCCCAAAGCTCTGTTTCAATGAACAATGCTGCAACGGGCTTGACATGCGTTAAAAAAGTATCAATCACCGAAGGCGTATCTACAGGTACAAAACTATGTGCCACACGCCCCAATCGGATTTCATTATCAAATAATTTAGCCGCACGCTCAAAACCTGTTTGGGTGGTACTCGTTACCCACAGCCCATAACCGTGATTCAAAAGCTTAAGCAATAATGGGTATACTGTATTTAGCTCACCCAAAGAAACGGCATGACACCAAATAACGCCTAGCCTGCCAACAGGTGGCGGCTGATAGTGCTTAGCAAAACGCTCATTTAACTCCCGCTTAAGCGTTGGCTTATTTTTGGATTTTTTGATAACCATTTGCCGATAAATGGGTGCAAGCATCACGGTTGCCAAACGATAATATAACGGCGGTCGAACAGCATGGGTATCAGACATGGCTATCAAGTGATTTTATGACTAAGATAAGATTGCATTCTTTGTTGAGTTAATATTTGTTTAGTTAAGTTAATAAAAGACTATCCTGATGAGAATAAAAATCATCAAATAATAAAACGGGCAAGCGGTTACCTGCCCGAATTAAAATGACTGATACTTATGCTACCGTTTGCATATTTTGCAAAAATTCAAGCACATTTTTTGATGAAACCTGAGAGGTAACTGCAGCCAGTTTTTCTTGAGCCATCGCTTTTTTATCAGCTGTCAAAGTATTCCAACGAGCCAACGCAGAAAGCAAGCGTGCCGCCAACTGCGGATTGCTACCATCTAAGCGTACAACCGATGACAAATACAAATCAAGACCCTCAGCTGTCCAAAGTTGCACAGGTTTGGCAGCCAAAGCACTTAAGGTCGTGCGTACACGATTTGGTGTGTTCCAATCATAATCGGTACGCTCCATGAGTGAGGCTATTTGAGAGACACTGGTACTATCTGGCGTTGCTTGTGCGACAAACCAAGCATCAATCACCAAATCTTCATGGCTAAATTTGGCATAAAAATCATCAAGATAGCTGTCTTTTTTATCCAAATTATGCTCAATCATTGCCATCAAAGCACCCAGTCGCTCACTCATGCAAGACGCATTATCGTATTGATGATAAGCATCTTGATGAGCCATCTCATCGCCTGCCGTCAAACGCAAATTCAATAAAACATTACGCAATAAACGGCGACCTCGTGCCTGCGGTGTGTCTTCATACGCTTGTAATGGTAATTTTTGATACCAAAGCTTGGCATTTTCTAGCAAACCATCAGCAATTTTGCCAATCAATTCATCTCGGCGAGCTTTAACACTGATAGGGTCATAATTTTCATCATAAGCCATCGCAAGCTCTTTTTGGCTTGGAATATCAAATAATCGTGCTGCCAGCATAGGATCATCTTCAATCAATTCATCAACAGCTTTTTGGATAACTGAAATGATTAAAGTGGCGTCCTCTACGCTACCGGATAACCATCGATTCATCAGTATTTGCAGTGCTTGCCAACGGTTGAATCCCTCACTTTCAAACGCCACCAAACTTGCCAAATCTTCATCTGTATAATCAAAGTCAATCTTGACAGGTGCTGAAAAATTACGCAACACTGATACCACAGGATGAGCACCATCAGACAGCTGAATGTGATCAAATTCAAATTGTGCATTATCTGTTGTCAAAAGCAACATTCTGCTTGCCAACATCTCACCTGTTAGGCTATCAAAAATTGCCGTATCTACGGGGATTGGTAGTGCAACGGGTGCATCATAATTAGGTACATGGCGGATTTTTTGGGATAAATTAATAATAACTTTATCGCCAAGAACACGATAGCCACCTGATACAACTGGTGTGCCTGGCTGACGATACCACGCTAAAAAATCCATCACTCGAGCATCTGCCACTGACATCGCAGATAAGAAATCTTCAACGGTTACCGCTTGACCATCATAGCGAGCAAAATATTCATCCGAACCTTGGCGAAATTTCTCTTTACCCAAGAAATTGGCAATCATACGGACAATCTCTGCACCTTTTTCATAGATGGTCATTGTATAAAAGTTATTAATTTCAACAAAGCTCTCAGGGCGAACAGGGTGTGCTAACGAACCTGCATCTTCAGCAAACTGTGCTGCCCGTAATACAGCAACATCTTCGATACGCTGAACCGCTTTTGAGCGAAAATCACCTGAAAAACTTTGGTCACGAAATACAGTAAATCCTTCTTTTAGGCATAACTGGAACCAATCACGGCAAGTAATGCGGTTGCCCGTCCAGTTATGAAAGTACTCATGAGCGATCACCGATTTAACCAAAAAACTGCGTTCGTCAGTTGTTGTTTCGGGGCTTGATAATACACAACTGGTGTTAAAGATATTTAAGCCCTTATTTTCCATCGCACCCATATTAAACTGACCTGTCGCCACAATCATATAGCGATCTAAATCATAAGCACGACCATAATTATCTTCATCCCACTTCATCGCATCTTTTAGCGCTTGCATACCAACATGACATTTATCAATATCTTGAGCATCGGCATACACCTCAAGCAAAACTTCTCGACCTTCAATGGTTGTATAGTGGTCTTGAAGCACTTCTAGATTGGCAATGACAGCGGCGAATAGATAGCTGGGTTTTTTGGTAGGATCATGCCAAATGGTATAATGGCGATTTTCATCCACATCTCCTGACTCAACCAAATTACCATTGGCAAGCAAGGTTTTAAAATGCTTTGGTGCTTCTAGGCGTGTGGTGTATTCTGTCAACACATCAGGGCGGTCAGGGAAAAAGGTGATTTTGCGAAAACCCTCAGGTTCGCATTGTGTCACAAACATCTTATCATCACCTGTTCCTGCTTGATATAGCCCTTCAAGTGTTGTGTTGGTTTGTGGTGAAATCTCAACCAATGTCTCAATCACTGCGACATCTGGTGCATCTAAAATTGTTAAGCCTTCCTTATCAAGATGATACGCCTGCGACCCTAATTCCTGACCATTTAGGTGAATGCTTTTAAGCTTTAAATCTCGCCCAAGAAGCCGAAGCTCGCCTGCGTGTGCTCGTGTCATTTTAAGTTTGGCACCAACGACAGCATGATCATCAAACAAGCGGATATCCAAATCCACTTTATCAACTGCATATACTGGCGGCGTGTAGTCTTTTAGATAAACTTTTTTGGGGGACTGTGCTGTATCTGTCATAATCATCTACTTTTCGTTGTTAAGTTTTTGGCGTATGTTAAGTTAATCCATTTAACTCGGTATTCCATTTAACTCGGTATATTATTATTGCTCATCAATACCAAATAAAGCCTACCAAAGGGGCTATCATGTTAGCAAAATTTTAATCATTTGGCAATTTTAGGACTCATAAATTTAACAATGACCAAATAATCCATGCTCTTATCACTAATAATTAAGCTGGGACATATCCTAATCTTGATAAAAAATCCTTGTAAAAATGTGATAAATTTGTCATTATATTCACATATAAGAAAGATTATTACTTGATAAGTACTTTTTTGCCCTTATTAATTGACAATCACTATAAACCGTTACAATAATTGACAAGCCAAAATCTGGTATCCTTATGATGTTACATATTCAAATTGCCGCCGCTGCCGCCGCTTTATCGGTACTAACTTTTATGACAGGCTGTGCCAATAAATCAACAAGTCAAGTTATGGTTGCTCCTAATGCACCCACAGGTTACACTGGCGTTATCTACACTGGTGTTGCACCTTTGGTAGATAATGATGAGACCGTTAAGGCTCTGGCAAGCACGCTACCCAGTTTGGTTTATTTTGACTTTGATTCTGATGAGATTAAACCGCAAGCTGCTGCCATCTTAGACGAACAAGCACAATTTTTAACCACCAATCAAACAGCTCGTGTTTTGGTTGCAGGTCATACCGATGAGCGTGGTAGTCGTGAGTATAATATGTCACTGGGGGAACGCCGTGCGGTGGCGGTACGCAACTATTTGCTTGGTAAAGGCATTAATCAAGCCAGCGTTGAGATTATCAGTTTTGGTGAAGAACGCCCTATCGCATTTGGCACAAATGAAGAAGCATGGTCACAAAATCGTCGTGCTGAACTGTCTTATTAATGATAACCAGTCAAGCAAGCTCAAATCAGGGTCAGCCTGTTTTGAGCTTTTTATTTTTTGATCATCATGCTTAAGATTCACTCTACCATTTTTTTACAACCTGCACCACAAGTCATCATCGCATTTGCAAAAATGGTACAAACAAGCCGTCAGCGACTTAAACAAAAAAAGGCTCAATCTGCGTGTGTGCGTTCACTTTTACAAATCACCATGCACCGCTTTGACATTGTTGGTGAATTTCATGACCATGCACACCCTTATTATATTAACTCAAATAAAATACGCTACTTTGTCAGCTTTAGCCATTCAGATAATCAAGTCGCTCTCATCATCAGCTTAACACCTTGTGCCATTGACATAGAAGTTAACGATATTAAATACAGTGTGGTTGAACGATACTTTCATCCCAATGAAATTTATCTACTTACTCAATTTAGCTCTACTGATAGGCAACAGCTTATTAATATCTTATGGCGATTAAAAGAGTGCCGAATCAAACTGATTCAAGATCAGCTGTATACTGGCATGGGTGCGGATATGTCATGTTATCTGACTGACATTCGGCCCAATTCAATCAATTTAATAAAAAATAATGACGATTACTTTTATAACCACCCTAAGCTCAAGCTAACTGCTCTATTTTAATTTCAGCGAATAAAAAGGCAATGCATAAGCACTGCCTTTTTGATTCAAGCCTAAGCTTAAATTAGAAACGGTAAGTAACACCAACTTTAGCGATTGGGAACCAGTTGGCATATTTTTTATCTTCGATGTCACGCTCTGCTTGTTTTGCAATTTTAATGACAGTCGCTTGGGTCTTGCTATCAGTAGCAGTTACTGATTTGGTTGGATTTTGTGCATCAACAGTAGCATCTACTTTACCCAAATAGGCAGCACCAACTTCACCAAATACACCCCAGTTACTGTGTAGATTTGGGCGGAAACCCAGTGTCAAATAAGGTGCTAATTTGTTACGATGCTCAAGCTTACCAGTAAGCTGACCTACATCACTTTGTTTGTAGTCTTTACCATCAACACGGAAAACACCATCGGTTGTGTTATTTGAGCGGACTTTGATGTCGTTCTTAGGTACGATGATACCTGTCCCAACGGTGAACCAGTTGGCAGCAGGACGCACTTGAGCACCCAAGTATGGGTTAGAAAAATCAGTTTCAAGTTGATAGTTAACGCCATTGGCATTAAAGTTATCATTGATAGATTTTGCGATATTGCCACCAGCCCAACCTGCTTGTAGCTCAACAGTATCATTCACTGCCCAGCCAATGTTAGCACCATAACCCAAAGTACCAACCTCAGCACTCACAGCTGCAGGTTTAACCAGTGTGCTAAAGATGGTACGAGTACCGTCAACAACGGTCGCACCAGTATTGGTAACAACATTTGCCATTGCAGAAGTTGACAGTAGAACTGCAGCAGAAACTACAGATAATTTAATAGCTTTCATCACTTTCTCCTAAAATCGATACACCGAACAACCTAAAGGCATATCTAAGTTATTAATGGTTACATTTTAATACGATTAATCGCTTAATGCCACCCCTATTTTTATGGTATTTCTATGCGTTTATGTAAATAAATAGGTCAAAATTGTATTAGCTATCTATTATATGATAGAAATGCGTTAGTATTGTTACAATATTTTACAATTATAGCAACATCAACAAATCCACAAAAAATCTTGACTATTTTACCACAGCCAAATAAAAATTACAGTGGCTACGGTAATTTTTTGTGAACCATCAGTTCTTCTAAATCTATTCACGCATTGAGCGTATATCATAGGTTCGCAAAGGCATGATACGAATAGCATTGGCCGCTTCGGCAGATGAATCGGTCTTTTGAATTTTTTGACGCCAAATTAACCATTCAGCAACGCTGATTTTATGAATAATCCCGTGGTCATTTAGGCAAGTGGTGATGCGTGTTTGATATAGCGGTTCTTGACACTGGATGATATCTTGTGAATTTTGAGCGGCGATGGCATATAATCTTAAGTGAAAAATTTCATAGTGAGCTGTGTCATCATTCACTGCTTGTTGATCGGGGTTTTGAATATCATGGGCTGATTTTTTTGACAGTGTATTTTGGAGCAATGTATTTAGATAATGATTGGCACCAATTGGCTCTATATAAGTAGCTTGCCAACTTACAATAGGTGCAGTGTGATGGCATTGTATTGGCGGATCGTCAAGCGTACTGATACTAAATGTTTGCCAGTCATTACAGCTTTGAGCTGTATAAATTTTTGTCAAATCATTCTTATCGGATAATAGTGAGGCAAGCCATGTATCAGTCTGAGCCATATGAACAAGATGTTTGGGAGACAACTGCCATAGATTCATCACCGCCTTATCAGCTGCGATAAAAAGCTTGTATTGATTTTGGTGATAAAGTACACTGCGTACATCCACAGAATTTTGGCTCATCATGAGTGCCGTCAGCCCACTGATGAAAAGTAGCACAACCAAAACGACTAACAATACAAAGCCTGATTGCAATTTATCATAAGTTTTTATTGATAATACTTTTAAATGATTAAATTGGTTGGTGGATTTATTCATGGATGATTTTGGCGTTATTTTGGTTCATCTTGGTCTGATTCAAAGAAGCATTGACAAAATTGACATTCATCGTATGTAATCTTCTTGGTAAACCATCATTCGGCGGCGAGATGCTTTCATCAAAAATTAAAAAGTTGTGTGTCTGGCTTGCATGTGGTGCAGGTGAACTGCGGCTGAGTATAGCAAGCTGTACACCAATAATGGGATAACCATACCAATGTGTTTGATAATTTTCAATCGTCATGCTATGTCTGGTTGATCCATCAGCCACGATCAGTCTCACCCAAAAACCTTCAATATCTGACAGTATCACATCTCCTTTACCAAGCCCACGAATATGGTTTGGTTTATCGGTGCCAAATCGCTTATTGACCTGAGCATCAATCACTGCAGTTATATAAGGTGCGCTGATACCGTGTCGATTTCGAGTGCCATCACGCATGATTTCATCGGTGATGTATCGCCCTGCATCACAGCGTAAGGATAAAGAACCGTCTGTTTCTGTTTGTACAAAATATCTTTCGATAACAACTTGACCATCTACCATAGCCATCTTACCATTTTTTAGGCGAGCTGGACGGGGTCCAAGAACAACACTCCCTTCACAATCCCACATATCCGCAGGCGCAATATAATGTATGGTAAGCTGATCGGAGGATTTAGGATAGTGGCTTGGTAAGCCACCTGTTTGGGATAGCTGATGATTAAGATTAATACTTTGGCTGCTACTGATGCCAAGTAACTGTTCTTTATGAACAAGCACAGCTGGCATATCTATGATGCCAATGCCTGCCAGTCTAAGCTGCTCGGTCATGGCCGTGATGCCCAAAGTCTCACGATCTATAAATTGTGCAATACTGTGCGTATAGGCACTATTTTTGGCTGATAAAGCATAAAAATTCACTGCCATCAAAACAATGAATGAACCCAAACCTAAGGCAACCACCAGCTCCATCAAAGTCATGCCTTGCTGATTTGTCAATATTGGTTTCATAGACCATCCATGATGGCACAGTCTAATGAGCTAATATTTAACCCAAGCTCATCGTTAGAACAAGTTTTGATTAATTCAAAAGCTTGCATACCCCATCCAGCGACCCAGCAATGACCCAACTGACAATCGGTGACCGACAGTATGATATTTGCCCGTGCAGCAGCTTGTGCTGATTGTATCGCCAAAGATTGGGCTTGTTCATTCAAATGGCACTCTGGGCGACAACGGATAGTGGTAGCATAAGCTGCGATACGATAACTATTCATGTCTGATTCTGAGCGGCTTTGTGCTGTTTGTGCGATCCTTTGAAGTGTTTGGATATAAATCTGCTTTTGCTCTGGCGTAAATGACCGAACTGCATGGTAGTCATTTGCCATCAGCTGAACTGCTTGTAAACGAAGATCAGCATGCTTAGTTTGCACAAGCAGTCGTCCCTGTACTGTGATTAGTCCAAGTGCCACCACGGATAACAATAAAAGTGAGATCAATACCTCAATCAGCCCAAAACCACCTTCATTAGTCGTTATCAAAGCGGTGGATGGATTATTATCTGTCATGAGTATCAAAACCGAAATCAGCAGAACCATGTGCCATACAAATTGCAATCAGTCGAATATCTTGACGATGCCGTATTAATAAATTTGCCACCGCTGCTACTGTTGCCCCTGTGGTGATGACATCATCAAATATAATGATTTGACGATTGGGAATTTGTTGACATAAATAAAAATCTGTTTGAGTATTAACTAAACGCTCATGACGAGTTAGCCCACGCTGATGACGCTTGCCATCATGGCGAGCCACACCCTGCCAAAGTGGTAATTGCCAGTGCCACGCCAAAAATTTGGCCAAGATTGCAACAGGGTCAAATCCACGCTGACGCATGCGTTCTTGGGTCGTTGGTATGGGTAAAATGACCGTATTACCTGCATGGCAATAGTCAGGCTTTGGTAAGTGGGCAATCAATGCGTACAATGCTAACAATGATTGTGAATTTTCATGGTCTTTAAATTTTTTGATGAGCTGATTGACAGGATACTGATAATAGCTTATAGGATAAGCACGGATATGTTGTCGCTTTGGGGTTTGTTGGGCGGTCAACCTATCTTTATTGGTAGGAAAATCTTTGCCAATGTTTAGGTGGATGTTAAAATACGAAACTTGGGTGGCAATGTTTGCTTGGCAATCAGCACAAATAAAATTCATCCGACCCATCTGATAATCCAGATGGTGTAATTGGCATAAAACACAGCGACGATGCAACCTAAATAGCCAAATTGCGGCCTGATGATGCACCCAGTATGGTTGATCAAATACAGGCTTAGCTAAAACGCCCTGATTAAAAGCCCGCTTATGCTTATGGTTTTTTAGCAAGTTTATCAAGCCGTGTTCCATATTGATTTGCCGTTGAGTTATAGACCCATCCAGTCGTTAAGCATAAGTCCGACGCCAAAGCTTGTCGCCTCATGATTATAATCAATCAAAGACTGCCCATAGCCTTGAAATATTTGAAAATAGCCACTAATTCCCTTACCAAGCGGATAGACATAGTCAAGTTGCAACGCACCTTTGCCTGAGCGTGGATTATAGCGTACCGTACCTGAAATATTACTTTTATTTTCTAGTTGATATAAAAAACGCACATCACCATAACCATAATAGTCCAAGATATCAGGATTATCATCTGGCTGGCTGCCACTACCCTCTTTAAAGATACGCCCCCAAATGCGTGGCATGACAGTCAGGTTTTTCCATTCCATGCCTGCCATCAAATAAGCACGATTCCATGAGCGAGACAGTTTGGCACTTTCACCATTGGAATGATGTACCGCACCCATGCCAATCATGCGGACTTTGCCATCCCATGGTAAGTCTGAGTATACAGGTTGAGTTAAGAAAATCTCTGGCTGGTAGTCATGTACTCTAAAAGGACGAGAGTTTTTTCCATTAAAAATCTGCCAGTGCGATTGCTGTGTATATCCAAACCATAAATCTGAATCCGTCCCCCATAAATCCTCAGCAGCTTTAACCTTAACAGAAACCTGAAATTTTAGCTCGGGAGCACGAAATTCATTTGGGGTAAATTGTTTTGCTTCATGACTGGGCGTATTTGGGCTTCGATTAGGCTTACCGTGCATAAATATGGGCAATACATACATCGGATTGTGTGGTCGTGATGACCAAAGTGGTGTATTATTTCGGTCTAAATCAAATGATAAGCTCAGTGGTGTAAACTGTTTGGCTGCATATTCAAGCTGTTTGGCATCTTTTTTGGTCAGCATGCCTTTTTCATTACCCATTAAAAAAATCGGATCTGTCGTTTCTTGATAGACAACCTGGGGTTTGCCTTTGATGGTCTGCCAAATTGTTTCATCAAGGCGAATGGAACGCTTGGTTTTAATTACCGCTGGCGTCTCACCATGCACCAAAGTGTCATAGCACGCCAAACGCATGATATCTTGATTAAGTGCTGAGCAGTTAATCAGCATGGTTTTATTTTCTAAAGCTGTCGTATAAAGCTCTGGTTCATGTTCGTCTAAAGGATTAGCCGTATCAGTAGACGCTGATTGTGTCGCACTTTGGACATCAATGGGTAATTCATTGTCTTGCCCAAGATCATTTTCACTGCGTACTTCGTCAACAAATGCCACAGGATTTGGTACAGCTTTTGCTTGCTGAATGGCTAGGATAGCAAAACATGACAAAATAGATAAAGTCAATGTAGACAGTGAAACTTTCATGAACGGCTACTCTGGACAACTGATTGCATTAAATGATGACTTAAAATAAAATCCTGCCCATCATAACATACTCTTAAATCCAAACAAAGAAAAAGTTAGGTGGGTGGAGTTAAAGACCATCCAACCTGTCTGTATCACAACAACTACTTAGCCAATGTTACCGCCACCGCATTGGTTTTGATTGACTTTCCCAAAAGTACCTGTTTGGCTATATTAATTTCACGGTCATCAGCAAAACCTGTAAAATGATATTCAATGCCCCGATCAACAATTGTCATTTTGTTATCTTTAGCAGATATTGTTGCCGATGCTGATAAGGTTAGTGATTTGTTATGAATCTCAAAGCGTTTGGGCGTAATCTTTAAGCGACCTTGTGAAAACATATGACAAGTTTTGGCTTTTTGCCTTTGAATATTAAACACAAATACCACAACTGCAAATAAAGCCAACGCACCGATTGCATAAAAAACGGGTGCAATCAAACAAATGATTGCCACCAAGACACCCAGCAGCAGCAATATCATCGACCACCAAAATAATGGGTCTTTTACTTGTCCATTTAATGTGATGATCACGCCATTATCTTCAACGATTAGCATATCACCAGCCTAATACTTGCTTTTGGGCTTCGATAATCTGCCCAATTCCCAGCTCTGCCAAATCAAGCATCGCATTAGCTTCAGCACGAGTAAATGGCTTTTCTTCTGCTGTGCCTTGAATCTCAATAAACCCACCTGCCTGCATCATGACCACATTTAAATCGGTATCACAAGTTGAATCTTCAGCATAATCCAAATCAAGCAATACACGGCCTTGATTAACACCCACAGAAACCGCTGCCACCAAGCCCAAAAGCGGATCTTGGGTAAGCTTTTTACGACGCTGCAAGTGTTCTAAAGCATCAATAAGTGCCACCGCAGCACCACTGATACTGGCTGTGCGTGTACCGCCATCTGCCTGTATAACATCACAATCGATATAAATGGTATTTTCGCCAAGTTTTGATAAGTCAAGCATGGCACGCAGTGAGCGTCCAATCAAACGCTGAATCTCTTGGGTGCGTCCTGATTGCTTGCCCCGTGCTGCTTCACGCTGTGTACGAGTACCTGTCGCGCGTGGCAACATACCATATTCAGCGGTCAGCCAGCCCTTACCTTGACCTTTAAGCCAACGAGGCACACCAGCTTCGATACTGGCAGTACACAAAACTTTGGTATCCCCAAAACACACCAATACCGAACCTTCGGCATGTTTGGTATATTGGCGGATAAAATGAATGGGACGAAGCTCGTTATTTTGGCGATTGTTGCTACGCATAATTTTTCTCACTATACATTTTTGTTAACGATTGTAAGCATTATTTTATCAGGTTATGTATGATATTACAAAATATCAGGGTAACCTAGGGGTGTACTTAGCCTTTATCGCATCATCGATAGTTTAAACAGCTTATAAAAATAAAATAATTATTTTTGCATGAAATTTGCATGAAAAATGGCTAAATCTTATGTTTTATTGTAAATGCCAAAAACCCACCAACTGTGGCGGGTTTTTGTGGCGGTTTTTAAAAAATTGTCATAACAGATGATTGTTATTTGCTTTGCTCAAGTACTCTTAATTCCTTACGCAAAATTTTACCAACATTAGATTTGGGAAGCTCACTGATAAACTCAATATATTTGGGGCGTTTGTAACCTGTTAGGTTTTCTTTTGCCCAAGCACGCACCTCGTCGGCGGTCAAGGAGGGATCTTTTTTGACCACAAAGACCTTAACCACTTCACCACTGTGATCATCAGGCACACCAATCACGCCACATTCAATGACTTTTGGATGGGCAGTAATGATATCTTCAACCTCATTGGGATAGACATTAAATCCAGACACCAAAATCATATCTTTTTTGCGATCAACAATTTTAATAAAGCCACGATCATCCATCACACCAATATCGCCTGTACGAAAAAACCCATCTTTGGTCATAACCTTTTCGGTTTCATCAAGGCGATTCCAGTAGCCGACCATGATTTGTGGACCTTTGGCACAAATTTCACCAGCCTCGCCCATCGCCAACTCGTTGCCCTCATCATCCAAAATTTTAATGTCGGTGGCAGGAATTGGAATACCAATCTTACCTGTGTATCCACCTGGTGGATTTAGGGTCAAAACAGGCGAGGTTTCAGATAAACCATAGCCTTCGATGATATAATTACCCGTCAAACGCTCCCATGCTTTGGCAGTATCGGATAAAACTGACATGCCACCGCCTAATGATAATTTTAAATTACTATGGTCAAGTGACCGAAATCCTTCATGATGCACCAAACCATTAAATAAAGTATTCACTGCAGGAAAAAATGCAGGCTTATATTTGGCATAATCTTTACACAGTGCTGGAAAATCTCTTGGGTTGGTAATTAATAACATACTAAAACCCATCTTCATCCCCAACAAACCGCACGCTGTGAATGAAAAAATATGGTAAAGCGGTAAGGCAACTGCGATATACTGACCAGATAGATTGTCTTTAGAAAATACCAAGCTAAGAAATGGCGCACACTGCTCAACATTTGAAGCAAGATTACGATGGGTGAGCATCGCACCTTTTGCCACGCCTGTTGTACCGCCTGTATACTGCAATACAGCAATATCATCCAAAGCCAAATTAGGGCGATTGTAGTTACCTATCGGCACTTTGTTGAGTGCGTCTTTAAATGATACATGACCAGGGATATTCCATTCAGGCACCATTTTTTTAACATGACGCACCACTGCATTGACCAAAAAGCCTTTTAAGCCAAGCATATCGCCCAAAGATGCAACAATTACATGGCGAACTTGACCTTTATTAACCACTTTTTCAAAAGTATGAGCAAAATTTTCTACAATAAATAACGCTTTAGCTTCTGAGTCATTGAGCTGATGTTCAAGCTCATTCGAGGTATACAAAGGGTTGACATTCACCAATGTCAATCCAGCACGCACAATCGCAATCATCGCAATCGGATATTGCAAAATATTTGGCATCATGACCGCTACTTTATCACCTTTGACCAAGCCTAGCGATTGTAAATATGCCGCCATTTGACGACTATAGTTATCCAGTTGTCGATAGGTGATAGATTTATCCATGCAAGTAAACGCAACTTGATTACCGAAGCGTGCAAATGCCTGATCAAAAATATCCATGAGTGAATTGATATTGTCAGGCAAATCAAAGTTAAAATCAAGACCATGTTCTTGATAGGTTTTATACCAAGGTGCATCCGTTGAAACGGTAAAATCAGTCATGTTACTCATATTCATTTATTTCCTTATATCAAATCAAGCCATCAAAAGCCAAAAAAGAGGCATGATGTATAGCGTATGGTATGCTTGTCAATCTAGCACAAGTTACCTAATTAGACAAGAATTATGACCAAAAAATTACAATTTACTTTGTGATCTTATGTCATGCAACAAAGCAAGAAAACCCCGCTTGATGCCGCTGCTATATATTACTCTCAAGTATTCATTTATCTCAAGTATTAATTTAAAGATTTCTTAACTCTTTTCTTAAGATTTTACCGACATTAGACTTGGGTAATTCATCCAAAAAAGCAATTTTTTTGGGGCGTTTATAGCCTGTCAGATTTTGTTTTGCCCAAGTTTTGATATCTGCTTCGGTCAATTCAGGATCTTTTTTAACGATAAAGGCCTTAACCACCTCACCGCTATGCTCATCAGGCACGCCAATAACACCGCACTCCAAAACGCCTGAATGGCTTGCAATCACTTCTTCAACTTCATTAGGATAGACATTAAATCCTGAAACCAAAATCATGTCTTTTTTGCGATCAACGATTTTAAAGTAACCATTTTCGTCCATCACACCAATATCACCTGTACGAAAATAACCATCCGCTGTCATCGCTCGTGCGGTCTCTTCAGGCTGATTCCAATAGCCTTTCATAACTTGAGGACCTTTGGCGACAATCTCACCTACTTCGCCTTGAGCAACTTGATTGCCCTCATCATCCAATAAAAGAATGTCTGTTGAAGGAAAAGGAATGCCGATTTTACCTGTATAACTGCCCAATGGATTAAAGGTCAAAACAGGTGAGGTTTCAGACAAACCATAGCCCTCGATAATATAGCTGCCTGTTATTTTTTCCCAAGCATCAGCTGTGCTTGGTAATACCGACATGCCGCCACCCAATGATACCTTAAGATTACTATGATCTAATGATTTAAAACCATCATGATGTGCTAAAGCATTAAATAATGTATTCACCGCAGGGAAAAACTGTGGGCGATATTTGCCAAATTGCTTGGTTAGATCATCTAAGTCTCGTGCATTAGGAATCAATAAAAGTGCAAAGCCCATTTTCATGCCAAGCATCGTTACCATAAATGAAAAAATATGATACAAAGGTAACGCTACCACCATATATTCACCATGCTGATGGGATTTTTCAAATCCAGATTTGACATAAGTTGTGCATTGCTCGACATTGGCAATTAAATTACCGTGGGTTAGCATCGCACCTTTTGCCACACCTGTTGTACCGCCCGTGTACTGCAATACAGCAATATCATCCAAACCGACACTTGGCTTAGTGTATGGATATTTTTTATTTAATATATCTTTAAATTTTATTTTATTAGGGATACAATAATTAGGCACCATTTTTTTGACATGACGCACCACAGCATTAATTAGCAAGCCTTTTAGACGCATCATATCGCCAATGCCTGTGATGATTACTTGTTGAATTTGACCTTTATTCACCACTTTTTCAAAAGTATGGGCAAAATTTTCTACAATAAATAACACTTTGGCTTCTGAGTCATTGAGCTGATGCTCAAGCTCATGTGCGGTATACAGCGGATTGACATTCACCAATATATAGCCTGCTCGTACAATGCCTATCATCACGGCCAAATACTGCGGTGTGTTTGGCATCATCACCGCCACTTTATCGCCTTTTTTTAAGCCCAAAGACTGCAAATAACCTGCGATATTTTGACTAATACCATCTAGCTCATCATAGCCAATATGTACGCCCATAAATGTTATGCCACGCTGCCCTCGATTGGCACGAAAATGAACATCAAAAAAATCAAGTAATGACGATACCTCTTTGGGCATGGTCAATTGAATGTCTAACTTATTTTTTTGATAAGTTGCTTGCCAAGCACGATCCGCTGGCGTAATAAAGTCTGAATAATGAGTCATAAACACTCCTATTTATGATGATGTATTGTATCAAAAGTAATAAAAAAGACAAAAAGCCTCAAACACAAACACGATGCATCATGCACGATCATACCACCCTACAAAGCTTACCGATACTTGACAACCTATTTTTGTGAATCATACTTCATTATTTTTTATTGACAAATGCGTTAAAATCTACCATATGTAGATGATTTAATCTAAATTCTAAATGATGACAAAATCATTCGCCTACAAATGATGAACCCATCATACCGCCAGATGATTTTTTGATTCATTGTTTTTGATTCATGATTTTTACCACACATGCCACCAATTGCTCAGCAATTTTTGATTTATGTGCCTTGGGTAGATTTTGGGGCATTTGGTCGTATTGTTCGGCAAAAAAAACGGTCATCGCATTATTTTCACTACCAAAACCTATGGTTTTATCCGAAACATCATTCACCGCAATCATGTCCAACTGTTTGGCGGCCAGCTTGCTTTTGGCACAATTGTTAGCATCTTGAGTTTCTGCGGCAAAGCCAACGCAGATAAGATCGGGATAAGTATGACAAATTGTGGCAAGCACATCTGGATTTTTAATTAATTGTAGTGTCATGGTCTGCTGGTCTTTGGTTTTTTTGATTTTATGGTCAGCAACTGATGCCGCTTTAAAATCAGCCACTGCGGCAGCTGCAATGAATATATCTGCCTTTTGGCAGACGCTCAAACAAACCTTTAGCATTTGCTCTGCTGTACCCACATCAAGGCGACGAACCCCAAACGGTGTCTTTAAACTGACATGCTTACCTGACACTAAAATAACATCGGCACCTGCATGATAACACGCATTTGCCAAAGCATAACCCATCTTGCCTGTTGAGTGATTGGATAAAAAACGCACAGGATCAATCGGTTCAACTGTTGCACCAGCTGTAATGACAACTGTTTTACCTAATAATGACGGCTGGATATGTCGGCACTTATCAAACGCCAGAATCTGCTGGCACAAGTCTTCAGGTTCGGGCAAGCGCCCCAATCCCACATCACCACACGCCTGCTCACCGCTATCTGGGGTCATGATGTGATAACCAAATTGGCGTAATTTTTTAAGATTATCTTGGACGATGGCATTTGCCCACATTTGCTGATTCATCGCAGGTGCAATGAGTATGGGTGCATCGGTTGCAAGGCAAACCGTTGTTACCAAATTATCAGCAAAACCGCCTGCAAGTTTTGCGATGGTATTGGCAGACGCAGGTGCGACAACCACCAAATCCGCCCATTTAGCAAGCGTGATATGTCCCATACCACGCTCGGCAGTCTCATCAAGTAGCTTAGTATGTACCGCTTGCCCCGTCAAGGCTTGAAATGTCAAAGGTGTAATAAATTCACACGCCCCTGCTGTCATCATAACACGCACCTGACAGCCTGATTTAATCAGCAGGCGAGCAAGCATGGCAGACTTGTAGGCAGCAATGCCCCCTGTCACCGCCAATAAAATTTTTGGTAATTGAGTCATAACCTTCATCTGACATTTGGCAAAAACCATCATTATACACGATAACGCCTTTATCATCACGCACAATCACGCTATGAGACAAGTTTTCAGGCAAATTTTAATCAAAAAACTAAAAAATAAACTGTCAACTTTTATCAAGGCAACTTTTATCAAGGCAACTTTTAGGGCAATGGCTATTTTAGAGCATGCCCAAAATAAAATTTCTCAAATTTTGTAATCAAGCCTTTATCATTACCATATTTTTATGATAAAGTTAATCCCAAATTAATCTAATTTATCAATTTTGCCATCAGCTAACAAAAATTAAATCATCCTAACTGGTCAACTGATTTTTTAGATCCTGTTAGCTGAACGCACCTAAGTTGGGAAGTTTATGTTTGCACAATTCAAACGATTTTTAGAGCTTGAAGCTGCAGGCGGTATTGTACTGGCAGCGGCAGCTTTACTGGCGATGATTATTGCCAATTCACCGCTTGACGAGATGTACCATGCCTTTATTCATGCGCCTGTTGTGGTTCAAATAGGCACATTTCAAATTGCCAAAGATGCCCATCATTGGATTAATGACGGTTTGATGGCAATATTTTTCTTTTTGGTTGGACTTGAGTTAAAAAGAGAAGCCTTAATTGGTGAGCTGTCTGATGTTAAACAAATTTTAATGCCTGCCTTGGCAGCGGTTGGCGGTATGATTATGCCAGCGTTAATTTATGCTGCTTTTAATCAGAGCAATCCTGAACAGTTGGCAGGCTGGGCGATTCCTGCCGCTACCGATATTGCGTTTGCCTTGGGGGTATTAAGCTTATTGGGCAATCGTGTCCCAAATGCTTTAAAAGTCTTTTTGGTCTCTATCGCCATTTTTGATGACCTTGGTGCAATTGTCATCATCGCTTTATTTTACACCAGCGATTTATCTTTATCATCTTTGGCGGTGGCTGGAGTTTGTTTTCCATTTTTGTTCATTCTAAATAAAATGAATGTCGTGCGACTGACACCTTATTTATTGATTGGTTTGGTCATGTGGGCGGCATTTTTAAAATCAGGTGTTCATGCCACTTTAGCAGGGGTTTTGCTGGCATTTTTTATCCCCTTGCGTAATAAAAGCGACCCTGAGCATTCGCCCCTAGAAGAGCTTGAACACGATTTACACAATACTGTCGCTTTTGGCGTGCTGCCTTTATTTGCTTTTGCCAATGCAGGCATTGGGTTGGCAGGAACAGGCATTGACAGTTTATTACATTCAGTCCCACTTGGCATCGCCGCAGGATTATTCATTGGCAAGCAAATCGGTGTGATGGCAGCGGTCTTTTTATGTTTAAAGCTTGGGTTAGCGTCCCTACCAAAAGGCACAACCATCAAGCAGTTGTATGGGGTATCTTTGCTGTGTGGTATTGGTTTTACGATGAGTTTATTCATCTCAGGCTTGGCGTTTGGCAACACTCCTAAGGATTTTGATCCACGCCTAGGGATTATTTTAGGCTCAATCATTTCAGGCGTGATCGGTTATATGATTTTACGAGGCAATATTCCAAATGCTGACCATCCCGTCCTTGCCAAAGATACAGGCGAAGGGTTTATTCCCACACAACACGACGCTCAGGCTTAATCCATTTAAATAAGGTATATTTATCTTTGCTAGTTATGATAAAAAATACCTATTTAAACAGTAAAGCCGTCGTAAATTATTCAAAATCAGGCACGCTCTAACAACCAAAATTATCAAACCAAGCCCACACATCTAAGCTTGGTTTGGTGATGCGTCGAAATCTTGACCCACACCAAGCACCAAAGCAACTAACAATCAATAAAAGAAAGAGTTAAGCAACATTTTTCACATGACTATCACAGATTAGCCATCAAAAATCACTCAGCCCATCATGATTTGACCTATAATGAATTTACCAATTCTGGCTTTTTATCTAAATAAAAGGATAACTTATGAAAAAATTACTTTTGAGTTCTGCTGCTGTTATGATGGCAATTACAGGCTGTACAACACCATCAACTGTTAGTGTGCCAGCCAATCAAGCAGGCGTTGTTGTTGTGCCAACAGCTGGTACTCATCATCATGGTACCCAACACCAACATGGCGTTTATGGGCAAGACATCACAGCGGTTTATCAATGTGATGAAGGTGCCAAAGTTGTGGCAAACTATCAACCAGAAAATGATCGTGCAGTATTGACCGTCAGCGCACCAACTTGGCACCTACACAACCAAGAGATCGTGATGCGTCCAGCTGTTAGAGCATCAGGCATGCGTTTTGTTAATGACACCAATCCAAACAGTGTCTATGATTGGCATGCCAAAGGCTCTGAGGCTTTATTATCCGTCATCCTTGGTGAAACAGATCAAGAACATACGCTACATTGCCGTACCGACTCACCTGCTTTGATGTAATCTCATCTAAGATAAGTACCACCATTAATAAAATGCAGTCAAAATTGCTGGCTGCATTTTATTAATATAGAACTGTAAGGAAAACTTTAAGATTAATATCCATCAAACTAATGATTTTGTTGGCTATTTTTTTGAAAGTGCCTTTCGCTTAGCCATTGGATTAATGGTCAAGGGTCGGTAGATTTCTATGCGATCGCCTGCCAAAAGTATGGTATCAAGGCGTTTTTTTTGGCTAAAAATACCCACATACCAAGACTTATGATTTGGGCTGTTGTCCAAATTATTTTGTACCCAATGCCAAAAATCTTCAAACTCTTCGCTATGCACCCAAGGCACAAGCGTCAATGCTTCATAGATGGTTGTACCCATCGGTAGGCTAAGTTCACTATAATACTGCTTACCTGAGTACGCAACATGGCTGATGGCGATGGTCATACATTGCTCTAAACAATCCATTCAAGCACCAAACCGATGATTGCTACAATAATGGCAATAGGCACAATAATGCGTACAAAAACACGCCAAGTATTATATCGAAGCTCACTACTCATATTCAGCGTTTTTCTTAAATGGCTAATTTTCATCACAAATCCTGAAAAAATAGACAACATCAAAACCGCCACCAAGCTTAGACAGATAATGATGATTAATAAAATATTGGCAGGAATAATACTAAACACAATCGCCAATAATAATACCATCGCCACCGCCATCAGTATGCCAAAGCGTGTACTAAGCTGTGTGTACGCATAATATAATAAAAATGCCGCAACCAATAACATGCCTAGGCTGGTAACGACAAATGACGCCACGCCTACCAAAGCTGAGCCTGCTAAGATGGCAATTGAACCAAAGATTAGCTGAGTGAGCCAAACAGGCAAAATATAGCCTGCCAAAGATTTTTTGGCAGTCATCAAACTTGGTGCGGTCGCCATACCCCCAAACCAGTATAAGCCTGTACCAATACCAACGCACAAAAGTGCAAGTATGACTGCACGAGACCACTCAAGCAGTCCAACCTCGGTCATGACAGGAACGCTAACCGCACTGTCATATAACGACAACAGTGAACCCAATAAAATCAACAAGACGCCCACCATCAGCAAACGACTTTTTAATAAGCTTAATATCAATGCAATGACCATCAAGCCTGCTGCCATACCAAATATGGGAATACCTGACTGCTGTAACACCGAACCAAAGTGTACATAAGCTCTTATAGCAATCCGCCCTGAGAGATTGGCTGCGATTAATATTGAGATAACAACAGACAGCAGCGCAAAACCTCGCCAAACTAAGCCTGCATCTGCTTCACGGGTCAGTTTTTGCATACCCTGCCACGGCATATCACCTGAACGCGCCGACAAGGCAAATTCAGCAAATAAGACAGGCAAGCCAACCAAAACCATCGCTGCCACCCAAAGCAGCCAAAAATCCAATTCTCGTGCCATATTTGGTGCAACTTGACCAATGAACATCAAAGGCAAAGCACACGCCACAAAAAAGACCGTATATCGATGAAGCATATTTGATACCATGATAAAGATTTGGCATATTTTAACACAAAAACCAATAAAGCCCTAAAACTGCCATACATTAAAAAACCCCCTTTTTGGGAGCTTTTTAATACAATATTTTTAATACAATAATAGATATAATGGTAGATTTTCTGATACACTTGTTATACCGACCATCAAATCTAAAGTATATGCCTAACGCTAACCGTTGATGGCTATCGTATCGTTGTTATGTTTGTGTTTTAATCATCATATTTAAGACTTAAGCAGCTTGATGTATATCATCGCCTCGTGTATCAGTGAAGTGCTGATAAATATTCAGATAAAATCTTAATATCACGATCTGATAATCGTGATGCCACCATCTGCATCATGCCTTTATCACCTGCCTTGGCAGAATCGTTGGTACGCACCTCTGTATCTGACGAAACATCATCTTCACGACCTGCGGCACGGAACAGTTTTAATTGTGTTGCCAAATAGGCAGCGTGCTGACCACCTAAGCGAGGAAAGCCTGCGTACGCATTACCTGCACCTTTGGGATCATGACAACCTGAACACGGAATAACGCCACGAGTTTTATCACCGCCTAAGTATAGTTTGGTTGCTTCGGCAACTGTTGCTTTATTGCCATAGCCTGGTGTCCAAGGGGTTCTACTGGCATAATAACCTGCCAAATTTGCCAAATCCTGCTGAGTCAATCCAGCCAGCTGAGCTTCCATAATACCATTACGGCGTGCTTTGGTCTTAAAATCAACCAACTGCTTATAAAGATACTTGATATTTTGACCACCGAGGTTTGGCTGAGTAGGCACAGGACTCATGCCATCAAGACCATGACAGGCAGCACAGTTGGCTTCAACGATGGCTTTGCCTGCTTCAATGTCATATGTCGGGACAGTGACAGCAGCATACGCTGAAAAACTGGCAAGACCAATTCCTGAGGCTAGAGTGAGTTTGGCTAAAGTTGCTTTTTTGGCAGGTTTCATAATAATTTCCTACTAACTTGGCTAAGTCTTGGGTGATATTGTGGCTAAATCTTGGTTTATTTAGCCCATCATTTATAATTCAAAAAACTACTTATGGCAATTTATCTGAGTAACTTTTGTTATTATAGCAAGAGTTAGCTAAATTTTCCTACAAAAATTGTGGTTTTGGTAACATTTTTTCAAATAATCGTCATTTTATTGATAAAATGATGGTATGAATGACATTTTGATCACAGCCAAGCAGACCGATTTTTATCATTTAATTTATCTGCTCATATAGTCAATCAGCTTAGCAAAGTCTTCATCTGTGCAATTTTGGCACAGACCCATGGCAGGCATCTGCGGCATGCCTTGGCGGATTGATTTAATCAATGCCTCTTGACCCTTTTGCTGATTTAGGCGATGCCATATGGCAACATCACCTTTTTTGGGTGCATTAAAAGTACCGCTATCATGACAAGTTGCACAGCTTTGAGCGTATATTTTTTCGATATCAGCATACGCATTTGATGCCACGACCAAACCCAAAACCATCAGCGACCATATCAACATTTTCATAAGAGCGTTCTCATATATAAAATCAGCCTTTATTATGGGTATTTTTGGCACAATGACAAGGGTAATTTGGTAAAGAGCAAATTACCCTTTAAAACGCTTATGCCTTATATCCGTCGCCAAGTCGTACCCATACGACCATCTTCAAGCTCAATGCCTTGACGGTTAAGCTCATCACGGATCGCATCTGCCTTGGCAAAGTTTTTTTGAGCTTTGGCTTGTTGTCTTTGGGCGATTTTATTGGCAATCTCGGCATCACTTAAGCCATCAGGCTTATTACCAATATTGGCTTGCAAAAACTCATGGGGCGATGATTGGGCGATATTAAGCACCGAGGCCAGCGTCTTGAGCGTCGATGCTTCTTGAGTGGCTTTTTGGTATTCGCCTGCTTTCATGGCTCGATTAATCTCAGTAACAACGCTAAAAAGCACGCTCACCGCTTTGGGGGTATTAAAATCATCATTCATCGCTTTGGCAAATGCCTGCCCTGCTTCACTCTCCCAAGCATTTGGCATGATTGATATGACGCCAAAGTTTTCGGCCGATTTTAGTGATTGGTAGATGCGTGATAATGCGGTATGACTTTCTTTGAGTGCTGTATCTGAAAAATTAACAGGACTGCGATAATGACTGGATAATAAAAAAAACCGTATCGTTTCAGGATGAAACTTATCCACAACCTCACGAATGGTGAAAAAATTACCCAAAGACTTGCTCATTTTTTCGCCATCAATATTAATAAACCCCATATGCATCCAATGATTGGCATAGGTTTTACCAGTTGCACCTTCAGATTGGGCAATCTCATTTTCGTGATGTGGAAACTGCAGATCATGCCCACCGCCATGAATGTCAAAAGTTTCGCCCAAACAGCAAGTACTCATGGCACTACATTCAATATGCCAACCAGGTCGACCCAAACCCCACGGCGATTGCCAATGTGGTTCAGACGGCTTGGCGGTTTTCCATAATACAAAATCAAAAGGATGGCGTTTATCTTCTGCGGTACTCACACGCTCTGATGCACCTGCTTGCATATCATCTACATGACGCTTGGAGAGCTTGCCATAATTAGGAAATTTTTCGATTGCATAATACACATCGCCGCCACTGCCTTGATAGGCCAAGTTTTTTGTCAGCAAAACATCAATCAGATGCTGCATATTTTCAATATGTTCGGTCGCACGAGGTTCTATGTTGGGAGATTGACAACCCAAAAATTGTTCATCTTGATGCATAGCTGTGATGAAGCGGTCGGTCAGCTCGGTAATGGTCTCACCGTTATCGTAGGCTCTTTGAATAATTTTATCGTCAATATCCGTAATATTTCGTACATAATTAACCTGATAGCCAATGGCTCTAAGCCAGCGTACAATCACATCAAACCCCACCATGACACGCGCATGACCCATATGGCAGTAGTCATAAACTGTCATACCACACACATAAATCCCAATTTGCCCTGCATGAATCGGTTTAAATGGACGCTTGCTGGCACTTAGGGTATCATAAAGTTGTAACTGCGATTGGGTCTGGCGTAATGCACTCATGGTTTTATTTTCCAAACATCACTATAAAAACTGCCATCATAACAAATTTTGCTGTTAAATTCAGTAAATTTATCAAAACATTTTTACCAAAAAACAAACCAAACCATCATCAAATGGCCTTAACTTTCAGTAAAGTAACTTTAGCATACATACTGGCATCTTAAAGATTACCATGCCAGATGCTTAATGTCTTTTATCATCAAACTGAGTTTTGATTGAGTTGATGCACGATTGAGCTATTTTGATACGATTATGCTATAATGAGACCATTTTTATAGCAATTTTTTAATGGGATTTTTATGACAACAAGCCGTAAAATTTTGGTAACCTCTGCCCTACCTTATGCCAACGGACCCATTCATTTGGGGCATTTGGTTGAATACATCCAAACTGACATTTGGGTGCGTGCCATGAAAGCCATGGGGCATAATGTGACTTATGTGTGTGCCGATGATGCACATGGCACCGCAATCATGCTAAAAGCACAAGACAATGGCATCACCCCAGAAGAACAAATTGCTACCGTTAAGGCAAGTCATGAAAAGGATTTTGCAGGATTTTTGATTGATTTTGATAATTACCACTCTACCCACAGCTCCGAAAATCAATATTTTTCCCAAAAAATTTACACCACACTCAAGCAAAATGGTTATATTTTTACCAAAGATGTGGAACAGCTGTTTGATACTGAAAAAGGGCTTTTTTTGGCTGACCGTTTTGTCAAAGGCACTTGTCCTGAATGCGACGCACCCAATCAATACGGCGATAATTGTGAAGTCTGCTCTAGCACCTACAATGCCACCGAACTAAAAAACCCTTATTCAACACTCTCAAACTCATCACCCATCATTCGATCATCTAAGCACTATTTTTTCAATTTACCGCAGTTTGATGAATTTTTAAGGACTTGGACAAAGTCTCAAGGACGACTTCAAAGCAGCATCTATAATAAGCTATCTGAATGGTTTGACGCAGGTCTTGCACCTTGGGATATCAGTCGTGATGCACCATATTTTGGCTTTAAGATTCCAGATACACCTGCAGATGAGCCTGATAAATATTTTTATGTTTGGCTAGATGCCCCTGTTGGTTATATGGCAAGCTTTAAAAATCTGTGCGACCGTACCGATATGGATTTTGATGAATATTTTAATAAAGACAGTCAAACTGAGCTATATCATTTTATCGGTAAAGATATCGTATATTTTCATTCACTGTTTTGGCCAGCCATGCTTGAAGGTGCAGGCTATCGCACCCCAACAGCGGTTAATGCACATGGATTTTTGACCGTCAATGGTGAAAAAATGAGTAAATCTCGTGGCACATTCATCAAGGCAGAAACCTATTTGACGCATTTAGATCCTGAATATTTACGCTATTACTTTGCCAGCAAACTGTCAGCAAATGTCGAGGATATTAACCTTGATCTTGAAGATTTTATGCAAAAAGTCAATTCAGATTTGGTTGGTAAAGTGGTTAATATTGCCTCTCGCTCAGCAGGATTTATTCACAAAAATCATGATGGTAAATTATCAGATGAATTGACCGAACCCAAACTGATTGATGAGATTATCTGTGCAGGTGATGAGATTGCTGCCGCTTATGAGGCGCGTGAGTTTGCCAAGGTCACCCGTCTCATTATGGCCTGTGCTGACAAAGCCAATGAGTATATCGATACCCAAAAACCATGGGCATTAAATAAAGCAGGTAAATTTGATGAAGTTCAAAAGGTTTGTACAGTTTCGCTGAATATTTTTCATAAACTGATCATTTATCTTGCACCCATTTTACCAAAATTATCCGAACAAGCCCGTGAATTTTTAAATATTGACAGCTTAGAGTTTGATACACGCCATCGCCATTTACTCAGCCATCACATCAACCCCTTTACACCATTAATGCAGCGTATAGATAAAGATAAAGTTAATGCGATGATTCATGACTCTAAAGAAAATCTTACCCAAACCTCAGGCACTGATAACACCAAAAAAACAGTTTTGGATGATACGGATACCGCCAAATCGGCATACATTGGTATTGATAAGTTTGCCAAAGTGACTATGAAAGTTGCCCATGTGGTCAAATGCCAAAGTGTTGAAGGTGCTGATAAGCTCCTACAGTTTACTTTAGATGTGGGCGAGGAGCATACTCGCAATGTATTTAGCGGTATTGCCAAGTTTTATCAACCTGAAGAGCTGACCGATAAAAAAGTGATTTGTGTAACCAACTTAGCACCTCGCAAGATGAAGTTTGGTATCTCAGAGGGTATGATTTTATCAGCTGAAAAACAAGGGGTATTAACAGTCATCACACTGCCTGACACCATGCCCATCGGAGCGGTTTTGGCTTAACTTTATCAAGACAAATCAAACTCATAAAAACTGGTTAAACTCGTCTTTGACCAGTTTTTATACTTGATTGCTACTATAATCATTGCCTTCATACTCGACAAGTGCTTGTGTTAGCAATGATGGTAATGATTGAATATTTGGTAGGGCTGTTTGGCATGCCGTAATCCCAAAGTCAATGCAATCTTGATAATTGGTAAAGCTGATATTGAGTGCTTGACCATCAAATAAAACCGAAGCAGGATACATGGCTGTCAGCTTCGCCCCATTTAAATACAAAGGCGTACTGTCACCTGGGATATTGGAGATGATTAGGTTGAATGCCTGCTTAGCTGGATAAAGACGCATTGCCAAATTTATCCCTGCCCAAGCATAATGCACTGCCGTATAATTGATAAATTCAGCTTGTGTCATACGCCCAGCGCGCATCTTGCCTGCTTGCACACTGTCATGAATCAACCTAAGGCGTGCGATGGCATCAGGGTTATTTGTACCCAAATTGGTTGGAATAAATGAGATTTGATTGCCCAACGCAGTATCATTTTTTCGTAAAGAAATCGGCACAAAAGCAATCAATGGCATATCTGGCAAAGCATTTTGAGATAATAGGTAGTTTCTGATGGCAGTGGAACAAACTGCCAAAATTATATCATTGGTACTGACATTGAGCCGTTTTGCAACTTGGACAAACCGTGCTTTTTTTAAGGTCAGAACACAGATATGCCGACTGGTACCAATGCGTTGATTAAGTATTGATGACGGAGCTTGCAAACTGCTGATAAACTGCGTTTTTGGTATTTGGGATGCGGTGGACTGGCTAAGCTGATAATCAGATTTAAGCTCTTGATATACTGGCTTTAGACCTACAATTTGGTCTTTAAAATGCTCAACGATTGGCTTTTTATCCATGACAAAGCTTGATTCTTTGCGGCGAATATTACGAAGCCAAATTGGTTTAGACAGCTTTTCATCAGGTGAGTGCGATAGCGAACGCTGAAATAAACGCATTGCAGCAACGCCATCTATCATGGCATGATGAGCTTTTAGGTACAATAAAAATCGCCGAGTGCCGTTTTGCGTTTCTGGCTCAAGATTATCAAATAAATGCAGCTCCCATAATGGTCTGGTGCGATCCAATTGCTGTTCATGCAGTCTTGAGATTTGAGCGAGTGCCTCCGACATTTTGCCAACCTGTAGGCTGTGCCGATAACAATGACGGTCGATATAAAATTTGCGAATGGTTTTCCAAGCAAATTTATGGAAAAGCACTTGATTAAATGGGAAATTAGGAATAGCATCAGAGTCAATTTGGTTGGCAAGCACATTGATAAAGCTGATCTCATCTTGATCGTTGGGTAACTCAAATACACAAATGCCAGCCACATGCATGGGTTGTTTGGTATTTTCTAGCCATAAAAATAGTGAATCCACAATGCTCAGCGCACGCATAATCCAAGTTCCCTTAACCTAAAATCACCCAAAATTTTCTATGCTAACAAAATTTTGGATTAATGATAAGTTTTCAAATTTTATTTTTGATACCATTAAGTATTTCATCACCAAATCAAGCGACAACCGCTCAATTTAAGATACCATCTGGCTATTTAAAAAAGTACCCTGTCTGCGGTGAGCTTGCTTGTGCCATATGGCGTGCAGGCATACGCCCTGCCAAAAACGCTTCTCGACCTGCGACAACTGCATGGTTCATCGCCGAAGCCATCATCACTGGATTTTTGGCATGGGCGATGGCAGTATTCATTAAAACACCATCACAACCAAGCTCCATCGCTATTGCAGCGTCTGATGCTGTACCTACGCCTGCATCGACCAAAACAGGTACTTTGGTTTGCTCAATAATTAAGCTTAGAGTGTGGCGGTTTAAAATCCCAAGCCCTGAGCCAATCAAGCTACCCAATGGCATAATTGCCACACAGCCCATGCTTTCAAGCTCTTTGGCAACAATCGGGTCATCTGAAGTATAGACCATGACCTCAAAACCATCATCAATCAACACCTTTGCTGCTTTTAGTGTTTCGGTGATATTCGGATAAAGGTTTTTTTCATCGCCAAGCACTTCAAGCTTAACCAAATTATGACCATCAAGCAGCTCTCGTGCCAACATGCAAGTACGCACCGCACTATCGGCATCAAAACACCCTGCGGTATTTGGCAAAATGGTGTATTTATTCGGTGAAATCACATCCAAAAGATTTGGCTCATCTTTATTTTGTCCAATATTAGTTCGGCGAATGGCAACCGTAACAATATTGGCACCACTGGCATGGATGGCATCTTTGGTTTCATTTAGGTCTTTATACTTACCTGTACCAACCAACAAACGCGAATTAAAACTTCTACTGCCAATAATCAATTGATCCAACATATTACCCTCACAACATCTAAATTTAGTATTATTCATGCTTTGATTGGTTCATCATCATGAAATATGAAATACGCCAAATATTGTACAGTAAAGACCTTTTTATGACAATCATTCACCCTATAATTTCAACTATGGCAACAAACAAAAAATCCCATCAATAATTTATTGATGGGATTTTGAAAAATGGGGCGACTAATGGGGCTCGAACCCACGACAACCGAGATCACAACCCGGGGCTCTACCAACTGAGCTATAGCCGCCATAGTAATGCAGGCATATGGCGCGCCTGGCAGGATTCGAACCTGCGACCACCTGCTTAGAAGGCAGATGCTCTATCCAACTGAGCTACAGGCGCTCGAGTGTCTTAATGTGTTGACAATGCCAACAAAAAAGCTTATCAGGCTTTAAATGGTCGGAGTGGAGGGATTCGAACCCCCGACCCTCTGCTCCCAAAGCAGATGCGCTACCAAGCTGCGCTACACTCCGATTTTATCACTTCAAGCTTCTTTATCAGCTCGTCGTTGTGGTGCGTATAATACAACTAAGGCTCCAAGCTGTCAACCACTAATTTATAAAATAAACCATAAAATCTATAGCTTATTGATTTTAATATAAAAAATATTAATTTCTTTCTAACGGTTGCTCAGAAATAATCGCCATGCCACTGGCGATTGCCCCTCGGGTACCACCAGTTAAATGAATGATACGACGGTCATTATCCAGCTCATTGATGAGCTTTGCTGCTTTTTGTGCCTTAGTACCGCCGCCACATAAGACATAAATATCACCTTTTGTGGCATCCAAAAGCGTTTTATCAATTGTACTAAGCGGATGATTGACCGCATGTTCAATATGCCCTTCTTGGTACTGCTCGGCATCACGCACATCCCAAATGACCTTATCTTTGGTTGGTGTAAATTCAGTTATCTTAAGCTCAGTAATCATTGCTAGTACCTTTAGTTATCCAAATAATTCTTATCAATCAGTTTATCACATATACTCAGTTTATCATATATGCTATGATGATTAAAAATTATTTCATCAATACCCATGATACCATTTAAGCCCAATCAGTTACGACAAAAATTACAGCACCCAAATCCATTTGCTAAGCCCAGTTTGGCGGATTTGGCATCTTTTTTACGGCACTTGGCATTTGGGCTATGGAAAATTTGGGCAGTATTAGCGTTGGTGCATAGACCATTTGGCTCAGCAGCTTATCCTGTCATACTAGTATTACCCAATCATTTATCTATACGCTTTTCGACGCTCAGCTGCCACTTAGACACTGTTATTAAAAGCCACGCTAAGCATAACAACCTTTTGGTTATATGCTCAAAAGCCAAGCAATGATCGACCTTGGCAAGATGAAGTTAAGGCACAGATCCAATTTCATCAAATCGGTGATCAAGTTACTGTCAAAAATGTCAGAAATTTTGAATGGATCAGCAAAACCGACTATTTGCCTAGATGGGAAGTACGCCGCTATGATTTATCCCAAATTAAATCACTGGATTTGATTGTCTCAATTTGGGATAACGACAATATCGCACATACTTTGCTTTCATTTGGCTTATTTGTATGCCGCTAAAACTCTTGCCACCCACCCTTCTTGGTATAATACTTTATTAAAAAACAGTACAACAGCAATATTTGATTTAATAAATCCAATACGCACGCGCCCAATGACTATCGCATCTTATTATCGGGTCGTTTTCCTGAATATTTATACGAAATTGGTATAATCGATACAGATTAAGTTTTAATGAGCTTAAAGCTTTGGCATTCATCAATCCAAAAGTTGAACAATACAATCATCACAATCCCATATCATCGGCAGAATTTTCCCACAAAATTCGTGAAAATACCCCTGATTCTCATATAAAATCCAACAAGCAGGCGAAATGAGTTTATAAATAACCAATAAAATCAAAAATTTATAAAATTTTTATGAAATTGTTATCATTTTATCAAAAAAAAGCTTGCCAAAATTTTAAAAATCTATATAATACCCAACATCAAGAATGCGTATATCGCTTGAAAAACAACTTGGGGACGTGGCGGAATTGGTAGACGCACTGGATTTAGGTTCCAGCGCCGAGAGGTGTGAGAGTTCGAGTCTCTCCGTCCCCACCAAATTTAAAAGAGCCAGTGACATTCATCATTGGTTTTTTTCTTATCCAAATTTGGGCCTATAGCTCAGTTGGTTAGAGCAGAGGACTCATAATCCTTTGGTCGCAGGTTCAAGTCCTGCTGGGCCTACCATTTTCAATTCATAAAAAAGGGTTTGTAAGTTTGCAAGCCCTTTTTTATACACAATACTTGATAACAATAACAACTCATATCCTAAGTCTTGATAAATCGGTCAGCTAAGACCGTTTATGATATCAATCTCGATGATATTTTAGCCAAAACAAACAAACCGCCATTAAAGGCGGTATGTCTGCTTGAAAGCCAACAAGTTTTGGAGAAATGATTAAATAATAAACGATTAAATAATTTAGTTATGCATTTAAGCAGTTAGTGCCAATGATTCACAATGACCTTTGGCAAGTTTTTTTAGGACAGCAGTGATCATCTCGGTGGTGATTGGCTTTTCGGTACCTTTGGATAAAATATTCATTTCAATGTTTTGGCGTTTTGGCTGATTCATTGTCATATCCTATGTCTATCACCAGCAGCTGTTATAAATTTGCTTTGGTGTTTGATTGATTTGTTGAGATTAGTATAGCTTATGTTTACAGATGTACACAACCAATTATTGCCAATTTATGCCCATAAAGTGTAAACACTTGTTTCATTTTTGACATATCTTGTCACATCTTTATTAATTTTAAGGCAATCCCCTTAAATTTAATCAATCCCAATAAAAAATAACGCTCAAAAATGAGCGTTACTAGATATGACCATGATACATGCAAAGGCGTTTAGCCCACCAAAGCATTTTCCCAACGCGGTACGACCAATTGCATTAATGGTTTGAGCAATTTGACATTACAAGCAAACACAGAGCCAGTTGTCATCGCATTTGATGCACCTTTGTGATCAACCACCACACCACGCGCTTCGGTGACAATTAGCTCGCCTGCCGCCATATCCCAAGGCTTAAGCGACATCTCAAAATAACCATCATAGCGACCTGCTGCAACATAGCACAAATCTAAGGCAGCAGAACCAAAGCGGCGTACTTGACCACCATTTTCACAGATGGCTTGCAAGCTGGCAAAATGCTGACGGGCAAAGCTGACTCGCTCTTCGCCCACCATACGCTCATAGGGATGACCTGTCGTAAACAGTCCGCCTTCAATGGTCTTGCGTTCACTCACCTGCAAGCGACGCTGATTCATGACAGCACCACGACCACGACTGGCAGAAAACATTTCATCTCGAACAGGATCATAAATCACACCATGCTCAGTGACGCCATTTTTTTGGACAGCGATAGACACACAAAAATGTGGGACGCCATGGACAAAGTTTTGGGTGCCATCTAGTGGATCAATCACCCAACACCAATCAGCATCATGACCCTTACCCTCTTGTAAGCCAAATTCTTCACCCAAATACGAATGATTGGGATAGCTTTCTTTGAGTGTAGCAATCGTCAGCTCTTCAGCATAACGGTCAATTTGGGTAACCAAGCCATCAAGCCCCTTGGATTCTACCGCCAAATCAAGGCGATGGCGATTTTGATGTGCTCGCAAAATTTCATGACCCACTTTTTTGGCTGCGTTTGCCGCCATGACAACCATCGGTTCCATACTACACCTGCTTTATTGAATTAAACTGCTTAAAGAGTTAATTTGCACTCATCACGCAAAAGGTTTTTATTATACGCCAAAAACTGCCAAAAAACCAATGAAAATTATGGTCATGGCAACAAATACACAAAACACAACCAACCCGACAAGGATTTAGTTTTTGATGATTAAATTACTTAAAGATTGATAAATACCATCAGTATCCAATCGGCAATACAACAGCTGTTCTTCATGGCTGGCATGATGAATGAACGCATCTTTGATACCGATATTTAACAGCTTAACCAACGCTTGTAGGCTTACGATGAATTCATTCACCGCACTGCCTGCACCGCCTGTGATTTGATGCTCTTCAACAGTAGCAATATGCGTCACACCCATCTCAAGCAGCCTTAAAATAAGTGCCTCATCCAAAGGCTTAACCCAACGCATATCCACCACGATACAAGCGATTGCTTGACTTTCTGACAGTCTTTGGGCGGCGGTCAGAGCATCTTTTAGGCGAGTGCCGAACGATAATACTGCCAGTTTTTTGGTGCTTTTTGTATCAAAGTTTGATGACTGCCAGACCACATTGGCCCGCCCAATTGGGTAATGCTCATCTGTCATATCAACCTTACGCCCCACGCCAACACCACGAGGATAGCGTACGGCTGCCACACCGTCATACTGATAACAAGTGTTCAATAACTGATGGCACTCATGTTCATCACTTGGGGCAGCGATTATGACATTAGGCACACAGCGTAAAAATGCCAAATCAAAAACCCCAGCATGAGTCGCACCATCTTCACCGACCAAACCTGCACGGTCAATAGCAAAGGTAACATCAAGATTTTGTAGGGCGACATCATGAATCAGCTGATCATAACCCCGCTGCAAAAAAGTAGAATAAATCGCAACCACAGGTTTAATTTTGCCTGAAGTTGCCATGCCTGCCGCCAAAGTTACCGCATGCTGCTCAGCAATCGCCACATCAAAAAATCGCTTGGGGTATTTGGTGGCATACTCAACCATACCTGAACCTTCCGCCATAGCTGGCGTGATGGCAACCAAGCGCTCATCAATATTTGCCCAATGCAACAACCAATCACCAAAAATCTGTGAATATTTTTTGGCAGTTGGTGCAGATGTGGGTGCTTGATTTTTGCCTGCTTTGGGTAACTTTCCGATAGCATGATAGCCTATCGGATCAGCTTCGGCAGGTAAAAAACCCTTACCTTTGATGGTATGTACATGAATTAAGATAGCACCTTTTAACTGTTTGGCACGCTCAAGCACTTGGATGAGTTTGGGTAAATCATGCCCATCATACGGCCCAAGATAAGTAAAACCAATGGCTTTAAATAGATTATCTGCAAATAATTTATCGCCAATTTTTTCAGCAATTTTATCTGGCAAAGGTGAAGAGGTAACGCCATGAAAAAGCTCACTGATTTTTTCGCTGATTTTACTCGGTAGGCGACTTGAAACATCTTCAAAAGCACCGTTTGCCATATGCAAATAATGACGAATACGGCGGTCATCAGAGGAGATGGTGCGTTTGACCATCAAAATATTACCATGCTTATCAATATCCATGGCAAGTCCACGCTGCCATAGCTTTGCCAAATGGCGTGAAAAACCACCAATTGCCGCTGAGATTGACATGTCATTATCATTTAAGACAACCAGTAAATCGGCATTTTGTTGGACAGCATCATTCATCGCCTCAAATGCCATACCGCCTGTCATCGCACCATCGCCAATCACAGCTGCCACGGTACGATTTTCGCCAAGTAATCGTGCCGCCAAACTCATCCCTAACGCTGCTGATATTGAGGTTGATGAATGACCCACGCCAAAAGTATCATACTGGCTTTCTTCACGCTCAGGAAAGGCGGTCAGACCATCTTTTGAACGGATACTTGGAAGGCGTTCACGGCGACCTGTCAAAACTTTGTGCGCATAAGCTTGATGCCCAACATCCCAAACAAGCTTATCATAAGGGGTATTTAGCACAGCATGTAGTGCAATCGTCAGCTCAACTACGCCAAGATTAGCACCAAAATGCCCTCCGCTTACGCCTGTTGAGTAAAGTAAATACGCACGCAGCTCATCAGCCAACTGAATCAATTGATCGTTTGTCAGTGCCTTTAGGTCATCAGGGCTGGCGATACAATCCAAAATCGGCGTGTCAGGACGCATCGTCAAAATCTCATCAAAGACTTTGGCGGTATATGGTTGGCGGTAGGTGGCTGAATCCGTCATGACTGTTTCGCTTCCAATTATCAAGAAATTCATATTTCATCATCAAAAAGAGTATGGCATAATAGCATTTTTGATGATATACCGCCAATCTTTTAACAAAATTACGGCTTTATTATTATCAGTTTACACAATGGTACTGATGCGTTATTTTACAAGACAAGCTTTATTTTTGCTAGAAAAACCCCATTGATTGCTTCATTTTTATTGAAATTGAGATGTTAGTAACACTCAAATCGTAAAAACACTCGTTACCCATCGCTTAAGTGGTTAGACCGACCCAAAGATTTGGGCAATTATTTATGATAAAAAACCGATTTTAAAAAATGTTTAAGGTATTTTCCCTTGTATAAGTTTATTACCAAAGCCAAACTGCCGACCGTTCATGGTGAATTTGACATTCATATTTTTGAAAATGACGATGGTCAAGAGCATATTTTATTAAGTACAGGGTTACCCAATCATACAGATAGATTACCCCTTATCCGTATCCATTCAGAATGCCTAACGGGCGATGCGTTTGGGTCACTAAAATGCGACTGCGGCCCACAGCTAAATGCTGCCATGAGTGCCATTCAATCACATGGCGTGGGTGCAATTTTGTATTTGCGACAAGAGGGGCGTGGGATTGGATTAACCAACAAAATACGCGCCTATGCTCTACAGGATCAAGGGCATGATACACTAGAGGCAAATTTATTATTAGGTCTGCCAGCTGATGCACGCACTTATGAGATGTGCCAAGCAATGCTTGCACATGTAGGCATTAATCAAGTGGCTTTAATGACAAATAATCCCAATAAAGTCAATGAGTTAAATGAATTGGGCATCACAGTGGTTGAGCGAATTCCTCTGATTGTTGGCATCAATCAACACAACACTTCTTATTTAACCGTTAAAGGTGAACGCATGAATCACTATATCAATACAGATGATTTGAGCCAAAAACCCTAATCCAGCAGGAACATCTTATGCAAGCACAAATCCAAGCAGTCAGAGAGTTTTTGTTAAACTTACAACAAGCCATCGTTCACGCCCTTGAAAACCAAGAAAATTCAGGTGGTTTCGATGGTCGTACTGATACCAAATTCATCGCAGATACTTGGGAGCGTCCCGAAGGTGGCGGGGGTCGCTCTTGTGTCTTATCAGGTGGGCAAGTCATCGAAAAAGCAGGCGTCATGTTTAGCCATATTCATATCAAGCAGATGCCTGCTTCTGCGACAGTACGCCACCCTGAGCTGGTTGGTGCTCAAGCACAAGCACTGGGGGTCTCTTTGGTTGTCCACCCCAAAAACCCCTATGTACCGACAAGCCATGCCAATGTACGGTTATTTGTTGCCACACCCACCGATGGTAGCACACCAATTTGGTGGTTTGGTGGCGGATTTGATTTGACGCCCTTTTATCCAAATCTCAATGATGTCAAGCATTGGCATCAGGTGGCTTATGATTTATGCCAGCCTTTTGGCGATGAAGTTTATCCCAAGTATAAAACTTGGTGTGATGAATATTTTTATCTTAAACATCGTCATGAGTGTCGTGGCGTGGGTGGTTTGTTTTATGATGACATGAATACAGCATCCACAAACTGGGACTTTATGACATGTTTTAAGTTCATGCAGGCCGTCGGACAAGGCTATATTGAGGGTATCATACCAATCTTTGAGCGTAATAAACACCAAAGCTATACCGAGCATGAACGCCAATTCCAACTATATCGCCGTGGTCGTTATGTGGAGTATAATTTGGTATTTGACCGTGGTACGCTCTTTGGTTTACAATCTAATGGGCGTACCGAATCAATTTTGGTTTCTATGCCACCGCTGGCAGCTTGGGAATACAGATATGAACCCAAGCAAGGGACGCCCGAATTTGAGTTGACCGATTTTTATCTAAAACCCCAAGATTGGCTAAACTTATCAGATAAGCCATAACATAAATTGCCGTTGTCTTGGCTGGTCAATCAAATTTGGTCAATTTTTTAGGTATTGTTTCATCAAAAAACACTGTTATCCTGATTGCATGTCATCATTGTTTGTAATCAGAATAGACATTTCATCAATCATTTTGGTAAATAATATTAGGTTACCAAATAACCTGTTTTACCAAAATAAGGTATTTTAACAAAACGGAGCCGCCGCCATGTTTCATAAAATTACCTTAGCTGCTGCATGTTTTATGACTGTTATTTTAGCAGGTTGCAACAGCTCAGGGACTGCCACCGCCAATAATCCACAGGTTGAAGACCGTGCCAAACTCATGAAAGATTGGCGTCATGCCAATGAAGGTATGAAGGCAATGATTGAAGACCCAAGTCGCTTTGATGCCATCACCTTTAAAGAGCGAGCTGATTTTATTGCTGATACCAATGCCACCATGTGGGTACACTTTGAAGGAGAAATGGCTCAAGGTGGTCATGCTAAAGATGAGATATGGACAGACCCTGAAGGCTTTCAAACCAAAATCGAAGCGTTTACCAGCTCAATTAATGCACTTGCCTTAGCAGCATCAGAAGCTGCCTCGGCGGCTGATGTTGAAGCAAGCTATGGTGAAATGGCCAGCCAGTGTGGTTCTTGCCATAAGGCTTATAAGAAAAAATAGCACGCCCAGCAGTCGTTTAATCTCCCTATCAATGCCCCTAATATATGGGGGTATTTTTAGTACAATCATGGATAGGGTTTTAAGTTTTGATCGTATGTTATAAAAATATCATCAATGCTAAGCGTGCTTGATGCCAAAGCCGTAATACCCCAAATCAATCACCCAAATTGACGCTGAATAAATTGCACCGTGCTATCTTTTGCTTTTTTGATGGCAAGCTTTCGGTTGGCACCGAGCATCAGTTTGATCTGCCAAAGCTTTTCTTGATACAGTGCCAAATAATCTTGCCGCTGCGTGGTATTCATCATACGCTTGCTTGCAAGTACTACATCAGGTGAACGCATCTTGATGGCATCTATCAAAGATATCGCCATACAAACAGGGTCATCGCTGATATGCGTCAATAGTCCATAATCCTTGGCAATCGGTGCACCCATCATCTCAGCGGTCATGGCAATCTGCTGCATCACATCTCAGCGAATATCACAAGCGGTATGCGTAATGCCCATATCAGCAACCAAACCCCACTTAGTCTCAAGCACTGATAAGCAAGCATCCATCGCTGCGATACGAATATCCGCCCCAAGTGCCAGCTGAAGACCGCCGCCAACGCACACACCCTGTACAACAGCAATGACTGGCACAGGCAAACTCTGCCAAATCAAGCAAACCTTTTGAAACTTACTGGGTGTCGGTTTGGCAAGTTCATACAAAGCAAGACCTAAATTTTTAGGATCATTTAAATCCGCCAAATCCAGCCCTGAGCTAAAATTCCCATCTGCACCCATCAAAATCACCGCTCGAACTTCACGATTACGCTTGAGTTTATGAGCAACCTTAATCAGCTCATCCATCATCTGAAAGCTGATGGCATTTTTTTATTGGGGCGGTTGAGTGTGATGGTGGCGATTTGGTGTTCGATTTGTACAGTCAGTGTCTTTAACTGTTCCATCATTGCCCTTTTTTGGTTTGGTAATGGCGTCATACTTAATACATATTGAAATAAAAATCAATAACCAATCAGTCCATAAATAAGATGATTATCCAATATTTTATCTTTTTTTTGTATCAAGCAATATAAAAAAGTACGGCGTTTATCCACATTTTGCTACTTGACAGGACAATTTACCCAGCGTATCTTATGATTATTGGGCTTTATGCACAAAAGCACCCGATGAAGGGACACGAGAATCTGCGGCAATCTTAGTACGCAGTGCTTTTGCTTCTTCTTCTGTTTTTTCGTTACCAACCAAGATACGCAACCCACGACTTGTATTGCTGGTTGTGACTTTATAGCCAGCATCACGATACTTTTTAACCACCTCATCAACCCGATCTTTATCTGGAGAGATTGCCACTTGAACCATGTACCGCTCAGATGTTTGGGAACTTTGAGATTTTGATTCAGTTTTTTTATCTGTCTTAGATTGAGGCTGATTGTCAGATTTTTTATTACCGTCTTTAGATGCGGATTCTCTGGCTTTATTATCACGCTCCAAACGAGCTATTTGAGATGCAGATGGTATCTTGATACGACGCTCTGCTCTTAAAACATCATTGCGTGTCACGCCATTAGCTTCAACCAAGGCGGCAACCGAAATGCCGTAACGATTCGCAATACCCTGCCAAGTTTCACCACGCTGAACATCGTGAGTACCCGCCTTCGCAGGTGCTTTGGTTTGGGTGTTTTTATTCTCTTTTTTATTTTCAGCTTTATTTTCGGTGGGTTTATCAGCGGTTTTGGCTTTTTCATCCTTTGTTTCTTGTTCAGAGTTCTTAAGCATCTCAGCAGCCTTTTTGGCTTCTTCGGCCTTACGGGCAGCTTCGATTGCTTCGGGGCGTGTCTGAACTGTTGGTGCTGCGATCAACTCACTTTTGGCAGCACTGTCCGCTGAAACTGTTTGGGTATCGTTCGTCATGCGTCCATTAGCTTCGGCACTGGCTTTTTCAAGTGCTTGTTTGCGTGCATTATTTTGTTCTTCAAGCAAGGCAGCCGCTTGCTTTTGCATTTGAAGCGTATGTGCTTCACGCACACGCTGCTTTTCGGCAAGTAGCTTTTCTTCGGTAGCTATATCTGCCGTCAAAGGCTGAACCACAGGTTTTGCCACCTTGGTATCACTTGGTATCTGCTGGGGCGTTTGTACTGATTTGGTTGTTTGAGTGTCATTTTTTGCCAAGGCAAAAAAAGCCACGCCGCTACCAATGACCAGCGTAATGCCCAATACAATTTGTTTAGAAATCATAACCAAACCACCGACCTGTTATTGACTTTATGGATAGAATTTGCATGTGTAATCATAAGGCTAATTTTATCCCAAACCATTAAAAATATAGTTTTTTTATCAAATTGTCAAGATTATCATGGATAAAATTTGTGTGATATGACCAATCTGCCACCAAAATATTTTATTTTATCATCAATCTTATCAAAATACCTTTGATTCTATCAAACCTCTTAGATGAATGTCATATGATAATTAATTTTAAAATCATGTGTTATTTTGAAATGAATTGACTATAATATACTTATGATTTAAATCATATATATGATGAATTTAAATCAAAAATTTGGCGAGTAAGGATTTTTTGATGAATAAAATGCTTCCGAATCTGGCAGATCGAGCAATTTTTAATTTGGGTTTCCGAATATTTTTTGCAAGTGCGGCGGTATATGCTGTGATTAGTATGGTGCTTTGGCTATTTGTATATCGTGGCGGCGTGTTTAGTGCCCATATGAGCATTGCACCGCAATATTGGCATGGTCATGAAATGGTTTTTGGCTACTCAATGGCAGTTGTGGCAGGATTTTTATTGACCGCTGTTGGTAACTGGACAGGAAAAACCATGCCGAGCGGACAACAACTTTATCTTATTTGGTTGCCGTGGTTATTTGCACGCATTATTTTCATTGTTTTACCACAGTTTTTATGGCTAGGTGTATTGGCAGATATTGTATTTACGATTTTATTTTTAATAAGTATTACAAAGCCTGTGATAAAAACCAAACAATGGCGACAAATGGGCATTTTATCAAAAATTATCCTAATGCTGATTGCAAATTTATTCTGTCTTGCAGCAACATTAGGCTGGCACATTGGTTGGTATTATGCACTTTATTTAGGGGCTTTTGTGATTATCGGTCTTGTCCTTACCATAGGAAGGCGGGTAACGCCTTTTTTTATCTCACGGGGTGTGGGCTATGCGTTTGAACCACGCAATAATCACTACATCGATCGCATCAGCTTGATTAGTTTCGTGATTTTCTTCTTGCTTGAGGTTTTTGCCTCACAGCAGCTGCTTGCCAGTTTATGTGCGTTGGTTTGTGCATTAGTACAAGCTTGGCGGCTTCAAGGGTGGTATACGCGAGGGATTTGGAAAAAACCTTTGCTCTGGAGTATGTTTATTTCGATGGCCTGCATTGTATTTGGGCAGCTCATGTATTTTTTGCGAATTTTCCAATTTGGCATCACCAATTCATTAGCAATGCATATGATGGCAGTTGGCGGCATTGGCATACTCAGTCTTTCTATGATGGCACGCGTCAGCCTTGGACACTCAGGGCGTAGCATCCATCAACCACCAAAAACAGTGCCTTGGGCTATCAGTTTATTAAGCGTGGCAACAGTTTTTCGTGTGATTTTACCGTGGCTTATGCCACAACATCTGGTAATATGGATCATTCACACACAAATATTATGGTTGATAGCCTTTTTCTTGCTTAGCGTCAGCTACATGAATATATGGCGAACACCTCGTATTGATGGCAGAGCAGGATAGCATCACTATCTACCAAAATAATAGCGTAAATCTTGCATACGCTATTATTTTTGGCATTATGATTACTGCCCAAAGCGATAACAATCACACTTGTCTAAATGACCAGTACATAAAAGCTGATTGATGTCCTAATACGGTCTGCCCAATAACGCCACCAAAGTTTCGCTGATGGTGTGAAAAGAGCCAAAAACCACAATCAAATCTTGGGTGCTGGCATCGGTTGAGACACTTTGGGCAGCTTGTGCTAAATCTTGGTATATTTTAAGGTTTGATGGCTGGATATGCGTATGAACATGGCCCAAAAGCGTCTGTAAATCCATCGCACGAGGATGATTAATTGCGGCGACAGACCAATCATGGATGCTTATTTTTTTATCATCAAGGGCAGCTTTAATCACCTCAAGAACCGCATCAACATCTTTATCGCCCAACATTGAAAATATGACCTTAAGCTTAGCATCCGGATATATTTTTTTGTGTTTATGCCATTCATCAGCCCATTGTGCCAAAAAAAATCTTATCCCATGTGAATTATGTGCCACATCAAATATCCAATGCCGATCATTAATGATACGCCGATCAAATCGCCCTGCCAGTTGTACCTGATGAAGTCCGTCTATCACGCTATCTAAATGAATTTTTATCCCACTTTCTAGCACTGCTGCAACAGCATTAACAGCATTTTGTAACGATAATTTTGGTTTGGGTAATTGTATGGTTAACGCTGCATTTGAAAAAATCCATGTCTCACCTTGCTCCATATAATCATAATTGACACCCAGCTGATGCACATGCTTTGTCAAACGATTTGCAAGCTCATGCACACTATTTGGTAGCTGCCTTGCACCCAAGATGACAGGAATATTTTCTCGAATGATACCTGCTTTTTCTTGACCGATACGCTCAATGTCATCACCCAACCAATCCACATGGTCAATACCAATATTGGTAATCACTGCCACATCAGGATTGATGATATTAACCACATCCAATCGCCCACCAAGCCCAATTTCTAGTACCCAAACATCACATTTTTTTTGATTAAAATGCCAAAATGCCGCCAAAGTCGTCATCTCAAAAAATGACAGCGTGACATTTTTGGCCACTCGTGCATTTTCTACCGCCTCAAACGCTGCCACCAAATCACTTTCACTAATTTCATTGCCATTAATACAAATGCGTTCTGTAAAAGATACCAAATGTGGCGACTGATACAGTGCTGTTTTTAGACCACAAGCTTCACAAATGGCAGCGATAGTTTTCGTGGTTGAGCCTTTGCCGTTGGTGCCTGCGACAGTAAAAATGATTGGTTTTTTGTCCGTCTGATCTTGTTGGGTCTTTATCGGGATAATGCCCAAATAACTTGCCACAGGCAGCACCCGCTCAAGCCCCATATCAATGGCAGACACATGAATGCCGCCAATATATTCTAGCCACTGGCTTAAAGTTCTTGTCATAATTATGATTCCCAAATACTTTAGGCTATTGTACTTGGTTTGGTGGGCTTTTAAAACAAAAATCACTCAGGGTTGGAGGATTTTATTCAAGGCAGTAGTGTGACTTTATTTTTCAAAAATTTGATGTAATTGCGGGAACAATTTATCATATATCGCTTCAAGCTCTTCTTTGGGCGTACCCAATTCATCCATCTCCATGACGATATTTGATAAGCTATTTATGAGATCTCGATTAAACGCCATTTGTTTTTTGTGTATACTTTTACCTATTGGTGAACTATAAAACTCAATCAAAGCATCCATCTGTTGTTGCGTGAAATGCTGTTTTACCGTCTTATTAAATACTTGTTGCACTTTCTGATAAAAGTGTGGGTTTTCAGAAACTCGTTCGGCGGGTTGCTTAAGCATATCTTCAATTAGCTGATCGGCAGCGGCAATTTGTTCAGCCGTGGCATCAGGATAAGCTTTTTTAATGGATAATAAGATTCTTGTTTTAGCAGAGTTGATATAGCCAATTACCACGCCTTGCTCAAAATCATTTTTAAAATCAGTAATCCGCGCCCACTGAGCGATCGATTCATCGCTGGGCGTTTGTGCGTATGTATTTTGACTTAATAAACCCAAACTTAATAAGCTTACCATCATAGCCATTTTTATATGCATAAGATTCTCCATAACCAGTTTTCATTTACAAATAAGAAGTAATTCTATCAAGATACAATTCATTATTCAAGATGATCTTTTGATAATAAAAAAGACGCCCACAAAGCGTCTTTAATGCATCAAATTTAAGTGAAGGCTAAACGGCAGATTTTGTTAGTTTTGCTAAAATACGATGCGTGGTATTGATAAGCTCATGGCGATGCACCACCATATCCACCGTACCTTTTTCAAGCAAAAACTCAGCACGCTGAAAAGGCTCACCCAGCACTTCTCGCACAGTCTGCTCAATCACTCGCTTACCTGCAAAGCCAATCATTGCTTTAGGTTCGGCGATATGTACATCGCCAAGCATTGCCAAAGATGCTGTCACACCACCATAGACAGGGTTGGTCAAAATAACCACATAAGGTACGCCTGCCAGCCTCAATCTTTCAATAGCTGCTGAAGTGCGGGCCATTTGCATCAGTGATAATAAGCCTTCTTGCATACGAGCCCCACCTGAGGCAGCAAAGCATACCAAAGGCTTGTTCTCTGTCAAGGCTTTTTCGGCGGCTTGTACAAAGCGGTCGCCCACGACAGAACCCATCGAACCGCCCATAAACCGAAAATCAAACGCACAAGCAATGATATCCAAATGTTTAAGCTTGCCTGCCATGACCACCAAGCCTTCAGACTCACCCGTCTTATTTTGAGCTTCTTTCATACGTTCAGGATATGGCTTAGAATCAATAAAATTTAATGGGTTGCCTGTTATAAATTCTTGACCAAGCTCTGTTTCTACACTACTTAAAAACCACTCCAAACGCTGGCGAGCCGTCATGGTCAAATGATGATCACATTCAGGGCATACATACTGATTTAAGATTAATGCGGTATTGGTAATCAGTGCATGGCAGTTTGGGCATTCGGTTGATGGCTCAGTTTCAACAGCCGTTAGTGTCGGAACGGTTGTGCGTTTAACGCCCGGTACTTCACGCTTTAGCCAAATAACTGGCTCTGTCGGTTGGGTTTGACTCATAATTCATCCTTTAAACATACTTGGGTATCCACCCAATACGGCATATAGTTTACACTTGTAAATTAATTTTGGCAAACACTATTTACCCAATCACTCTTTGGTCTTATGATGCATTTATTATAAACCAAACTCATCAACCAAACTTTGTAAATTTTTGGCACCACTTAATCATGATAAAACTAAATAACTTGTTAAAGTTAATTTAATATTAATTGGTACTTGATGTAAGCTCGTCAAGTGATTTTCTAAGCTCATCCATTTTGTTTAATAACCCAGCCTTGGCTTGCTGAATTTTTTGTTCATCATGACCACAATCAGCAAAATGCTTGACCAATTCAGACCCAACAATGATGCCATCAGCAACCGCACCCAATGCCTTGGCTGAATCACCATCACGAATCCCAAAGCCCACACACACAGGTATTGTGGTTTGTTGCTTAATTTTTGCTACCTGCTCACGCACGGCTGCGACATCAAGCGCACCTGAACCTGTGACACCTTTGAGTGATACATAATAAATAAACCCACTACAGTTTTCGATAACCTTGGTACGGCGATCTGATTTTGTGGTTGGTGCCAGCAAAAAAATTTGATTCATGGGATGATCGGTACGCTCGGTCAGTGATTTTGCATAGCCATCTGCTTCGTTGGGCGGTAAATCCACCATCAAAATTGCATCAACGCCAGCATCAGCACACAAATTAGCAAAATTATCATAACCAATGATTTCAACAGGGTTTAAATAACCCATGACTAAAACAGGCGTTGTTTGGTTGGTTTGACGAAATTTAGCAATCATATTTAGTGCATCACGAGTGCTAACGCCTGCCGCCAATGCTCTTTCGGCAGCATGGGCAATGATGGGACCATCTGCCATCGGGTCGCTAAAAGGCAACCCCACCTCAATAATATCCGCACCATGCTCAACAAGCTTATGCATTAAATCAACCGTCACATCAGGACATGGGTCGCCTGCCATGATATAAGGAATCAGGGCTTTTTTGCCCGCTTGACGCAATGTCTCAAAAGTCATTTCAATTCTTGTTTTCATCATATTCTCATCAAATCATTCGCTATCGGTCGCTTGGGTGGCTTAATCAATTTGCATGCCATCTTTTGCCATAACCGTATGTAAATCTTTATCACCACGACCTGACATATTAATAATCATTGATTGCTCAGGCTTCATGGTCGCCGCCAATTTTAGCCCATAAGCTACCGCATGTGAGCTTTCAAGTGCTGGAATGATACCCTCCTTTGAAGTCACTTCTTTAAAGGCGTGTAATGCCTCGTCATCCGTTACACCGACATAATGAACACGCTCAATATCTTTTAAAAAGCTGTGTTCAGGGCCAACACCTGGATAATCTAAACCTGCCGAAATCGAATGCGTACCTAGAATTTGACCATCATCATCTGCCATTAGATAAGTTCGGTTGCCGTGCAATACACCGACACGCCCAGCCTGCAAAGGAGCGGCGTGATTGGGTGTATCAATGCCTAACCCATTGGCTTCCACACCATACATCACCACCTCATGATCATTTAAAAAATCATAAAATAGCCCAATGGCATTGGAACCGCCACCAACACATGCAACCAATGCATCAGGCAAGCGGCCTGTTTTTTGTAAATGTTGTATGCGTGCCTCACGACCAATAATCGCCTGAAAATCACGCACAAGCATCGGATATGGGTGCGGGCCTGCGACTGTACCAATGATATAATAAGTGGTGTCAACATTTGCCACCCAATCACGCATCGCCTCATTCATGGCATCTTTTAAGGTGCGAGAACCTGAAGTAACAGGCACAACAGTTGCCCCCAAAAGGCGCATGCGATATACATTCATCTTTTGACGCTCAACATCATCTGCACCCATATAAACCACGCATTCCAAGCCAAGGCGTGCGGCAATGGTAGCGGTTGCAACGCCATGTTGTCCTGCACCTGTTTCAGCGATAATGCGTTTTTTGCCCACCAGTTTGGCGAGCAATGCTTGACCGATGGTATTATTGACTTTATGGGCACCTGTATGGTTTAAATCCTCACGCTTAAAAAAAATCTGAGCGCCACCAACTTGTTGGGTCAAGCGTTCAGCAAAATATAGCGGTGTCGGACGACCAACATAGTCCGTTAAATCCGCCATAAATTCATCCCAAAACTTAGGGTCAGCTTTGGCAGTTTGATAAATTTCGTCAAGCTCTTCAAGTGCCGCCATCAAAGTTTCGGACACAAAACGACCACCGTGTCTACCAAAATATCCATTGATATCAGGATATTGTCCAAACTTAAATTGTGTTGTCATATATTGCCCTTTTTAATCGTTTAAATTAGGTGTTATTCAATTTAAATATCTCATGCAATCGCAAGTTTTGCATAGGTTTGAGCAGATTGATACCACCAATCCAGCCACCATCTATTTTCAAGCAAAATCTATCTAACCGCTTCAATAAAAGCTTTCATTTTATCAAAATCTTTGATGCCCTTGGCTAATTCGATGCCACCGCTAACATCCACTGCATAAATTGGCAATTGCCGAGTTAGTGCAACATTGTTAGGCGTCAAGCCACCCGCTAAAATAATCGGTAATGATGACTGTTTTGGAATAATTGACCAGTCAAAACGCTCGCCTGTACCACCAAATTTATCAGCGTGATAAGCATCCAGTAAAATCGATGCAGCACCTTTGGCATGATAATCATCGATAATCTTTTGAATACCCTTGGCGTCATAGCGTAATGCATCAACACGCACGGCTTTAATCCAACGCTTATTTACAAGTGCCGCCTGCCGTTGGCATTCATCCGCCGTTTCATCGCCATGAAACTGAATGATATCAAAGCTGACTGCTTGGGCAATTTTAATCAGCATATCATCATCGATATTTACCACAAGGGCAACAACACTGACAAACGCAGGAATATTTGCCACAAGCTGTTTGGCTTGTAAGACATCAACCGCTCTGGGGCTGGGTGGATAAAATACCAGTCCAATCGCATCAGCCCCTGCACAAACAGCAGCACTGACATCTTGAGGGCGTGTTAAACCACAAAATTTGACTTGTTTCATATCACCTTAATCACGCAATCAGCCAAACACATTTGACAGCTGAAAATAATAAGTGCTTAAAATACCACAAAAGCTTACAAATGTATGCAAAATCAACAAAAATTTGTTGCATATTATCTAAGATTTACCGTAATATAAGTCATTGAATGCTGATTTTTGAAGTGCCATGCGTTGATTGTATGATCTTTTCATCAAATTGGCTGAATCAGGTAAACTTTTATTGTCATTTTTATCACACTTTATTGGATAAAATCCAGTAAATACACCTTAATTTTAAATCAAATTATCAATTATCTTGTTTAAATTATCTTGTTTAAATTATTTCATCTTATAAGAGTTATTTTATGAAAGCTAGCCAATTTATATTTGCCACTTTAAAAGAAACACCCAATGATGCCGATATTGCCTCAAGCCAGCTGATGCTTCGTGCAGGTCTGATTCGTAAGCTTGCCTCAGGGTTGTATGTTTGGATGCCGATGGGGTTGCGTGTACTAAAACGCGTTGAGCGTATTGTCCGAGAGGAAATGGAGAAAATCGATAGTCAAGAGCTTTTGATGCCAGTTACCCAGCCAGGAGAGCTGTGGCATGAATCTGGACGCTGGGAGGATTACGGTGCTGAGCTTTTAAGATTCAAAGACCGTCACAGCCGTGATTTTGTGCTAGGGCCGACACACGAAGAGGTCATTACTGATATTGCACGCAATGAGCTTAAAAGCTACAAGCAGCTGCCGATTACCTTTTATCAGATTCAAACCAAATTCCGTGATGAAATCCGTCCTCGTTTTGGTGTGATGCGTGCGCGTGAATTTACCATGAAAGATGCGTATTCTTTTCATATTGATAAAGAATCGCTCGCCAACACTTATCAAGACATGTACGATGCCTACAACCGCATTTTTACACGCTTAGGATTAAATTTTCGAGCCGTACAAGCAGATACAGGCTCGATTGGTGGCTTTGCGTCACATGAGTTTCATGTGTTGGCAGACAGCGGTGAAGATGATATTGCGTTCTCAAGCGATTCTGATTTTGCTGCCAATATAGAGCTTGCCGAGGCGGTTTGTTATGATAAGCGAGCAGCACCAACACAAGCACGCACCGATGTGGATACACCAAATATGACCACATGTGAAGCGGTTGCCGAGCACCTAAATATTCCTCTCAGCCAAACCGTCAAAACACTGATTGTCAAAGGTCGTCATAGCCAAGATAATCCAGAAGCACCCAAATTTATTGCTTTGGTTTTACGAGGTGACCACACGCTCAATGAAATCAAGGCTGAAAAAATTGCCGATGCTCATACGCCTTTGACGATGGCAACCGAAGATGAACTCAAAGAAATTGGACTTATCAAAGGCTATATCAGTACCGATTTGCAGCTGCCTGTTTATGTCGATCGTGCGGCGGCGGCATTATCTGACTTTGTGTCAGGTGCAAATATTGAACACAAACATACCACAGGCATGAACTGGGATCGTGATGCCACCATCACGCAAATTGTTGATATTCGTAATGTCGTTGATGGTGATCCTTCTCCTGATGGTAACGGTGTCATTAGCATCAAGCGAGGGATTGAGGTGGGTCATATTTTCCAGCTTGGGGATAAATATTCAAAAGCCCTAAACTGCTCTGTCCTTGGAAAAGAAGGCAAACCTGTCACTTTGATGATGGGTTGCTACGGTATTGGTGTCAGCCGTATCATCGCCGCTGCCATTGAACAAAATCATGATGATAATGGCATCATTTGGGCAGAACCAGAAGACAAGGCTGATAGCATCGCTCCTTTTTATGTTGCCATCGTACCGATGAAATCCAAAGATGGCGATGCGGAAGCTAAGGCCCAATCGCTATACCAAACCCTAAAATCTCGAGGTATTAATGTATTACTTGATGACCGTGATGAGCGAGCAGGAGTCAAATTTGCTGACCTTGAATTGATTGGTATTCCGCATCGTATTGTAGTTTCACAAAGAAATCTTGCCGAAAATAAATACGAATACACCAACCGAGCCACAGGTGATCAGCAAATGCTAAGCCTAGATGAACTATTGGCATTATTTTAATTTAAATCATAAAATCAGTGCTATAAAAAACCTTGTCATAAAGACAAGGTTTTTGAATAATTTAGCAAATTTATCCATCATTCATTGACGCACCTGTCTGGTTACAGCTGGCAAAGCATGGTTTAGCACACGGACAGGATTGATATCAATACCCCCACGGCGAGTGTAGTTGGCTTGCACCATCAAGGCCGATGGCTCAAAATTCACTAAAAAATCTGCAAAAATACGCTCAACGCATTGTTCATGAAAACCATTATGCTGACGGAAGGTAAGTACATATCTTAGGATTTTTTGGTAATCTAAGGCTTTGTTGGTTGTGATTGAAACTGACAGCGTCCCCCAATCTGGCTGGCTGGTCACAGGGCAATTTGAGCGCAATAAATTGGTATGAAATTGATAAGTCATCATCTGATGCACAGGTGGCTGACTTAATATCGCTGAATTAATATCATCACAAGCAATAACCTCACCTTCTGTATCAAGCACCTCATCAATACAGACACCCAGTGGCTCTTGTACCTCAAAGCCGCTGCCGCCAAGTGGTACAATCTCAACACTCACCTTGATCCCCACACAAGCCGACAAGTCTTTTTGGATGAGTGCTTGAACCTCTGCCATGTCACCAAATTTGGTAAAATTCAAGCTATTTAGATAAAGTTTTAATGATTTGGATTCCACAATATTAGGTGAGTTGGCAGGAATGCGAATGCGAGCAATCGCAACTTTACAAATACCTTGTAAGTTTAGCCATGACAACTCAAACGCTTGCCATACATCCACGCCATCTGTCAGCTGATCAGCTTGAATGCCAGTTTGTTTTAAAACTTCATCACGACCCAAACTACGAGAAATGGCAAATAATATACTGGCATCATAATTTTTTGGATAACTTGTTGTCTCACCTAAAACACCATGAATACTCATTGTTTAGCTCCTTTATCACTCAAGCTAAGTTTATACTTTAAATTGTTGATTTTATTCATTATTTTTTAATAATTTTGGTTAATAGATTATAATCTTAGTCTCGACCCATTGACCAACAAGCGATACGCCCAACCATAAAGCAGAATACAAAATACCAAAATTGCAATTAGCGACCACCAAACATTGACATCACTATGCCCCAAAATACCAAAGCGAAACGCATTCACCATATAAACGATAGGGTTAAGTAAAGATAAATTTTGCCAAAATGATGATAAATTATCTAACGAATAAAAGACACCGCCAAGATAAGTCAATGGCGTCAGCACAAAACTTGGAATAATGGAAATATCCTCAAATGAGCGAGCAAATATCGCATTAATCAACCCACCAATTGAAAATAGTACTGAAGTACCTAAGATAGTCATCAGCATCACACCCAAATTCACCACCGTCAACTGAGTAAAAAACTGTGCAACTATCGTTACAAGCAATGCAATGACAATGCCACGAAATACACCGCCACCCACATAGCCTAATAAAATCGTATGTTTTGAAAGTGGAGAAACCAAAAGCTCTTCAATACTACCTTGAAATTTCATACTAAAAAAACTTGATAAAACATTAGAGTAGCTATTGGTAATCACCGCCATCATAATCAAGCCTGGGACGATAAATTGCATATAAGACACGCCGCCCATCTCACCGATGCGACTACCGATCATCTGCCCAAAAACCACAAAATACAAAGTCATCGTAATGACAGGTGGCAATAAAGTTTGTAGCCAAATCCGTAATATTCTTTTAATCTCTTTTTTTAAAATGGTGAAAAATGCTACCGATTGCTTACTAAAATCCATGGCGTACTCTTAAATTGGCTGGTTATCTGATGAGTGGTTATTAACGATTTGGTCAAAATTAAGTAGGTATGATTAACCAAGCTGATTGGTGATACCTTCTTCAACCAAATTCATAAACAACTCCTCTAAACGATTTGATTTATTACGCATGCTGGCAATTTGAACGCCCTGATTGGATAATTGTGCAAAGACATCATTTAAACTTTCACCTTTTTTGAGCGTGACCTCAAGGCTTTGTGTGTCAATTTTTTGATAATGTAAGACCTGCTCAAGCACAATGGGCGGCTCAAATGGTCTTGAAAAATCCAAAATAAAGCTTTCAACATCCAAGCTGGCAAGCAGGCTTTTCATGTCGGTATTAATACGAATTTCACCCTTATCCAAAATAGCGATATATTTACACAGCTGCTCAGCTTCCTCAAGATAATGCGTCGTTAAAATAATCGTGGTTTTTTCTTCTTGGTTAATGCATTCTATAAATTCCCACATCGAGCGACGCAGCTCAATGTCCACGCCTGCGGTTGGCTCATCTAAAATTAATAATTTGGGGCGATGCATCAATGCACGAGCTATCATCAAGCGGCGTTTCATGCCCCCAGAAAGCATTCTTGCGGTCGTATCTTTTTTATCCCATAAACCCAATGCTTTGAGCAACTCTTCTGCTCTTAGCTTGGCATCTTTAGCGGTAATGCCAAAATATCCTGCTTGATTGATTAAAATATCTTGTACTGTTTCAAATTGCATAAAATTAAATTCTTGGGGAACAATACCCAAAAATTGCTTCGCCTTTGCAGGGTTTTTGACCAAATCAATACCAAAAATTTCTACAGTCCCAGCAGAAGGGGGAAATAAAGAGCTGATAATACTGATGGTGGTTGATTTGCCCGCTCCATTAGGACCAAGTAACGCAAAAAAACTACCTTGTGGTACAGTCAAATCAATACCTTTTAGAGCAGTAAAACCATTATGGTAGGTTTTACTGAGTCCTTTTAGTTGCAAGGCGGGTATGTTTGGTTGGGCATAATCTGGGCTTTTTGTCATAATGGCACTCTAAAGATGAATCACAAATTTTAGGCTTTGGCACATTGGTTGATGCTTTTGGATTGATCAGACAAATCATAATACCACAAAAGATAAATAAATATAGACAAATGTAAAATTTTCAAGGCTTACCATTCAAGACTTATAATGACTGGCATAAAAAATCCCAAATCATCAAACAATGATTTGGGATAGTTTAAATAGATAATTTATATGATGGCTTAGCTTGACTGCTGGATAATATAATCAACCGCATTTTGAACCTCTTCATCAGAGATATCAGCACCGCCACGAGCAGGCATCGCATTAAAACCATTGATGGCATGATTATATAGCGTTGCTGTACCTTTACCGATTCTTGATGCCCAATCGCTGGTACCAATTTTTGGTGCGCCAATCAAGCCTGCATCATGGCAAGTTGAGCATATGGCTTTATACAAGCTTTCGCCATCACGAGCTTGACCTTCAACGGCTGGTGCAAGTACTGTGATATTAATATCACATTCTTCTCCATCAAAACAAACTTTACCATAAGGTGCTATACGAGCGATCAAATTGGGATACATCGCCACAAGCTTTTGAACCTGTGGACTTTCTTTTGGTGCTTCTTCTACAGGCGCTGCCGCTTGAGCAGGGGCTTCCGCTGTAGTTACTTCAGTTGCATCAGCAGTCTGAGTTTCTGCAGGTGCGACAGCTTCTTGTGCTTGGGTTGCCATTGTTGACACTGCTAACAATGCAGCAACAGAAAACATAACAGCTTTTTTCATTGTCATCATCTCGTTTTAGCCTTGAGCAATCGCTCTGGGGGTGTCGAACAGCGGTGCAAGTCATTGTGCAAAGCCACCATCCCTACAATATAAAATTCACCCTATTATTATAAGGGAAAAGGCAGGTAAAAAGCCATATTTTTTATAAAATCTGTTAAAATTTAGCAAGAATTGCATAAATTTGTCATTATTTTATCAGCTTAGGTGGCATTTTTCCCAAAAACTTGCTACAATTGAGCGGTTTATATTTATGCATCCAAACGCACCCAAAAAATATTTCTGTGCTTGTAGCTCAGTTGGATAGAGTGTCAGCCTCCGAAGCTGAAGGTCGCGGGTTCGATTCCTGCCAAGCACACCATCTTATCAAAACGCTGGACAATGCCAGCGTTTTTTGTGTTAGTGTTATCATCTATTTAGCGATTATTATTAATCTCAATAATTTCAATCCAATATCCATCTGGGTCTTTGATAAAGGCGATGTCTTTCATCGTACCCTCTTCAGGACGCTTTTTAAATTCTACGCCATTTTCATCAAACCAAGCGACCGCTTCTTTTAAACTTGGTACGCTAAAACAGATATGACCAAAGCCTCGTGGTTCACTATTGCCATCATGATAGCTAAAATCTGCCTGATTTTCGGTACCGTAATTATGGGTCAACTCCAAAATACTGCGTTGGCGTGATACAAAATCTTTCAGCTCATCACCAGCAGGTAGATTTGCTCGTTCATCTTCGGTTAATCGGGCCAAAAAGTACAAATCAAACCCACTGTCAGCAAAACGACTGTGCTTTAGCAAAGTCATACCAAGTATGCCAGTATAAAATTCCAAAGATCGAACTGGGTCTTTGATTCTTAGCATGGTGTGATTAAGAATATAACCCTCTGACTGCACAGGAATGTCTTTAACACCTTCTGCAGCCAAAGCATTTTTGGGTTGTTGAATACTCATCATACTCTCCTTTTGTCATTAATCATGGGTTTGTTTTTGGTCAGTCATCTAAAAAATGTACTTTGCCTGTGGCGACATCATATTCAGCACCAATAACCAGCAAATCCCCCTGTCTGACCATGTCTTCTAAAATACGCGATCCATACTTGATTTGACTAACTGACATACCAACATTGGCACGCACAGAGCGTTCAATCAGTTCATCCATATCCACATCATCACCTGATGCCGTCGCAATTTCATGCAAGTTTAACACACTGGGGCGGATACGATCTACAATAGATTGTAAATTTGGTGAATAATATTGATCTGGATTGATTAAAGCTTCAACACAAGCGGTCACAGCACCACAATGCGAATGACCAAGCACCACCACCAATCGTGTCCCAAATTTTTCAGCAGCAAACTCAATTGAACCAATTTGGCTGGGTGCAACAACATTACCAGCAACCCGAATCACAAACAAATCGCCCAAACCTTGATCAAAAATCAGCTCAACAGGTACACGCGCATCTGAACACCCCAAAATAATGGCATTGGGTTTGTGCTCTTTAACCAAAGTTGGTGGTGATAATGGCGTTTTTTTGGTACTTGATAGATTTTCCACATATCGATCATTGCCTGCCTTAAGTGCATTTAAAATCTGTTTTGCATATTCATTTGACATAGGATATCCTTGCCCATCTTTTATTGCGATTCTGTCTCTGCCGAATGGCTTTGGGTTGGTGCAGTGCCTTTAGATATTTCATTTTTGGGTACTATATCGGCTGTTTGCTGCGGTGACTGTGGGCGTGCAGTTGGTGCCATAGGCAAATCGCTAGAGCTGACTTGAGATCTTTGATTAGACAAACGATTGATATCGTTTTGGATATCCAAATCAGTCGGCTGCCTGACCGACTCAGTTTGCTGGGAAATTTGTGTTTGTAATGCACGCTCACGGCTTAGGCGTGCCAATTCTTCATCTGCTGGCGTGGCCGCTTTGACTGGAATTTCGGTACGCGTCGCTTGCAGGCGAACTCGGCGAGGCTGGAAGTCTGCCAAATCCACCACATCTTGACCCAATTCATAATTGTCCATTACTGCGACCAACTCAGAGATTTTGGTGGTCTTTTGTATCACTGATTTTGGCAGTCTAAAATTTACGGTTTGCAAAGCAGATTCTGCATCAGCTGGACTGGTAAATTTACCATAAGTCAGTACATATCGCTTATTATCATTGGCATCAGTATAGCGAAAATAAGCAAAATTGTTACGATCTTCTCGGCTGTTTAGATAATCCACGATAACTTCATTTTCGGTAACATTCATCAGCTCAATGGTATAACGACCACTAATACCATTAAAATAAACTTTGTCCTTAAATTCAGGTGGATAGTTGCGTAAGTCTCGCACAAGTGCCGAATTATCCATGGGCTTAACAACATGATCAAGCTCATTTAACGCTGTGATTGTGGTCGGCAATGTCGCAACATAGGACGATGTTTGATTGGCGTTTTGTTTATTAATCATTGCTGGTACGGAGCTGGTCAACCAAACAATCAACCACAAGCCTGCCATGATAGCCGCCGCAATCAACCAATAAAGTGCCTGACGACGAAAATACTTTTCATTCACCATGGGAATTTTTGACATAATTTTACCCACTCATTCATCAACTAAAAGACTTGCGGTCGTTATTTGCCCTGCCAGCACAGCTTCTAAGTCTGATAACTCAAAATCCGCTGTTACAAACGCATCACCGATACGACGCAGTAGCACCAAGCGGATTTGACCTTGTTTAACCTTTTTGTCATGCCCCATCAGATCCAGCGCTTGTGCGACATCTATCTTAGGAGGCTTGGTCGGCAGATGATATTTTTTAATGATATTTTCAATACGCTCGACATCACAAGCACGAATTAGACCCAATCTGTACGACATTTGGGCAGCTTGCACCATGCCAGCTGCCACCGCCTCGCCATGTAACCATTTGCCATATCCTTGATGTGTCTCAATGACATGACCAAAGGTATGACCAAAATTTAACAACGCACGCTTGCCAGATTCACGCTCATCAGCAGCGACAATTTGAGCCTTAAAATCACAGCAGCGATAAACCATCTCTGCAAGTAAATGCCTATCTTTGGCATTGATTTGATCGGCATGTTCTTCCAGCCAAATCAAAAAATCATCATCCATAATCAGTGCATATTTGATGACCTCTGCCATGCCTGCTGCAAATTCACGCTCAGGCAGCGTTTGAAATGTCGTCATATCTGCCAAAACACAGCTGGGCTGCCAAAATGCGCCAATCATATTTTTGCCACATGGATGATTAATGCCCGTTTTGCCACCAACACTTGAATCCACTTGGGCAAGCAGCGTGGTAGGTACTTGGATAAAATTTACCCCACGCATAAAACTTGCAGCTGCAAATCCTGTCATATCACCAATCACACCACCGCCCAGTGCAATCAATGTGCAATCTCGTGCAAAATGCACCCCAAGTAGCACATCATAGATTGCATTAATACTGTCTTGATTTTTATAAATCTCGCCATCAGGCAGTACGCATACCTCAACATGAAATCCAGCAGATAATAGCCTTTCTTGCATTTGTGCCAAATATAAAGGCGCAACCACATCATTGGTCACAATAAGGACTTGTTTGGCGGTGATAAATGGGATAATTTGGCTAACCAAGTCAATTTGATCATCACTTGCTCGGATAAAAATGGGATAATCATGGCGTTGGGTTTTGACAATAAGTGGTGCTTGGGTCATGAATTTTCCTTAGCGTGTTGATCGGTTTTTAATTTATTGGGTGCATGATCCAAAGCATAATTTTCAAGCACTTCTAAAATCTCTCCGATCATTTGCTTGGGATATGCTCGTCCAGTCAATATGATGATATCTGCTACTTCACGATACAGCGGATGACGCTTTTTGTACAAAGACTCAAGTACTGCTCGTGGATTTTGTGCCTGTAGCAGTGGGCGGTTTTTATCCTTTTTGGTACGAGCCAGCTGTGTATCGACACTGGCATCTAAATAAATCACCAAGCCTTTTTTAAGCAGTTCTCGATTTTTGGTGCGTCCAACCGCCCCACCACCTGTTGCCATGATAATATTAGGCAGTGCGGTCAGCTCTTGTAGTGCGCGTGTTTCACGATCTCGAAAGCCTTCCTCACCTTCTTTTTCAAAAATCCATGGGATATCAGCACCCGTTTGATCAACGATATACCAATCGCAATCAATGAAATTACGCCCCAAATGTTTGGCAAGCAGCTTTCCTATCGTTGTTTTGCCTGCACCCATAGGTCCCACCAAAAAAATCGCAGGTAGTTGTTTTGATAAGGCATTACCTGCTTTTTCGACCATCACCTCTTCAATGAAAGCCGAATCGTCATCAAGCATTGTGATTTTCCAATTAATATAACATATTCGCCATGATGGGTATTTATGCGCCAACTTGACTTAATAAAATGAATGAAAATTATCTTATCATACAATGTTTGGCAATTTGTTACCAGTATTTTTATGTATTGACCATTCAGATACCGATTACTTAGATAAAAATTTCATTTATTTTATTGACCAATATAATGCCAGCTATCTTACCAATTTGGGTGTAATAAAAATCAAAAGCTCCGACTTATCATGCGCTTTGGAATCATGCCGAAACAATCGTCCAAGCACAGGCATATCACCCAATCTAGGCACTTTATTTGCACCTTCATTCTGGCTGGTGCGATAGATACCACCAAGAACGACGGTTTGTCCATCTTCGATGATGACATTCGTTTCGATGGCATCTTCTTGGATGGCGATATGACCAAGTGTTGGTACTGGATTGCCATTTTTGATATTTAGCTTAAGACCAATTTTACCATCAGGTGTGATATTTGGTGTCGCCTCCAAAATTAAAGACGCTTCTTTAAATTTTGTTGTGCTGGCACCTGAATGCGTGGTTTCTTGATAAGGAATTTGTAGCCCTGATGAAATACGCGCGGTTTGTTTATCAGCCGTCAAGACTTTTGGTGTTGAGATAACCTCACCTTGATTTTCTGCCTGCATGGCGGAGAGTTCTAAATCTAAAATGATATCAGGTAAATTTAACAGCCCAAAAGCAATGCGTCCCATGGCATTATCTACGCCCAAATCAACATTCAGATGACTGTTTTGATGACCACCTGCCGCCACACCCTCTTGCCGCATTGTCCACAAACTTCCCTGAGAGCCGCCATAATGCACTTTACCATTTTGACCATGCGCCCCAAAACTTACGCCAAGCTTTCGCCCAAAATTTTCATTAGCAGAAACAATTCTAGCTTCAATCATCACTTGTTCAACAGGGATATCAATACGCTCAATCAGTGCCTTGATATTGGCAACGCTTGCAGGCACATCTTGGATAATTAAAGTATTGGTACGCTTATCCACCGTCACTGTGCCACGCTCAGACAGTAATGTCCCACGCACAGCGGTGGTAATAAGTTCATCAGTCTGGGTATTATAGGCCCGTGATAATGGTGCTTCAGGATAAATAACATCACGGTGATTGGTTCGATTGACATTACCACGCTGGGTTTTTTCGCCCATGATGAGTGTTGCCACATCATCGGCAAGTGCATAGTTTAGACGAATGTATTCGGTTATTGTCGGCTGATTGGATTGGATAGATTTTGAGCTGATCAGCCATACATTACCATGCTTTAATACTGATAAATTTTGTGTTTGCAAAATCACATCAAATGCTTGATCCCAAGGGATATTCATCAAGCGAATGGTCATACTGCCTGTCACACTATCATCGGTGATGATATTAATACCTGTAAAACCTGCTAAAATATCAAAAACCGCTCGTACAGGAATATCGGCAAACTCAAGGCTAATGGGCTTACCTGTATAAGCTTGCTCTGCTGTTTGAGTGACAGGCACATGATCAATATGAGTATCCGCACGTACCTCCATATGAACCACACCGAGCATCACGGCGATTACCAAGCTATTTTTTAAAAATTTTTTGTCCATGTGTCATTGCTTATGAATAAAATGAATGTTTACATCACGGCGATAATAGCCACCTTGTGTATCAGCGACCGCTTCAATCAGATGTATCGTACGACTGTCAATATGGGTAATTTTTCCGTGATTTTTACCAAGATATTGTCCAGTACTCACACGATGAACGATGCCATCAGGACTCATAATGAGTGCCACAAGTCTAACATCATCAAAAATACGACCATGATAGCGTAGGCTTGATAACTCATAGCTTTCTAAAGGCTCTCGAACACGGTTGGTATCAATGACTATCGGATCGCCTTTGAAGACTTGTGCCTGAGCCTTGGCAGACTGATGAGTATCAGATGGCTGAGATGGCATAGTGTCTGCCATAGGCCAAGCTTTGGTAGATTCGGTTTTTGGCTCATCTTGCTGATCAGCGGCATGATTGGTATCAAGAACCTCAACATTTCTATAAGGATTGATAAAAGGATCTTTGCCTTGCTGATATATCATCGGCACAGATAAGGGTATCGGCACAGGCTCACTGATCGCCATACGCTCTTCATGGGTAATATGTGCAAGCTTATCATCAACAACTTGACTGGTGCTATCAGCACATCCAATCCCAACCCAAATCCAAGCACCCAAAATGCCCCACCGATAATATTCATTGAACATCAGGCACCTGCTGAGCAACTGGTTTTGGGCGTTTGTTTGCTTGATAAGTTTTCATCTGAACAATCATCATCAGCTGATGGTTCAAACCAGCCTTCAGATCAAAATCATGCACTGTCAGCAAATGGTTAGCCTCTGACAACTCAAGCAACCATCGACCCAAAGCATGATAATCCCCTGTCGCACTCACTGCGATAGGGCGTTCGGTATAATAATCCTGTTCACGACCTGCTTGAACTGATGCACTCACCACCTGCACATTAACCGCTTGTGCTTTGGTATTTATCATTCCGATAATCTCGCTCATCGGTGCTGTGCGTGGCAGAGCATTGAGCTGATTTTCAAGTTGTGTATTTTTTTGTATGACCTGATGGCTTAGATGGTCAAACTGCTGGGCTTTATGATATTTAGTGGCAAATTCATCAATTAAGGCAGATTCTTGACTTTGGGCTGCATTAAGCTTTTGAATGGTTGGTAAAATCGCAAGTAGCCAGCCAAAAATGCCAATGATCATCACGATCAAACCAAGTACCGTCAGCTGTATATATTTGGGTGATTGAGCAATGGTATGACGATTGACCTGATTAAGCTCATACCAAAAACTTTGTAGCTGATACACAAAATTATTCATTACCACGCTCGTTCACATCAGTATTTTCATCGTGATTTGTTATGTTCGCTGGCTGTATCATATCTTTGGCATCAAGTGGCAGCTGAGTGGCAGTGAGCGTAAAACTCATCGCTTGATCTGCTTGTTGCAAAGACACCACAAGTACATCAGTATACAGCCCAGACAACTCAAGCCGATGGGCAAATGCAGACACGGATTGTGTCGATACCGCCTTTCCTGTCAAGCTAAGCATATCTGCCGCCTGACTCATTTCGTCTAGATACACACCCTCAGGTATTAGGTTTGATAATTGTTGCCAGCGATACGCAACTTGTCGATCTTCTGATAAAGCATTTAACGCCTCACTGTGTTTTTGGGCAGTATCTAGCTGTTCTTTGAGCTGCTGCATTTGATGGATCTTATCGTCCAAGGTGCTGATGCGTGTTTTAATCTCATCATTGATTGCTTGTTGTTGATTGAGCCGATAATAAATTGCACCAAAAATCAGCATCATCACCAAAACAGCAAGCCCCACCACCGACACAAATATTTGACGAAACTTAGCATCAGCTTGACTGCGACGCTCTTCACGCCATGGCAAAAGATTAATCCCCTCAGATCTTGTCAAAGCCAGTGCCGCTGCTGCTGTTAACATGGGTGCTTGCTCCATATCATTATCTTCGATGGCGTGATTGACCGCGTATTTAGGATGCATGGGCAGACACAAAATATCAAGCTTTGCCTGTAAAGCCTCTGCTAACTGTGATGCTTTTGTCCATGTTGTGCCGCTGATGTATAGCCGCTCAATCGGTAAAACAGTTTGTGCCTGACAATTCTTGATCAGTGATAAGATTTTTGTGGCCATCTGATCAACTTCCAATTCAGACCGATCAGATGATTTGATATGTGGCGTATTTGCCGACGCTTCGCCAAATGAAAGTTCATCGGCTGCCATGTCATCCACCCAATCATCAAAGCGGATATGGTAGTCGCCAGTTTGAGCTTTTATCGCAATATCTGGTGTTTTTTGGATAAAATTGTCTTGCAAAGGCTGTACAAAGTCATTTTGGATTGATGCATTCGTCTTGGACAATCGATCTGTCAAATCGCCAAAATTCATCGTTAAGGGTGACTGATTGGGCCAATTTTTAGGCGTATCAACATCATGGGTAAATTGAGAAAACTGATCAAGTTCTGATTGCTCATCCAATGGCTGATTGCCAAAATTTGTCAATGTATGTATTGGCTCATTTTGCTGATATAGCAATACGCCATGATGAGTGATATAACCGCCAATATCGTGATCGGTAATCTCCACCAAAGCACTGACTTGTGCTGTCATTTTAGCCATCATGCGTGCCAAGCAAGATGTATGGACATCAACTGCTACAGCCTCTATTCCCACCATGGCAAGTACTTCACAGCAGTCATGGATACTATTTTGGTGTGCCACTGTCAGAGTGATTTGAGTTGCTACTGATGATCGCTCAAGTACTTGAAAATCAAAATAAACATCTTGGATATTACGCCCAATATAACGCTCAGCATCAACTAAGATTTGTGCTTCGATATCCTCATCTGATAAATCAGCTGGCATATCGATGAGCGTCTGCATGACTGCATCATCAGGTACACAAGTGATGGCATTTGCCTGACTTAACCCAAGCGTTTGCATCATCTGTCTTAGCGTCTGGGCAAGTTTTTCTTTATCAACAATTTTGCCAGAAACCACCACATCGGTATAAAACACACATGCCGAACCCAACCAGTGATAGCGTCCATCATGCTCATCTAGCCAAACTGCTGTTACCGCCTTTTCTCCAAAGTATATACCAATGGTTGGCGTATCAGACTGCCCTCTTAACCAAGCACGCAGCTTATTTAATCTCACATCCCACTCCGTGCCTGTATCTATCAAATTAGCCCAAGACCTCAACCAACTCGCCTTCAACTAAATGCATGCTGATGGCCTTGGTGATTTTAATCATAACAAACTTGCCCAAAAGATCAGTATCTGCTTTAAAAATTACCGAACGGGTATTATCCGCTGTACCGTGTAAATATCCCTGACGGCGATTTGCAGGCTCTTCGGCCAACACACGCAGCGTCTGACCGACCATGGCTTGTGTTTTATCAAAAGTTGAACGCTTAATAAGCTCTTGAAAAACTGCCAAGCGTTGTTTTTTGGTTTCAAGGCTGACATCATCAGGCAAATCAGAGGCGGGCGTACCAGGCCGTTTAGAATAAATAAAACTGTATGAATGATCAAAATCTAAGTCTTTTGCAAATTGAAGCGTCTGTAAAAAGTCTTCGTCTGTCTCTCCAGGAAATCCAATGATAAAATCACTTGATAAATGTAAATCAGGACGAATTTTGCGTAATTTTGCAATTTGATTCATGTAGACATCGACCGTATGGTTTCGCTTCATGGCGGCTAAAACTTGGTTTGAACCGCTTTGAATCGGCAAATGCAGATGTGATACCAACTTATCAATACTTTGGTAAGCTTCAATGATATCATCGGTAAATTCCAAAGGGTGGCTTGTGGTGTAGCGAATGCGTTCAATCCCATCAATGTATGACACATAATGTAGAAGCTCGCTGAATCGGCAAATACTGCCATCATCTTTTTCACCACGATAGCCATTGACATTCTGACCCAAAAGATTGACTTCACGCACACCCTGTTCAGCCAAGCTATCAATTTCAGCCAATACATCATCCAAAGGGCGTGATAATTCCTCACCACGAGTATAAGGCACAACACAAAATGAGCAATATTTTGAGCAACCCTCCATAATAGACACAAAGGCAGTATAACCCTCAACTCTTGGCTCAGGCAAAAAATCAAATTTTTCAATACTTGGAAAGGAGACATCAACCACACCGATACGATTTTTGGGGATTTGACCCATATCAGTTTTGGCTTGATTTGTTGTACTTTCATACAACTCAGGTAGGCGATGCAAGGTTTGAGGACCAAAAACCATATCCACATATGGCGCACGCTTTTGGATATTATCACCTTCTTGAGAGGCAACACAACCACCAACACCAATGACAAGATTTGGGTTTTTTTCTTTTAATTTACGCCAACGACCCAATTCAGAAAAAACTTTTTCTTGTGCTTTTTCACGGATTGAGCAGGTATTCATAATCAACACATCAGCATCATTAATATCATTGGTAATGACCATACCATGGCTACTACCCAAAACATCGCCCATCTTTTGGCTGTCATATTCATTCATTTGACAACCTTGGGTAACGATATAAACTTTTTTTGGCACAGCGGTATCACGATCAGCTTCCCTGATTTCATGTAAGGCTGTTGCTGGATTTTTGATGGCGGTTGCTTGAGTTTTAGGATTGAAAGTGCCAACGGTCATGGTTTTCTCCAAGGGTCTGCAAAATAAAAAATTTGTCTATTATATCATATCAATATGCCAGTGTCATTTTGTCAATATCAATTTGATGCATGTATTGGATAATTTTGGACTTTTTTATCAGTGATTGGTAGAATAAGCAAAATTTAACTCATTTAAGCTAATAATGAAAACAGCAAATAAATTGACCATCACCGCACTGCTTGCCACAATCAGCATTATGCAAGCTGCCTGTGCACAAGGTCATGCCAACGACGGTAGTATTTATCAATTTTTTGATGTCGAACGCCAAAAAAGTAGCCCAAATGCCCTACGCCAATACGAAAAAAATATGCAAGGCACACTATTTGGGATGTATCCTACCTATTGGCGGCTAAATTATAACCTATCTGGTCAATCACCCGAGGCAGTCAATCAGTTTGTCCATCAATATCCAAGCACTGTCATGAGTGAAAAACTCGCCGCTGACTATGCTGAGATTAAGGCTCGCCAAGGTGACTATGCGTCTGTGCGTGCCGTAGCAGACAGCATTGAAAACCCTGATGAATCTGAAGCTTGTGCGATTGCCTTAGGATTTAACCAAAGTCGTGATTCACTGCGAGCTTTATACCAAAAACCCAATGTATGGCTAAATACTCAAATCCGCCAATCTTTATGTGATAAACTGGCCACCGAAATGGTTTATAACCCACGCATCACCAACATCGATAAACATGAACAACTTTTGCGTATGCTACGCATTGATAAACGGCAACTTTCTAGCCGCCAAGCACCTTTGGATAAAACGGGCGATATCATCTCATTGCTTGGACAATTAAACATATCCGTCAGCTACCAAACCATTAATGAAATTCGCAATAATCCCAATGAATTTTTGACACGCTTTTCTCAAGAAAGCTACAGCAACACCAATCAATATCTATATGTTTATGCCATCAGTTTGCTGGCACACCGTTCATACTCAGAAGCTGCCATACAGCTTAATTATGACATTGCTCAAGACGAACTTAGAACACAAAAGCTCATCTCTGATATGGCTCGTCAGTATGCTTGGCGTAGCATTGCGGTCAAGCGTATGAATATGAACACCGATGATGGCTATAGTATGGATGCGGTACATTGGTTTAGAAATAGCTTGGGTGAAACTTTTAATTACGAAGAAGCAGAAGACTATGCCCAAGCAGCAATTTATTTTGGTCAATGGTCAGATGTCATTACGGCAATTAGTGCCATGACAGCCGTTGAACAACAAGAGCGGATTTGGCAGTATTGGCTGGCTCGGGCTTATGAACAGCTTGGTCAGCAAGCCAAAGCACAGCATATTTATCACAATCTTGCAAAAGGGATCGATTACTATGGGCTACTTGCCAAAGATCGCATCGGACAGCGTTTAAGTCTATCTGATATTGGTGGCAATGTATTACCATCAATCAGCACCAGCGATGAACAGCGTATGATGGCAGATCAGCACTTTGCCCGTGCAATACTACTCATGCAAAACAATGCCAGCCTTGAACATATTAATCGTGAATGGAATTGGGCGGTCAAAAAAGCACGCGACTTAGGCAATACCACTTTACTGCTGAGTGCCGCCAAAAAAGCCCATGACTTAGGATTTTATCACCGTAGCATCCATGCCATCGAAACTACCGATTATCTCCGTAATGCGGCATTATCACACCCAACCCCTTATCAAGACAGTACTTTAAAACACAGCCGCAATGCAGGTATTGATCCTGCTTGGGCGTATGGCATCATGCGTCAAGAAAGCCGATTTCAGCCATCTGCTCAATCTGGTGCAGGTGCAGGTGGTTTGATGCAAATCATTCCCAGCACAGCCACCCAAATTGCCCGAAGCTTGGGTGAATCTACAGGTAATATGAGCAATCCTGATACTAATATACGCTATGGAACTTGGTTTTTAAATGATTTGGCAAACCGTGCCAGAGGACAAATTGCGGTCGCAACCGCAAGCTATAACGCAGGTCCTAATGCTGCTCGTCGCTGGGTACCAACACATGGTGCCATCAGTGCCGATCAGTATGTAGAAGCCATCGCATACGCTGAAACCCGAGCTTATGTCAAGCATGTTATGGAAAATGCGACAATTTATAGCCTACTTTTAGGTCAATATACCCCAATTTCTCAGCGTATGGGTACAGTTAGCCCTTACTAATTATTCTAAAATCTAAAAAGACCAGTGTGGCGACTGGACTTGGGAGTCTATTTGACTGATTAAATGCCAGTTTTTACGAACTCATATCCAAAACTTGCCATCTTATACACACCAAAAAGGTTTGTCTTTAAATCCATAAAATGATACACTAACAATGATTTGACATTTTTATCGATAATATTATTATTAAAAATGTATAATCAATCTATTTTTTAAAATTTCTTAATAATTTAAACAAGGATTTTTATTCATGAAACAACCTGTACGAGTTGCTGTCACTGGTGCTGCTGGTCAAATTGGCTACAGCTTACTATTCCGTATCGCATCAGGTGAAATGCTGGGTAAGGATCAGCCTGTCATTTTACAATTACTTGAAATTCCTGTTGAAAAAGCACAACAAGCACTACAAGGCGTTATCATGGAACTTGATGACTGTGCTTTTCCATTATTAGTTGATGTCATTGGTACCGATGATCCTAAAGTAGCATTTAAAGATGCTGATTATGCACTATTGGTTGGTGCTCGCCCACGCGGTCCTGGCATGGAGCGTGCTGACCTGCTTCAAGAAAATGCAAAAATCTTTACTGTTCAAGGCAAGGCGCTTAATGAAGTTGCAAGTCGTGATGTTAAAGTATTAGTCGTTGGTAACCCAGCAAATACCAATGCTTATATCGCCATGAAATCAGCACCCGATTTACCAGCCAAAAATTTCACCGCCATGCTGCGTCTTGACCATAACCGTGCGTTAACGCAAGTTGCCAAAAAAACAGGCAAAGCTGTCAAAGACATCAAAAAATTAATCGTTTGGGGCAACCACAGTCCAACCATGTACGCTGATTATCGCTTTGCTACCATTAATGGTGAATCAGTCAAAGAGATGATCAATGATCAAGACTGGAATGCTAATACATTCCTGCCAACCGTTGGTAAGCGTGGTGCAGCGATTATCGAAGCGCGTGGCTTATCATCAGCTGCTTCTGCTGCCAATGCAGCCATCGATCATATGCGTGATTGGGCATTAGGCTCAAATGGTGAATGGGTAACTATGGGTATTCCATCTGATGGCTCGTATGGCATTCCTAAAGGTATCATGTTCGGCTTCCCTGTGACTACCGAAAATGGTGAATATCAAATCGTCCAAGATTTGCAAATTGATGACTTCAGCCAAGAGCGTATCAATATCACACTAAACGAACTTGAAGAAGAGCGTGCCGCTATTGATCATTTATTTTCTTAATTCTAGAAAATACATTCAAATATCCAGCTGGTTTTGGCTGGATATTTTTTATGTTAAAAACAACACTTAAAAAACACAAACTATACAGACTTGCATTGCTCAAGTATTGGCAAATTGCTAAAATAAATTTAATCACAATAAAAGGAGATAGTCATGTTAGGTGATATAGAATATACCATGAACGAGCTGTTTGCTCAATTAGGTCTTGCAAGTAGCGATGAAGCCGTTGAAAAGTTCATTGCAGAAAATCAACTTGATGAAGAAACTAATCTAAAAAATGCCCCATTTTGGAATGACTCACAAAGAGCATTTATCCAAGAAGAGTGGAAAAATGATGCTGTATGGGCAATGGTATTAGATGAACTAAATACCAGATTACACGAAGAACATCAATCCTAAATCTCAATAGACACTTTAATAAAATCCTGCTGTTAGTAGGATTTTATTTATTTTCATTAAATTTATCCATCATAATTTAGCAGGATTTTTTCTATCCAGCAAGATTTTGCCACGATTAAGCTCTTTATAAAAATAGATATTTAATCATCTCACTCCAATTCCAAAAACTTTCTTTAATTAATAAACACTAAAACAGCTACTGTCCATAAGTTTATAACTGTCTGAATTTCTTTTGAAAATAAACTTTAGTCATTGGATTGTACACCAAGGCCAATACCATAAAAATCCAATGTAGTATTTTTTGCTGTCTTTTAAGACTGATTCAACCCCCAAACAAAACCC
>NZ_LWAH01000013.1:0-404124 GCF_001632285.1 Moraxella catarrhalis
GGTACCTGGGTGATATATAGTCTAATAAGTTATATTTATTAAATATAATATTAAATAAAATTATCTAAATGTATGTCATCAACTTTAGTGTACTATCCAATTCATTAACGGGTTTTTAACGCAAATTATTCAAATTGTTTTTTTGCAATCTAACATTATGTCTGTAGTTCGCTACACAAAATAATCCCTCTAAAATATATTATGAAATCATTTGTCTAAAACTCACGACAATATTATTTACCCAAAAGTTGTATTGACATAACACGATAATCTGAGCAAACTGTATTTCTTGATAATTCGATACATATCCTATGATGAATACCAATACCAAACCCCACCCCAAAACCGAATTATGTGATGCAGAACTGATGCGTTATAGTCGTCAAATTTTATTAGACGGATGGGATATTGAATCACAACTTAAAATTAAGCAATCATCCGTTTCACTAATTGGAATGGGCGGTTTAGGTTGTATGGTTGCTCCGATTTTAGTGAGAGCGGGTGTGGGTGAAGTGCATTTATTTGATTTTGATACCATAGATGACAGTAATTTACAAAGACAGCTGTTGTACACTCAAGCAGATATTGGTTTACCAAAAGCACAAATAGCTAAACAAGCACTGATAGAACAAAACTCTTGGGCTGCAGTCCATAGTCATAATATTGCACTCAATGATGATACTATAAAAGAAAACTTAATATCTATTAAATCAGACTTATGGATTGATTGCAGTGATAATTTCGATATTCGTCAAACACTTAACCGCCATTCGATCATAACCAGTACAGCCCTACTTTCATTGTCCGCCATTGGCGAAACTGGGCAAGTTGCACTTTTTGAGCCAAAAAAAACAGGCTGCTATGCATGTTTATTTGGTACTTCAATGAGGGCAGCCCAAAACTGTGCAACTTCCGGTGTCTTAGCAAGCACGGTGGCGGTGATCGGTGCACTTGGTGCTGACATCGCCTTACATTTTCTCGGTAAAGATCAAAATACCTTAAAAGATACGCTGATGGTATGGCAAGGTTCTCGTGCCAATTTTCAAAAAATGAAGTTTACCAAAAACCCCTCCTGCCCTATTTGTCAAAAATCTATCGCGCTATAATAATTTAGGGGCTGTACTAGATTAGCCCAAATCCCACACCATCTTCTCAATACTTTAAGCTGATTAGATGGTGTACTTTGCGAATGCTGCCAAAATAGCTTTCATCAAGCCCTATTTCGTCATCAAACAATTCTTTAGCCTCAAGATTAAGATGGTATTCTATCACAAGTCTGATTTTATGGTAGAATCAAGCTGCTGAATTTGGGTGCATTTGTAGCAAATCAGCTGCCGAACGAGCAGTAGCTTCAAGTACAAAAAATTCAAGCAGTCTTTTTTGTACTTTTTTACTGAGTTTACAATGGGTTATCTTCATAAAACTAGTATAACATGAGAGTTATTCTAGTACAGCCCCTAATTTAAAATGAAGAAATAATAAAAAACGGCTTTTATCAATAAGCCGTTTTTTATTTAATACTAACAAGGATATGGGGCATTTCTGCGTGAATAATACCACCATGTCAAAGCGATACATATAATATAAAATGCAATTAGTACAAGGAAGGTGCCATTTACCCCCAGACCTGAACCGAACATTTTTGGGATAAAAAAACCACCATATGCCGCAAATCCCGCCGAAAAACCTACAACTGCAGCGGATTCTTTGCGTGCTTGTGTAATAGCATCAGGGGAGTGTAAGCGTTCATGCATGGTTCGAAAGATCACAGGAATCATACGAAACGTTGAGCCGTTACCAATCCCAGTGGTGATAAATAGCAACATAAACCCAGCAAAATAGCCTGTAAAATTACCATTTTTAAGGAAAAACATAACTGCGATGACAGCAATTGTCATAATAATGTAATTCCAGAATGTGACGCACGCACCGCCAACCTTATCAGACAACCAACCACCTACAGGACGAAATAGAGCGCCAACCAAAGGACCTAGAAAGGCAACTTTTAGAGGATCGATCTCAGGAAACGACTGCTTAATAACCATAGGGAACGCCGCACTAAAGCCGATAAAAGATCCAAAAGTTGCCAAGTAAAGAATGCACATGATCCAATTATGTTGTCTTCTAAAAATAATTGACTGTTCTTTAAATGACGCTTTGGCGTTGCTTAAATCATTCATTCCAAACCATGCAAGTACAGTCATAATAGCAATTGGAATAACCCAAACAAAAGCAGCATTTTGTAAATATAAAACTTTACCAGATTCAGTAACCTGGCCATCCCCCGCCAATGCACCAAATAAAGAAAATCCGATGATCACAGGCACAACAAACTGCAGTACAGATACCCCTAAATTACCCAAACCTGCGTTTAAGCCTAACGCCATACCTTGTTTAGACTTAGGGTAAAAAAATGAGATATTAGACATACTGGATGAAAAATTGGCACCGCCGAAACCGCATAATAGTGCGATGATTGCAAATGTGGTGAAAGAAGTTTCAGGGTTTTGTATAGCCAAACCCAACCAAATTGTAGGTATAAGCAAAGATGCTGTTGACAGTGTCGTCCAGCGGCGACCACCAAAAACAGGTACTAAAAACGCATAAAATAAACGCATGGTTGCCCCAGATAAGGCAGGTAGTGCCAAAAGCCAAGACAGCTGCGCTTTATCAAATTGAAAGCCAACTTCAGGCATACGAACTACAATCACGCTCCAGATAACCCAGACCGAAAATGCAAGCAATAGTGCAGGAATTGAGATAAAAAGATTTCGAGTAGCGACACGGCTGCCGCCATTTTGCCAAAATTTTTCATCTTCAGGACGCCAGTCATCGATGCGACGACCACCTTTGAGTTGATTATTCATTTAGGTCTCCAAAATATTAGCTATAATTTTAGGGTTTTTGATTGATGGTCTTGTTCTATTTTTGGCTTGACCTCTGATAAATAAATCCAAATCAAACTCACCCACACCACACCAAACATGATCATAAACGCCGATGAACGAATACCTGTGATATCCACAGCGGCACCAAACATAATCGGTAGAATAAAGCCGCCAAGACCCCCTGCCAAGCCCACAACACCTGATACTGCACCCATATTATCCTTGTATTCATCAGACAAATATTTAAATACCGATGCCTTACCAATGGCAAAGGCAATACCTAGCAAGAAAATCAATACAGTAAAGACGATGGCATTTAAGCCAATATAAAAGCTTTTTTCCCCCTCAACTGTCTGAATGGTCAAGAATGTTTGAGGATAGGATAAGGCAAATAGTAGCAAAAACGATGACCAAAGTACCCACCAAGTGACTGTGTGTGCCGAATACTTATCTGACAGCCACCCACCCAGTGCACGCAATACCCCACCAGGCAAACTAAAACACGCTGCCAAAAATGCTGCTGTTTGTAGGCTAAAACCATATTCGCCGACATAATACTTGGTCATCCAAAGCGCCAGTGCTACATAGCCACCAAAAACGATCGAATAATATTGGCTATAACGCCAAACATTCTTATCCTTTAGAACAGCCAGTTGACTGGCAAGAGTAGCATTACTGGCAGTACGATGCGTTTTATTATCATAACTAAAAAACCAAAAACCTATGGCTGTAATCAGCATAATACCTGCATAAACTTTAGGTAAAAAACGCCAGCCTTCTGCAGCACTGGCTGCTGTGGACGCCCCTACAGCGATAATGGCAGGACCGATCATCTTAGTAATCGCTGAACCTGCATTACCTGCGCCAAATACACCCATGGCAAAGCCCTGCTTGTCTGCCTCAAACCACTTGGCTACATAGGCGATACCCACCGAAAAGGATCCGCCCGACAAACCAACAAACAAGCCTAATAACAAAAATTGCCAATATTGATCAGCACACCCCATTAAAAAGATCGGCAATACTGTCGCTAACATTAAGACGAAAAATACAATGCGCCCGCCATATTTATCCGTCATGATACCCAGCGGTAAACGAACTAGCGAACCTGTCAAAACAGGCGTGGCGGCAAGTAATCCAAATTGGGTTTCATTTAAGTCAAGTGCTTGCTGAATAGGGATACCCAAAACAGCAAACATCATCCAAGTCATAAAACATATCGTAAATGCAACGGTCGACGAGATGAGTACAATGGTAGATTTTGTTGTCATGATAGGCTCTTTTTAAAAGATGCTAAAAACAGATTTTATTTGGATATCAAAATCCCTCCAAATAAATCAGCTTTACAAAAGTACACAAGCTATAATAAATTGAAATTTTTTTGAATTAGTTGATTTAAATCAATCATAAATTAATGCTCTTATGTCTAAAATATAGATTTCTACTACTTAAGAAGTAGTCGTTCTTCATAAGGATTAGTGTATAATTGCCTGATTTTTCAAGAACTTGTTTTTAAGAACCTGATTACAATCAATCATTTTTTACTCAAACAGCAGATCTTGGCTTTTTGGGGGTATGTATGTTAAATAACCGACTTAGTGGCTTTTTGCCAAAATCGCTTTCAGTGCGTGCTTGGCTGGCAGTTGGCGTTATTGTATTTTTTGCGACAGTCACAGCCAGCACTTCAGCAGTCTTAGCCTGGGTATCAAAATCTGATGCTCAAGCACTCAACTCTGTCGGATCAATTCGGATGGCAACTTATCGCATTAATTATTTATTAACAACCAATACCACTTTACCAATTGATGATCATGTAAAACTTGATCCTACCTTATCGATCAATCAACAACTGATTGATGATATGCAAGCGCGTTTGAATGTGCTGTATGCATATCAGAATATGCCTGGCAATAAGGACACTGAGATAGATAGCCAAACTAAAACAATTCAACACCATTGGTTAAAGATGCTAAAGCCTGCTTTAGTAAATAATGATAGTACCGCAGTATTAGTGGCGTCTGGTAAATACATTAAAGAAGTTCACGAGCTAACTAAAAAAATTCAGGTTCGCAGTGAAGCCCGCCAGCACTGGCAACAAGTATTACAAATGTCTGCGCTTGGTATCATCTTATTAACCCTATTATTAGGTATGTATGAGCTTCGGCGTAATGTACTAAGACCCATTCACTTTCTCATAGACAGTACGCAGCATTTCAGACGCGGTCATCATGTGCCTGCGCTGGTAACTGGCTATCAAGAGTTTCAAACGCTTAGCAACTCATTCAATGATATGGCAGATACCATTAGCGAACATCAAGCCAAGCTCAATCAAGAAGTGTTAAACAAAACTCGGCATCTTACCCAAGCTAACCAATTGCTTAAACTATTGTATGATTTTTCCAATCAGCTCAATCAAGAGCCTGTTACATTATCTAAGCTACATCATTTACTTGAGAATTTTTCAAAGATAAATCCAAGTTTTGGGTTTACATTATGCTTGCATGATCACCTAAAATTAAATGAATCTAGCACTTCAGGACCTCTCTTGAAAAATGACACTGTGCTTGCGTCATCTAAAGATAGCATTAGTATTCACAGTCACTCTGTTGAAGAATTACAAACAGGCAAAACCGATCTTTTGTCGAGTGAAATTTGTTCTACAGGCAACTGCGATCAATGCGCTCTTAAAGCTAGATCTACGACAAGAATTTATCCAATCAGCGCCCAAAACAACTACTGGGGCGAGCTGATGGTTCATCAGCAGTCTGAAGAAGATGATACCACCATTACCAAAGAACTTGTACAAGTGTTGGTAAGTTTAGTAAGCCTAGTATTCACCATCCAAAAACAACGTCAGCAAGAGCATCAATTAATACTTTTAGAAGAGCGGAACACCATTGCCCGCGAACTACATGACTCATTGGCACAGTCATTGTCATATCTAAAAATTCAGCTTTCTATGCTAGGTACGCACGCGCGCCAACTTTCTGACGCAGCTCAACAAAACCAAAATGATACGCTCATGGATCATAATGAAGCCATGCTTCAAGTTTTAGGGCAAGCACGTTCAGGGCTTGATGCTGCCTACATTCAGCTGCGCGAGTTACTTGTGACCTTTCGCTTAAAAATAGAATCGGGCAGTTTTGATAATGCCATTGAACAGGCCTGTGACGAATTTTCTGCGAAAGGTGGTTTTAATATTACATTAGATAATCGGATTTTAAGCCAAAATCTAAGTGCTAATGAGCAAATTGACTTATTACAAATTATTCGTGAAGCATTATCCAATATTCAGCGCCATGCATACGCCAAAGAGGTAACTGTCAGCCTTTATCAAAAAACACATTTAGACACTGAACAGCGTATTTATCTGGAAATTGGTGATGACGGCGTGGGTTTACCAAAGCATATTGATGAACAACAGCATCATGGATTAAAAATTATGCAAGAGCGCACGCACAGTTTGGGTGGCGAGTTTGATATCAGTCAAAACACCCCAAAGGGCACTTTGGTGCGTATTTGGTTTTTACCTAAATTTTATGAGAACTAGGAATAACATGGTTTTAAAGATTTTTACCGCAGCCAATCCTGCACGCCTTCTTCTTGTCGATGATCATCCGATGCTACGTCGTGGTTTGGCAGATTTATTAAGTCTAGAAAAGGATGTTCAAGTCATTGCTGAAGCCAACCATGGGATGGAAGCCCTGGATATTCTAAATCAAGAAATTGTAGATCTTGTGATTTTAGATCACACCATGCCTATCTTAAATGGTATTGAAACGCTCAAAAAAATACGGGAGTTGGGTATTCAAACCAAAGTTCTATTATTTACCGTATCGGACAATAGCAAAGATGTTCAAGATGCGCTTCATTTAGGCGTTGATGGCTATCTACTCAAGGATATGGAGCCAGAGCAAATCATTACTGATATACGTAAGATTTTGTGCGGTGAATTAGTCATCAGTCCAAGTCTTGCACCGATTTTAGCACAAGCGATGCGTAAACCTGTTAAAACTGACAGCAGTCACGAGCTGACAGAGCGCGAGATCCAAGTTGCTAAAATGATTGCTCAAGGGATGAGTAATAAGATGATTGGTAACAAGCTTGGTATTGCTGAATCCACAGTTAAAGTTCATGTCAAACACATTCTTGGTAAGATTGGCCTGCGTACGCGCGTTGAGATTGCCGTTTGGGCGGTTGGTCATTATCAGTGATAAGCGAAATAATCAAGCATTGTAGTGACACATACATCCAAAGTAGTAGAGAATGTCAAAAAATTTTAACCATGTGGCTATAGGGAGCTTGGGTATTTTTTGTTATAGTTGTAATACATTCATCACCGAGGCAACGCCCATAAGTTATTGTCATGAAAAACTCTTTATTATTCCAACCGGCGCAGCCAGCCCACCAAGCGACGGATTGTTTTGACACGGTATTTTATGGCAATGAGTTTACCCTAGCAACATCCAACTCAACAGAAAAATTGACTGATAACTTTCAGCGTAAACTAACCTATCTTAGACTTTCCATCACTGATTTTTGTAATTTTCGTTGTAATTATTGTCTACCTAATGGCTATCAAGGCAAACGTCCTAATAACGAGCTGACACAACAAGAAATTGCTACTTTATTGGCAGGATTTGCTGCTCTTAGCACCACCAAAGTTCGTCTGACAGGGGGTGAGCCATCTATACGCCATGATTTGCCTGACTTGATCAGACTCATCAAAAATACAGAGGGTATCAAGACCGCGTGTATCAGCTCCAATGGCTATAAATTAGGCAAACATCTATCCGCTTGGCATGATGCAGGCTTGGATAAATTAAATCTAAGTATTGACAGTTTTAATCCCACAACATTTCATAAAATTACAGGATATGATGGCTTGCCTACTCTACTTCGTGATATTGATAAACTCTTATACTCAACTAGCATCACCTTAAAGCTCAACGGCATTTTGATGGCACATACCGCCTATGACAATCTTATGGCAGCACTGGACTTTGTCAAAGATCGCCCCATTACTTACCGTTTCATTGAATTTATGCAAACATCAGATAATAGCCAACTGTTTTTTGCCGAACATACTAGCAGTCAGCATATCAAAACCTATTTAATCAAGCACGGTTGGAGGGCTCAAATGCGTGCAACGGATGGTGGACCTGCAACTGAATACAGCCACCCTGATTATGTCGGTAAAATTGGTCTGATTGAACCTTATTCACCCAAATTTTGTGATCATTGCAATCGCCTACGTGTTAGTAGTCAAGGTCAAGTGCATCTTTGCTTGTTTGATAGCCAAAATTACGACATTCGTCCTTATCTGACACAAGGTGACACCCAGGGGCTTATTCAAGCTTTACAAGCCTTAATGCCTATCAAACCTGAACATCATCACCTGCACTCTGCCGACAGCGGCATGATGTATAATTTATCCTTGGTAGGCGGCTAAAGTGTGATTGATCGGTTATTTCACTGATTGCTGAAATCATCAGTACATAATGAGGCAGGAAATGAATACTCTACCTAAATTTATTGGCACTCTGACCACCGTACGCACAGGTAAAATTGAGCCGTTTGTGCGTGGCGTGAGTGCTATTAATAAAATTCCCATTGATGGCAGCATGAAAGTTGATTTACTGGGTCTAGATGCAGACGAACAAGCTGAGCATAAATTTCACGGTGGACCACTCAAAGCAGTGCATCAAATGCCAATCACCACCTATGATGTCATCAATCAGGCGTTTGGTTTGAACATCCCTGTTGGCTCACTCGGAGAAAATTTAACCGTCATTACCGATAAGATACCGATGGACGAACGCTCGGTATGCATTGGCGATATCTATCAATTCGGTGATGCAGATGATTGCGTACAGCTTCGGCTAGTGCAGCCTCGCCGTCCTTGTTATAAGATCAATGATCGATTAAACACTCCAAACATATCTTCTTTTGTTAGTCATCAAGGCATTGCTGGGTGGTATTATCAAGTGGTCAAAACAGGCATCATTAAGCCCGACTTATCCGTCTACCTTATCGAACGCCCTTTTGAATACGCCACTTTGCACACTCTTTGGCAAATAGTGAATCAAAAAAGCAAAATCGATGCCGCTACTGCCAATCAGTGGCTGAACATTGATTGCCTTGAGAGCAGCTGGAAACAAAAAATTTTTAATAAAACCCTAAGACCTTAACTTTGATTTGATACTTTAATTAACCCACAGGACATCTTATGTGTAACTTATGTAATGACCCTAATCATCAACCACAAGCCAAAAAATCCGATAAACCATTTACTCCCTTAAACATCGCTGTACTAACGGTATCTGATACTCGCATACTGGACGAAGATACTTCAGGAAAATTCTTGGTAGATAGCCTAGTGGAGGCAGGTCATGTATTGGTTGACCGCAAGCTGACCAAAGATGATATTTATCAAATCCGTGCAGTGATTAGTGCATGGATCGCTGATGAACGCATTCATGCCATTATTACCACAGGGGGTACAGGTTTTTATCATCGTGATAACATGCCAGAAGCAGTCGGCGTGCTATTTGATAAAGAAGTGCAAGGCTTTGGTGAAATGTTTAGATACTTATCTCATGGCGAAATCGGAATGTCAACCCTACAATCTAGAGCAGTGGCAGGCATGGCAAACAACACAGTAATTTTTTGCTTACCAGGATCAACAGGAGCATGTCGAACAGGCTGGGAGGGTATTATCAAACAGCAGCTGGATAACCGAACTCGTCCTTGTAACTTTGTACCACATTTAATGCGTCAAAATCCATCGCATGGCTAATAGTGGCAGATTTGGATTCTCAGTTTAATGGTAACTATAATATGATGCTTAACATCGGAATTAAGCCATGAGTTTATGCGCTGTCTTAATTTTAGCAGGGGGAGAGTCAACTCGAATGGGACAACCCAAAGCACAGCTTGCCCTACCTAACAAAAGTACGGTACTTGATTTTCATATCGCTTGTGCCAAAAAATTAAACTTACCTATTTTTTTGGCAGATAACGGTAAAAATTCCGCACATGATCCACTCATTACGCCACTTAAAGATTATTTGCCTTGCAATGATTCAGGTAAAGGTGCAGGTCCTTTATCCGGCATCACTGCTGGCTTACAGGCGGTAGAAAGCGAAGGCTATATTTTGACTGTTAGCTGCGATCATTTGCTAGCGATTGATAAAATTGCTGATATATTAAAGTTTACCAGTGCTCAAGTTGGCTATCTATACGCAAAAAAAGACTGCCCCTTATTAGGGGTTTACCACACCAGTATTCTACCAATATTACTTGATTTTCTGGCTCAGGGTGGTCGCTCAGTCATGCAATTTTTAGACCTTGTTGACCGCCAAACTTTTGATCTTAATGATGATTTACACTCTTTGACTAACTTTAACACACCCAGTGAATTTGCCTTAGCTTTGGAAAATTTTTATGACTGATTTAGATCACCACACCCTAACTCATCTAGACGCCAATGGTGATATTAGCATGGTTGATGTTTCAACCAAAATAGTAACCCAGCGCAGTGCCACCGCAAGCGCTCAGGTAATTTTTCCTTCAAATATCTATTTAGCCATCAAAAACACTGATGGCATGACAAAAAAAGGGTCAATTACCCAAACAGCTCATCTTGCAGGTATTATGGGTGCTAAGAAAACGAGCGATTTAATCCCTTTATGCCATCAGTTACCCCTTGATAGTGTCAAGCTAAGCTTTGAATATAATGATGCAAAATGTGCCATCGTTGTGACAGCGGCTGTCAAGGTAGCTCACAAAACTGGTGTAGAAATGGAAGCCTTAACAGCAGTATCAGTAGCTTGTCTGACCATCTATGACATGACCAAAGCAATGAGCCACGACATTATCATTACCGATGTTTGTCTATTAAATAAAACTGGGGGGAAATCTGATTATGTCAAATAACTTAACTGTTACTGTATTATATTTCGCCAGTCTTGCCGAACAGGCAGGTATAGATGAAGAAATTTTAACAACCTCGCATTATTATCTTAATGATATTTATTCTTATTTATTAGATAAATACGATTTTAATTTAACACAAGATGAATTGGCGGTTGCTGTCAATCATCAGATTGCCAATTGGCAGACTAAGGTTAGCAATGGTGATATCATTGCCTTCATTCCACCTGTCGCTGGAGGTTAATATGGCTCAAAAACTACATCAAGGCTCATCAAAGATCTCATTAAGCCATGAAGCTGCCTACCATGTGGCAATCACTGATGGATTTGCCTTATTAGACACCTTTATCGATGAGAAGAAGCTAAAAAAAGGTTTGCTTGATGACCGCTGTGGGGCTTTAGTGACCTTTGAAGGTTGGGTGCGAAACCATAACAACAGCCGCCCAGTAGAGAAGCTCACCTATTATGGTTATGAGGCATTGGCACTTAATCAAGGAAAGCTATTGATCAGTGAAGCCTGTCAACGTTTTAAAATTGAAAATGCCATCGCCATGCATCGCATCGGTGATCTGAACATAGGCGATATGGCGGTGTGGATAGGCGTTAGCGCTCATCATCGCTATCCCGCCTTTGAAGCTTGTCAGTGGTTGCTCGACGCCATCAAAGCAGACATTCCTGTATGGAAGCAAGAATTTTATACCGACAGCAACCAAAGTTTATGGTTAAGTAATAATGGTTAAGCCATTATCATAATCAATTTTTATCAACCGCCAATCAAGAAGAACACCCATGGCAATCAGTGCAAGAAATCAACTTAACGCCACCGTCAAACACATTCAATCAGGAGCGGTCAATGATGTCATCAAACTTAGCTTAACCGATGGCGATGAATTAACGGCTGTGATTACCTCAGAGAGTACCAAGCGTCTTAACCTTGCTGTCGGTGGCAGCGTGGTGGCGATTTTTAAAGCCCCATCGGTCATCGTCGCAACAGATGATGAGCTGATTTTATCGTCTCGCAACCAATTGCAAGGCACGGTGGAGAGCATCACCGACGGTGCGGTGAATGCCGAAATTACCATCAAAACCGCCAGCGGTACAGTGATTAGTGCCATCATCACCAGCCAAAGCTGTCAAAATCTAAACCTAGCCGTGGGTTCACCTGTTACTGCTTTAATTAAGGCATCACACATCGTCCTTGGTGTCAAAAAGTAACGCCCAAACCCCACAACCACAGAACAAACAGGAGCATGTTATGACAGCAACCATCAAATCAGCCATCAAACCTTTATTCATCGCCATGATGGTCATGGGGGCAACATCAGCCCATGCAGACCTTACCGTGTATGCCGCTGCCAGCATGACCAATGCTGTTGAAGACATCAATAAGTTGTATGAAAAAAAATACAACAGCAAAGTAAAAACTTCCTTTGCCGCCTCATCTACCCTTGCCAAACAAATTGAGCAAGGTGCGCCTGCTGACATTTATATCTCGGCAAACACCTCTTGGATGGATTATCTTGCCAAAAAAGATAAGATTGTTAGCAGCAGCTACAAAAACCTATTGGGCAACCGCTTGGTGATGATTACCCCCAAAAACAACCCCATCAAGACCAACATCAAAATAGACAAATCCTTTGACATCGGTAATGCCTTTACAGGCAAGCTATGCACTGGCAACACCGCCAGCGTGCCTGTGGGCAAATACGCCAAAGAAGCCCTAACCAACCTAGGTTGGTGGGACACCATCGGGCCACGTTTGGTAGAGACCGAAGATGTGCGTGCTGCACTAAACTTTGTGAACCGTGGTGAATGCCAGTTGGGCATTGTCTATGCCACAGATGCCAAAGTGGTCAAAAATGTGCAAGTGATTAACACCTTTCCAATCACCACACACACGCCGATTGTCTACCCCATCAGCATGGTTAAGCAAAGTCGTGAAGCCCAGCAGTATTATAACTTTTTACAGACCAATGAAGCCAAAGCGGTTTATTACAAATATGGTTTTAGTGTATTGTAATCATTTTTATCAAGGTTTGGTATAATCATGAACCTAACACTGTCGCCTGATGAGATGGCAGTCATCAAACTGTCCTATCAAATCGCAAGCGTGAGCCTTCTGGTCAACCTATTGCCAGCGATTGCCATGGGTTGGCTGTTGGCTCGCAAAGATTTTTTTGGCAAGTCTTTGTTTGAAACCCTTGTGTTTTTGCCCTTAGTTCTGCCCCCTGTTGTGCCAGGCTATATTTTGCTGGTCTTATTTGGCAATCAAGGGATCATCGGACAATATTTATCACAGTTGGGCTTTGATTTGGCATTTAATTGGAAAGGGGCGGTATTGGCATCAGCGGTCATGGGCTTTCCCTTGATGGTGCAATCGGTACGCCTTGCCATTGAATTGGTGGATAAACGCCTTGAACTGACCGCCATGTCATTGGGGGCAAGTCGTTTACAGGCATTTTTTCAGATAACCTTGCCACTGGCGGGTGCTGGGATTGTGATTGGGGCGATTTTATCGTTTTGTCGCAGTTTGGGCGAATTTGGGGCAACCATCACCTTTGTGGGCAACATATCGGGGGAGACTCGCACCTTGCCATTGGCGATTTATAGCCTACTACAACAACCTGACAGCGACGCCCAAATCATGCGATTGTTGATGTTGTCGGTTGGGGTGGCGTTTTCGGCATTATGGTTGTCGCAGTGGTATGCCCGTTATCAAAAAAGAAGGCTTGCACAATGACACAAACCGCACAAACACAAACCGCCCAAACATCAAAAGATAACCCTTTGATATTTGATTGTCAATTTCAGCTAGTGCTTGGCAGGCTGGATTTATCCGTTGATTTACAATCATCACAGCCTGTCATGGGGCTATTTGGGATTTCAGGCTCTGGCAAAACCAGCATTTTACACACCATCGCAGGGCTAAATGCCCCAAAAAATGGCAGTATCCGTATCAATGGGCAAACCTGGTTTGATGGCGAAAAAAAAATCAACATACCCATTCAGCAGCGACGAGTGGGCTTGGTGTTTCAAGATGCCCAAATTTTCCCCCATAAATCGGTGATGAATAATTTGCTATTTGGCTATCACAACATTGATGATGACCAAAGACGCTTTCACCCTGATGAAATCATTGAGCTGTTAAAATTGGGGCATCTGACCCAGCGTATGCCCACCAAACTATCAGGCGGTGAAAAACAGCGAGTGGCACTTGGGCGGGCGTTGCTTTATTCACCAAATTTGTTACTTTTAGATGAACCATTATCCGCCCTAGACAGCATTCACAAACAAGAGATTTTGCCATTTTTTGAGCAGATTATCCGCACCACTCACATTCCCATGCTGTATGTCAGCCATGACAAATCAGAAATCCAGCAACTGACTGATGAGATTTATTACTTATAAAATCAAATGGTCAGTGCAACTCACACCACCCAATCAAATAGCTGAATTATCACCTGCTCGCCTTTATTCGCACCCACACTATTTTCATCAAGCACAATTAGACAGTTGGCTTGAGACAATTGTTTGATGCGGTGCGAGTCTTGCGCACTTGATGGTGTGACTTGTAATTTTTTTTCACTCATTTCAAAATAGCCGCGCTGATACTCTCGCCTACCTACACTTTTCTTGATGTTTGCCGTCGTAATCGCAGGCAGATGTAAGGTAAGAGGTGCATCTATTGCCCCTAGTGCCTGCCATAGTGCTGGACGCACAAAGTTAATACAGCCAACTACTGTAGAAAGTGGATTGCCCGGTAACCCAAAATATAACACTTTACGCGCATCAGCAGCAAATTCACCAAAAACAAACGGCTTGCCTGGCTTCATAGCAACTTTATAGTGATTAATTTTACCCAAGCTTCTCACCACTTCGGTTAAAAAATCATAGTCACCGACAGAAACACCAGCGCTAGAGATAATTATGTCACATTCTTCAATGGCACGCTTTACCACTTCATAAGTCTCATCAAACACATCTTTGACAATGCCATAATCCTTGATTATGATAGGCAATTTTCTTAATAGTGCCTTTAAAGTTGGTGTGTTTGAATTATAAATCTGAGCCAAATCACTCAATGGCTGACCAATGGAAACCAGCTCATCGCCTGTGGCTATTAGACCAATTCTAAGTGGTGAAAACACTTCAATTTCATCATATCCCATGCTAGACAGTAGACTAATATCACTGGGATTCAGACGCTTACCTGCACTAAGCAAGGTATCACCTTGAGCAATCTCTTCGCCTTGGTAGCGGATATTGGCACTGGCTTTAGCAGGCTTGGTTAGTACAATGTAATAAGGCTGAGATTTATCAGTTATGTTAATTTGATCAAAAGTAGTATGTTCTTGCATCACTACCGTATCACAACCCTCTGGTACAACCGCTCCTGTAAAGATACGCACCGCTTGATTAGGCAAAATCTCGCCACTAAACGGCGTGCCTGCACAAGACTCGCCTATGACGGTAAAACCATCACCCTGCTGTAGTTGGCTTTGTGCAACCAAGGCAAATCCATCCATTGCCGAAACATTCTGGCGTGGTATATCGAGATTTGCATTAATATCAACTGCCAATATGTGATTAAGTGCATCGTTTAAAGCCAGTACTACCCTCTGTCTGGATACCAAAGGATTATCAATATTCAAATACTCGTCCATGCGACTGATAATTGATTTTTGAAGCTCATCTACACTAATCATGTGTTTTCCTTTTATAAATTTATTATAAATCAGCCACGATATATATTTTGCTCATTCATCTTAAGCTCAATGCCAATAATATCAGCCTTTTGGCTCAATTCAAATAAATAGTCACACAAACTATGATGAAATGACTGCTGCTTAAGATGATTTTCAATGATAGGATATGCCTCTTCAAAGCTCAGCTGCCTACCCTCCTGCTTTTGTAGAACTTCAATCACATGGATCCCATATCGTGTTTCAATCGGATTAATACTGATACCAACTGGCAAAGCAAATACGGCACTCTCAAATTCAGGCACGGTACTGCCTTTTTGTAATACACCCAGTTCACCGCCATCATCTTTTGAAGGGCAGGCAGAGTATCGACGTGCAAACTCAATAAAATCACTATCTCGATTGTGGCTTTGATTAAGCCGATCGATCAATTGGCGAGCTTGCTTTTTTAATTCAATACGCTCTTCACCCTCTTGTGGTGGACACGCAAGCAAAATATGGCGAAGCGTCATTATTGGCGTACTAACAAATTCAACTTGATTAGCATGATAGTAATTCTGACAGCTTGCCTTGTCTGGAGATTTAGCGATGACTTGCTGCTCTAACAGCTTAGCGATGGTAGCTTCTTCATTCTCTAGCCACGCCCTCTCGCCCAAGCACTCAATCACTTCTTGACGCAGTAATTCACGCATAACTAAGGCTTGAGCTGCTAAAAATAATGCTTCTTCTTGGCTATTAGCAGGATGATACTGCACTTCGGCAGCTACTGCTTTGGGGTCTATTGCTACGCCATTTACAGTGATATTTGGTAAAGTTTGGTGGCTTGAGGCGATTAGATTGGTGCTGTCAAAAATCTCTTTATCTAATGCTTGCTTGATAAATTGAGCATCAGATGAAGGTCTGCCCAAGTCTTTAGAAGTTGGCATAATACGAATATTATCGCTCTTTTGAGCCAAATTCTCTATATTCAATACTTTGATGAGCTTAGTAGAATCATTATGTTCATCTGCGCATATATTTTGAATTGTTTGTTGAGTCGGTATATAGGTTCCAACGCTCATAAGACCTCTAATAATGGTTACAATGAAAATATGGATAATAAAATCATTATCCAAAATAAAGAGTCTATTCACCATACTTCTTTAGGAGAATGCAAATTCATCATTTTAAAGACACTTTCTGGTGATAAAAAACCACAAAGACAAGAATGCAGTCTTTGTGGCAATGGCACAGTATTTTATTATTGTTGTTATTATTCCGTATTACTTACTAAGATCTCTTTTGGCGGACAATTTGATAACGCCTGCCAAGATACCAAATTGGGGCAGAAATGATATGGATTAAGCGAGTAAATGGCACAAGTAAGATTAAGGTTGTGCCTAAGAACATGTGCATTTTATAAACCAGTCCAGCATCTTCTACCAATGAAGCGGCGTAGACTGGGCGTAATATCGCCAAGTTTTGTGCCCACCCTGCCAAGCTTAACATCAATGCACCATCACGATGCGTCGGATATGACCAAATGGTTGCAAGTCCCATGACCAATTGAAGCAAAATAATTAACAGTAACATCTTATCGCTAAAAGTTGAGGTGTGGCTGATGCGTGGGTTGGTAAAGCGTCGCCAAATTAACATGATAAGCCCAATTAAGCACATTATCCCTGCAATGCCACCAACAATCACTGCCATCAGTTGTTTTTGTGGTGCGGTGATGATGCGTTCATAAATAAAATGGGGGGTAAACATGCCAAAAAAATGCCCAAGCAATACGACAATGATGCCAATATGAAATAAATTGCTTGCCAATCGCATGCCTTTATCTGACAGCATTTGACTTGAGCCTGCACGCCATGTGTATTGAGACAAATCAAATCTTGCCCAACAACCAAAGATGCACACTGTCAAGGCGATGTAGGGATAAATGCCAAATAAAAAGACATGTAACCAATCTTCTGGGTTTGTTGTGTTCATAATCAGACTCCTTGTGTGGTGGCTTTGGCGGATTGGTTGAAGTCAACCCAATGCACAGGAACTTCGGCTTGGCGTTGAGCGTGTTCACCTTGTAGGTTTGCGATACGCTGTTTGGTTTGGTTTGATGGGCAGTTTTGTTGTTCTGCTCCCAAAAAATCCACCATTTCTTCTTCCCATGCTTTGTCAATCGCTTCGGTGGTGTCATCAGCAGGTTGGTTGTCTTTGTGCATTTTGGCAAGCTGTTGGTCAATGACACTCAGTGGTTCACCTGCGATTTGCAACAATGCTTTAAATAGACCAACATAGTGGCTGTTTTTATCCATTAAGCGAGCCGCCAATAAGGTAACAATGTGGCTAATATTGGCAATTTCTTCACGAATCTGCATCTCATCATGGTTGATGGTGGCTTGGTGGGATAAAAATTCCAAATACATCGGTAGATAGTCAGGCAATTCTTTTGCGTTAATCTCAAATCCAGCCATGTCATATTGAGCCATTAAATCCACCATGGCTTGCCCACGGTCTCGACTTTCACCATGAACATGTTCAAATAGCCATAAAGATAAGGAACGACCTCGCTCAAATAGGCTGTCATATTTGGCTTGTGCTTCTAGCTCACCGAGTGCAGCCATCTGGTCAATTAAGGTGGCGATGTCTTGTCGCACCTCAGGGCTGATAAGACGGCTTTGCATGACAAGCTGTTTGCATTGGTCTAAGTTATCATCGATAAACAGTTCGTGTTCAGGGTAATCCATGAGCAAGCTGATGACTTTAAGCAGTTTCATGTCTGTGGTAGATGTCATTTATAGCTCCCATGTTTGTACGGTTTTGATAAAATCACGCTTATTATTTTTCTTTTGTCCAAACATGTGGGTGTCATTACCTCCTGTACAACCATTACCAAAGGTAAAGCCACAACCATTGCGTTCAGCAAACGCATCGCTTAGGGCTTCTTCACGGTGAGCGGTTGGGATAACAAAACGGTCTTCATAGTTGGCAATGGCAAGATAGCGGTACATGTCTTCCACTTGGGCAACGCTTAAGCCAACAGCGTCTAACACTTCTTGAGCATCTTGTTTTTCAACCAATTGTAGGCGTTTATAGCTTCGCATGGCAAGCAGGCGTTTTAATGCCAAGCGTACAGGCTCTTCATCGCCTGCGGTGAGCATGTTGGCAAGGTATTTTAACGGAATGCGTAAACTGTCCACATCTGGAATCAGTCCGTCCATGCCCACTTGACCTGCTTCGGCGGCGTTTTGAATGGGTGATAATGGTGGCACATACCACACCATAGGCAAGGTACGGTATTCTGGGTGCAAGGGCAGAGCAAGCTTCCAATCGACTGCCAGTTTATAGACAGGGGATTTTTGAGCAGATTCGATGACGCTCATTGGCACGCCGTCTTGTAAGGCTTGTTTGATGACTTTAGGGTCATGTGGGTCTAAGAAAATATCAAGTTGTGCTTGGTATAAATCTTGTTCGTTTGATAGGCTGGCAACTTCGTGGATTTTGTCTGCATCATACAATAATACGCCAAGGTAGCGAATGCGACCGACACAAGTTTCAGAGCAGATGGTGGGCATGCCTGCTTCAATACGGGGGTAACAGAAGATACATTTTTCTGATTTGCCCGATTTCCAGTTGTAATAGATTTTTTTGTAAGGGCAGCCTGAGATGCACATACGCCAGCCACGGCATTTGTCTTGGTCAATCAGCACGATGCCATCTTCTTCACGCTTATAAATTGCCCCACTTGGACAAGATGCCACACAAGTTGGGTTTAGACAATGCTCACATAGGCGTGGCAAATACATCATAAAGGTGTTTTCATATTGCCCATAGATGTCAGCTTGTATGTCATCAAAATTCTTATCACGGCGACGCTTAGCAAACTCTGACCCAAGAATCTCTTCCCAATTTGGCCCCCATTCAATTTTTTGTATGCGTTTGCCTGTAATTAAGGAGCGAGGGCGTGCAATGGGCTGATGTTCACCAATTGGGGCGGTATGCAGATGTTGGTAGTCAAAGTCAAATGGTTCATAATAGTCATCTATCATGGGCAAATCTGGGTTGGCAAAAATATTGGCAAGCACTCTAAATTTACCCCCAATTTTGGGATTAATTGAGCCATCTGCATTGCGTATCCAACCACCTTTCCATTTACCTTGGTTTTCCCATTCTTTTGGATAACCGATACCGGGTTTGGATTCCACATTGTTAAACCATGCGTATTCCATGCCCTCTCGGCTGGTCCAAACATTTTTACAAGTGACTGAGCAGGTATGGCAACCGATACATTTATCAAGGTTTAACACCATGCCAACTTGTGAGCGAATTTTCATTTTAATTTTCCTTGACCTAGCGACAGCTTAGTAAAATGTGTCATGATATGTTGTAAAATCATCAGTCCAAAGTGGTGGGTAATGGGCGTGGCAATTCATCATCAGCCTTGCCCTCTAGCCAGTCAATATTTGCCATTTTACGCACCACAACAAATTCATCACGGTTACAACCAACCGTACCATAGTAGTTAAAGCCATAAGAGAATTGGGCATAACCACCAATCATGTGAGTGGGCTTTAAGATGGTGCGAGTAACCGAGTTGTGAATACCACCACGAGTACCTGAGTTTTCAGAACCTGGGATATTCACCAGTTTTTCTTGAGCATGGTACATCATGGTCATGCCTTCTTTGACTCGCTGGCTGACCACCGCACGGGCGGTGATTGCCCCGTTGGCATTAAAGACTTCAATCCAATCATTATCTTCAATGCCTGCTTTTTGGGCATCAATCTCACTTATCCAAACAATTGGACCACCACGACTTAAGGTGAGCATCAATAGGTTTTCTGAATAGGTACTGTGAATGCCCCATTTTTGGTGTGGTGTTAAAAAATTAAGCACAATTTCTTTGTTGCCATTGGATTGATATTTTTTAAATGCTTGGGTGGTTTTGGTGTCAATTGGCGGACGGTATTGTTGCATTTGTTCGCCAAAGGCTTGTATCCAAGGGTGCTCAACATAAAATTGCTGACGGCCTGTGATTGTCCGCCATGGAATCAGTTCATGCACATTGGTGTAGCCTGCGTTGTAGCTGACTTTGTCAGATTCAAGCCCTGACCATGTGGGACTTGAAATGATTTTTCTGGGTTGGGCAACAATGTCATTAAAGCGGATTTTTTCATGCTCACTGGCTTTTGCCAAATGAGTGTGGTCACGTCCTGTTTTTTTGGATAATTCTGCCCATGCTTTAACCGCAACATGACCGTTGGTTTCTGGGGCAAGCATCAGTACGGTTTCAATGGCATTGACGACACTGCTCATATTGGGGCGTGTGTTGGCGACGCTGTCATCATGAATGCGATAATTTAACTGCCCCAATTGTTGCACTTCTTCTTTGGTGTCCCAGTCAATGCCTTTAGAGTTATTACCAAGCTTGTCCATTAAAGGACCAAGAGAAGTGAACTTGGCATAGGTGCTGGGATAATCTCGTTCCACAACTTTGATGAGTGGGCAATTAATGCCGGGTATGGGTTTTTCACCTGCACTTTTCCAATCTGTGCCACCAAAGGGTTGAGCCAATTCATCGGCACTGTCATGTTGCATGGGTAAGGTAACCACATCGGTTTGTGTTCCCAAATGCCCAACACAAAGGCGAGAGAATGCCTTAGCGATGTATTTATAAATCTCCCAGTCAGTTTTTGCTTCCCACGCAGGGTCAGTGGCAGCGGTGAATGGGTGGATAAATGGGTGCATGTCTGATGTGTTGATGTCTTCTTTTTCGTACCATGTGGCGGTGGGCAGTACAATGTCAGAATACAAACATGTGCTGGACATTCTAAAGTCTAAGGTGGTTACCAAATCAATTTTACCCGTTGGGGCATTTTCAACAAAGTCAATTTCGTTGGGTTTAAAGCCAGTTTGTACCGTTTCATCACCCAATAAGCCATTTTTTGTCCCTAACAAGTATTTGAGCATGTACTCATGCCCTTTACCTGATGAACCCAGTAAGTTTGACCGCCAGATAAACATATTGCGTGGGAAATTTTGCGGATTGTCGGGTTGTTCGGCAGCAAAACGCAATGACCCATTGTGCAGACTTTCAACCACATAATCTTGAACACTCATGCCTTTGGCTTTTGCTTGGGAGGCAATGGTCAGTGGATTTTGGTTTAATTGGGGGGCAGATGGCAACCAACCTGCCCGCTCAGCTTTAATGTTGTAATCGAGCATATGCTCTGGAAATTGCGATTTATTGGCATGAGATGAAAGCAATTCATGGGCAGAGACAGTTTCATGTCGCCATTGGCTTGAGTGATTGTAAAAAAAGCTTGTACTATTCATGTGGCGTGGTGGTCTGTGCCAATCCAATCCAAACGCAACAGGCGCCCAACCAGATTGTGGTCTGAGCTTTTCTTGACCCACATAGTGAGCCCAGCCACCCCCTGATTTGCCAATACAGCCACAGAGCATCAGCATATTAATCACACCACGATAATTCATGTCAAGATGATACCAGTGGTTCATGCCTGCTCCGATGATGACCATGGATTTGCCTTGAGTTTTGTGGGCATTTTCGGCAAATTCACGGGCGATTTGAATCACCTTTTCACGACTGACACCAGTGATTTTTTCTTGCCAAGCAGGCGTACCTGCGATGTTGGCATCATTGTAATCATCGGTGACATTTTGACCACCATGCCCATTATCAACCCCCAAATTGGCAACCATCAAATCAAAAACGGTGGCGACTTTGGCGGTTTGTCCATTGGCAAGACTGATGGTATGGCAAGGAATGTTTTTATACTGAATGGCATCACCAGCGGCAGCGGTAAAATAGGGGTGTTCATCACCACCAAAATAGTCCAAACCAACGCTTGCCGTCTCGCCAGAACCTTTTAATGACAAAGTCAAATCCACGTCGCCATTATGTTGACCTTCTTTATTTTCCAAATTCCAACGCCCTGTTTCACCCCAGCGATAACCGATTGAGCCATAAGGTGAAACAAGCTCACCATTTTGGTTCATGGCGATGGTTTTCCATTCAGGATTATTTTCTTGACCTAAATTGTCAATTAAGTCAGATGCCCGTAAAAAACGCCCTGCTTTAAACTTATCGTCTTTTTCTTCAAGCACCACCAACATGGGTAAATCCGTGTAGCGTTTGGCATAGTCTTGGAAGTAATCACTTTGAGATTTCAGATAAAACTCTTTGATGATGACATGGCAAAATGCTTGAGCCAAGGCGGCATCTGTGCCTTGTTTTGGGTTCAGCCATAGGTCACAAAGTTTGGCAATTTCGGCATAATCTGGGGTAATGGCAACCGTTTTTGTGCCTTTATAACGCACCTCGGTAAAAAAGTGAGCGTCAGGCGTACGGGTTTGTGGCACATTTGAACCCCACGCAATGATATAATCGGAATTGTACCAATCAGCAGATTCAGCAACATCGGTCTGCTCACCCCAAACCATGGGAGAAGCTGGCGGCAGGTCGCAATACCAATCATAAAACGACAAGCATGCACCACCTATGAGCGATAAATATCTTGACCCTGACGCATAACTGAGCATGGACATCGCAGGAATGGGTGAAAAACCAATGATGCGGTCAGGACCAAAGGTCTTAGCGGTGTAAACATTGGCTGCTGCAATGATTTCTGCACACTCTTGCCAAGATGAGCGTACAAAACCACCCAAGCCTCGTTTTGACTTGTATTCAGCAGATTTGGTAGGGTTTTCAACAATGCTTGCCCATGCCAAAACAGGATCGGTATGTTTGGCTTTGGCTTCACGCCATAATTTTAATAATGGTTTACGCACTTTTGGGTATTTTAAGCGGTTGGCAGAATACATATACCAGCTATAGCTTGCCCCACGAGGACAGCCACGAGGCTCATGGTTGGGCAAATCTGGGCGAGTGCGAGGATAGTCCGTCTGTTGTGTCTCCCAGGTTACCAGACCATTTTTGACATAGATTTTCCAAGAGCATGAACCTGTGCAGTTCACCCCATGTGTAGAACGCACCACTTTGTCATATGACCAGCGTGCCCGATAGCTGTTTTCCCATTCACGGTTTTCATGGCGAGTCTCACCGTGGCTGTTGGCAAATTCACCTTGTTTTCTTTTAAAAAATCGCAGTTGGTCGAGTAAATGGCTCATTTTGCTTTCCTCGTTATTATAAAAAGAGCTTAGCTGGCTAGCGACAATCGAAACACCAAGCTAACATTGATTATAAAAATTTATTGGTTACCTAACTATTGCCTAAATGGCTATCATTAGATACTTCTTTGGGCGTAGTTGAATGACTGCTTTAATTTTATTAATGCGAATAGATAAATGCCGATGCCAGCTGTTGTGCGTTACTAATACTCACGCCCAAGTCCTCAATCAGCCCACTATTCATGTCATAAATCCAGCCATGTACCGAAAGTTGTCTGCCTTGATACCAAGCATTTTGCACTATGGTAGTATGGCAAACATTAGTGACCTGACGCTTAACATTGATTTGGCATAATAAATCAAGCTCCTCTTTATCAGTTAAACCCTCAAAAGCCTCACGATATTGGTAACGCATTCCTTTCAACGGTCTAAGCCAGTTATCTATCAGACCATATTCTTGCTGACTAAGCGCCGCTTTAACGCCGCCGCAACCATAGTGACCACATACGATAATATGCTCAACCCTAAGTACATCTACCGCAAACTGTAACACCGATAACAAATTCATATCAGTTGAAACTACCATATTTGCGACATTGCGGTGCACAAAAAGCTCTCCTGGCATGACGCCTACCACTTCATTGGCGGGCACACGACTGTCAGAGCAGCCGATCCATAAATATTTGGGTGACTGCGCCTTTGAGAGTCTTGGAAAATAGTCAGGATCACGCGCTGTCAGTGACTGTGCCCAATATTGGTTGTTATTTAACAAATCACTTAATGTTACATGCATGCACACCCCCAGAGTTGATTTGGTTTTAGCATAAATCAGCTATCAATACCTAGCTATGCTCTAAATGGTTAAGGCACTACCCTAAAGTAGTAAGCTTGGCTGGCTGCTTTCTACCTAAGCATACTATGGCTAATATCTGTAAATATTTACAATACTTCAATCTAAATTACCCTCTCTTTAGCCATGAAAAAACTCTATGATGAAAAAAAAGTTGTTTATCTTCAGAGCTTGAGCTGCCACCCTATTTTTGCAACAACCAATAAGAAACTTTCAATTTCGGCAGCAACGATTCACTACTACCCCAAAGGCAGTTTGATTTATTTGCAATATGCTAAAGTGCGTTATTTATATTTTTTATTAGAAGGTGCAATCCATTGCTATCGTCAGCAGCCCAATGGTCAAGAAAGCCTAATAAACAGATTTGATACAAATAAAACTCATATCCATCAGGTACAGATGATCAATGAAAGCCTGCCTAATTTAAAAGTAGATAAGTGTGATGAAAAACAAGATGAGATGCTTGCGTATAATCAATATAACTCATTTGGAAAAAATAGCTGCCATCAGTTAACCGCCAAAGCTTCACAAAATAGCTATGTTGCCATTTTACCCATTCATGAAATAAAGAAAACATTCAACAACTTGTCTTTAGCTACGATATTTACTTGGTATGCAGAGCAAATGTATGAGCAAATCTCGACACAGTTTTTATTGTATGATTTATTAAGCCTGAAAACTGCACAAGCGAAAGTAGCTTATTATCTATTATGCCATGCTGACAATAACAGCAAAATAGAGATATCCATGAGTCAAAAAAATCTTGCAAGCCTACTAAGTATCCGTGCTGAAACACTCAGCCGAACTTTGCGATCTTTGATAAATCAGCAAATTATTAGCGTAAATGGTGTACAATACACTATTTTAAAATCCGAACACCTAGAACAGATGGTGGAACAATGACCACACAAACGCTATTTCATTTTTGATGAGATAATATTTTAAAAATAGTGATTTAATCAGCAGATTACTTTTTCGACAATCGTAATAACAATTCAAAGATTCGCCATGCTTATGAATATCCAAAACACCGCCAAACGCCCAACATCTCCCCATCCCATTTTAAATTTGGGTTTTCGCATATTTTTTGTGGGTTCGGCGGTGTTTGCTGTGATAAGTATGCTGCTTTGGCTGGTGATATTACAAGGGTTTGCTCCTTTTCAAGGCGTGGTTACGCCCTTTTATTGGCATGGTCATGAGATGGTGTTTGGTTATGCTTTAGCAGTGATTGCAGGGTTTTTATTAACGGCAGTCAAAACATGGACAAATCAGCCCATGCCTTATGGCTGGCATTTGGGGGCGATATTTGGGGCGTGGGCGGTATCTCGCTTTATCTGGTTTGGGCTTCATGTCACACCTAGCATTGCCCTGTTCATGGCGGCTTTTGTATTTGACATGATATTTTGGGGCATGACTGCTTTTGCTGTCATCAAAGCGGTGTGGGCTGTTCGCCAAAAACGTCAAATTGGTATCATTACCAAACTTTTACTATTAGGTTTGACTCAGGTTGCTTTTTATGTGGGCGTGCTGATAAATCATCACAACACACAGCAAATCGCCTTATATTTTGCCTTATATTTGGTGATTGGTGTAGTGTTTACCATTGCACGGCGTGTTTTGCCATTCTTTATTACCAAAGGCATCAGCGTCAATCATGATGGCACACCAAATGGCATGCAGCTTGAACAAAAAAACTCCGATCTACTGGACAGGCTCAATTTATTTGGTTTTTTTGGATTCATCATTTTTGATTTGTTCATCAAACAGCCCATGATTGCTGGCGTGTGTGCGTTAGTATGTTTGATGGCTAATTTGGCACGCCTAAAAAACTGGTATCACCACGCCATCTGGCAAAAGCCCCTGCTGTGGTCACTCATCATTGCATTTTTTGGCATGACGATAAGTTTGGCGATGTTTGTACTTTATCCGATTGCCACACAGTTAAATTGGTTTAGCTCTGTTAATATCCACACGCTTGGACTACATGGTTTGGCGGTGTTTGGCATTGGACTGATGACGATTGCCATGATGGCTCGGGTGTCGCTTGGACATACTGGCAGAAATATCCATCAGCCCCCTGCCACTGTGTCATTAATGTTCATGTTGATGATTTTGTGTGGCATATTTCGTGTGGTCTTACCGCTATTTTTTAATGATAGCTATATGCCGCTCATGTTATTATCACAAGTATTGTGGATAGCGTCTTTTGTGATATTTTGTCTTTGTTATGTGGGCATCTTAGTAAAACCAAGAACCGATGGACTTTTTGGATAATGTAAATAAACATTTAGATATTCATTTATAAAACCAACTTACAGCCACAATACTTATCATGTATCAAACATGCAAAATAAGTACGCTACCAATGTTAAACCTAAGATTGTATTCGTTGATAAAAGATAAAAGCTTTCGAGTACATACCGTTACATTTTCTAGCTATTCGATTTAGTAGCTTACAATCAAAATGTTCAACGCCTTTGATATGATTGTTTTCTTTTTGCAAATTCTTTTGCTTGATTAATTTTAAAATGCTTAAAATGAGTAACTTCAACAACAAAAAAGCCCAAATCTTTCGATTTGGACTTTTTAAAATTTGGAGCGGGAAACGAGATTCGAACTCGCGACCCCGACCTTGGCAAGGTCGTGCTCTACCAACTGAGCTATTCCCGCTTTGTGTGGCATATTATATGCCAAATTTATTCAATGTCAAGCATTTTTTCAAGCATTTTTTAAACTTTTTTCGGTGAACGATGAACACACCCTACCCCTTTGATAACACGCTGATATCAGGGTGAAATTTGATGAGTTAATCCATGCCTACAGACCACTTTGGGGTGATGATGGTTTAAATATTTTGACATTATGATGCCCTTTTGCCAATAGTTGGGCTGCTTGCAATCGACTCATCACGCCTTGTTGGCAGTATAACAAATAGGTTTTGGTGGGGTCAAGTTGATCAAATTCTGATAGCAACTTATAAAATGGCAGCGTAATCACGGCAGCATCTACCTTAAGTGGCTTGTCATCTACTTCATCTGGCATACGAATATCTAATACCACCTGCTGTGATGTGATGTGTTGCACCACTTCAGCAGTCACAATTTTTTCATGAATATTCAAATCTCGGATATCACTAAATTTGGCTGTCTGTATGGCATAATTTAAAATCTCAAAATTAAAATTTGCTTCTTGTTCCAAAATCTTAGACTTAAGTGCCTTGACCGTGGGTGATTTTGAGATAACACCGCAATACTCAGGCATTGACTTGGCAATGTTTGCCGTGCCAATTTTTTCTGCCATTTTTATGATATCTTCTTTATCACTGGTAATTAAAGGGCGTAAAATCAATGTAGATGATGCTGCATCAATCGCATTAAGATTGGTTAATGTTTGGCTTGCCACCTGACCCATCGCCTCTCCTGTCACCAGTGCTTGGATCTTTATTTGTTGAGCAATCTGACTGGCAGCTTTTACCATCATGCGTTTTAGGACAACGCCCATATGGCCATCATCAATCGTTTTTAATATCTCAGCAACAACAGGTTCAAAATCTACCGTAATAAACCATACCTTATGCGACAAAGAATAGCGAGACCATAGATGATAGGCCATCTGCTTGACACCCAATTCATGTGCCTGACCGCCCAAATTAAAAAAACAATAATGCACACGGCTACCACGACGCATGAACATATGGCTTGCCACACTAGAATCAAAACCACCTGAAATCAGCGATAATACATCTTCTTGGGTACTCATTGGATATCCACCCAAGCCCTCAAAACGACCCTTAACAATCATCATATGATCATGATCAATCTCGATATGAATGGTAATATCAGGATTTTTTAACTTCACACTTGCACTGTCAATAGACTGATTTAGACCACCGCCAATATATCGCATCGCATCCATTGAGTTGAACTCTGTCTTACCACGGCGTTTTACTCGTACACAAAATGATTTATTAATTAGTTTATCTTTATATTCTAGATAAGTATGCTCAAAAATATCATGTAAATTATGATACGGTTTTTCATCCACCTCCAAAAAATGATGAATGCCTGAAATCCGTTGCAGGGTATCACGAATGAGCAATTTTTTTTCATCGCTCGACCTGACCTCGATAAAATCCCAATGGCGAATCACTAAAACTTGTTCATCAACATGACATAATACCGCCTTGATATTATGAGATAAGATTTTGACAAAACGCCTGCGAACTGAGTCGCTTTTCATGATAATTTCAGGAAATAATTTGACGATAAATTTCATACGATACTCAACTTTGCCATAAAACATCAACATAAAAAAGAGTTAAGTTTGCATATCAAGCATGCAAACTTAACTCATAAAATATCACACAAAATCAATTAAGACCAGTTATTTAAGCTACACTCATCAATCAAACAACTACCACTTATAAGTCATTGAAAATAATAAAGAACGCCCTTTGGCAAAATTGGTCAATACCGAGCGAGTAGTACCGCCGTATTTTGCATCAGGCTTACACAACTGCCCCGCCGCACAAGGTACACCTTCGTCTGCATCATTATAATATGAATGATAATAACGCTGAGTGGCGGCATCATTGTTGGCATCTAAGGGGTCAATATACAGTTTATCAAACGCATTTTGCACATCAAGACGCATCACCAAATCTTTTATTGGCTCATAAGCAACATAAAAATCATGCACCAAAGGCTGTCTTTTTAGCATCTCAATTTGCTTGATGACATGAGCACCTTTATCATCTGAATGCGATGTATTGCCACCATGCGTGCCATCAATGTATCTGGGTTCAATGGTCGCTCGTGGGCTTTGTCCATAATAACGCACCGCACTGCCTATGGTGAGTTTGTCATCAAAGCCACGCACACCAAGTTCAAAACGACCATAATCTTTGGGCAACATTGACACTTTGCTTAGCCCATAGCCTTGGGTTAATTGGTCTTCTTTTGAGCTATTTAGTGGGGACTCGCTGGCATCGCTATAATTGGTTGGCTGGTCGGTCTTTTGTCTGGCATAAGACAAATTGGTAAAATATCGCCCAGCATCATAGTTGATTTCAAGCTCTAAGCCCTGTTTATGCACAGGCATTTGCCAGTTGCGATGCTGTATGGTATCGCCTTTTAATGCACCACTGGTCACCCAACTGGGTGGATTTTTTGTGTCATACCATTTACCATAAACATTATGAATGTAATTGTTAATACGGCTTTGATAACCCACTACTTTTAGCCCCAAAGTATCGTTGTCTGTCAATAGATTGCGTTTAAAAACATTAAAACCCAACTGATATGTATTGGCTTGCTCTGGTTTTAATGCAGTATTGACGCCAACATCACCAATTTGAGAAAAGAACATTTCTTGAATGTTGGGCATTCTGTGCGTGCGTGCAAAGCTGACAAAAGGCATAAAACCTGTGTCATATTTGGCACTTAAAGTAACAGAATGGTTGATGGCGTGTTTTTTACCAGAAGTGGTTACCAAAGGCTCATACACATCACAACTTGGCGAGCAGTGCTGTTTATAAATTTGCGAATCTTCACCAAACTTATCTTGAAACTCTTTTTGGCTGCTATAATAACTGGCATGCTCACCACTAAAACGGTACTGACTGGCATTAACGCTATAATCTAACTGATATTTGTCTTTTTGTAATGATGTGTCCAAATAAATAGAATGAAAACGCTGTTTGCCTGAGGGCTGTACAATCACCGATTTTTTTGGTAGTGTGCTGCTTGTCCCCTGAAAACGACCACCACAGGCATCATAACCGCCGCCACATAATAAATCATTGGTATAAAATAGCCCAAGCTCATCTGGGAAGCGATTTTTTGAATATTCATTATGCAATATGTTCAGCCCAACGGTTGTGGTCAAATCCATTTGCTTTGGCAGATTAAAGGTGTGAGTGTTGTTCAGGTCAAAAAGATTGGCAGTGTTTTTGGTTTCAAAGTCTTTATCCAATTTCCAGCCTGTAAAAGTTGAACCTTTGGGGTATTTTTGTACGCCCACATTATGGGCTGCCAACACTTTTAAATCAATGATCTCATTTGGGTTGTAAGCAGCATCAAGTTGATAATTATCATTGCTGATACGGCGACTGCCTATCGTGGTGTCCATTTTACGCAGTTGTAGACCAACATCGCTGGTGTCATTGTTGTAACGAATTTTTGCCAAATGGCTTTTTGAGGTTTGGTTTAGGGCGGTGATATCAATGGGGGTGATGCTGTACTCTTTTGCACCATGCTTTTGCCACTGCTGCTGTTTGTCAGCAACATATTCATCAAACTTCTCTTTTGTATCAATACAGCCCAGCCCATAGCACTTACCGCCAAATTGATATTTTCTGTCCCATAAAGGCTTGCCTGTTTCTTTATCTAATTTGGTCAAATCTTTTTGCCAGGAACGGCTGGCTTCATTGTAAGTGAGTGCATGCTCTTTGGCAAAAACTTGTTTTTGTTTACTAAGTAGCAAATCATCACCAACATTGCCAATGTGCGTCCCGCCACCGCCAACTTTATAATTTTGGCTAATGTCTTTGTGGCTATAAGCATATAAAGCACTGATACTGCCATTATCAAGCCATCCACGTCCGCCAGCTGCCAGCATAAAATTTTTATCCGTCGCATTTTTACCGGTCAAACCCTTGGCAATGAAGCCAAAATTTTTGTCATCTTTAATCACATCATCAGCATTTAGCGTACGAAAATTGGCCGAACCTGTTAAGGTGTTGATACCGCCTTTGCCATTAAAACTGCCTTTGTTTAATTCAACGCCTGCAATGAAATTTTGGTCAATCACCGCACCAAACTGTGAGGTGCCACCCCCACGCCCAGCATCGGTTGAGGTGCTGTAAAAGGTTTGGGTTACACCATCAACCATGCTATTGGCACGCCCAAATCCACTATCGCCTCGTACATTTAATGATACCAGCCCAGAGGATTTATCCTGCTGAGTAAACGCCCCTGGCACACTGCGCACAATGGCGTCAATATTCTCACTGGCATTAAATACATTTTCTCGCACGCTGGTGGCCGATGCTTTGGTAAAGGGTTTTTGGGATTTTTTGGTGCCGTTGGTCGCCGTTACAACAACCTCATCTAAGATGACAGAAAAATCCGTTGCTTTTGGCACATCCTTAAGGGTATCCTCTGCCATGGCAGTTTGGGTGATGTGTAGCAAACACAAGGACAGCATGCTCAGTTTTAGCACCTTTTTGGTGTGATTTGTATGCTTGGTTTGTGTCATCAAATGAAAAATTTGGTTCATGGTATTACCTGTTATCATCATCGCTTTTGCTGACTGTGTTAATCATTTTAACGATGGCAAATGCCATCACATTGTGCCTACTTTTATCACCAATCATCACAAAATCAGGCAGAATTTGTTAAAAAGTTTGTCAAAATGTAAAAAAAAGACAATATAAATCATTATCGTTTATTTTTCAAGCATAATAATCAATCACTCATTGAATAAAATCTTGTGTCATCATTTCATTATTTTATATCATATTTATTTAAAAAATTATTAATTATTTTTCAATGATACGCACACCTGTTTTATGTTGCAATTCTTCAAAATGAACACCATCTGCCAACTCAATTAATGTTAAACCGTTATTTGTAATGTCTAAAACTGCCAAATCGGTAATAATACGATGTACCACTTTTTGACCTGTTAAAGGTAAGGTACGGTTAGATTTTATCTTAAATGAACCATCTTTGGCAACATGCTCCATCAATACAATCACCCATTGCACGCCTGTAACCAAATCCATCGCACCGCCCATGCCTTTAACCATCTTACCTAGAATCATCCAGTTGGCCAAATCACCGTGTTCGCTAACCTCCATCGCCCCCAAAATTGCCAAATTCACCTTGCCACCACGAATCATCGCAAATGATTGCGAGCTACTAAAAACTTGCCACCCATTTGTGCGGTCACTGTTTGCTTACCAGCATTGATTAAATCGGCATCAATGTCATCTTCGGTAGGAAATGTACCAATGCCAAGTAATCCATTTTCAGACTGTAGCATAACATTAACACCCTTTGGAATGTAATTGGCAACTAAGGTTGGTAGCCCAATACCAAGATTGACATAAAAACCATCTTGCAGCTCTTGGGCGGCTCTTTGTGCCATCTGTTCACGATTCCACGCCATAACTGATACTCCTTATAATAATATTATGATGATACACTACGAGATGGTACGCTGCTCGATGCGTTTTTCTGGATTAGCATTTACAATGATATGATGTATATAAATACCAGGCAAATGTACACTGTTTGGATCAATCTCCCCTATCTCTAAAAGCTCTTCAACCTCAACCACAGTTATTTTGCCTGCGGTGGCGACATCGGGGTTAAAGTTGCGTGCTGTATGGCGAAATATCAAATTGCCTGCCTTGTCAGCTTTGTAGGCTTTAACCAATGCCACATCAGCCACCAATGAGCGTTCCATGATGTAATCTTCACCGTCAAACTGCCTGATTTCTTTGCCAGTAGCGACCTGTGTACCGACACCTGTTTTGGTAAAAAAGCAGGAATGCCAGCACCGCCTGCACGCAGCTTTTCTGCCAATGTGCCTTGAGGTGTCAATTCAACCTCCAGCTCACCTGATAAAAATTGCCGTTCAAATTCTTTATTTTCGCCCACATATGAGGCGATCATTTTTTTAATCTGATGGGTTTTTAGTAATAATCCTAAGCCAAAATCATCAACACCAGCATTATTACTAATGCAAGTTAAGCCTTTAACACCAGTATCACACAGTGCAGCAATCAGCTGCTCTGGAATACCACATAAACCAAACCCACCCACTGCGATGGTTTGGTTATCTTTGACGATATCCGCCAATGCCGATTTGGCATTTTCATATACTTTATTGTTCATTATTTACCCTCCTGATAAAACCAAAATCGAGCAAATTAACCGTTTAATTATTAATTATCCAAAAATAATCAATATCCTACAATCAAAACTCCCAAATAGCCAAGGCGGATCGCTTTTCACCATTTTAACGGATAGCTCAGTAAATGTACGAAACATAATCAAATCCTTTTGATGATGGTCCATCAACCTTAAAAATGCTTAGTTTGTTAACCAAATGACAATCAATAAAACCAATGTCTAACATTAAAAATCTCACTGTATCGCAATTCATGCCCTTTTACAAGTGTACACTTAAAAAATATAAATAAAGTCCATCAGCTCATCAATCAAGATGCACCCATCATCAAACCTAAAAGTATGGTACTCGTATCAAAAAGTACCAAAAATATCAGTAAATAATAAAAAATAACCCATTAAATATCAATAGCTTATAAAATTTATCCAAAATATCAAATAATTTATCCAAAAAGTATTTGACACTGTGATAAATTTCTATATAATACGCACCACAAAGAACAAACAAACATTTGTTCAAGAACTTAAAATGAAGATATATTGACACCATATCTACTTTGTTTGATACAGTCACTTTGATAAAATTACTGTTATCAACAAAAACATTTTAGGGTGGTTAGCTCAGTTGGTAGAGCATCTGCCTTACAAGCAGAGGGTCAGCGGTTCGATCCCGTTACCACCCACCATATGCAGCGGTAGTTCAGTTGGTTAGAATACCGGCCTGTCACGCCGGGGGTCGCGGGTTCGAGCCCCGTCCGCTGCGCCATTTTTAGTGTAGCTTTTATGAGCTTTTCACTTTCTCCCCAAGTCTCCCCTGGCTTGGGGATTTTTTCTTTGATGGCAAATATCGGTCGGTATGGTCAGCACACCCAATACCACCTACACCAAGCCAAATTCAGATGCCCAATAAAGGCAGTTGTGCTAAACTATGATGATTTTTACCAGCTATTTTAATTCGCCAGTATCATTCGAGCCAAACAACTATGTCAAGCCCAATCGTATTTCATCCAAAAACAGTTCACCCAAAAACCAACCACCAAAATACACCACTACCCAGCGAACCTGCCTATCATCACAAGGCAAACCATAACCAAAACCGCAGTATCGACCAAAGCGGTGCGGTGGCGACATCCACATCAAATGGCACTCCAAAAATTGGCTTTGTATCACTTGGCTGCCCCAAGGCATTGGTGGACAGTGAACGCATCATCACAGAGCTGACTTATGAGGGTTATCAAGTTGCCAATGATTATGATGGTGCAGATTTGGTCGTGGTGAATACCTGCGGATTTATTGAGTCAGCAGTACAAGAATCTTTGGATGCCATTGGTGAAGCGATTAATAAAAATGGCAAAGTGATTGTTACAGGTTGTTTGGGTAAAGACGCCGAAAAAATTCGCACCATGCACCCTGCCGTTTTGGCGGTTACAGGTGCTCATGCTTATGAAGAGGTCATTTCTGCGGTCAATCATCATGTACCAAAACCGATCAAATCAAAAGAATACGACCCAAAAATTGATTTGATTAATGATGCAGGCATCAAACTTACGCCCAAACACTATGCCTATGTAAAAATTTCTGAAGGGTGTAATCATCGCTGCACTTTTTGTATTATCCCATCGCTGCGTGGCGATTTGGTCAGTCGTCCAATAGACAGCGTCATGAAAGAAGCGGTTGCACTTAAAAAATCAGGCGTCAAAGAACTTTTGGTCATCTCTCAAGATACCTCAGCTTATGGCGTGGATTTAAAATATAAAACTGTATTTTGGGAAGGTTGGCCGCTTAAGTCTAAATTTTATGATATGTGTGAGGCGATGTCAAAATTAGGCATTTGGGTACGACTGCACTATGTTTATCCTTACCCACATGTGGATGCAGTCGTTCAAATTATGGCGGACAGCATGACAGCTTCTGCTGGCATGGGAGGTTTATTGCCCTATTTGGACATTCCATTTCAGCATGCCAGTCCCAATGTACTAAAAGCCATGAAGCGTCCAGCGATGAGCGAAAATACTTTAGAGCGTATTCAAGCATGGCGTGCCATTTGCCCTGATATCGTCATACGCTCAACTTTTGTGGTAGGCTTTCCTGGTGAAACCGACGAAGATTTTGAGTATCTGCTTGACTGGCTGACCAAGGCTCGCTTGGATCGTGTTGGCTGCTTTACTTATTCAGAGATTGAAGGTGCGGTGGCAAACGATTTACCCAATCCTGTGCCTGAATCAGTCAAACAATCTCGTTATGAACGCTTGATGGCATTACAACAAAAAATCAGTGCCGAAAAACTTGCCGAAAAAGTTGGTAAGACATTGGTTGTTTTGGTTGATGAAATTGATACAGAAGAAAATATTGCCATTTGCCGAAGCTATGCTGATGCACCCGAAATTGATGGTCATGTCTATGTGGACAATATTGATGCAACAGTCAAAGCAGGTGATATGCTGACAGTCGTGATTGATGAAGCAAGTGACTATGATTTGTTTGCAAGCTTTGGCTAGGTCAGGTTTTGCAATCATCAGCATTGGTTGACAATCAAAATTGGTTAACAATTCATTGATCAGATTTATCCTCTTTTTACCTGATTATAAAGATTGTGATTTTTTAGGCTTATCAAATCCCTAAAAATTTGCTAAAATTTATCTTTTTAACTTTCTTTGATTGTGTGATTGAATCCATCAAAGGCTTGGAGGATTACCTAAATTACCCAAGCCTTTGATACAATCACTTTACTTTTTAGTATTTTTATTGTTTTAGTAAAGGTGCATTATGGCAGGTCATAGTAAATGGGCAAATATCAAACATCGCAAAGCCAAGCAGGATGCTGCAAAGGGTAAAATTTTTACCAAAATTATCCGTGAAATCGTTTCAGCCGCCAAATCAGGTGATCCAGACCCTGCCAATAACCCTCGCCTGCGTGCCGTTCTAGAAAAAGCAAACGCCGCCAACATGACCAAAGATGTCATCAAGCGTGCGATTGAGCGTGGTGCTGGGGGTGGTGATAATGACAATATGGAAGAGATTACCTATGAAGGTTATGGTATTGGTGGCGTAGCGGTCATTGTTGAAACCATGACTGATAATGTCAATCGTACTGTCGGCGAGGTGCGTCACGCCTTTAGTAAAAATGGCGGCAATCTGGGTACTTCAGGTTCGGTTGCGTATTTATTTAGTAAGCGTGGCGAAATCATCTTTCATGATTTAAGCCTAGAAGATAGCATCATGGAGATTGCCTTAGAAGCTGGTGCAGAGGATATCGAAAACGATGGCGAAAGCCTTTTGGTTATCACCTCGCCTGCAGATTTTGGTACTGTTGTTGATGCACTGATTGCTGCTGGATTGACGCCAAATAGCATGGAGGTTACCATGTCGCCCAGTACGACAGCGGACATTGATAATATTGATGATGCTCAAAAAGTTCTTAAAATGATTGACATGCTTGAGGATTTGGACGATGTTCAAGAGGTTTATACCAATGTCAATTTTAGCGAAGCGGTCATGGCAAGCCTTGATGCTTAAATGATGTTAGATTTGGTTACTGCTGCGTGTTTTTAATTGGTCATATGACCAATAATAGGCAGTAACCAAGTCAATGATCCACTTAATACATCTTGATCTTAAGGTTAAATCGTTTTATGAGCCATTAAATTTCTAGTGATAAAAAATTAAAAACAACGGTAGAATAAAGGAATACTCATGCTTACCCCCTATGTCCGTGCCATCTTACAAGCCACTGTTTATGATGTTGCCATTCATACCCCCCTTGAACCTGCCACCAAACTTTCCAAAAAATTTGATAACCACATTCGTCTAAAACGAGAAGATTTACAGCCTGTTTTTAGTTTTAAGTTACGAGGTGCTTATAATAAAATCAGCCAATTATCCGACGCTCAAAAACAAAAAGGCATCATTTGTGCATCAGCAGGTAACCATGCCCAAGGTGTGGCATATTCTGCCAACCGTTTGGGTATTAATAATTTAATTATCATGCCAACCACGACGCCTGATATCAAAGTTCAGGCAGTCAAATCCTTTGGTGGTACGGTGTATTTGCATGGTGATAGCTTCGATGAAGCCAACCGCTTTGCGATGCATAAAGCTGAAACTGACGGCATGACTTATATCGCACCTTATGATGATGAACTGGTAATTGCAGGACAAGGAACAATTGGGCTTGAGCTGACACAGCAGTGGCGTAATATTGATTATGTATTTATTGCTTGTGGTGGTGGCGGTCTGTTGGCGGGCGTAGCAGCTTTTTTAGGAGAAGTTGCACCACATATTAAGGTGGTTGCTGTTGAGCCTGAAGGTGCAGCTTGCCTAAAAGCCGCCCTAGCATCCAATAAGCGTGTCCGCCTACCGCAGGTATCTTTATTTGCTGATGGCGTAGCAGTTGCCCAAATTGGCGAGCTGCCTTATCAAATTGCCAAATTATCAAAATCTGATGGCTCAGGTACTGTGATTGAGCCTGAAATCGTCACTTGTACTAACGATGAAATCTGCGCTGCCATCAAAGATATTTTTGAAGAAAATCGCTCCATTGTTGAGACGGCAGGTGCTTTATCAGTAGCAGGTATGAAAAAATTTATCCAAACGCACAACCTAAGTGGCAAAAACTGCGTTGCCATCATCTCGGGTGCAAACATGAACTTTGACCGCTTGCGTTATATTGCTGAGCGAACCGAAATCGGTGAACAAAAAGAAGCAATTTTTGCGGTACAATTGCCTGAAAAAACTGGTGCATTTTTGGATTTTTGTCGTGTACTACAAGGACGAAATATCACTGAATTTAATTATCGTATGGATGCCACCAACCCCAATACCGCCCATGTTTTTGTTGGTATCGGACTAAAAGAAGGTCAAAAAGAACGCATCTTAATTAGCGATACTTTGGTAAAAAATGGCTATACAGCTTATGACTTAACCGATGATGAGGCGGCCAAAACACACATTCGTTACTTAATTGGGGGCCATGCCAATCTAGAAGATGAGCAATTATTTAGAGTTATTTTTCCTGAACGGCCCGGTGCACTACTCAATTTTTTAGAAAAATTGGGCCAAGATTTCAATATTACCCTATTTCATTATCGAAATCATGGTGCTGCCGAAGGACGAATTTTGGTAGGATTACAGGCCAGTCATAGTAATAGCCGTCAAATTCTAGACGCACTTACTGATATTGGCTACGAATGTCAAGGTTTAACAGAAGATGTGGGTTATCAGCTATTTTTGAAGTGATGGACATTACCACCCTACCCCATTGGTCATTTGGCAACACTCCTCAGATGGCGGATGCGCTATTAAAGCTTGTATTAGATGGCAAAAAAACCGCTACTTGTACGGCTTTAGATTGGCACTTAGCAGAGCCACTACCGCCTGTGGGCAGCCTACAAGTCATCACCGATGGGCAAAATATACCTGCTTGCATTATCCAAAATACTGCGCAGTTTATCATTCGCTTTAACGAAGTGGATGAAGCTCTTGCCAAAAAAGAAGGTGAAGGCGATTTATCCTTGGCGTATTGGCGAGCAGAGCATCAACAATTTTTTGAGCGATTTGATATCTTTGATGATACAATGTGGCTAATTTTTGAAGAATTTACTGTGATTGAGATTTTATGACTTGGGTCGCCAAGCTCATCATTGTAAGCTGTCAGTGAAGCTTATATAGAGCAAACATGACAAGTTGGCGGTATGACAGCTGCAGCATTAACGATCTAAACTCATACGCTCACTGTCCATCAATCCCACCCATCAAGGCAAAGGTTGCACAAACAAGCTTTGCCCAAAAGCTGGATGTATAAAACTTCAAAAAAGTCTATGGCAATGACAAGCTTAAAATATCGCTATAAATTGGTAATACACCCATGACAGAACACGCTTTAACTCGAGTGCGTGCTGATAAATGGCTATGGGCAGCACGATTTTTTCGCACCAGAAGCCTTGCCAAAGAAGCCATCGAAGCAGGCAAGGTACATATGAACGGTGCTAAAATCAAAGTCAGCAAAGAGCTACAAGTCGGCGATACACTCACCATTCGCCAAGGGCATGCGACACGCCTTGAAGAAAAAACAATCATCATCAAAGCCCTATCTGAAAATCGGGGTAATGCTACCCTTGCAGCGACATTGTATGAAGAAACTGATGCAAGCAAAACTCAGCGTGCTTTTATGGCTGAACAAAGAAAACTGCTTAATTTGGCGCATCCAGACAGCCGGCCTGATAAAAAGCAGCGTCGAGAATTAAATAAATTTAAACACCATTGGTAGCTACTATGACCATACCACGATCGATTCTTTTTGTTTGTTTGGGTAATATCTGCCGAAGTCCATCCGCTGAAGCTGTCATGCGTGCCAAACTGACCAATTTTTTGCCTGATGTTTATTTGGATTCAGCAGGTACAGCGGGCTATCACATTGGCAATCCACCCGATCCACGCGCCATCGCCACTGGTGAGTCACTTGGTTTTGAGTTAAGTCAGCTTCGTGCACGCCAAGTTTCTTTGGAAGATTTTTATGAATTTGAGCTCATTTTTGCGATGGATGACACCAATTTATCAGACTTACAAACTCTTAAAACTACTGCCATGATGCATGCTAATGGTCGAGATATGGCAAAGCTTAGCTTATTTGATCCAGAAGGTCGGTCGGTGGCTGACCCTTATTATGGTGATGAGCAAGATTTTGAACAAATGTACACCCATCTTCAGCAAATTGCCAATCGGTATATCACGGTATGGCAGCTTGATCATCAAGCTTTACTGGTATAGATTGACTTATCAAACCTGCTACCGCTATAATGCAACCCATTGCCCATCAATTGACATATTCCATGCTTGACACTTACCAAAATTATGACCTGTCTTCGATGAATACTATGGCACTGTCGTCTGTTGCAGATACAGCGATCGTCATTCATGATGCAGCCGCTTTGCCAACACTTAAGCTAAATAACACTTGGTTTGTGCTATCAGGTGGCAGTAATGTTTTATTGCCAAGCAGACTGCATACCACCGTGCTTTTACCTCGCATGATGGGTAGGCGTGTGCTGTTTGAAGATGACCAAGAAATCATCTTACAGGTGCAAGCAGGTGAAAATTTTCATGATCTGGTAACCGATTGCGTGCATAAAGGCTGGTTTGGACTTGAAAATCTTGCCTTAATTCCAGGGCTTGTCGGTGCTGCACCTGTGCAAAATATTGGTGCTTATGGTGTACAACTTGACGATGTGTTGGTCAGCGTACAGGTTTATGAATGGGCGAGCAAGCAGTTTAAACAGTTGTCTAAACAAGCATGCCAATTTGGCTACCGTCATAGCATTTTTAAAGATGAGCCAAATCGCTACTTCATTTGTGCGGTGACACTGCGATTACATAAAAACCCAACACGCATTCTAAGTAGCTATGGCGATTTGCACACATATGCAAAACAGCTGGCAAATCATCAAGGCAGAACTGCCGTTACCACGACAGATGTGTATCATGCAGTTATTGCCATCCGCCAAAGCAAACTACCCGACCCAAAAGTTTTGGCCAACTGTGGCTCTTTTTTTCAAAATCCAATCATCTCAACAGAACATTATCAAAAACTGTGCGTGGATTATCCTAATTTGCCATGCTATCTTATTACCAAAACTTTGGTTAAAGTACCTGCAGGATGGCTGATTGACCAAGCAGGACTTAAAGGTCAAGGTGTGCCGCCGATATTAACCCACGCCAAACAAGCACTTGTTTTAACCAATCATATGCCGTTTATTGCCACCCAAGAGGATATCAAAGCCACAGCTGATGTTATCATCGCTGCAGTTAAACAAAAATTTAACATCACCTTAGTGCGTGAACCTGCCTGGATTAATGCTGATGGCAGCTACAACTAACAGATCAAAAAAACGCACTTCCACCATGAGATGTGTGGTATTAAAATCCTTAAAATTTATTGCAGTGGGTAGTACTGTGATACTGATTGGCATAGCGAGTGCCTTAACGCCTATATTTGCCAATCTTGGTGTTGGTCTACTTAATCTGTATTCTGCCCTCACCTTAGCTACCGTTCAAGATGATGCCACAAGTATCGTTGTGCTTGGCGGTGGATTAACCAAAAACTCAGCTGGTACAATCAGCCTAAACCACTTTACCCAAAGCCGTGCAAATGCCGCCATTCATCTGCACAAGCTGTATCCTTTGAGCATTATTACCAGTGGTGCCGAATCCCCATGGCTACGCGACTATTTGACTGAGCATATTGGCAGGACAAAGGTGGTGATTATCAACGAAAACGCCAGTATGAATACTTGCGAAAATGCCGTTTTTACTGCCAAATTACTCAGCCATCATGAGCTATCAACGACAGTTTATTTGGTGACAGATCGCTATCATATGGCTCGGGCGCGCCGTCAATTTGCCAAGGCTGGCATCCATACTATACCCGCCCCTGCACCCCTTGCCATTCGCTCCAGCTGGCAAAACCCTAAAGATAATCTGATCCATACACGCCGTACGATCTATGAACTGGTAGCACTGGCACGAGATATTATCACCCCCCAAACAAATTGTCGTACGACCGATGAAATTAGTATCGAGGAGATTGGTACCCCTCGCCGTCAGCCGAAATTATTTTAATAACTTCTTAGTTTCGCCTTTATAGAAAGGTTTGAGCTTCCATGATCGTCCCCCATGGGCAATTGGTGTTTAAATATAACAAAATTATGCCAATTTTTATAAAAAATCCTTGCATTTACAAAAAATTCGTCTATAATACGACGCATTGGAAGCTTGGCAGAGCGGTTGAATGCACCGGTCTTGAAAACCGGCGTGGGTTCATAGCCCACCGAGAGTTCGAATCTCTCAGCTTCCGCCATTTTTTATTAATACACCGCTTATGGAAGCTTGGCAGAGCGGTTGAATGCACCGGTCTTGAAAACCGGCGTGGGTTCATAGCCCACCGAGAGTTCGAATCTCTCAGCTTCCGCCATTATTAAAAAACCGCCTATCTTAGAGATTGGGCGGTTTTTTTGATTTTGAGTATTTTAGCTTATTTAACTTAATGAAACATACAAAAGCTTGCTTGGCATCATTTGCCAATTAATCAAGATTTTTTATAGAAAATTTGCTAAAATCACGGCTTATTTAATCAGAATTTTTTTTATTTTTATAATTTATCCATAGGCAATCGATGAATATTCAAGCAATTTTAAACGATGAAATTAAAAAGGCAATGATCGCAGCTGGTGCAGGCAGCGAGGTTGAGGCTTTAGTGCGTCAATCCAATAAAATACAATTTGGGGATTATCAAGCCAATGGCATCATGGGTGCTGCCAAAAAACTGGGTATGAATCCACGAGAGTTTGCCCAAACGGTGCTTGATCATTTAAGCATTGATGATATCGCCGAAAAACTTGAGATTGCAGGTCCTGGATTTATTAATATTTTCTTAAAAGATGAGTGGATATCTAGACATGCCAATCAAGCCAATATCAGTCGCACTTTGGGCGTAAATGCCGCCCAAAATGATACCGTGGTGGTTGACTACTCTTCCCCAAATGTCGCCAAAGAAATGCATGTCGGTCACCTGCGTTCAACCATCATCGGTGATAGCGTCGTACGCACGCTTGAATTTTTAGGTAATACCGTTATCCGTGCTAACCATGTGGGTGATTGGGGTACGCAGTTTGGCATGCTCATCGCTTATCTTGAAAAGGTACAAAATGACGATGTCAAGGATTTGGATTTATCTGATTTAGAAGCATTTTATCGTGCAGCAAAACACGCCTATGACAGCGATGAAGCGTTTGCCAAAAAGTCTCGTAATTATGTGGTAAAACTCCAAAGCGGTGATGAGTATTGCTTAACAATGTGGCGAAAACTTGTAGATATCACCATGGCACAATGTCAGCACACTTATGACCGCCTAAATGTTACCTTAACGCGTGATGATACCATGGGTGAAAGCCTATATAATCCAATGCTGCCCAGCATTGTTCAAACACTCAAAGACAAAGGTTTGGCGGTCGAAGATGATGGTGCTGTGGTGGTTTTTTTGGATGAATTTACAAATAAAGCAGGCGATCCAATGGGCGTCATCATCCAAAAAAAGGATGGCGGCTATCTTTACACAACCACCGACATCGCTGCAGCAGCTTACCGCTATCATACACTTCATGCTGACCGTGTCATTTTGTTTACCGATGCACGCCAAACCCTACATGCACAGCAAGCATGGCTCATCACACGCAAGGCAGGATTTGTACCTGATGAATTTGTCATGGAGCATTTTACCTTTGGTATGATGCTTGGCAAGGATGGTAAACCTTTTAAAACACGCACAGGTGGCACGGTTAAGCTTGCCGATTTGCTTGATGAAGCAATCGAGCGTGCAACCACCCTAATCGAGCAAAAAAATCCCGATCTTAGTGCTGAAGAAAAGCGTGCTGTCGTTGAAGCGGTTGCCATTGGTGCGGTTAAATATTCCGACCTTTCCAAAAATCGTAACACCGACTATGTGTTTGATTGGGATAATATGCTGTCATTTGAGGGCAATACTGCACCCTATATGCAATATGCCTATACACGCATTCGCTCGATTTTTGCGCGTGCAGGGCTTGATATGGCAGATATTGGCGGTGAGATTGTGATTCATGAAGATAAAGAGCGAGCCTTGGCGGTCAAATTGCTTCAATTTGAAGAAGTGCTATTATTGGTTGCCAAAGACGGTATGCCACATCTATTGTGTCAATACCTATTTGAATTGGCGGGTATTTTCTCAAGTTTTTATGAAGCCTGCCCAATCCTAAGCTCTGATGATAAGACAAAGACCTCTCGCCTACGACTTGCAGCACTGACCGCCAAAACTCTAAAACAAGGCCTGCAATTACTTGGTATTAAGACCGTAGAAAAAATGTAAATCACTTTTTCATCCCCTAATATCTTTAGGGGATGGTTTTAGCATCAGCCATCTTATTGCTCATGACTGGCATGATGGGATTTTTATTAGGCATTAGCATCAACAAGTGGCTATTTTTATGATACAAGCCACGATTTAACCAAATACAAGTTACAAATATAAGCCAAGCTAAGAGCGTACTGGTGGTTTTTACCAATAATTTTCTACGGCAATGTGACCAACGCCACGACGATTCATGCTAAGCCCCTGTGCTTTGAGTGCTTCTTTGGTGTCCTCAACCATTTGTGGATTACCGCACAGCATGACATGCGATTGAGTGTCGAGTGCTACCCCTGCTGTCTTGGCAAGCTCACCATTATTAATTAAGCTTGGAATACGCTCAGATAAGCAGCCAGCGACTTTTTCACGCGTTACGATTGGCACATAATAAAAACGAGCAGGATTATCCACCAACCCCCCAAAGCTTGTTGCCAATGAATGAATTTTGTCTTGATACGCCAATTCACTTTGAGTTCGTGCACTGTATACAAGCACAATGTTATCATAGTGCTCCCAAGCATACAAATCCTGTAGAATGGATAAAAATGGTGCAAGCCCTGTGCCAGTTGCTAATAACCATAATGTTTTTGGCGTTGGTTCTTGGTAGCGTGATAGCGTCAAAAACCCAAACGGTATTGTATTAAGATACAACTGATCACCTGCTTGTAAGTATTGAAGCTGTGATGTAAACTCCCCATCAGCCACCACCACCGAAAAAAACTCAAGTGTCTCATCATACGGAGACGATACTACAGAATACGCACGAAAAATTGGACTTACACTCTCAGATTTAGGCGTATCTTGATGCTTATCTTGATAATAAATCAGCTCATCTGCACATAATCCCAGCCGAACAAATTGCCCCGCCTCAAACCGAAAACCCTTAGGTCTGGTTGTCGTAAAACTAAATAAATTGGGCGACCAAACTGTCTTTGATAGCACCGTCAATGTCACTGCTTTGTCATCACTCATGATGTTCTCTTTGTCATTATCATCTTAATCACCAATGTCATCTTAACAGACATTGGACTTTTATTGTGTATTTTGACTGATAATTTGGCTTTAGTCAAATCATCAGTCACGCATCAAATTCAAAAAATTGCCTTGATTGCCTTTAAAATTATCACTTGAAATATTAATAAATATTCTTATATAATAAATATAAATTAAATTAAATACTATCAATTTTTTCATACAAGTTTTATCACAACCAAAAGGAAAATTATTATGGCTTTTAAAGACATGACAGGACAAAAAGTCCCAAATGCTGTATTTCATACACGCCAAGGTGATCAGTGGGTTGATGTGAACACTGATGAGCTTTTTAGTGGTAAAAAAGTCGTGGTTTTTTCATTACCAGGTGCCTTTACGCCGACTTGTTCATCAACACATTTGCCTCGTTATAATGAATTGGCAGATGAATTTAAAAAACTGGGCATTGATGATATTTTGTGTGTATCGGTGAATGATACCTTTGTGATGAATGCTTGGGCAGACGACCAAGAAAGTGACAAGATCACTTTAATCCCAGATGGTAATGGTGAGTTTACCGAAGGTATGAATCGTTTGGTTAGCAAAGAAGATTTGGGCTTTGGTAAGCGTTCATGGCGTTATTCGATGCTTGTTGATGATGGCGTGATTGTCAAAATCTTTGATGAGCCTGAAAAAGATGGCGATCCGTTTGAGGTTTCTGATGCTGATACCATGATCAAATTTTTAAATCCAGATTGGGAAGATAAGCCGTCTGTAACCATTATTACCAAGCCTGGTTGTGATTTTTGTGCCAAGGCTAAAGAGGCTTTAAAATCTCATGGTGTTGCATATGAAGAAGTTGTACTTGGCCGAGATGCCAGCATGACAAGTGTTCGTGCCATCACTGGTCATGAGACAGTGCCACAAGTCTTTGTTGGTGGCAAACGCATCGGTGGTTCAGAAGAACTTGAAACTTATTTGGCAAGTGATGCTTGTGCCGTTTAATTTTCTGACGATGCGATAAAAAGGGCTTATGATTAAGCTCTTTTTTATTGTCAAGGTTTAACTTGATATGACCAAGATTGGCATAAATGTAAATCAGCACTCATTTGGGTGCTGATTTACTGATAAATCGTAATCTTTATTACAACATCACTGCTCGGGCAGCCATTTGCATCATTGCTTCTGGTAGTACGCCAAAGATAACGATAAGTGCGGTGATAATCATCGCCATGACTCCGCCTGCCTTAACGCCCCAATGTTGATGTGCATCAAACTCAAGATTGACTTTGGGTTTTTGGTACAGATTGACCAAAATACGCAAATAATAATACAAACCGATGGCACTACCCAAAATAATCATACCAGCCGCCAAGAAGTGCATGCCTTGTACAGCCGCAAAGAATATGGTAAATTTGGTAACAAATCCTGCCGTCAGAGGAATACCTGCCAATGATAGTAGCATCACAGTCAGTACCGCCGTTAGAACGGGACGACGCCAAAATAACCCTTGATAAAAACGCAGGTCATCAGCTTCGCCACTGATAGAAGTGCGTCCACGCTCACGATATGGGCTTGACATCAGTGTGATCACCCCAAACGCTCCAATAGATGTCAGTGCATAAACTGCCATATACATACTCACCAAAGGCAAGCTACCTGCACCGATTGATAAAAGTGCTGTCAATGCATAGCCAATATGTGCAATCGAAGAATAAGCAAGCATACGCTTAATGTTATTTTGGCGGATTGCAAGTAAGTTACCCATTAAAATAGACAAAACAATGACAACAATCAAAATCGTCTCAAAAGCTGGCATGGCAGTAAACATACTACCCACAAAGAATCTAAGTGCAAGTGCCATCATTGCCACTTTACTCACACTTGCTAAAAAAGCAGCGATTGGTGCTGGTGCACCTTCATAGACATCTGACACCCATGAATGAAATGGTGCTGCTGATAATTTAAATGCTGCAGCTGCCAACATCATGACCACCCCAGCCACACTTAAGCCTGACAAATTACCAATCAAAAGATTTCTTGCCAAATCTTTGAATAATAAAGTACCTGCATCAGCAAAAATCAACGCCATGCCCATCAGCAAGGTGGCAGAGGCGGTGGCGGACATGATAAGGTATTTTAAACCCGACTCAAGCGATCGAGAACGCAAGAAGGTGTATGCTAACATACCATACATCGGTACAGACAACAGCTCAAGCGACATAAAAAATGCCGCCAAATGCGCTGCACCTGTCATTAGCATTGCCCCTAGCGTAGAGATTAGCATAATCAAATACAGTTCATCTTTATGATCTTGTAATGTCTCAAAATAGCCGTATGCCAATGTACAGCAAGCCAATGCTGTGATCAAAATCACACCCATATTGAAAATTGCAAAACCATCAAAGATAAACAATTCACCAAAAGATACGCCTGCAGGCACTAAGCCTAAGGCTTGGGAAATAACTGCCAGCAACGCCATATTTAGACCCACGACGCTGAGTGTTGCCGCCCAAAAATGAGAACGCTTGACAGCAATGGTAATCATCACGATGAGCGCAGTGAGTGCCACGATCACAGCAGGCAGTATTGATAAAATAGATTCAAAAATCATCGGATTCATGATTATTCCCCCTGCTTGGTTTGGTGATCGTGATGATGGCCATCAGAGCCTTTGTGATGATGTATACCAGCGTCATATCCTTGACCATGCAGCTGATGGTGATGGGCATGCATATAGTCACCCATATTCCCTTCAATCAATCGAATGCCATGCATTGGCTCATCTGCCATGATGACATCATGTGCATAAGCACTGGCAATCCACTGCATTGACCCTTCAGACTTATCCATAACAGGCTGAGGGTACAAGCCAAGCCATACCAAACCGATTGCCAAAGAAAGTAGCAATACCAATTCTCGTTTACCCAAATCTTTTAGCGTACCGTGATTTTGCTTCACCAATTCAAGCGTGGTATTTTGACCAAATAACGCATGATAAATTACCATCAAAGAATACAGTCCTGCCATCACAAGGCTTACTGTGGCAAGTGTGACAAAGATCGGATGTATGGCAAAAGCACCAATCAAAATCAAAATCTCACCAATAAAGTTACCCGTACCAGGTATGCCCAACAATGCCGCACAAAAGAACATCATAAATGGAGCAAGGCGGCGAAACTGTCCCCACATGCCACCCATTACCGTCATATCACGAGTGTGCAAACGCTCATAAATTTGACCTGCCATAATAAACAGTGCTGCACTTGATAGACCATGAGCGAGCATTTGCACCATCAAACCTTGTAACGATACAAGTGTGCCAGCATAAATGGCAAGCACGACAAAACCCATATGCGACACACTGGTATAAGCGAGCAGTCGCTTGATATCGGTTTGGGCAAATGCCAAAAATGCCCCATAAAATACGCCAATCATGCCCAAAGTTATCGCCACTGGGGCAAATTGTGCCGAGGCATTTGGAAATAATGGAATGACAAAACGCAACAAGCCAAATGCCGCCGTCTTAATCAAAATCCCCGCCAAATCTACCGAACCTGCCGTTGGTGCTTGGGCGTGGGCATCAGGCAGCCAACCATGCAAGGGAAATATTGGCAGCTTAACTGCAAAACCAATAAAAAAGCAAAGCATGATGGCATATTCCCAATCACCAAGATTTACCCCTAAGAGATCATGATAATCAAAACTTAAAACACCTGTTTGGCTAAACTGAATAATGACTAATAATAAAATGCCAATTAACATGATCAAGCCTGAGGCTTGTGTATAAATAAAGAACTTGGTTGCTGCGTATTCTTTGCTCTTACCCCCTGTGGCATTATGTCCCCAAAGTGCAATCAAAAAATAAATCGGCAACAGCATCAATTCCCAAAAAAAGAAAAACAAAAACAAATCAATAGCTAAAAATACGCCGATCACGCCGCCTAGTGACCACAGCAGATTAAGATGAAAAAATCCCACACGGCGCTGAATTTCGCCCCATGAGCAGCCCACCGCCATGATACCCAAAAATGCCGTCAACGCAATCATCAGTAAAGACAAGCCATCCATCGCTAAATGAAATTTAATGCCAAAACTTGGAATCCATGGCAGGATAAACTGTGCCGCCCAAGGCAATGTCTCACCGCTGACCGCTGTATCTGTTACCAGTAGCGTATTAAAATTCCCTTGTTGCCAAAGCACTAAGGTCAAAATAAAAGTAATGACCATGCCAATCAGTGCAATCCAGCGTGGCAGGCGATCGCTGATTTTTTCAATTAACCAGCATAAAAAGCCTGCAATCAACGGAATTGCGATCAATGCTGGTAGTATCCAATTTTGTTCTAATGCCATGTTACACCACCATCATCAATGCTAAGATTAAAATAACCGCCAGACCTACACCAAAACTGATGGCATGAGTATGCAAAAGCCCAGTTTGGGTTTTTGTTGTTAATTTATTACCCCATGAAGCACCTATGGCTAAGATATTTATTAGGCGGTCTATTGGGTCAGATTTTAATGCCTTTGTGATGCCCAAAAAGGGTTTAACAAAAATAATGTCATACAACGCATCAAAGCCCAATCCATGGTAACACCAATAAACACATGCTGTGCCAAAGGTAGAATTTGTCCATTTTGTCAAAATTTTGCCTTTATTTATGACATATAAAAAGTAGGCAAACACCAAGCCACAGACAGTAAAGCTAACAGCGATAATTTCAGCGGTGTGCTTGCCGTCTGTTAGAGTACTACCCACACTCATCGGTAAAACATTTGCCAAGGGGGGATGGATTAATGCTCCAATTCCTGTTGACAATAGCAGTAACACCACCAAAGGCAAAGCGTAACTTATGCCCTTTAAAGACTCGCCATGCGTTTTTTGCTCTCCAAAGAACACAAGATAAATCAAACGGAAAGTATAAACAGCCGTCAAAAATGCCCCAAACACGCCTGCCCAAAACAAACCCATGTGTCCTGTGGCATAAGTCTCCCACAAAATCGCTTCTTTGGAATAAAAGCCAACCGTTACAAAAGGCAAGGCAACCAACGCCCCACCACCTACCACAAATGACCAAAACACAAGGGGAATTTTATGACGCAGACCACCCATTTTAAAAATGTTTTGCTCGTGGTGTGTTGAGACAATCACCGCCCCAGATGCCAAGAATAATAACGCCTTAAAAAATGCGTGCGTCATCAAATGAAAAATTGCCACTTGCCACGCCCCAACGCCCAAAGCGATGAACATATATCCAAGCTGACTCATGGTAGAGTAAGCAAGCACACGCTTAATGTCGGTTTGTGCCAACGCACAAAAACTTGCCACCAGCATGGACAATGCACCAACACCGCCCACCCAATACAGGAGCATCTGGGGGGTCAGCACAAATAAAGGGTGCATGCGGGCAATCAAATACACCCCTGCGGTTACCATGGTGGCTGCATGGATAAGAGCGGAAACAGGCGTAGGGCCTGCCATCGCATCTGCAAGCCAGGTATGCAGTGGAATTTGTGCTGATTTACCAAACGCGCCGCCGATAAGCATTGCCACGATGAGTAGTAGCATGGGGTCATTAACAGCAAACATGGCATCTGCTTTGGCATTGATGGCGGTCATATCAAGCGTACCAAATACAACAAACAGTAAAAACAGCCCAATCGCCAAAAACACATCACCCACACGGGTTACGGTAAATGCCTTTATCGCCGCCCGCCCATTGGCTCGGTTTTGATAATAAAAGCCAATTAACAAATATGAGCAAATGCCCACACCCTCCCAGCCCAAATACATGAGCAAAAGGTTATCAGCAAGCACAAGCATGAGCATGCTTGCCACAAATAAATTCAGATAACTAAAAAAACGGGCAAATCCTGCCTCACCTTTCATATACCAACTGGCAAACAGATGAATCAAAAAGCCCACGCCTGTAATCACGCCCATCATGGTAACAGACAATCCATCAAGATACAGCCCAAATTTGGGAGTAAAATCGCCCACCGACAGCCATGTCCAAAGTGGCACAGACATCGCCTGTTGCCCTTTTGTCAAAAACCCAAAAATACTGACAAAGGCACACACAGCCGACAGCCCCATCGCCCCCACCCCAATGATGGTAGCAGGTTTTTCGCCAATTCTGCCTTGCCCCATGGTCAATATCAAAAATCCAATTAAAGGGAAAATAAAGGTCAATGCTAACAAATTCATACCACCCTACCCCTTTAATTCACTGGCGTGATTGACATCAAGACTTCTAAAACGATGATAAAATTGCAAAAGCATGGCAAGCCCAATCGCCGCCTCTGCTGCTGCCAGCGTCAAAATAAACACAAACATAACCTGCCCATCTGCCTTGCCCCACATGTTACCCCCCACTACAAAGGCAAGGGCAGCTGAGTTCATCATAATCTCCAAACTCATGAGCATGAACAACACATTGCGTCTTGCCATGACGCCAGCCAGTCCAATAACAAACAAAATGGCCGCCAAAATCAGCCCATGATGAGCAGGCACGCCCATATCAGATGCCAATTTGGCGACTTCATGGGCAAAGGGGGTATTTAGAGTATCTACATTATAATTTTGCATCGGCTCTCTCCTGTTGCTCTTTGTCTTGATTTGCCCATGTATTAGAGACGATATCAGGGCATGTTTGGCTGTGGCTGATGTTTTCATCATCAAGTGCTTTTTTACCCAAATGATATGCCGCAACCAATGCACCCAAAAGCAAAAATGCCGCCACCTCCACAAGCAACACATACCCTGTAAATAAGCGTATACCCACATCTTTGGCAGAGATGGTATCGCTTTGTAGCTGTATGGATTGGTCTGTACCATAGCCAATAAAACCAATCAGCACCGCCCCAACAATCATCATCAGACACACAGGCATCGCCCACGCATTGGCGGTAAGCCATGTTTTTTCTTCTGTGGTATCTGTGCCTAGATTTAGCATCATGATGACAAACACAAATAACACCAAAATCGCCCCAGCATAGACAATGATTTCAAGAATGCCTGCAAATGGAGCACCTAAGATAAAGAAAATACCCGCCACAGCTAATAATGATACAATCATGGATAAAATGGCATGCACAGCATTGGCGTGCGTTACCACCCTTAGGCTTGCCCAAATTGCCACCAGCGATAAGACATAAAAACCCACCACACTGCCATTTGCCAAAAACGCCTTTAACACATCAATCATGGCAACAAACTCCGCACATTAACAGGCTCTGCTTCACGCTCGTGCGACCCTTTGGGTTTATCGTCCGTTGCCATGCCTGTTACTCTATAATAGTTGTATTCTGGGTATTTACCCACACCACTGATGAGCAAATGTTCTTTTTCATACACCAGATTTTGGCGGTCATATTCACCAAGCTCAAAATCAGGGGTGAGCTGAATGGCGGTGGTTGGGCATGCCTCTTCACACATGCCACAAAACACACAGCGACTAAAATTGATGCGAAAAAACTCAGGATACCAACGCCCATCTTCTCGCTCTGCCTTTTGTAGGCTAATACAACCCACAGGGCAAGCCACCGCACACAAGTTACACGCCACACAGCGTTCATCACCATCAGGGTCTCGGGTCAGCACAATGCGACCACGAAAACGGGGCGGTACAGGCACGGGCTGTTCAGGGTATAAAATCGTGTCTCTGGGTCTTAGGGCGTGGCTGTTGACCATCCACATGGAGCGTACAATGGTAAACATGCCCACCGCCGTATTTTTTAAAGTTGCAAACATTTAATTCACCATCAAAATCACAAAAGCAGTCGCCAAAAGGTTTAGCAGTGTTATGGGCAAGCACACTTTCCAGCCAAAATTCATCACCTGATCGTATCTGGGACGCATAAGCGAACCACGAATTAGCACAAATAAAGTCATAAAAAACAAAGTCTTAATCAAAAACCAAAACACAGGTGGCACAAAGGGCAAATCCAGATTAAATGGGGCAAGCCAACCCCCAAAAAATAAACAGGTCATGAGTGCTGAGATGACAACCACATTGACGTATTCACCGATAAAAAACATGCCAAATTTCATGCCAGAGTATTCCACATGATAGCCCTCTGCCAGCTCTTGTTCCGCTTCTGGCTGGTCAAAAGGATGGCGGTGGGTAACTGCCACCCCTGCCACACAAAAGGTTAAAAACCCCAAAAATTGTGGAATGACATTCCAAACATCTGCCTGAGCTAAGACAATCTCACGCAGGTTAAATGACCCTGTCATCGCCACCACGCCCATGAGCGATAAGCCCAAAAAGACCTCATAGCTTATCGTCTGAGCCGCTGAACGCAGACCGCCAAGCAAAGCAAATTTATTGGCAGAAGCCCATCCGCCAAACATCACCGCATACACCGCCAAACCTGCCATGGCAAAGAAAAATAAAATGCCAATGTTCCAATCCGCTGCCCCCAATGTGGGCGATAAGGGAATGATGGCAAAAGATGCCAAAGCACCAAACATGGCAATGGCAGGAGCTAGGGTAAATAGGCGTTTGTCGGCAAAGTTGGGTGTCCAATCTTCTTTAAAAAAGATTTTGAGCATGTCCGCCACCAGTTGTAGCGAGCCTTGCCAGCCAACACGATTTGGGCCATAACGGTCTTGCCATAACGCCAACATACGCCGTTCATACACAATCATCAAGGCCGCTGTCATGACAAGCCCCAAAAAAATAATCAGCGTTTGGACAGTCATAAAAACAAACGACCACCACTCAAACGACCAAGCACCAAGCCATGATGGCACATCAGGAATCACACGAATACTCATTTATGCCCCCACTTTATTCATCGCAAACGGTGCGTTATTAAACCCTGCCTTTGGTGTAAAGATATTCTCACGCTTGATACTTGCCAATCTCTGCATGCTCTTTTGATGGTCAGGCACATAGACAGGCGTGTCCTTATCTGCTTTTTTGACAGTCGTTGGTATACCGACCATAAGCGGTACAGCACCATCAGGATAACCAATACAGCCGTCTGCCAAATAATCCACCACCTCCACAGGCAAGGTAATCTCTGCCCCATGCTGGCTTAGGGTTAATTTATCGCCCACCTTAACCATCCAACGCTCTGCATCATCATGGTTTATCATCCACATGGCAGGTTTGATTTGGCTTGCTACCACAGGGCTACGGCTTATCATGCGTGAGCTTGTAAATAGGTTATGTACAGGCACAACCACCGCACGACCATAAAAAATGCTTGTAGCAACATTCACATGATCAATATCAACACGCCCAAACACCATTTGCGTCTTTGGCAGTGTTTCAAACAGACGAATGCCCACATCGCCACCTTTTAATCGCCCACCGACTTTATTTTGGTATTTGTTCCATGCTTGTGGGGAGTTCCAGCCTGCTGACCACGCAAAAGGGATAAGGCTTGGATTGGTTTTATCGCCCACATAACCCTCCATTGAAAAAGTCAAACCACTGTCTAAGTCCTTAGGTTGCATGGGTTCGTGAATAGAAATAGGTGAGCGTAACACCGTCCGCCCCGAATAACGGCGTGGCTCACGGGCAACTTTTAGCCCTGTAATGCGATAATCTGACTCTGGGGCAGCATCTTTGATTTGAGCAAGGTGTGGATACTCTACAACCAGCTCATCAATGACATCATCAAGATGGCGCCAGATGGGTTCACCCATCTTGTTTGTCATGGCATTGTCAAGTGCATGTAGCCAACGCCAACTGTCTTTTAGCTCGCTGGTTGGTTCATAATATTTTTTATCATAGCTTGCAAAAAACCGCCCTGCTCGCCCCTCAGCAGAGACAAGCGTGCCATCACTTTCAGCAAATGATGCACTTGATAACACAAAATCAGCTTTATCATGCCATTCATAAGACTGATGGTCTAGTACGATGAGTGTTTTTTGTGTTAATTTGTCAAATTGGTTTGGGGTCAGATTTGACAAATCATGTTCTAACACGACCGCCGCCTCAAATGCTTGTGCCAAAACCTCCTCCATCGCCTGCCCACCCAATAAATTCACACCCACGCTATTGGCCTCCGGCATGGCAACATACACGCCTGTTTTATCAGCATACAGAGTATTTATCTTTAATAGACGAGATGACAGCTCTTTTTCAAAGTCGTTTGGGTCTCGCTCTGTGGTGTGCGTGCCGTCCGTTTTGGCATCCTTGTCAGGGTCAATGAACTGACGGGCGACCTCATCACGGATTTTGGCGTTTTGCACTTCTATAAATTCACGCTCCACATGGGCGATTTTGGCGCGCTTGGCGGTCAAGGTTTGGGCAATGTAACCTGCGGCCTGAACGATTACTTTTGATGTCAAACTGGTGCCTGTAACAACAAGTGGGCGATTTGCCATAATCAAATCATAAGCGATATGATGTGCCAAAAATTGCATCGCCATCTCATCATCAATCACCAAATCCGTCTGTTTTTCTTTGGCAAAAATGGCGTTCTCACTTTTTCCAATCTCATCTAGCGTATCAGCATAAGCCTTGATGACATCGCCCACCATAAAGCCCAATTTGGCAATGTCATCTGGCGTGGCAACAGCGGACACTTTGGCAATGTCGGATAGCTTAGTATCTGCCACACACGCCACATAAATCGGACTGTACGCACTTTGTCCGATACGCTTGACAGGTTCAGCAAGCCAATGCTCAGTTTTTAGGGCACTTGCCATTTGGCGGGCTTTATTCTTAGCCGCTTGGCGTACTGACAAGGCAACACGGCTTGCCGTTTGGGTAATGTCCTCACCCAAAATAAACACGCCATCTGCCGTCTCAATCTGTGCCAATGATGCCTGATGCACCGCTTCATGGCGTAATAATGCCACACCCAAATCCACCACATCTTTGACGGCCGCTCGCTCGCCTGTGCTAAAATTGTTTGCTCCAACCAGTCTTTTTAGGGCAAAATTACTCTCCAAACTGGCTCTGGCTGACCCTATGCCAATCACATTTTTACCTTTTAGCAAGTCCGCCACACCATCCACAGCAAGGTCTGCACTGGTTTTGACAAATTGTCCATTCACCTTTTTAAGGGGATGGGTAGGTCTATCCGCTCGGTTAACATAGCCATAACCAAAACGCCCACGGTCGCATAAAAAGTAGCCATTGACATCGTGATTATAGCGGTTTTCAATACGCCGAAGCTCGCCATAACGCTCACCTGCTGAAATGTTACAGCCTGCCGAACAGCCATGGCAAATGCTTGGGGCATATTGCATGTCCCATTTACGATTGTAACGCTCAGAATGGGTTTTATCCGTAAACACCCCTGTGGGACACACTTCGGTTAAATTACCGCTAAACTCACTGTCAAACTGCCCATCTTCTGGGCGACCAAAATAAACACGGTTATTAGACGCATACACGCCCAAATCATCACCACCTGCATAATCTTGATAAAATCGCACACAGCGATAGCAGGCGATACAGCGGTTCATCTCATGAGCGATAAAAGGCCCAAGCTCTTGATTGTGGTGAGTGCGTTTGGTAAAGCGGTAACGGCGACGATGATGACCTGACATATAAGTCATGTCTTGCAAATGACAATGACCACCCTCTTCACAAGTGGGGCAGTCATGGGGGTGATTGGTCATCAAGTATTCCACAATGCTTTTGCGAAATGCCTTGGCTTCATCATCATCAACAGAGATGTACATGTCATCGCTGGGGGCAACCATACAGCTCATCACCAACCGCCCTTTGCCTGCTTGATAATCCTCGGCGTTATTATACTGTTTGACGGCACACTGACGACAAGAACCGACCGAACCTAAGGCAGGGTGATAACAAAAATAAGGTACATCAATGCCAAGCGACAGGCAGGCTGAGAGCAGATTATCCGAGCCGTCCACATCATAAGTTTTGCCATCTATATGAATGACTGCCATGTTACACCCCCACCTTGTTTTGTTGTGGTTTTGAGTTGTTCACTTTTTGCTCAAATTCATGACGGAAATATTTTAACGCACTCATGAGTGGCTCCATCGCCCCTGGGGCATGAGCACAAAAGGTTTTGCCAAGCCACAAATCTCGTGTCAGCTCGGAGAGTTTGTCAATGTCGTCCGCTTGGGCTTGTCCGTTATCCATGGCATCAAGGATTTTAACGCCCCACGGTAAGCCATCACGGCAAGGGGTACACCAGCCACAACTTTCACGCTGAAAAAACTGTTGTAGATTTTTTGACAAACTCACCATGTCTTGGCTTTCGTCCACCACCATCATCAAGCAAGTACCCAAACGACTACCCGCCTTCATGATGGGGTCAAAGTCCATCACCAAATCCAAATGCTCATCACTTGCGGTTAAAAAGTCGGTACTCGCCCCACCTGGTAGCCACGCCTTTAAGCTAAGCCCCTCTTGCATACCCCCTGCCAGCTCTATTAACTCTCTTGCGGTATGACCAAATGGCAACTCCCAAAGCCCTGCATCTTTGACACGCCCTGACACGCCCATGATTTTGGTGCCAGGGGTGGTGGATTTGCCCTTGGCTTTTGGCAAATCCAAATACCAATCCACCCCATTTAACAAAATGGCAGGCATGTTGTTTAGTGTCTCAACATTATTCACCACCGTTGGGCGACCCCACGCCCCTGAGACTTGGGGAAATGGTGGTTTGGTGCGTGGGTTGGCACGCCTGCCCTCCAAACAGTTAATGAGTGCCGTCTCTTCACCACAAATATATCGCCCCGCCCCTGTGTGAACATGCAAAGTAAAGTTAAACTCTGTCCCCAAAATCCCATCACCCAGCAAGTGATTGGCAACACACTCATTAATGGCATTTTGTAAGCGCTTGGCAGCTAGGACATATTCACCACGGATAAAGACATAACCCACGCTCGCCCCAATGGCATAGGCACTGATGAGCATGCCCTCAATGAGCTGAAAAGGCAGACGCTCCATCAATAAGCGGTCTTTGAATGTGCCAGGTTCCATCTCATCGGCATTACAAATCAAATAACGCACGCCCCCATCAGGCGGGGTCATGAATGTCCATTTTAGCCCTGCGTTAAACCCTGCCCCACCACGCCCACGCACATTGGCGGTTTTTATCATCTCGCCGACCTCTTTGGGTGATTTGGTCAAGGCGTTTTTTAAGCCAACAAAACCGTCCAAGGCTTCATAATCTGCCAGTGTCAGCAGTGCATCATGATGATACAGTCGCCATGTCAAAGGGTGCGTAAGTGACGTTGGTGCTTGCCCGTCCGTCAGTCCCACGCCCCAAATTGGCGTTTTTTGGCGGTTAAGCTGGCTTGGGGCAAGTCCATTTTTACGAGCGTCAATCTGTTCGCTGACATTTGGCTTATTCATACATATTGCTCCAATAATAGACCGACCTCGGACGGCAGCACAGGGCCATAAGTGTCCTCATCAATCAGCACACTTGCCCCTTTATCACAATTTCCCAAACAACAAATTGGCAACAGGGTAAACCTGCCATCAGCTGTGGTTTGCCCAAACTCAATGCCCAGCTGTGCCTTAAACTCAGCCAAAAGCGTCTCATAACCTGTCAAATAGCAAGCAATGCTATCACAAACCAAAATCACATGTCGCCCAACAGGCAAGCGATAAATGCGATTAAAAAATGTTGCCACCCCCTCAACATCTGCCACACTGATGCCAAGCATGTTGGCAATGGCGACCACTTGGGCATCATTGACCCAGCCGTTACGCTTTTGCACAAGTTTCAAAGCATCAAGCACGGCGGCACGGGCTTGTGGATAATGATGAATGTGATGATGAATGCCATCAATTTCTTGGGGCGTTAAAATGGCGTGAATGTCCACTTTGGGGGTTTTGTCGGTAACAATTTTCATGGTAACCTTTTGTATTTAAAATTCTAAAACATTGTGCCAATGATTTAATAACGATATTTAATATCAATATTTAATAACGACATTTAATAACGAGTTAAGGCATTTAATAATGAATTAAAGTTTAATTAAACCTGAATGCCCAATTTTTAGAGCCAATACCAATAAAACAATAAAAATTAACATTTTAAAAAAATTTGGGCTAATCTTAGCTCTCAACCAAATGCCAACATACAATCCAATAATAGACAATACGGACAGTAAAAATATTAAACCGTATTCACTCTTACTTAATAACAAATACTGGTCTTTTAGCATATATATTTGAACAATTTTCGCCAAAAGATAGCATAGGTTGCTTGCTTTTGCGATGCGATTTTTATCCTCTGTTTCACTCAGCAAAAATATTAACAATATGGGGGACATGGCATTGGTTGAACCGCCAATAATGCCTGCCAAAAACCCAAACAGAACCATATTTTTATTATTGGCAACCACTTGAATATTTTTTGCTTTTGCACATACATTTAAAATACCATTGACAGAGTAATACAATGTAATGACTGCCATCAGTAAAAACAGCCAAGACACTGGAAGTATCAAAAGCAGCTTTACCCCCAAAATGCTGCCAACGACGCTACCGATAGCAAGCAATTTATAGGTTTTTAAATAATAAACAATCTCTTGGTAAAACCCTTTTTTGTTATTGCTACATAGAACCAACAAGCTCATTAACAGGCTTGGTAATGCCACCAAGGCAACAACCTTAGACAATGGCATGATAAAAGCCAATGCGGTTGTACCAAGCATCGGAAATCCCATGCCTGTAATTCCGTGCAGTATGGCGGCAGCAATAAAAACAATGGATTGTATTATTTCTTGCATGACCGTCCTGTATAAATGCCTATTTAATAGCTCTTAGACTGATTGTTAAATCACCATCAATCTTTGGAAAAAAGGCAGTTACCTATCACAATCTGCCATCACAATATCAATGCTTGCCAAATAAATAATCGCATCAGACACCAAAGAGCCGTTAATCACGCTGGGCATCTGCTGCAAATGGGCAAAGGTTGGCGTGCGAATGCGTGTGCGATAGCTCATGGTGGATTTATCGGATATGACATAATAGCTGTTAAGCCCCTTAACCCCCTCTACCATGCACGCCGACTCTCCTGCTGGCATGACAGGCCCCCATGATACTGATACAAAGTGGTTAATCAGCGTTTCAATGTCTTGTAAGGTACGCTCTTTTGGCGGTGGCACAGCCAGTGGATGCTCAGCCTTATATGCCCCAGATGGCATGTTATTTAGGCATTGCTCAATGATGCGTAGACTTTGGCGAATCTCTTCAATTTTAACCAAACAGCGGTCATAGGCATCACCGTTATAAAACACGGGAACATCAAACTCAAAGTTTTCATAACCCAAATACGGTCTCGCTTTACGCAAATCAAACTCAATGCCCGTCGCCCTTAGTCCTGCCCCTGTTACGCCCCACGCCAGAGCATGTTTGGCATCATATTGGGCGACATTTTGCGTGCGTCCTTTTAGCACGCTATTGGTCATGGTTGCCTTGACATATTCATCTATCCGTTTTGGCATCCAGTCCAAAAACTCACGCACCAACCGCTGCCAGCCATTTGGCAAATCGTGAGCCGTACCGCCTATCCGAAACCACGCAGGGTGCATGCGATAGCCTGTTACCGCTTCTATGACATCATACGCCTTTTGACGGTCAGCAAACATATAAAACACAGGGGTCATGCCACCAGCGTCTTGGATAAATGTACCCCAATAAAGCAGGTTATTGGTAATCCTAAAAAACTCGCTCATCATGATGCGAATGATATTGGCACGCTCAGGGGTGGTAATGCCTGCCAGTTTCTCCACCGCCATGATATAAGGCAACTCATTCATCACCCCACCCAAATAATCAATGCGGTCGGTATAAGGAATGAACGAATGCCAAGTCTGACGCTCCGCCATCTTCTCCGCCCCACGGTGGTGATAGCCAATGTCAGGGATACAATCCACAATCTCCTCACCATCAAGCTGCAACACCAAACGAAACGCCCCATGAGCAGATGGGTGGTTTGGCCCGATGTTTAAAAACATAAAATCCTCATCGCGCCCAGAGCGTTTCATGCCCCACTCTTCTGGTACAAAGCGTAAGTTCTCTTGCTCAAACTCTTGTTTGGCGGTGTTTAAAAAATAGGGCGTAAATTCGGTGGCTCGTGCGTGATATTCTTTGCGTAATGGGTGTCCCTCCCAATATTTGGGCAATAAAATGCGTGTCAGATGCGGATGCCCATCAAACACCACCCCAAACATGTCCCACACCTCACGCTCATACCAGTTGGCATTGGGATAAATCTTGGTCGCAGATGGGACATGCTCACCTTCTTTTAAAGCAACCTTAATGCGAATGTCTGAATTTCGCTCCAAGCTCATCAGATGATAAAACACCGTAAAATCACTGTCAGGCAAGCCATGGCGGTACTGACGCAAACGCTCATCAATGGCGGACAAATCCACAAGCATGACAAAGGGCTTGGGCAATGTGCGTAAAAACAGCAAAACATCAAGCAGCTCATCACAAGCCACCCAAATGGTTGGTATGCCGTCTGCCGTAGATTGTGTGATATAAGTATGGTTGTTTGCGGTCAATTCTTCCAACACGCCAAAATCATGAGTGTGATTTATGCTCATTCGTATTTACCAATTTTTTAAAAGTATAAAAATTTACGCATTTTTGAAATTTTTATTTACTCAGCCATATTTAGGTGATGAGGGTAAACTTAAGCAGCTTAAAACGCATCATCTTGGCTACGCAAGTTGACCGTAGCAATGCGGTCAGCCATCTTGCGGTCTCGTTCGGGTGTCATGATAGGTTGGATAACGCCTTGTTCATTCAGATGAATGCCCAGCGGACGGCGTTCTTTTTGAATGCTCTCTTGTAATAGCATGATGGCTTGAATGAGTGCCTCAGGTCTGGGCGGACACCCCGGAACATACACATCCACAGGCAAGATTTTATCCACCCCCTGCACCACCGAATAAATGTCATACATGCCGCCAGAGTTGGCACACGCCCCCATGGAGATGACCCATTTAGGTTCTAGCATTTGTTCATACAGCCTGAGAATCACAGGTGCCATTTTGACAAAACACGTCCCCGCCACTATCATCACATCAGCTTGGCGAGGGGAGGCACGAATGACCTCCGCCCCAAAACGAGACAAATCATGCACGCCTGTCAAGGTCGTGGCATACTCCACATAACAACAGCTTGTGCCAAAGTTAAAGGGCCATAAGGAGTTTTTGCGACCCCAGTTGGCAAGGTTGTGCGTCAAATCGGACAATCTGCCCAAAAAAACATTTTTATCCACCTCGGCTTGGGTGATATCGTCAATGATTTCACGGCTTTGTTGTGGGTATTGCTTGGTATGTTGGTTTGGTTTGGTGAGCGTATATTTCATCGTCTTAATCTTGCTGGTTAATAAACTGGCGTTATTTTAGATTTGGTTTTGGATTTATCCAAATGACTGCCTTAGGATTGCAAATCAGATTTTACCCTTGATTTATCATTGCCATCTGCTCTACTGTCTTAATGGTCAGGATTGTTTCTTTTCTTAACACCAAAAATCAGGCAAATGATTACTGAACCCATGAATACAAAATTATTAGAAACAATTGCTGCTATCATAAAAATTATGGCAAGCATGGCAAACATCCAATCAATTTTATACCCTTTTATTATCATGAGCACCCCTTATCACTTAAAAATCACCCATACCAACAAACACTGTCAATCAATTGGCGGTGCTATTATGAGTTAAAATCTTGGGTGGTTACCTGGCCTGTGGTATTAATGTGGTCAATGTTTGTCATCTGTTCGCTGTCCTTGTCAAGCACCGCTTGTAAGCCTTTACGCCCTGCAAAAATCCGCCCTGATGACTGGGCAGGGACTTTTCCTGTGGGGTCGGTGTGCAGTTCATCAATACCATGAAAAGCGGTAATGGCAGTCAAATCAAAGTCAGCAGGACGGCTTAGAATGCGTTTTTTCTTAATGCGTTTATCGGCAGGCGCCCAGTTCATCGCACCAAGACGCATTTCATAGACAAGCCCCACAAATAAAATGGCAATAAAAACAAAAGCACTGGCAAACCCTGCCCAGCCTACTTCACGCACACTCACCGCATAGGCATACAAGTACAAGGCCTCTAAGTCAAATATCACAAAGAAAATCGCCACAAGGTAAAATTTGGCAGACAAACGAATGCGAGCCGTCCCTGCTGAAACCACGCCTGCTTCAAAGTTTTCTTGTTTTTGAGAACCGCTTGAACGCCCACCCAATAGGCGTGGCACGACAAGCATAAAGACGACAAGCCCTAAACTGGCAAGTAAATAGACAATGGCTGACCATTCGGCTGGCATAATCACCCCATGTGATCTCAATTTTATAAAATGGGGATATTATAACACACTTTACAAAATTACATCATTTTAGCAATGAATTTATCCCAAGAAATCATTTCAAATGATTATGGTGAGATTTTTTCAACAAATGGTATACCAAAATCTATCCAAACATATTTAAGTTGTATTATCAACTAAACCAATTGCGTATCAAAGCCTGCCTCTTCAATTGCTTCAACGATTGCTGGAACATCGCAGTCTGACTCATCATATGCCACCACCGCCAAGCCATCTTCTAGACTGACAGAGATTGCCTCAACGCCAACCACCGCTTGTAAGGCTTTTTGGACGCTACTGACACAGCCACCACAAGTCATACCTTCAATCTTAATCTTAATTTGTTTCATAGCGTATCCTTTTATTGTAAAAAATTACTGATTAATCACATCTACACCATTTGGCGGCGTGAAATTAAACTGCGTTGCTGGCAATTTTTTATTTAAAGCAATATTACTAAATTGAATGGTTGTGGTCTGACCAATAGAATCTTGAAGTACCATCATCACGGGACGGCCGCCATTAAAGCTTAATGATAGGCTACCAAAATTAGCATTACTGGATTTGGGTGTTAAAATAAAGTAGTTTTTATTCGCATCAGGTTGGCTGACATTAAAATGGCGATCAATTTGGCTTGGATCGCCTGACAATAATAATGCGGGTACTTCTCCGATTTGACTGCCAACCGATTGCCGAGTTGCTTGTTGCAAATCTTTATCATAAATCCACATGGTATTACCATTAGCGACAATCAACTGTTCGGCAGGCGATTTGGTTTCCCAACGGAACTGATTTTGACGCTGAACGCCCATCATGCCTGTAAAATTGGTTTTTTTATTGCCTGCTTGTGTAGTTTGGCTAAAGTTTGCCGTCATCGAGCGAATGCCTGATAGTTGGCTGTTTAAATTTTTGGTAGCCTGTGATTGAGAAGCAGCGGCAGCATGGGCAACTGTTGTCAAAGCGACAGGCATCATAACAGATGCCATAATAGCACCACTGATAACGGCGTTTACTACGGCGGTTTTTAGGGTTGAAGTTAACATAAATTTCCCTTGATATTCTTGATATAATGCTATGCGATATATTTGATAGCATCTATTTTTATTTTGCCAAATCACTGTATGACAATCTACATAAAAAATGCAAATAAACTGATTAAATAGTTGCGATATGTAGCAATTTTGATAAGGTTGTAAAGGTTGCCAAAATGCGTCATTGGCTGATTCGGTTTTAGGTATGGATAAAATACCAAACACCAATCATCACAAATCAACCAATCGCCCATAAGCTGGCACTACGGTAAAAGACGCATGATTTGCCACTCATCACCTTGTTTGGTGTATGCCATACGATCATGCATACGCCCAAGACGACCTTGCCAAAATTCGGCATGGTCGATGATTAGCTCATAACCGCCCCAAAAACTTGGATAAGGCACATTTTGAGTATGCTGCCGCTCTAGTGCCAAGAATTTTTCTTCCATTGTTTGGCGATTATCAACAACGCCGCTTTGTGGTTGGCTCACCCAAGCACCCAGCTGGCTTTCTCGTGGACGCTTGGCAAAATAAGCTGCTGATTTTTCGGCCGAAACTTTAACCATTTGCCCACTTAAACGAACCTGACGCTCAAGACTGTGCCAAAAAAATAACACTTCAGCATTAGGATTGTCAGCAATATCCTGACCTTTGGCACTGTCATAATTGGTATAAAATACCACACCTTGCTCGGTGAGCTCACGCATCAACACAATACGAACGCTGGGGCGATTATCACCGCCACAAGTTGCCAAGCTCATCGCATACGGTTCAGGCAATTTGGCAGCGACCGCCTCATCAAACCAAGCACGAAACAAAGTCAATGGATTGCTTGGCAATCCTGTATCAGCCAAACTGTATTTTTCATAGGATTGTCGATAATCGGTTAAATCCATTCAAATCTCCTCATTGTCATCACAAATCACCCAAACTTGCCAAAATAGTTATTTACCACACCCGTATCTCATAGAGCTTATGGGCTATAGTACTGACAAGTTACATACTTATTGTATATTAATGATATACTTGACATTTTACCAGTTACTTTTATGTCAATTCATTTAAGCCAAAACACGCCGAACTTCTGCCGCTAATTTTTGGGCAACCTCTTGGCATACCGCCTGATTTTGATGCTCAACCATCACACGGATGACAGGTTCGGTACCTGATTGACGAATCAGCAACCGACCTTGGTCAGACAGCTGTTCTTCTGCGTTTTTAAAGATGATATTTAGCTCATCGTTATCATAAGGGTTGCTCATTTGAGTTAAGCGTACATTAATGAGCGTTTGGGGAAAAGGCGTATAATCCAAAACCAACTCTCTTAAAGATTTGCCTGTTTCTGCTATGCAGCTTAGCACCTGCAAACCTGCCACAATCGCATCTCCAGTACGGCTTTTATCCAAGCATAAAATATGACCCGATGGCTCGCCGCCGATACTCCAGCCTCGCTCTTGGAGTGCTTGCATAACATAACGATCGCCAACCTGAGCTCGGTAAAATCCAATCCCTTGATTAGCCAACGCCAGCTCAAGTGCGACATTACTCATCAGCGTTCCTACCACGCCTACAGGCTTAAGGTGTTTGGCAAGAATGTATAAAATCCCATCACCATCAATAATGTTTCCTTGATTGTCTGCCATAATAATGCGATCGCCATCACCATCTAGGGCAATGCCAACATCTGCACCATACTCACGCACTGCCGCCTGAATAATATTAGGATGAGTTGAACCACAGTTGTCATTGATATTAATGCCATTTGGTGTGTTATGAATTGCAATGACTTGTGCACCTAATTCTTGAAGTACTCTGGGAGCAACACTATAGCCTGCACCATTGGCACAATCAATCACAATTTTAAGATTGGATAAATTTAGATGATACGGAAAACTTCCCTTGCAATACTCAATATATCTACCATTGGCATCGGCGATACGGTGATTTTTACCAATAGCGTCAGCTTTAATGCCCTCTAGGCGAGCCAAACTGGCATTTGTATCATCAACCAAAGCGGTTAATTGATCATTGATGGCATTTTGCATCTCATCAGAGATTTTTTTGCCCTCATGATTAAAAAATTTTACGCCGTTATCTTGATATGGATTATGCGATGCTGAAATGACCACGCCCATATCCGCATGAAAGCTTTTCACCAAATGAGCAATTGCAGGCGTCGGCAGTGGTCCAAGCATATGCACATCAACGCCTGCTGCGTTAAATCCTGCCTGCAATGCCGCCTCGATGACATAGCCTGACAATCGGGTATCTTTGCCAATCAAGACGCTTGGGCGTTTATTGAGCGATTGACGCATTAAAACCTGACCTGCACCAAAACCTAAGCGTAATAAAAAATCAGGTGTGATTGGAAAAACTCCAAATTGTCCACGAATACCATCGGTGCCAAAATAACTCATCATTCATCCTTCTTAAAATACAAAATTGGTGTGATTAACTTAAGTACAGTTAATATTGATGACTTCATGTGAGAGCTAAACTTAGGGATAAATGACAGCAATATCCCAAAATTGATGATTTATCATGAAAATTATAGCATATTTTAAGACAATAAATGACTAAGAAACATCAAACCTTGGTGGATTTGTTGCGGCTTGTGTGTTAAATACTGGAAAATTTACCCAAAGTCATGTATGCTTGATTAATACAAACCATAACTATAACTAACTGGCGATGAATCATAGTAATAAAAACACTCAATCAGGATGATCTTATGACACTCACTCAAATTCATCAGCTAAATAAGCTGCCCAAATCCATAAAAACTGGCAAGCCACTGTTACATTTTGTACATGCCAATGGTATTCCTACACCAACATATCAAGTCATGCTAGATAGGCTTGCCAGATATTTTACCATCGTGTCAATCAATGAATTAGGCACACACCCCAACTATCCTGTTGATCATCACTGGCAAAGTATGACCCATCAAGTCGGTGATAGCATTGATGATGCCTGCCGTGAGCATGGCGTGTCAACACTGGTGGCAGTTGGACATTCTTTGGGTGCCATGACGACCTTACAGACATTGATTGCTAACCCAAAACCCATCAGCCAAGCAGTTTTATTAGACCCTTCTTTGCTGACAGCTCGTTCTGCTTTTTTATATCATGTAACTAAGACGATGGATAAATACATAGGGCGTATTCCAAAATTTCAATACCATTTGATTGATCAATTAACGCCCGCCCAAAAATCCAAATACCGCAAAGATATCTTTGATAGCCGTGATGACGCATATCAAGCCCTAAGGCATAAGGCTTTGTTTGCATCATTTGATGAACGCAGTTTTCAAAATTATATCAAATACGGTTTTAAGCCAACGGCGGATGGCAAATATACGCTAAGCATTCCCAAATCTGTAGAGAGTGCAATTTTTCGCACCATGCCATCACTGTATTGGCTAAAATCCATCTCACCTGCCAAGCCAGTCGCTTTAATTGCAGGTCAAGACAGCGATTTTACCAAAATTGGCTCTTATGACGATGCCCACAAAAAATTTGATATACCTGTTTATTATGTTCTAGGGTCGCATATGTTTCCGCTTGAGTATCCTGAACAAACCGCTGATGATATCCTAAATACACTCATTGAACAATTACAGCTTGAATGTCACTAACGCCCAAATCCATCGCCTTATTACCCAAATACCCAGCAATCATCGCACTGTTTCTGATGATTGCGATGATTGCAAGTATGTTTGTTCTTCAATACGGCTGGTTGTTATTGCTTAGCGGTATTAATGAGCTGCTCAATCCATCTTTTATTGCCAAAAATACGCTGACAATCATGTCATTGATATTAACCGCTGTCAGCTTGGTATGGATCATTGTGATTTGGCAATATCTGCGTATCAAAACTATGGGTCATACGACCAAAACAACCATCTTAATATGGCAATGTTATTTTGGCTTTCATGCCATGAATTCAAAGGCGTTTTTTAAAGCTTTGGCGATTTTATTGGTTGGTATCATCTTATCAAGTGGGTTTGTTGCCATACTCAGCGATTGGCTAAAACCCATGCCATCAATTGATGTCAAAAGTTTGGTTGATGACAGCACGCCCATGTGGTTATTTGCACTGTTGGTGCTAATTTGTGCCCCAATCTATGAAGAGCTGATTTGTCGTGGGCTATTTTGGCGATTGGGTGAGGATATTTTTAGCCCCTTTTTCACCCAAGAGCGACACACAAATATCGCTGTTAGTTTATTATCCAGCGGTATTTTTTCTTTTTTGCACTTTCAATATAATTATATTGACCTTGTGATGATGGCGACACTGTCATTAATACTTTGCTATACACGGCTGTCTACACAATCAATTTTTGCACCAATGCTACTCCACAGTATCAATAATAGCTTAGTGCTGCTTTTGATGATTTTTTCATAAGCCAATCTGTCAGCGATGAACCTATTGACCATTTTGGGATAAAACTCGATCGCCTGACTGATAAATCTCATCGACCGTCAAAACAGACTTACCGCTTAGATCTTGACGCCAGCGTCTCGCTCCTGCCATGCCTTGAAATAACCCCAAATAATGGCGTGTCAATACCGCAAGATTCACACCTTCATCAGCACGCTTTTTTAGATAGCTGATTAAATTTTCAAAAATTTGGCGATGACTGGGTGGCTGACTGCCCCATAAAAGATGACACTCTGCCATCAAATACGGATTGTGATAAAATGCTCGCCCAATCATCACGCCATCGACCTTTGCCAACTGCGTCTTAATATCATCCAAATGGCTAATGCCACCGTTAATCTCGATGGTCAAATCGGGGAAATCTTGTTTCAGCCGATAAACCTCTTCATATCGTAATGGCGGAATTTCTCGGTTTTGTTTGGGTGATAATCCTTGAAGCCAAGCAATGCGAGCATGGGTAATAAAATGCGTGCAACCTGCCTCTGCCACCGTCTGCACAAAATCACGCATAAATTCATAGCTATCACAGTCATCAATACCAATGCGATGCTTAACGGTAATCGGTTTGTCGGTTTCATTTTTCATGGCACGCACCATATCAGCCACGACTTGCGGTTCTGCCATTAAACATGCACCGATTTTATTGTGCTGCACCCTATCTGAGGGGCAACCGACATTGATATTATACTCACAATATCCAAAACCAAGTGCTTCGGTTACACGAACCGCTTTAGCCATCTCGTCTGGATTTGAGCCACCCAACTGCAACACAACAGGCGACTCGGTCGGATGACACCGAAGATGATGCTTGGCATCACCTTTTAAGATGGCGCTGGTGCTAATCATTTCAGTATAAAGATGGATATTTGGGTTAAAAAGCCTTGCAAATGCCCGAAAATCCATGGTGGTATAATCAATCATTGGGGCAAGGCTGATGCGTTTATTTGTCATCATAAGCGTGAGATAATAGGTTTATATTGATTGACCAAAGTGATAAAATTGCGACTGGTGATGTGGCCAATCTCTTCGGCAGATTTTTGATAAATCTTTGCCAAAGCTTCTGCCACATATGGCACAAAGGTTGGTTCATTATCACGGCCACGCTTAGGAACAGGTGCCAAATATGGGCTATCGGTCTCAATAAGCACCCTATCTAAAGGCAATTTGGCAGCGACCTCTCTTAGGTCTTGTGATTTATTAAAGCTTAAAATGCCCGAAAATGAAATATACAGCCCCATATCCAATGCACGCTTGGCAAAGGCATAATCTTCGGTAAAGCAATGAATAATGCCATGTTCGCACCGCTCAGCTGTCAGCACCTCTAAAGTATCCTGATAAGCGCTGCGAGTATGTACAATAATGGGCTTTTTAGCGGTCTTTGCTGCGTCAATGTGTGCAGCAAAACTGTGTTTTTGGGCAGATGATTTATCCTTGTCCCAATAATAATCCAGCCCCGTCTCGCCAAATGCCCAAACTTTTTCATGATCACGCTTTAGCAGTTCATCAGGACTGACGGCAGCCAGCGTATGTTCATCTTGGCAAGGGTGAACACCGACACTCATACCAATATCAGGCATGGTATCTGCTGACATCTCAACCCAAGCGTGAATATCGTCATATTCAGACAACTGGCACATGATTGCCATGGTACGCCTCACGCCTGCTTGGTACATGGCTTTGAGCAGATTTTCAGGTCTGTTATCATAATGGTCAAGCTTTAGATAAGTCAAATGTGCATGACTGTCTGTATACATGATTTGCCCTTGATAAGTATTGGTTAATCACTTTGGCGTAACCTAAGTGATGCTAATTGGGGCGTATTTTATCATGTCTTGGGGGTTTTTTCATGCTTTGGGGTTGTTTGGTCATGATTTTGATGCACTGTAATGGATTGTGATGGTAAAGCATGTTCAATATGGTAACTTTCTAAAAATTTTAATATCTCCAAAATCAGTACCGATTGTTTGGCATAAAAATCTTGAGCACCATCAGCATCAATATAAGCACGCATCTCAATGACATAACACTCTTGACGCAACTGCTTAATCCAAACTTGATTCCATTCATGGTTGGTCAGCCGATGCGTTGCCAAGAATTCTTGTAAATTGGTTATCATTCGCTCAATTTCTGCCAAATCAGCGGTACGCTTGATGAATAAATCATGCAAAAAATAAAACATATCCCTTGCAGTAAAGTTTTCAATCTGTAGCGATGAAAATTCGCCATTTGGCACAGTCACAATTGTGCGGTTTAAGGTGCGGATACGAGTTGAGCGAATGCCAATATCAATCACCGTGCCTTCATAAGTACCAAATTTACAATAATCCCCCACATACACAGGGCGGTCGGCAACCACCACAACCGAACCGATGAGATTTTCAAGCGTTTTTTGGGCACCAAAAGCCAGTGCCAAACCGCCCACCCCCAGTGCGGCGATGCCTGTGGTTAAATCAAACCCAAGATTACCAAAAATTAAAATAACCGCCAAAATAATCATCAAGGCTTTGGCAACTTTTCTAAGTAGATTTAAAATAGAAACCTGTTCAGGGCGACCTCGTTTTAATGAATTTGCCTCAGCACGGCGAAAAATACCATCAAGCAGACGAAGCATCAGCCAAGCGGTCGCACCCCAAGCGACAATATCCTTAATCCGACCAAATGAACTTCGCAATGTCAAAGGCACGCCAACACTAATCATAATTATCGGTAAGATTAATGATAAAACCACCAAAGACAACGGCATAATCACACTGGGCATAATGCGAAAAGGCTTTTTGGTGAGTGTGGTATAAAGCCCCTTACTCACCCAATACAAAATCCATACCGCCAAATTAATCGCCAAATATAAAACCGTCACAAGCAGCACCAATGCTGAAAGCTCAAGCCAATATTTGGTTTGAGCGTGTGTGGTATCATCAGACAGCCCAAGCCGTTCTGAAAGCGTTTGGGCGTGTGTGGTCATCTTGGGCAATGATGACAAGGTCTGTGATGACACTTGCCAAAATACCATGTCATCATCAGTCACACGGCGATTGAGCAAAATGTCAATATGCTCATTCATCAGATGAAGCTCGCCAACTTTATCAATATCACTTGGCAAATTATCCGACAAATCGCCTTCGCTGGCATGACTGATTTGTAAATCTGGATACAGCTTGCCACCTGCATCTAATGCAACCACCAAATGCTCAACAATCTCACGATTGGGCGTTTGGGTTTTTGCCAAATAACGACCGTCCAAATAGTTGGCAGCCAGCTCATAGTCTTCTGCTGCAATTGCACGCAATAGCCCCTGAACTGCCCCTCGTGGCGTTTCACGACCAAAGCTATCTACCATGGTTTTGGTTGGATTTTCTTGAGAGGTCGGCAACAACTTGGCAGTAGCATGGCTTGGCGTTGTTATTATCATTAACAGAACCATCACCACGCCTGACAGCACCATACCGATTTTTTTGGCCATCTTTTGCACAATCACTCACCATAGCTTTATTGACAGACTTAGCTTTTTGCTAACCATAACGCATTATAAGTTAAATAATCATGAAAAACCATGACCAAAAATAAACCTGACTTTTATGAAATAAAATTTAATTTTAATTTAATCATTAATGTTACAACACCACCAAATGACAAGCAATAATTAAGAAATAATTAAGCAATAATAATGGCAGATAATGAAAACTCATCATCTGCCATCGTTGCTATCAATCATTGGCATGGCTTGGGCGTATCATCTTAATCATTCATATTTGATTAAGCATCCACCCCATCAGCCGAACCAAGCATTGTGTTTAAATTACTGCTTAACTTCTTGTTGTTTTCTTGCACCAAAGACCACAGATGCACTACTGTCTTTGTTTTCAGCATCATTGCTCTTGTAGGTAAATGAGCCACCAAGTTCATTAGCTTGTGGACCATAAAAGCCACCTGTAACTACAGCATCTTTCACAATTACTCGACCGCTTTCAGTGTTCTTACTGTCAATCTTTAACCCACCTGTTTTAATGTCTGGTGTATTGGCTTTACCACTAAAACCATTGCCATCAATCGTAGCGGTAATATCAAAAGCAGATTTACCATCACTGCTCGTATTTGGAATAAGCTTACCAGTTAGACTTTTTTTAGCAAAGTCTACATCAAACTCGGCACGGTTGGCATTATCAGCAAATTTTTGAGCTTCATAGCCTTTGCTGGTATTACCAGAGCCTGTAACATAGCCTGCCCATGTACCACGATATTTAGCATTTCCTGCAACTGGTATGGCTTTATCGCCTGTGGTAGCTGTACGATTACCCTGTAAAAATACGCTATTACTATCACCGATACTCAGTGAGCCAAATTTTAGATGCTCAAGATTGCTACAACAAAATTGTACCTGAACTTTATCATTCACCGTCAAAGGCTCTCCTGCTTGATTACTGGTGATGGCTGGCTTTTCTTTATCAATGGTTTTTACAAAATCATTACCTTGAGTAAGGTCTATCACAGTAGAACCCAAGACCAATTTATTAATATTGCCAAAATTATCCAGTTCTTTTTTACTGTTAGCGTTAAAGGCGGGGTTGGTCGTACCAGATTTATTAAATGTCCCAAGTGCATAGGCATCTAAGATGGCTTCGGTTTTTTCCCCAGCTTTACTCTCTCGTTTAGCACCAAAGACGCCAAAGAGTTTGTTGTCATCGGTTAAGAATTTACCTGCCAGCTCCTCGCCTTTTGGTCCATAAAAACCGCCTTCTAGCCTATTTTTGGCATCACTGGTAAAGGGGTGTTTGGTTTCGCTTTCTTTTTCTTTATCGCTTGCGGTGGCACTGCCACGGAAGCGGTTACCGTGGATACTAGCATTGATGTCATAGCGTTTGGTTTTCTTAACATCGCCCTTATGGCGGTCTTGTATGTTACTAAACAGCTCACCTGTTAGGCTCTTTTTACTAAAATCTACCGTAAACTCACTGCTATGACCATATTCACCGCTATGACCAGCAGGGGCAGAGTCTTCTTTGGTTAATAAGCGGTTGTATTCATCTTTTGAAGATGCCCCATACCACCAGCCTGCTTGATAGGTTTCTTGCACTTCGCTAAAGCGATTTTTTTTGTTGGCAACATCAGTCATAAAGTCCCAATGTCCTTTATATTTGACCGCATCTTGTGTGGGCAACTCTTTGGCAGTCGTTGAGCCATTATAAAACACACCGCCCACAGGGCCTGAATTCCAAAGTTTTGGATCATCTGTTTTTCTGACGGTTAGATAGTTGCCATCATTTACCAAGTAGTAACCGTAATCAACATATTGTAAATCTCGTGTGGTTGCTTTGGTTGTTTTGTCATTTGAATGGGAAGTTTTCGCTTGTATTGATGATAATACTTGCTTAAACTCAGGGCTTTTACGCACAGCTTCTTTGATTTGTTTGGCAAGTTCTTCATTGGAGATTTTTTTATTACCTTTCTTAATGCTTTCACCAATGGCATTTTTATCCGCTTGATCCATTTTTGCCATATAGCCATCAAGTAATTTATTTTCCACATCTAACGAAAATGGCAATGGTGATTTTTCACCTTTTGCAACTTGTTTTTTACCGTCCAAGGTAATGATATCTTTTTCATTTAATGGCGTGTCTTGTCGGTCGTATAGATTAATTTTACTCAAAGCCATGCCATAACCCATGGCAGGTTCTTGAATGGATGAAACTTTATCTTTTTCATTTTTCTCAGTTGGTACATCTTGATATTTTGGTTCTGGTGTGTTGGCACTGCCTGTACCAGAGTTTGCATTACCTGAATTACCTGCATTGCCTGTACCAGAGTTTGCACCGCCAGTACCGCCTGTCTTGCCTGCATTATCAGTACCGCCAGCATTACCAGTGTTGCCAGTATTACCTGAACCGCTAGCATTTGGAATGGGCGTAGGAGCAGGTGGATTTGAACCACCACTGCCACCACAAGCGGTTAATAAGACGGCAGAGATTGCCACACACAGTGTGGTTAAAGGAATGTGTTTCATAAAATAATCCTCTGATGGGTTGATGGTATTATCTAAAAAAGTCTGTTAATGCCTATTTTGGCATGTTGACAATGTGCATTTGGCGTATTTGTTTGGGCATTGATGATAAATGCGTTTATGATGGACAAAATACGGCAAATTTACATTGATAAATAATAACATAAACAATAACAATTATCATTAAATTTGTAATCTTTTTTCTTGATTTTTTCTTGATATTGTCTATGATGGTACATTTTTTTACAAAAAACAAAAGTAGGGCATGCTTATCCCATCAAAAAATGCGACTAAACTCAACAAACATTTGATTTTTGTGATAATTTGCCTTGATGTCATTGCTTTTATTGATGTTTGTGCTGATGGTCAGCCGTGGCGTGATGCCCCATTTGTGAATGTCTCTGTGCCAAAGCGATAAAGACGCTTGCATCTGTTTATCATGGCGAATTTGTCCACCGCTGGTTAGGTTTGCTCCTTGGTAATGGCGTTTGTTGATGCTGATTTGGGCACGGCTTGAAAGACCGCCCGCCCATTCTTGCCCCCACGCTGTGCGTATGCCACGGCGTTGATAGCTGTCAGATGGGTCTTGTGGCACTTTTTCATCATAAAAGTCTGCCCCCAAAAGATAATAGCGTGTGGCATTTGGGTAATAAATCAATGAGGTACTGTATAAAGTGTTATTACTGTCAGCCCTAGGCGTCCGATGGTTGGTTAGGCGTGATATGTCTATGGCGTTTAGGCTTTGAAATTTTGGGTTGATTCTATAATCAACCGACATGCGTATGCCGATGGTGTCGGTATAACGCTCATGCCCATAAAATCTTTTTTCACCATAGGTCTCAATGCTAAGGTCTTTTTTGGCATCAGCAAAGCCCAAATTTGCCCCCAGTCTGCCCCAATGGTCGTTGTATTTTTTGTGATTTTGATGATGTTTGCCATAGATTTGGGCGTTCGTTCCCACATATGCCCCTTTGGGCAAAGACCACTTTTTATCCGCCCCCAATTGGTAGCTTAGGGTGATGGCGTCAATGGGTTTGTCAAAAGTCCATTGACCTTGCGTGGTGTTTTTGGGGGTTTGATTGATGTTGTCTTCTTTGGCCAGATTCATGCCTACTTGCCATGTCCATGAATCTCGTTGTTTTAACGCTTGTCTGTACTGCCCAACAACCTGCCGCACCTCCTCTGGCAAGTTGTCAGCATGTAATTTATTAAACTGGTCAAGGGCGGCTTCATTTTGTTTGTCCATAAATAATGCCCTTGCCAGATGAAAACGCACCACATTATATTCAGGCATGATGGCGATGATGCGACGCAGCTCATCAATGGCTTTTTTGGCGTTGCCCTTATCCAAAGCAGCCAAGGCATTGGCATACCCAAGTAAAATGCCATTTTGATGGTCTTTGGGCAGTTTTTGATAAATGGGCAATAATGCGTGAACGCCTGCCATATGATTGGTCATGACAGCAGAATTTAGGGCGTGATTGAGCAAATCAGGGTTATCAAGCAGTAACGCCTCATCGGCGATGAGCGTATCTTCGGCAGGATTTGGTGTTTGTGCCAGTATTGGTTCTATTTTTGGTGTTAATGCATCATGGGACAATAACTCAGGCTGAGCATGGTTAATGATGGGTTCAAGGGCGGTGATTTCTTGATTAATTGGCTCTTGATTGTCGGTGCGACCATCATCGGCATGGCTGATATGAGCGATTAGAAAAGTCAAGCCAGCCATAAAAATTTTTATGGGTGTTTTGGTGGGGGTGAATGTGGTATAAACAGGCGTGATTGTCATGACAGCTCCTATCAAAAAAGCGAGCATATTTTACCATTTTTTATGGTATTTAAAAATACAAATATGAATGATTATTAATTAATTTACAAAATTAGTCGCTTAATTGGCATCTGACTAACACAAACTGGCGATAAATAAGATGCCATTGATGGTTTTTACTCATTCTTTGATACAGTATAACGCTTTATTCATATTATCATTAGCCATAAGGTTACAAATTAGCCATCAGTTTACAATTGATAATAATGACCGACAATTGTTTTACAAATCATCTATGAAACACTACAGACATCTGGGGAAATATGCGTAAAATATGAAGCCTGTTTACCGTCTATGATTGATATAATTTGTGATTGTTTGATTGATAAAATTTATACTAACATCAAACAAACATTACGATTAAAAAAATAGGTCAATAAAATGATGATCATAATAGACCATCATAGAACAAACAGAGCATTGTGCCTATTTGTCATTGGGCAAAAGGCATTTAACCCACTTGTGATTAATGGTTATCACGACACAGTTATTTATAACGATTGTTTATAACGATAAACATGAATTACAATGATAATAATTAGGAAACTACTATGAAAAATTTAACCAATAAACTGTTGGCTGGTGTGCTAAGTGCTGCTGTTTTGTTGCCTGTCGTTGGTATCTCTACCACCGCAGTTGCTAACGACCGTATTAAAGCACAAGCTTATGGCGACAGTAACTTTGCCCAAAATCGTCAAAAAGCCATTCAAATGCTTGCTGCTCGTGGCTATCAAGTCGGCGATATAGAAGTTGATGACTTTTTAGGCAAGCCTGTCTTTGAAGTAGAAGCCTATAAAAACGGTGCTGAGTATGACATCGTTCTTGAATACCCATCACTTAAAATCATCAAAGAGCAGCGTGATTACTAATAAATTAATCGCTAATAAATTAATGACTAATCTGAGTGATGACCGCTAAGAGCATACTCAGCGATGATAAAATAAAGCCCTCATGGTAGATGGGGGCTTTATTCATTGGTTGATTGGGATTTGGCATGCCAAAATCACATCAAAGCCACTGGTTAAAACTTCATTTCAAGTGCCAATTGGTAATTGCGTCCAGGAGCGGCATAGCGACCATAATGCTTATCTTGGCTCAGTCCTGTATGCTGATTGACCGCCCCTTCTGCTGTTTGGCGTAAAGCCTCCCAAGTGGTGTAATAGGTATTAAATACATTGTACACGCCAGCACGCAAGGTAAAATTATCTTTTATGTTTACATAACCTGACAAATCAAGTGTTTGCCACGGCGTGGATTTTGCTTTGGTGGCTTGTTTTGTTTGAATGTTGCCATTACCTAAGTTCTTATCTGCCAAAAGCTCGCTTGGATTTTTGGCATCAGAATGGGTAAATATGGCGTTTGCTCCCCACTTTTGGCTTGGGGCATCATAGCCAAGCCCCACCACATAACGAGATGGCTGAATGGCATCAAACAGTATGTTTGTTCCTGCCAAAGTTGGGTTTAAGGTTTTTCCTTTAACATCAACTTTGTTATAAGCCAGTGTTGAGTATAATCCATAGGGAAGGCGACTATTGACAGCGTTTAGGTCAAGTCTGCCAAGAATGTTAATGCCTGTCAAATCAGCATCTTGTCCATTATGAAAGCCCAAATCACCTTTACCACGCTGTTTGCCTGCATTATCACCTTGGGTTAGGGTTCTAATCTCTTCACTTTTACCAACAATCAAATCGGTATAGCGATTTTTAAAATAACTAACCTCAAGACTGCCTAAGTGGTTATGTAAAGTCGCTCCGATTTCTTGGTTAAAGGATTTTTCAGGTTTTAGCTTGGTTTGATGGACAGTCTGCTGACAAATGTAATAAAGACCCTTACAGCCATGTTGCGTGCCTTTACCGATGGTTACGCCAAAGCGTTCGCCATACATTTCAGAAAAACTTGGCATGCGAAAGCCTTGCGAGCTTCTATAAGCGATGTCCAGCCAATTGGTGGGCTTGACGACCACGCCAAAATTCCAAGACAGCTGGTTGCTGGCACTGTTGTCTACCAAAGGCACATCAGATTTGTGTTTGATTCTGTCATAGCGAGCACCCAGCCCCAAATCAACATATTTATTGATGGTCATGTTGTCTTTTAAAGCGATGAAATAATTATCACCACTGATGTGGCGAGTGGTTGAGCAATCAGCATAGCTGTTGGTCTCGCTATATTTACATTTGTCATCTTTGACCACAGTTGCTTGATTTGGCTGATAGATATTATCCGTGCCTTTATTGGCATTTTGTTGGCTGTTGTCATTAGTCCAACCCGCCCATTCGTTGCGTAAATCTTTATAAGCATTAAAGCCCAGTCTGTCTATCTCGTCGTATTTTTCTTGCCCCAAACTTTGTTTGATTTTCTCAAAGGGTTTTAGGGTGCTGTTGGGGTTTTGTTTATCATATTGGTCAATGATGGCTTGATAATCAATCTTATCGGTATTGGTTTTTTGGTTGTATTGCTCTATGCCTTTTTTGATGGCAAAATTTTGATAAGTGCTGTTTTTGGCGTTACAAGCCTGTGGATGGTCATGACCATAACCATAAGCATCAAGGCAAATGGGTTTGTTGTTTGAACCTAAAATGGGCTTAAACTTATCTGGCAAAGGGTTACTTGGTGGGGTGTAATCAAGTTTTTGATAAGATTGATGGGTTGCCAAACGATAATCTTCACGGCTCAGGCTTGAATTGAATTTATCATAGCCAACTTGCAGGTTGATGTGATGATGCGTACTGCCCAACGCCATTTTTTTGTTAAAGACAGCTTTGATTAAATTGTGCTGTTCTTTGTAGGCATTGTTATCCACCTCTTTTACCGAAAAAGGTTTATTGACATCAGGCGTACAATTTTTGTCAATGTGCGGATAGGTTGAACAGTGCGTGTTGGTCAGCTGGCTGCGTAGCGTAATGTCTTGCTTATCATAAGACACACGCACATCATCAAACCATTTATTTTCACCTTTGCTGTCATAAACATATTCAAGCCCTAGGCGGTCTTTTTGGTGTTTTTCATCATAAAATACGCCATGAGCATAGTTGATGCCATAACCTGAATTTGCCCCAATGGCATCACGAATGCGTTCACCAAGATTATTGCCTTGATAATAGCCATTGGCTTGGGCATGGTTGCTGAGCCTTGATTTTTCAATGTCATGAACCGTCAGATAAGCAGGCACAGTTTTATCTTGCATGGCGTAGTTTTGTTTGGTGATTTCATACACACCACCGACATAGTGCTTATCGTTTAGCTGATAACCTGGGCGAAGCAGTAAGGATTTGCTGTCTTGGGTGAGTGGGTTTGGGATAAGGCGGTTAGGACCTGTATAATCTTTGACATTGACCTTATCACGCACATTGGTTGGCTTAGCTTGGAGTTTGGTTTGACCGCCAGCAGCACACGCCTCATAATTACCATTGGCACATTCATTTGCTATTAAAAATTTTGGGTTATTTGGGTCAGTGGTTGCCACCGCTCTATCAAAACTTTGGCTACCCTGATAGGCATCATCATGTGCCTTGTATTCTTGACCACGGCGGTCGGTGTAGATGATAAGACCGCTAAAAGAACCTGCCTTGCCTGCTGCTGCCACAGAATTAACCCATGCGTTATTTTTACTGGCATAGGCGGTTTTGGTCTGCACGCCCCAATCTTTACCATCTTTGATGATGTCATCGGCGGTTTTGGTAACAAATGCCACAGAGCCAGATAATGCCCCAGAGCCGTATTCACTTGAATTTGCACCTTTACTAATCTCAACGGAGCGGACATTTTCGTATTCTATTTCGTTGATTGCCCCACCTGCGGCATAATTTTTGCCTGCCACAGGGCCTTGTAGGGCATAGTGCTGGGCTTGATTGATGCCATCAACCAATACCGCCACACGATTTTTATCCATACCACGAATAGAATAGCCTGAGCTTGCCCCACGACCTTGCTCAACCACAGCAATGCCAGGGTCATAGCGTGTTAAGTCTCGAATGTTTAGCACTTGTTCTTTATTGATGGTCTCGGCAGTTTTGACCACCTTACCAAGCCCTGTAACTTCGTTGGCTTTACGGGCGTTTTTCTTCGCTGTTACAACAGTTTCATCCAAGACAACAACAAGGTTTGTCTTATCTGTTGCCTCCGCCTTATCGGCCGTTGTGTTTGCCAGTGCCACCTGCGTGATGTTAAGCAGACCCAAAGACAAGGCACTAAGTTTTAATACTTGTTTGGATTTTTTGGATTTGTTGTTTTGTTTTGATTGATTCATCAATGACCACCTGTTGGCTTTTGCACTTTGATACACCGATACACCCCAACCAATCACAAGGCAGGCATCAAATTGCAGATGCCAAAAACCATCTGTTTATGAGCGTGTATCGTTTTTAAGAACTTAATTGTTTACCAAAATAACCATTTGCTTGCTAAAACCACCCAACCAAAGTGATTAATTTTTGATTTTAGTGTATAGTTTGTAAAAATAAGTAAAATTATAATACAAATACAAGTGATAATACAAACCATTTTGTATCAATTTTATCTACCATAGTGAGATAAAAACCCAAAGCCAACCATTTTTTACTCTATTTTTAAAATAAAGTAAAAGCATTGTTAAAAAATTATAATTAATTAAGGATAGCCAACAAACTTACCCAACGATCCATTTAACTTTCTGCCCAAATTTATCATAATAACTGTTATAATAAGCCATCAAGACACATTTGCTTTTTATGCTTAAAATGTCTTTTCTTGATTGTTAGCGATGGTTTGGTCATTCAACCTTTTAGCATCAATTATCTCAAATTCATCAAAATTATTGTTAAAAATACTTTAAAATAGCTTAGGAATAAAGATATGCCTACCTCAATCAATCCAAGTACCACCCAAAACTTCACCGATTATAAAGTCGCTGATATCCGTTTAGCCGATTATGGTCGCCGTGAGATTGCCTTGGCAGAAGCTGAGATGCCAGCCCTGATGGGGTTAAGAAAACGCTATCAAGACCAGCAACCACTTAAGGGCGCTAAAATCCTAGGCTGTATCCACATGACCATTCAAACAGCGGTGCTGATTGAGACTTTGGTTGCCTTGGGTGCCCAAGTTCGCTGGACATCATGCAATATTTTTAGCACCCAAGACCACGCCGCCGCTGCCATGGCGGCCGCTGGTATCCCTGTGTTTGCATGGAAAGGGGAAACCGAAGAAGAATACGAGTGGTGTTTACGCCAACAAATTCATGATGGCAGTGGCTCTCAAAATCAGGGCAAACTTTGGGATGCCAACCTCATCTTAGATGATGGTGGCGATTTGACTGCCCTTATCCACAATGACTATCCACAGATGCTCAAGGGCATTCATGGCATCAGTGAAGAGACCACCACAGGCGTGCATCGTCTGCTGGACATGCTGAATAAAGGCACACTCAAAGTCCCTGCCATCAATGTCAATGATGCCATCACCAAATCCAAAAACGACAACAAATACGGCTGTCGCCACAGTCTGAACGATGCCATCAAGCGTGCCACCGACATGCTACTGGCTGGTCGCCGTGCCTTAGTCATCGGCTATGGTGATGTGGGCAAAGGCTCAGCCCAAAGCCTGCGTCAAGAAGGCATGATTGTGCGAGTCAGCGAAATTGACCCCATCTGTGCCATGCAAGCGTGTATGGACGGTTATGAATTGGTTTCGCCTTTTATCAATGGTGAGCCAAGTCAAGGCGTGAACACTACGCTCTTACAAGACACCGACCTTATCGTGACCACCACAGGCAATTATCATGTCTGCAACAGCAACATGTTAACCGCCCTGAAATCTGGGGCGGTGGTCTGTAATATCGGACACTTTGATACCGAGATTGACACCAACTTTATGCGTGATAACTGGCGATGGGTTGAAGTCAAACCACAAGTGCATCAAGTCTACCGCTCTGATGATGAGCGTGATTATTTGCTGGTGTTGTCTGAAGGTCGGTTGGTAAATTTGGGCAATGCCACAGGGCATCCCTCTAGGGTAATGGACGGCTCTTTTGCCAATCAAGTGCTGGCACAGATGTATCTGTATCAACAAAAATTTGCCAATTTGCCAGTGGACAAAAAAGCAGACAGCCTGTATGTCAAAGTCCTGCCTAAAAAGCTTGATGAAGAGGTCGCTGCCGCCATGGTGGCAGGATTTAATGGGGTCATCACCAAGCTCACCCAAACCCAAGCGGACTACATCGGTGTGCCGATAGATGGCCCGTTTAAAGCAGAAGATTATAAGTATTAATCAGTATTATATGATAAATTCATCAGACAAAAGCGGTAAATCTATTACCGCTTTTGTTATGTCATCAGGATATGTTTACTCATAATTACCTTGACAGATTAAGACCAAATCACCCACATCTCACCAAAAGCCCCAATAATCTATGATATAATTGGCATAGTCGTATCATTTAAGTAATGACATCCAAATCACAAGATGATAAAATCAGCTTTGATGACTGATTTTAAGGTTCATCACATCAAAAGCGTCTTATCAATCAACAATCCAACAAGGAGCTTTTATGACAAAGCCACGCTTACGATCACATATCTTTGCCATCAGTTTTGGTATATTTGCTAGCCTAACTATGCTCTCTGCTTGCGGTAAACCCAGCAAAATTCATACACCATCCATAACGCACCAAAATATGTTACCTAGCAACACCTTGGCACAATTATCCGCCCTGCCCCAGCTTACCCAAGGTTTGGGCGACACAGGCAAAAGCGTCATTGACCCAAATAAGCCAACTTTGGTGAAGTTTTGGGCAAGCTGGTGCCCTTTGTGTTTAGCCACCTTACAAGAAACGCATGATTGGCGTGATGACCCTAATTTGGCAGGCTTTAACATCATTACCGTTGCCAGCCCCACTCACTTAAACGAAAAAAATACCCAAGATTTTACCGACTGGTATCAAGTGCTACAAGCAGATTATCCAAATCTGCCCGTGCTCATTGACAGTAGCGGCCAACTCATTAAAGAACTTGGTGTACAGGTCTACCCCAGCTGGGCAATCTTGGACAAAAATGGGCAACTTGTGTATCTTAATAAAGGCAATCTTAGCTTTGAGCAAGTGTCTTATTTGGCAAAAAATCCACAAGAGCTAGACCAGCTTAAAGCCCAAGGTGGGCAGACCGCCATGCCCACCAAAAATAAAGATGGTGTATATTATAACGATCAAGGCCAGCCTTTAAATACCAAAACCATCCATCTGGCGGGCGGCTGTTTTTGGGGTGTAGAAGCTTACTTTGAGCGTATCGATGGCGTGGTAGATGCTGTCAGTGGTTATGCCAATGGCAATGAAACAATCGCCAATCCAAGCTATGAGCAAGTCATTGCAGGCTCAGGACACGCCGAGACCGTCAAAGTGGTTTATGATGCCGATAAGGTGGATTTGGACACTCTATTACAATATTATTTTAGGATTGTTGACCCAACCAGCGTCAATAAACAAGGTCATGACCGTGGCATACAGTATCGCACAGGCGTTTATTATACCGATCCAAGCGACAAAGCGATTATTGAGAATGCTTTAAATGAATTACAACAAAAATATAAAGCACCCATCGTCGTCGAAAATCTACCTCTAAGGCATTTTTCCCCTGCTGAAGAGTATCACCAAGATTATCTCACCAAAAACCCAAATGGCTACTGTCATGTGGATCTAAGCCTTGCCAATGATAAAATCACGAGTAAAGCTCCCACCCTACCAAAGGCAAGCACCGTTCAAGAAGCTCTTGACCCAAGACGCTATCAAGCTTTTACTAAAGGTAATTTAAAAAATAGCTTAACCAAAGCTCAATATGATATCACCCAAAACGCAGGCACGGAGCGGGCATTTAGCCATGCCTACGACCATCTGTTTGATGATGGGCTGTATGTAGACATTGTCAGCGGTGAGCCACTGTTTTTATCTACCGATAAATACAACTCAGGCTGTGGCTGGCCAAGCTTTACCAAGCCGATTGATCCACAAGTCATCAGCGAGCATACCGACACGAGCTATAATATGATACGCACCGAGGTACGCTCACGCATTGCCAATTCACATTTGGGGCATGTGTTCCCTGATGGTCCAAAGGCACGGGGCGGACTGCGTTACTGCATCAATGGCGATGCATTAAAATTCATTCCCAAAGCGGACATGGAAAAACAAGGCTACGGGGCGTTATTGCCACTCATTAAGCCTGCCCAACCTTAATAATTAATCTTAATAATTAATTATTAAGATAAAAAATGGCACAGTTTAGGCTTGTGCCATTTTTTTTACTTAAAATGACGCCAAATCATTCAAAAAGCTGCGATAATTTTATTCAAATTGATTAAATCTTGCTATAATAGTAAGATTTAGACATCTTTGAGAATACCGCATAGCACAGTTTTTTATCATTCTGATCGCTAGGTATATTTACTGATTGCTTGGCAAAAAGCATGCCTGCCTTATATTAATCATATCACTCACACCAAGCCCAATACGACATTGGTCGCTGATTTGGGTTTAATTTAAGTCATTTAACCGGTCAAATATGCCAAGATTTTTTGTTGATACACCGCTCACCACCAACCTGATTGGACAAATCATCGCCCTGCCTGATCATGTCACACATCATTGGTGCAAGGTGCTGCGCGCTTCGGTTGGTGATTGTGCCTTTTTATTTGATGGGATGGGCGGTGAGTACACAGTAACGCTGACACATATTCATAAAAAATCTGCCAGCGTCAAGATTGACGCCTATCACCCCATCAACCGTACGCCACCGTTTCGTGCCAGTATCGGCTTGGTGATGAGCCGTGGTGATCGTATGGATTATGCCATACAAAAAGCCACCGAAATGGGCGTTCATTGTATTCATTTATTGACCAGTGACCGTTGCCAAGCCCATCTCAAATACGACAGAGATTTTAAGAAAATCACACATTGGCAAAGTATCGCTGTCGCTGCTTGTGAGCAGTGCGGTATGAATATCATTCCAAACATTATCGCACCCATCTTACTTGATGAATGGGTGGCCAACTGTCAAGATGAACTGAAACTGGTACTTGCACTTAGTGAAAATAACCCTACTTTTAACAAACTTGTACCAAAAAATATCAGCCTGTTGATCGGTGCCGAAGGCGGCTTAAGCCCAAGAGAGATTGATTTGGCGATTCATCATGGTTTTGTGCCATGGCGGATTGGCGAGCGTGTGCTTCGTACAGAAACCGCACCTGTGGTCGCCTTGAGTGCATTGACACTTTTGGCTAGCCTCAACCAATCACCACTTTAATTAGCCGTATAACGCCTGCCACAGTCGCACGGCTTGTGCCATCGGCTTAACATCATGTACACGCACAATATGCACGCCTTGCTGTAGTGCGATAAAATGTGCAAGCGTCCCCAAATTATCTCTCTCAATCGGTTGATGATTTTTAAGATATTCAAGTCCGCTATTGGTTAAAACCTCACCCAAAAATCGCTTGCGGGATACGCCAAACAACATAGGCATCTGAAAATGCTGAATGATTTGCTGTAAATTTTGCATAATTTGAATGTGATGTTCATAATTTTTTGAAAATCCCATACCAATATCAATGATAATTTTTTCTTGCCTAATGCCTGCGTCCATCGCCTTATCAATTCTTATTTGAAGCTCAGTGCTAATCTCAGCAAGCACATCGTTATAACTTGTCAACTCATTCATCGTCTGAGTCATGGTATCAGGCGTACCACGGCTGTGCATGATGACCACAGGACACTCAAGATCAGCCACCATATCACAAGCGCCCTCTCGGCTTAGACCACGCACATCATTGACAATGTCGGCACCTGCACCAATTGCCTGAAGCATCACCGCAGGGTCACTGGTATCCACAGACAGCCACAAATCTTCACCAAAATTTTCACGAATAGCGGCGATGATGGGTATCACACGCTCAAGCTCTTCATCAGTACTAACCTTTGGGGCATAGGGGCGTGTGGATTCTCCACCAATATCAATGATATCAACATCATAGGCGATCATCTGCTCGGCGTGAACCAAAGCAGCATCCAAATGGTTAAAACGCCCCCCATCTGAAAATGAATCTGGTGTCATATTAAGTACGCCCATCACCTTTGGCACATCAAAAGTCATGACTTTATTACGGTGACGAATGGATTTTGTCATAGAATAAGACATAAAATACACTCAAGCTTTCAAATACCTTATCATACCATAACTTGATTTTTTGGGTAGGTAATCCCCATTAAAGCATTTTACATATTAATTTTAAGGATTCGTATTGCAATATTTTGACAGACACGAAGGCGGAGAAAATGCCATTTTGGTTCACTTAGACATTCATCAAATCACCGATCCTGATGACCTAGAAGAATTTCGCTTGTTAGTACATTCAGCAGGTGCAAACGAAATAGAAATCATCACAGGCAGTCGCAGTAAGCCACATGCCAAATACTTTGTTGGTACAGGCAAAGCCGAAGAAATCGCTGAAGCAGTCAAGCGTTTTCGTGATACCAATGACGATAATACAGATGATGTTATTGTGATTTTTAATCACACACTCACGCCAAGTCAGGAGCGAAACTTAGAATCATTGATCAAATGCCGTGTGCTTGACCGCACGGGGCTGATTTTGGATATCTTTGCACAGCGTGCACGCACGCATGAAGGTAAGTTACAAGTTGAGCTTGCACAGCTCAATCACCTTGCCACACGCCTTGTGCGTGGCTGGACGCATCTAGAACGCCAAAAAGGTGGTATTGGCCTGCGTGGTCCTGGTGAAACTCAGTTAGAAACGGATCGCCGATTGCTCCAGATTCGGGTGACACAGCTCAAAGCCAAGCTTGATAAGGTCAAACAAACCCGTAAACAAGGTCGTGCTAAACGCCAAAAATCAGACATTCCGACCATATCATTGGTCGGCTATACCAATGCAGGCAAATCAACGCTATTTAACCACTTAACTGACGATAATATCTATGCTGCCGATCAACTTTTTGCGACCCTTGATCCAACACTACGGCGTGTCAAATGGCCAGGTGTCGGCAATGTGGTACTGGCAGATACGGTAGGATTTGTACGCCATTTGCCACATGAGCTGGTAGAAAGCTTTCATGCGACACTAGAGGAGACGCTTGAGGCGGATTTGTTGCTGCATGTGATTGATGCCGCCAGCGAGGATATGCACGCTCAAATCGAGGCGGTCAATGATGTGCTTGAGCAAATACAGGCAGATGCGCCGATTTTATTGGTATTTAATAAAATTGACAAAAGTGGTGAACCTGCCAAAATACATTATCAAGACCATGGCGTGCCACATCGGGTCTATGTGTCTGCCAAAGAAAATTTGGGCATAAACCAGCTGATGTTAGCAGTCCAAGAACTTTTATCAGGACAGCTAAACCATTATACGCTGACCTTACCTCACCATGCAGGCGCCCTAAAAAATACCTTGCATGAGCTTGGCGTCATTGAGTCAGAAAGCTTTGATGAATTGGGCCATCAAATCCTAAGCGTACAGCTGTCGCCTGCTAAGCTGACTCAGCTCCTTGGTCAATATGCACTCAATCCCAAACAAGTGCTACCACCAAACGAAGCTGCAAGCTTAGAGCCTGCACTTGAGCCATTTGAAGAAGTGCTTAAGCAACATGATGATAAGTCAGACGATCAGCTTAATCCCTTTTGTTTATAATCAAAAAAAAGACTGCTCAATCAAGCAGTCTTTTTTTGATGATAAAATAGCTAGTAAAGATTAACCATGAAATTTTTGCAATGAAGCGATACGATCATCTAAAGTGGGGTGTGAGCGAAATAAGCTGGCAATGCTAAAACCTTGAGATTGACCACTTGCAATCGCAAATGCTTTCATTGCTTCAGGCATCTGATCTGGGCGTGCCTCAGCAGGACGCAAGGCATTGAGTGCACTGATCATCTTATCACGACCAGCCAAACGCGCACCCATTTCATCAGCACGATATTCACGCAATCTAGAAAACCACATGACAATCGCAGATGCCAAAATCCCAAGCAAAATATCCATCACCATGCTGGTGACAAAATAGGCAATGCCAGGTGAGCTGCTTTCATTTTTAAAGATCGCACGATCCACAAAATTACCAATGATACGCGCAAAGAACATCACAAAGGCATTGACCACACCTTGAATCAGTGCCAAAGTCACCATATCACCATTGGCAACATGGCCAATTTCGTGTGCAAGCACCGCTTCGACTTCATCAGGTGTCATCGTATGGATCAGCCCTGTCGATACTGCAACTAATGCCTTATTTTTATTCCAGCCAGTAGCAAATGCGTTGGGCTGGGCATTATCAAAAATACCCACCTCAGGCATACCAATGCCAACTTCACGCGCTTGACGGGCAACCATATCCACCAACCATTGCTCTGTACCATTTTTTGGGGTATCAATCACCACGGTACCTGTTGATTTTTTAGCCATCCACTTGGACAAAAACAACGAAATGACTGAGCCAATCATACCGTATAACAAACACATCACCGCCAAGCTGACATAGTTTAGCCCGCCTGAACCATGGACATTGCCCAGACCAAAGACTTGTGAGAGTACCATAAATACGATACTAAAGACAATCAATACGGCTAAGTTGGTTAATAAGAATAAACCAATTCGCATCATCTGTGAATTTCCTTTTATAAATCAAAAATATAACTACCTAAAGTCTTACTTATTATAATGACAAATACGCAAAATAAAAGGCAAAAACTTTGATGAGTGGAAGTTTTTGCCGATATAGACACAAAAAGCTAACAATTTTTTGGGTTTAAGTCATTTTAATTCAGCCTAGATAAAGATCTGATTATTCATTGTTTGAAAAATAAATATGTGCAGATGCGTCACGATTAATCACAGGATTGCTTGGTGCCCTTTGTGTGATTGGCTGAGCGTAGGAAGTTGTTGTTGTCTTTACCTGAGCTACTGGCGTGCTATTCATCGCAAGCATGGTACGATTCGCATCATAGCCTTGATACAATGCCGCATCCATACGATAAATGTTGTTGTAGCGGTCATTTACCTTAATCACATAATTTTTGGTTTCACGAAATGGAGGAATACCGCCATATTTTTTGACATTACCAGGGCCTGCATTATAAGCGGCAATCACATGATTTGGATTGCTAAATTGGTGTTGTAAATACGCCAAATATTTGGTACCACCTTCAATGTTTTGGGCAGGATCCCATGCATTATATACACCCATATCACGAGCCGTACCTGGCATCAGCTGCATAAGACCCATGGCGCCCATGCGTGAACGCACATTGGGGTTAAAGCTTGATTCGGTATGGATGACCGCCTTAATTAAGGCGGGATCTACGCCATGTCTTGCCGCAGATTCTCGAATGAGATGGTCGTATGTACTACGCTCAGAATAATCACCTGAGTAGCTTGCATAACTGTTTGCAACAAAATTTGCAGAAAAATTGGTCGTAGGCTCATTATAATGATACAAACGGCCAACCGTTTGAGACTCGTTACTTAATTTGGTGAATTTTTGTGAATTGATGGTATCGGTTTGCAGCTTAGTCAAAAAACCAGGCTCTACAGCGTTTTGGCTGCTTGATGAAGTATAAGCTGATGCCACAGTCGCATGGGCAGAACCTTGAGGTGCAATATAAACCGAGATAGAGTTTTGGGCAAATGCACTACCGCTAAGCATGCCAAATGTCGCTAAAGTTAGGGCATTTACATGGGTTTTTGAAGTTTGCATATCGTTGTTTATTCATCGTTTCGGTAAAAAATTTGGCACATTATATCATAAAATTAATAAATACCATGATGAAACGCTGATAAATACAAAATGCTGTACTTTAGAAACACGCAAACCTAACAATTTTTCTAAACTTTCAAGAGTTTTGCTTATTGTTAGGTAATATAAGTGCTTTTTATTTATTAATTTTTATGATAAATAATTGTGATAGATAAAAAGCCCATTTTAAATCATTGTCATGTTAAGACAACCACCAAAGCACCGCCACAGGCAGCCACATGGCGGTCACTAAACCATTAATTGCTAGGCCAAACGCTGCATAACGCCCCGCTGTCGGACTGATCATCCACGCTTCTACTGTACCGATAGCATGTGCTACCAGCCCCAACGCCAAGCCTTGGGCGCGTTCATCCTGAATATTTTTGAATAAAATTCGGCACACGCCTGCACCCAAAATACCAGAAACGATGATGATCAAATTTGCCATCACTAAAGGCGCGTCAATAATTTGTGCGACCGACAACCCCACAGGTGTCGTCACAGAACGCGTGGCAAATGCCAAAATGGTATCCATATTTAGCGTCAATAGATAACCCAAAGACATCGGTAAAATCGCCCCAACGATACTTGCCAATATCACCACCACGCCCAGTTTTTTGACTGGCAAACCTTTAAAATCCATGCCCGCTAATGGCACCGCTAACAGTACTGTACTATAACCAAGCAAGCGATCAAAAACAGGTCTGGCATGTGCGTAATAAGTATGATAATCAAGCCCAATGACGAATAATAAAATCGGCGTCAATATGATAGCAACGATGATCATAGGCACGCCTTTGATAAACTTATTTAAATAACGAAGGACATATTTGGCCCCAATATGTGCAATCAAAGTAATGATAAAAGCAATCAAAATCGTGGTAGTGTCAAGCATCATAATCCACCTCTGTGATTTTTGGTGTCGCTACTGCCAAGCCACAGAGCGGATAATTTGGCAAATGCCCAAAGTGGTATCAGAGTGCTGATTATAATGGTCGCCGAGACTGACAGCAAATCCTCGCCAAGCCCAAACAGCAAAATCCCTGCACCTGCTGAGACTGGTAAAAAAGCAAAACCACTATCAACCAGTAAGGTACTTGCTGAGCTTGATAGCCATGCTGGCAGCCCTACCGACATACGCACACCCACCAACACAATAAATAAGCTCACCAAGCCGACAATATTTGCCGCCGTTGGTATCCCAAGCCAAGTACATACCACCAATACCAATTCACGAAAACCCACCACGATGGCGGCCGTTGCGATCATGGCAAGCCAAAATCTTTTATTGCCTAATTTAAGCGTCATATTTATTCCTTTAATATAAGCATCAAATGCCAGTGGGTATTTTGCGATATTACATTAAAACACCGACTTGGTTCAAGGTCAAGCAACTGACCGATATGTTCACTATTTTTACCAATGATACTAATTTTATCAATAATATTAAATTTGTTAAATCGGTGATAATCATCTCTGTGACAATTATCGACTTGCTTTGGCATTATTTTTTATATCACTCTTTTAAAATCAGCTTCAAACCCCAATATAGGCATAAGCTTTTAGGCTTTCAAAGAAAAGTTAACGAATAAAAAATAAGGTTTTATCATTAGAATATTTTTATAAATTCATAAATTTATATTTTTAATAAAATCCTTACCGAGACTTTCACTAAGTTGAAAGATACCCAAAAAGCCAGTATAATGAAATGTTTTGATGCCCACCAAGAGACAAAATACACATGCGTGAACATAATCATATTAACGAAGATCACGACACTTCTTCATCACAGTTAGGTGCACTGATTCGCCTAGGCAAGGAGCAAGGCTATCTCACCTATGCTGAAGTGAATGACCAACTGCCAGAGTCTGTCACCGAAAGCGATCAAATTGAAGACATCATTCAGATGTTGACCGATGTGGGCATTCAAGTCTTTGAGGTAGCACCAGATGATGATGATATTTTATTATCAGACACTGGTAGCGATGATGACATCGCAACCGATGAAGCAGCAGCAGTACTAGCCTCTGTTGAAACTGAGCCTGGACGCACTACCGACCCTGTGCGTATGTATATGCGTGAGATGGGTACGGTGGATTTGCTGACCCGTGAAGGCGAAATTGGCATTGCCAAACGCATCGAGGAAGGCACTCGTGAGGTTCAATATATCATGGCGTATTGGCCTGGCACAGTAAAATTTGTGCTTGATGAATATCAGCAAGTGCTTCTTGGTGAAAAAAAGATTTCCGACATTGTCTCTGGGTTTTTAAATGGCGATGATGGCGATTTTATTTTAAACGAAGAAGAAATTGAGCTGGATCTTGGATCACCCAAAACCACCGATAAAGATGATGCTGAAGAAGATGGTGAGTCTGATGGTACTGAACTTGATGATACCGATGATTCAAGCCTAGACCCTGAAGAGGTGCGTGTCCGTTTTGAGGAGATTCAGCGTTTGTATGATGTAGCCCAAGAAGCCTTGGCTAAGCATGGGCGTGGTAGTGAAGCGGTCAAAGTTGCTTATGATGAGCTGGCCAATCATTTCATGCTCATTAAACTCAATAATCGCTTGTCGGATCAAGTCATGAGTTTGATGCGTGAAGTTTATGAAGATGTGCGAAGTAATGAACGCCGCATCATGAAACTTGTGATTCGCCATGGTAAAATGCCTATGGATGAGTTCAAAAAAACCTTCCCAAGCAACGAAACTAATCTCGAATGGCTGTCTCATCGCATCAAAGGCGGTCCTGCTTTTGCCGAAACTTTAGCCAAAATTGAGCCTGAAGTGGTTGCCTTACAGCAAAAACTCTTAGCACACGAACAGGCACTTCAAATGGACATCCGTGATATGAAGGCAGTCGCTCGCCAAATGGCCATCGGTGAGGCTAAGGCTCGTCGTGCCAAAAAAGATATGGTGGAGGCTAACTTGCGCTTGGTGATTTCTATCGCCAAAAAATACACCAACCGTGGCTTACAATTCCTTGATTTGATTCAAGAAGGTAATATTGGTCTTATGAAAGCGGTGGACAAATTTGAATATCGCCGTGGCTATAAATTCTCAACCTATGCAACTTGGTGGATTCGCCAAGCCATCACCCGCTCGATCGCTGACCAAGCACGCACAATCCGCATTCCTGTGCATATGATTGAAACGATTAACAAAATCAACCGAGTATCTCGCCAGCTACTCCAAGAAATGGGGCGTGAACCAACCCCAGAGGAGCTGGGTGAGCGTTTGGATATGGACGAAGCCAAAGTGCGTAAAGTCCTAAAAATCGCCAAAGAACCCATCTCTATGGAAACACCAATCGGTGATGATGAAGATAGCCACTTGGGTGATTTTATTGAGGATAATACCATCTCAAGCCCAATTGAAAACGCAACGGCAGAAGGCTTGCGTGAAGCGACTCGTGAGGTGCTTGATAATTTGACCGAACGAGAAGCTAAAGTTCTAAAAATGCGATTTGGTATTGATATGCCAAGCGACCATACGCTTGAAGAAGTTGGTAAGCAATTTGATGTTACCCGTGAGCGTATCCGCCAAATCGAAGCCAAAGCATTGCGTAAATTACGCCACCCTTCTCGCTCTGAACATTTACGCTCATTTTTGGAAAATGATTAATTTAAAAACGGTTAACCTAAATTGCAAACCAAACCTGCTGGTGTCATTAGCAGGTTTTTATTTGATTCAACCCCTTAAATCAGCAGGTAAGTTTGATTATCTTGTACAAGCAAAAACTTTGCCAAAAGCAAAGTTTTTAACACGACTATCACATACCCAAAGGTAAAGACAGTAAAATTAAAAGCGTTATAATCAACCTGGTAAATTAGGCGGCGTTGAGGGTTTTGGTAAAGAATTGATGCCATTATCGTTATAGTCGTCAGATGATTTATCCACCAGATTACCTGACTCATCCAATTCATCATTATGATACGCTTCGATCGCTTCTCGGATATCATCGGGCACTTCACCCTTTGATGCGTCTTTGGGTTTATTGCGTCCTAAGCGGCGGACAATTGAATCAGCAAAAATGTGATTGGCTTTTTCGTCCGTCGCTTCCTCAAAAATAATCTCACCCAAGCTATTAATCTTGGCATATTTGACAGTTTGTTTACGCGGCCAGACAAAATCTAAGGGGCGTGTGATAAAATGATTGGTAACCAGTTTGTAAAGCTGTTTCCATTCTGTGAATTTCACCTCTTTTGAGCGTAATGCCACCATCAACGCAAGCGAAAAGCTGACCAAAAGGTTCATCATACCAATCAGCAACATGCCCACAAAAGACAATATTGCCACCTGCCAAGTCAAATGCTCAGGCGATAGATAATATAGCCCATGCACAAAGTTGGCAGAAGCAAAAGCAATATGACGGATATCCAAAGGTAACCCAAGCATATAGCCAACCGTTGCTGTACTGCCCAAAAAACAGCCAAAAATAAAGTTACCCATGATCGCACCAAGGTTGGCTTCTACAAAACTACTCATCTTATCCAGCCACCGCTTTGGCATCACACGCATCAAAACCCAATGCTTGCGTATGCGTTCACCAATTTTATTATAAGCAGCCAAATTATCATAATAGCCTGCAACCAATCCTGAGACAAATAAAAACACCCCAGCAATTGCCGCATGTGGTAATGCCAAAGAACGAATTGGGTCTAAGTCATGCAATAAATGAGCAGCTTGAGCGCCATCAATCATCGGCGTATCATAAAAATACCCCCATGCCAGTGCAATCAATAAAGCCACTGGCATCGCCACTGAAATATTACCCAAAATGGCGATAAACTGTGTGCGTAAAATATCAACAACCAATTCAGCTAATTTTGCCAGCTGCTGAGTTTTTTTGCCTGATGAGCCAGAGATGGTTGATGCGATTGCTGCTGCTGTCATTGCTGGCTGCTTGGTTGCAACAGTGCCTTTGGCAATGTGGATAAAAACAAAGCCCAAGCCATAAATCATACTATTAACAAAAGCGCGTCCAATTGGTGCTAATACCACATGGTAAGACAGCATCTTTAATGTCGCCATAAAGCCGATAAATAAGCCGCCAATGGCTGCTTTTTTATACATTTTACGGTAGCCAGTTCTATCGGTACTAATATAATGCTCACCAACACGCCCTGCATTTTCGGTTACTTTGCGTGATAAAAGGCGGGTGTTTGACTCAATCAATGAGCTAAAACTGTAGCGAGTTTTAGCAGTCTGCACCACTTCAATGGTCAAATCCGCAATCGCTTGATCACGCTTATGCTCTGCATCACTCACAAGCTCAACCAAAGTCCGCATACGCTGTAAACTTTGCTCAAGGCGTGCTAACATATTTGTCAGACGAATTGAAATACCTGTTTTATATACTCGCTTTCTGAGTGTATCGACAATATCTTCACATTGCTCCACCATCACCATCAAAGGGGCAGGGTCGATGTCTTGATCAGGGATGACATCTGTCATCAAATCCAGTTCATGAGCTTGGCGATATTGATTGACAAATAACACCGCTTCTTGATTTTGTGCCACAAATGCCGCCGAATAATTCAGCAGCTCAGGATAAAAATTCATCAGCTCAGGATGTAGGCCAATGCCACTGATGCGATATGACAATACCACGATGGCATTTAGAATGCTGTTTTTGGCTTGAGCCACCAAACTTAGATCCTGTTCATCAGGACGAATCAACGACACCAAAGCATCCCATCGTTCATCCGAGATGGATTCTACCCACTTCCAATCATTATTCCTATCAAAAAGATAATTAGCAAGCTCAACCACCGAATCCTCTTCGGGCAGTAATGGCAAAAAACGGTGGCTGATTAAGCGTGAGACACTACTTGAAAAACTTTGATCGGATGCAATGCCTGTATCTGTATATAAAGTAATTTGACGATATTTATTAATTAACCGTAAAATAAAGGCCGCCAATCCTGAACCATACTCAGGATGCTCACGCAAAAGTGCAATCAGCTCATCAAATTTGGCATCCACAATTTCATTATCTTCATCTTCGTCAGTAACACGCAAAGCATCGATCAAGCGTTTTAAGGCTTCAGGTTCTGGCAGCTCTTGTAGCATAACGATACGCTGTAATATTTGTTCAAGATTTGACATGTCATTTTCTAGCACAATGAAACTCCGCTGGATGATTTTGCCCATCAATAACATCAGATTGTAACCAATTGGACAGTGATGATTGGCTGTCTTTTGATTAACCCAAAATTTGATTTTAGTTCAAATAAGCATGATGATAAAATCGTTGCTCATGATTACCGTCAATTGGGTCTTTGCAATCATTTGGATAAAAATACTGGTGAAAAATAATCGCTACTGTATCATATTTATGTGTATTTACCAAATACTGCGGTAGGCTATCTATTCATTCATCGCCAAAAAAGGACAAAAATAATCTTTCGTCCTTTTTTGGTGTGATTGAATGCGTTAAATTAAATTAACTCAAATTTGGGTTAATTTTATGCTTAACATAACTTAATACAACCAAGCTTAAGCAAAAAATTCATTATCAAATGCCATGATTGCATTGAGCCTGCTTGCACACCGTTACGCTCGCCCAATGAGCCATTATCATTGACGATGAATTTTGGCACGATAAATAGCGAAATGCCCTTTGAGCCAGCTGGTGCGTTTGGTGTCTTGGCAAGCACAAGATGAATGATATTTTCGGTCAAATCATGCTCGCCACCTGTGATGAATATTTTGGTGCCAGTAATGGCATAGCTGCCGTCTTCATTGGGCGTGGCTCGTGTTTTGATGATACCCGAATCAGTACCCGAATGACTTTCTGTCAAGCACATCGTACCCGCCCATTGACCTGAGTACATTTTTTCAAGATATTGGGATTTTTGCTCGCAACTTGCGGTAGCCAATAAGTTAGCGTTGCTCCGACCGTCAAAATCGGATATAGGGTAAATGATTGGTTGGTAGCAAATAACATCTCTTCAACCAGCATGGTAACCATTTTTGGCATGCCTTGACCGCCATACTCTGGATCACCGCCTAAACCAACCTAGCCTGCATCTGCATAAGCACGAAAAGCCTCTTGAAAACCTGATGGTGTCGCAACTCTGCCTTCATCTAAGTATTTGGCACCTTCTTCATCACCCGACTGATTGAGTGGTAACAAAACCTCGGTGGCAAATTTTGCCATTTCATCTAAAATCATATCAACCGTTTGTTCATCAACATGGGATAAGCGGTCTGTATTTGTCCAAAATTTTGGGGCATGAAAAACTTCTTTTAGAGTAAAACACATTTCATCAAGTGGTGCAGTATAGTGCAATGTCATAAACTTTCCTTATTATCAAACCTTATTATCAAATAATACTAATCATACCATGTGATTAATTTACTATAGCTGAAAACCAATTAAAAGGCAAATTGTTCGGCGTCCATCGCCATCAAACTATCAAAGCCAGTATTAATGCGAGCCACATGAACCAAATGACGCGGCATCAGTTTGGCAAAATAAAACTCGGCAGTTTTCACTTTGGCATCATAAAAGCCGTATTCGCCTTACAATGATTTATCAGTGCCAAGATCACCATCAAACTCAGCTAATTTGGCTTTTGCCAAGACCGCTGTTCTTGCCCAAAGATATCCCAAGGTAACATAGCCGCTAAAATACAATTAATCAACCGCAGCAGCACCAACAGCTTCAGGGTTTAGCGTGCTTTGCATGGCGATACGAGAAGTCAAATCACGCCACTGCTGATTTAGCTTAGCCAGTGTACTAACCATCTGACCAACTTCATCATTATCTGCATTTTCTTGGCAAAATTGATGAATTATCTGAGTAAAATTCGCCAACATACGACCTTGTGAGCCAAGTACTTTTCTGCCAAGCAAGTCCAAAGCTTGGATTTCGGTTGTGCCTTCGTATAGGCATGAAATGCGTGTATCACGCAAGTTTTGCTCCATGCCCCATTCACTGATATAGCCATGACCACCATAGACTTGTACGCCCATATTCGCCGACTCAAGACCCGTTTCGGTCAAGAACGCTTTGGCGATTGGGGTTAATAATGACAACATTTCATCAGCAAACTTAACCTCGCTTGGGTTTTCACCTTTGGCAACAGTATCTGCAAAGTAAGACAAATAGTACACCAAAGCCCGACCACCTTCGCTAAAGGCTTTTTGGGTCAGTAGCATATTGCGTACCGCAGGATGATGAATGATGCTATCAGCTGACTTATTCGGCTCTTTGACACCCGATAAAGCACGCATGGCGGTACGCTCTTTGGCATAAGTTAGCGACCCCTGAAAAGCAAGCTCGGACGCTGCCAAACCTTGGATGGCAGTGCCTAAGCGTGCCACATTCACAAAAGTAAACATGGCATTTAGACCACGATTTTTTGGTCCGATGAGATAGCCTTTGGCATGATCAAAATTCATCACGCAAGTTGCTGATGCTTTGATACCCATTTTATGCTCAATTGAGCCACAGCTGACCGTATTACGCTCACCCACCGAACCATCATCATTGACGATGAATTTTGGCACGATAAATAGCGAGATGCCTTTGGTGCCTGCTGGTGCATCAGGCAAGCGAGCCAGTACGATATGAATGATATTTTCGGTTAAATCATGCTCACCTGCTGAGATAAAGATTTTTTGACCAGTAATGGCATAGCTGCCGTCTTCATTGGGTACAGCACGCGTCTTGATGATACCAAGGTCAGAGCCTGCATGCGATTCGGTCAAACACATAGTGCCTGACCAAGCCCCTGTATTCATCTTTTCAAGATAAGTGGCTTTTTGAACCTCTGTGCCATGATGTTCAATGGTTTGAATTGCACCATGTGATAGCCCCGGATACATCGCAAATGACCAGTTGGCAGTCCCCATCATCTCACTGACCGCACTTGATAATGATACTGGCAAGCCCAAGCCACCAAACTCAGGCTCAGCATTGATCGCAGGAAAACCAAGCTCGCAGTATTGTGCGTATGCCTCCTTAAAGCCAGTCGGTGTCGTAACAACACCATGATTAAATTGGCAGCCTTCGATATCGCCCGTACGATTCAAAGGGGCAATCACGGACTGTGCAAAATCAGCTGCCGCCTCAAGATAGCTATTGATTGTATCTGTATCAAGCTCTGCATAAGCAGACAGTTTACTGTAGTGTGATTAACTGTCCAAAAGCTCATGCATCACAAACTGGATATCACGGATAGGAGCAACATACTGCATTATTCATTCCTTTATAATAAAACTGCTCAAATAGACTGTATGAAACTTGACCAATTCCAGCTGATAAGCTTGATCAAAGCATGGCTTGGTAACAGCATCATGATATGAGCAATTAAAACCGATATACAAAATTCTCCTAAATAGAATAGCCAATGCCCTCTTGTAATGCAAACCTCCCTTTTGACTCATCAGTCATCAAAGCAGACTTGCAAAATCTTCACCATCAATTTTGGTTTTTATTTTGGTATGGCGGTATACGCATTTATCCAAATAAAAACCGTCCAATCGGTTTTGATTGAACGGTTTTTGTAAGATCTATCAATTACTTAATACGCATGTCGCCTGTCTCAACAAAGCGTTGATGCCATGACAATGCTTCTAGCAACAGATGCGGCGTGTGTACACCACCTGTTTTTTGGCTTGCCACAAATGCACGGTCATAATAATCACGAAGCATGTCACGATAATCAGGGTGTGAACAGTTGTCAATGATCACCTTAGCACGCTGTTTTGGCGATTTACCACGCAAATCTGCCATGCCTTGTTCGGTTACGATAAACATCACATCGTGTTCGGTGTGGTCATGATGGCTGACCATCGGTACAATCGCTGAGATTGCCCCACCTTTGGCGGTAGATGGGCTGACATAAATGCTAAAAAAGCCATTACGAGTAAAGTCGCCAGAGCCACCAATGCCATTCATCATGCGAGTACCCATGATGTGAGTTGAGTTGATATTACCATAAATATCCGCCTCAATCATAGAATTCATGCCAATCACCCCCAAACGGCGGATAATCTCTGGATTGTTGCTAACCTCCATGGGGCGAAGGACGATTTTGTCTTTTAAAAACTCAATATTTTCGTTAAAGCGTGCCAGTGCATCTGGACTAAATGACAAAGCGGTGGCAGAAGCGGTTTTCATTTTTTTGGCCAAAATCAAATCAAGCATGCCATCTTGAAGTACTTCGGTATAACCCTCCAAATCATCAAATGGTGCATCCAAAAGACCTGCCATGACGGCATTGGCAACATTACCCACGCCTGATTGAAGTGGCAGCAGGCTCTTAGGCAAGCGACCCGCCTTAACCTCATGGTCAAGAAAATCAATCACCTGAGCTGCAATACGCTTAGACACATCGTCAGGCTCGGCAAATTTAGAATTACGGTCGCCAGCACTCGTTAATACAATGGCAAGCACTTTATCAGGGTCAATGGCAAGCCCTGCTGTACCAATACGGTCAAATGCCCCAACGATGGGAATGGGCTTACGGTGTGGCGGCAAACCCACCTCATCATAGATGTCATGCATGCCCTCTAAGCCTACACTTAGAGCATCATTAATCTCAATGATGATTTTATCGGCGTTTTTAATCGCTTCTACGCCATGACCGATGCCCATCGCAAAAATCAGCTCACCATTTTCGGTAATGGCAGCCGCCTCAACGATGGCAATGTCAAATTTACCATAAAAGCCTTGACGCATCTGCTGTTCAACATGCGATAAGTGCATGTCTTGATAGGCAATCTCGCCTGCATTAATGCCATTACGAAGTATTGGGTCAGACTGAAATGGTGAACGAAAATGCAACGCTTTTGCCTCGGCAAGCACGCCATCACATTCAGGAGCGGTGGATGCCCCTGTTACCATACCAACGCTAAATTTTTCACCTTTGCCATGAGCGTCCTTGGCTTTATTGGCGATGGCAGTTGGTAGGGCTTTTGGGTAGCCTGCCCCTGTAAAGCCTGTGATGGCAAGCATCATACCATTTTGGATGAACTGAGCGGCTTTGTCAGCACTCATCACTTTTTCACGCAAACCTGCGTGGCGAATACGGTCAATAGACATTCTGTCTCCTTATAGATGTGTACAATTGTTTATAGCAAAAGCTATCAAGATTTTAGCACTAACCACAAATAAAATAAATAGCTTGGGTAATATTTGCCATGATTATTCAAGATTTAAGCATGTTTTAATCACCAGTTTTTTTACACCACCAACTTTGAAATTAAGTTAAAATACCAATCTATGAACCAAAAAATATTGCCTATAAAAATATCGCCCATAAGGACGATATTTTAGTTCATACATCAGATTAAGTCATAACCCTGCTTTAAGACTGGCTTCAATAAACTTATCCAAATCCCCATTTAATACCGCTGTTGTATTGGAAGTTTCAACCCCTGTTCGCAAATCCTTAATGCGTGAATCATCAAGCACATAAGAGCGAATTTGACTGCCCCAACCGATGTCGGATTTGCTCTCTTCAAGTGCTTGCTGTTTTTCCATGCGTTTTTGCATTTCAAGTTCATAGAGTTTGGCTCTGAGCATTTTCATGGCAGTATCTTTGTTGGCATGTTGAGAGCGTTCATTTTGACAAGCAACAACCACACCTGTTGGTTGATGGGTAATGCGTACTGCCGAATCGGTCGTATTGACATGCTGACCGCCTGCCCCGCTTGAACGATAAGTATCAATACGCAAATCGGCAGGGTTGATGTCAATGTCAATATTATCATCAATCTCAGGCGAGACAAACACCGCTGCAAACGAGGTATGGCGACCGTTATTACTGTCAAAAGGCGACTTACGCACCAAGCGATGCACACCAATCTCAGTGCGAAGCCAGCCAAAAGCATAATCACCTTTAACCATAATGGTTGCTGATTTGATGCCTGCCACGCCCCCCTCGGAAACCTCCAACACCTCCGCCTTAAAGCCGTGCGATTCACACCAACGCAAATACATCCGCAAGAGCATCTGGGCCCAGTCCTGTGCTTCTGTACCGCCTGAGCCTGATTGTATGTCCAAATAGCAATTATTGGCATCCATCTCACCGCTAAACATCCGCCTAAACTCCAACTCTTCTACGCTGTTTAGGGCATCATCCAGCTCCGCTTGCACATCACTAAGCAGGCTCTCATCATCATCTTCTACAGCAAGCTCTAACATGGCGGCAGCATCATCGAGTTTGGCGGATAAGCCATCTATCACGCCCACGATACCATCTAGCACTGATTTTTCCTTGCTGATTTTGGTGGCAAGGTCAGGATTGTTCCAAATGTCGGGGTTTTCTAGTTCTAAATTAACCTCTTCTAGGCGTTCTTTTTTGCTCTCAATGTCAAAGATACCCCCGAAGCTCTTGCCCACGAGCGTGCAAATCTTTGATTTGTTCTTGATACTGTGCAATTTCCATGATTTCTCCCGTGAAAACAATTCGGTAGGATTGCCGAAATTTTAAACAAAAAATTATACCAAATCTTATCTAATTTTACCATGCCAAAAGCCCATCTGGTGTTTTGATTTATGGCTTAATGGCGTGTTTGTGTTTTAATGTCAATATCAATCACATTGCCCAATCTACCACTTGCCACCCTTGTTCTTTGGCATACGCTCTTAGGGTATCATCAGGTGTGACGCAGATTGCTTCATCGGCATGGCTTAACAGTGGAATATCATTTTTTGAGTCAGAATAGGCGATGAGCTTATCAAATTTGATGCCTTGCGATTCAAAGTGATTAATAAGATTTTTTAGATGATAAAGTTTACCATCTTTAAAGTTGGGCTTATCTGCCACTTTACCTGTATAAACATCATCCACCACCTCTAGGCGAGTTGCCAAAGTATGCTCATCATCCACCTCAAATAACTTAGCAATGGGTACAACCACAAAATCATTGGTCGCACTAATCACCACGACTGTATCGCCTTGGGTACGGTGATAGGCAATTTGTTCAATCGCCTTTGGACGCATATTTGGGCGTATCCATGTCTTTAGATACTCATCTCGATAAGTATGCAAATCTGTCATGCTTTGAGTGCTTAAAAATGCCGCCACAAATTCATTATATGCCACCGCATCCAGCGTGCCTGCAATATAATCTTGATAAAATTTATCATTGGCATCGGCATAAGCTTGGGGGTCTACCAAGCCTTTTTTGACAATATATTGCCCCCAACTGTGGTCGCTGTCCACATTAATCAGTGTCATATCCAAATCAAATAACGCTAAATTTGCCATAATTTCTCATCACAACTAGATTAATCCGTAAGATACGGCGATTTTGAATAAAATACGGATCTCGTCAAACGCTTCTTTTGATAAAATCCAACCAATAAGCCCAAAAAAACAGGTTTTAAAATCTGTTTTTTTTGACTGCATTAAACTACTGAGCAGCTTTTCAGATTTGCCAATAACTCAGCAATCTCATCATTGGCCTCTTTTTCTTTTGATAGATCACCTTGAGGTGTCAAATCATCCATCACTTTCGGCAAAAGCTCTGCGATACCTTGGTAAACTTCCAATCGGCTAGCGCCTGTTTTTTGGCAAATATTTTCAATGTCTTGATGATCAAATAATCTTGCAATATCATCGGCATCAATGCCATCATTATTGGTATCGACATTCACCCAAGACTGTACCTTATTTTGTAAGCCGTTGTTAGAAAATTTGCTAAGTACGCCTGACAGGCCGCCATTTTTTTGGATAAATGTCAATACAATTGGCAACAAAGCAAGCAACAGTGTACTTTTATTCATGCCAGCCGATTTGACATTACCACGACCCAAAACCGCACCAAGCACATTGCCCAAATCGCCAGCACTGGTATTTTGTTGATTGTTGCCCAATAAACTGCCCAACACAGCATCAAGCGGTGAGCCTTGTGTTTGCTTGCCCATTTGTGTACCAATGACACTGCCCAATAGACCGCCTAAGCTTGCACTGGTGGCATTGGATTGACCACCTGTTAAACCGCTTAATAAACCACCCAAGCCGCCTTGCTGGGGGTTTGGTGGTACTTGCTGAGCTTTAGGTGGCGACTGTACGGTATTTTTTAAGACTTCTGTAACAATGCTTTGTAATAAGCTCATATCATTTCCCCTATCCTAAATCATCTATTGTATGATAAATCGTTGATAAAAACATCATACAAGTTAACATTTTTCATCACTTTAATCACAAAACTTTCATAACAAATCTCAATGATGATGTCGTCATCTTAACAAAATCCAGTACATCACGGAACAGTGTTTTTGTAAACATTTGTGCTATTTTTGGTAAAGTCTTGCCAGTGCAGATAATTTAGAAAAATTGTGTGAATCGGTCTGATCGGCAAAGATAATAACGCTTAACGGCTGCCTTCTTGGGCTGATGGCATAAAAATTTATCACCACAACCAAACTCAATCCCAAATCAACCAAGCGGATATCATGTAAATAAGCTTGATGGATCACATGTGTATCTTTTGGGTCATCTTGAGTGGTTGCCGCTTGTTTTGAACGGATAGGAAAAGACAACAGCCAAACACCATCAATCTGACGGCTGCTCATCTGACGGATGCCTGATCTTTGATGATAAGCATAAAAACCAATCAATACGCCTGTACATACACCCAAACTTACCCATTGCCACCATGACAAGCCGACAGCCAAACAGATGAGTAGAACCAAAACTATGGTACTCATCCACAGATACCACCCTGTGCGTGTTGGCACAAAGGCAGCATCTAACACCAAAGGATATTGAGAATAAACGCTCAAAATCTGACTGACTATTTAATCAGGCTAGACAGTGCCAGTATGACGAAGTGATTTCATCTTGTCAATCAAAGCAGCAACACCTGCCTCTGATGGCGTTTCTTGACCCAAAAAAAACACCAATAAATCTGGATCTTCATAACTTAACAATGTCTCAAATGCCTGCTGCTCATCTGCGTCTGCACTCAAATAATGCGATTTGACATAATAATCAATATAAAAATCCAATTCTTTGAGACCACGGCGAGCTTGATAGATGATACGGCGCTGTGCATCAGTGGGCTGAATGGTCATGGTGTTTCCTTATGTTATTTTGGGTGTGCTTAGTATATCAAAATTGCGTTATTATTGATGATAAATCATGATAAATTTTCATTAGTCATGATTTATCATCATTTGGGCATCTGACGATAGTATCTTCTTATGGTGATACAATGATTTTATAATAATTGCTTGCACAAAAAGAGGATAAAAATATCTATAACGCTACCTTAAGTCTGCCAGCTTTTGACACATATCAAGCAAACGGTTGGCATAACCCCATTCATTATCATACCAAGCATAAATCTTAGCAAGCTCACCTGCCATCATCAACTGCTGTCCATCGATAATCAAGGAATGGCTATTACCAATAAAATCACTAGATACCAAAGGTTCATCACAATAATCCATGATGCCCAAAAGCTGGTTTTGACTGGCTGTCATCAATGCATCTTTAATCTGATCTAAGCTCACTGTTTTGTTAAATTTGACAGTCAAATCAATCGCAGCAACATTAATTGTTGGAACTCGGATGGAATGCCCATTAATTTTACCACGCATCAGAGGTAACACTCGTTCGGTGGCATTAATGCTACTGGATGTTGTGGGAATGATATTATGACCACTGGCACGGGCACGGCGAAAATCACGGTGTGCTTGGTCTAATACGCTTTGGTCTGCTGTTACGGCATGGATCTCAGTCATCATAGCACTTTGGATACCAAATTTATCATCAAGTACAGATAATAGAGGTACTAAAGCTTGTGTCGTACAAGACACCCCTGAGATAATTGGCAAATCAGCATGAAGCTTGTGATCATTGACCCCAATGACAATACTGGCATCAACACGATCAAATGGTGCTGCACCAATAATCACTTGCTTTGCGCCCGCTGTGCGATGGCGATTGGCATCGGCATAGGAACGAAATTGACCTGTACACTCCAGCACAACATCGACATTCAGATCTGCCCAAGGCAAATACTCTGGCTCATCACAGCTTAGCAAAAGAATCTGATGTAACAACTCGCCTTTTGTGATTGTCAAATATGAGTTATCTTGATTGGTCGTTAATGAAACTTGTGCTGCATTATGATCACCTTGATCAAAACGCCCATGCGTGCTGTCAAATTTTAATAAATGCAAAAGCATTTGGTTATCGGCAACATCATTGATGGCGACAATTTCAATATGACCAAAATTACTTAACTGTTGCAGATAAGCTCGAAGTACATTACGCCCAATGCGACCAAAACCATTGATGGCCAAGCGTAATTTTGGTACATTTGCTTGATGGTGTGGGTTATTTGGTATCACGATCAGCGTCCATCTTTGAGGTATCAATATACGCCAAAGCCAAGCGTATTTCATTATAACTATACTTTTCACGAAGTTCATCGTAAATGGGCTTAATTTTAAACCCATCGGCAAATTCGCCTTGAGCATCCAGATGACGCATCGCATCTTTGATATTGGTGATTGCCTCATCAGCTGGGCGATACGCTTCGATGGCATCAATGCCCATAATTTTACCAATACTTGTCACATGCTTGATGATGGTTGAAACAGCCAAACTACGCTTGGCAGCAATCTCTTCTAAATCCATCTTTTGCTGAATGAATTCATAAGTTTCATGAATGGTACTGGTTAGTCCGTTGCTAAGGGTTTGTTCTGCTTTGGTTTGATTTTGTGCTTTTGTTGTTTGACCAAGCACACCTTGCTTTTTGAGCGCTCGATATTTTTGGTTGGCAGCGATGACCTCAGGATTGGTTGTACCACCACACGCATGAATAAAGGCGTCATAAATTTTGGTAAGCATCGATTCATCAAACAGTTCAAAAGCCTTGGCATGCTCAAAAGACAACTCAATAAATCGCTGATCAATGCGTTGCACCCATTCATCCAGCAATAAACTTTTGATATTAAAACCCAGCAATTTTAGCCCATCTAATGAGCGTAAACGAGAAAGTGCAACATAGCCTTGCCCCATCTCAAAGGTCTTAGATAAGTCAATTTCAGCAGCGTCTAAAGTCATGCCTTGGGACTTATGCACTGTGATCGCCCAAGCTAAACATAAAGGTACTTGGGTATAACTTGCCAATACAGTGCCATCCTTATCCTCCACTGTCCACTCTTCAGGCTCTGCAGCAACCTCTCCACCAGTATTGAGCCGAACCAAGGGATAGGCGGTTTCAGAGATGTCAGCATCAGTAGCTTTATAGGCTTTACCTGATACGCCAATAAAGCCAACCACTTCGCCCATCGTGCCATTATACACACCCAAAAGGGGCAAATTTTTGACAAACATGACCTTAGCACCAATTGCAACCGTCAGCTCATCGGGGGCACGCACACTCTTTGACAGTGATTCTTGCAAGGGTTTTTCACCCATTTTAGCGGCACGATAAGTTATGGTCTTGGCAGTCAATTCATTGAGCTGTGTTTGATTGATGACATCCACATCAGCATTATGCGTATAAAGTCTGGTGCGGTTCAAGTCAATGGTATGATTTTGGGTGGATGTCAGGATATTAATCGCCTGCTGTGTCACCGATTGGCGACGGATTTGATTTAAAATATCATTCAAAGATAAGCCAAAACGCTGTTTTTCATCAGTGCCTGTTTGGCGATGCTGCTCGGTGAGATAACAGATTTGAAATTTACACTCACACCAAGCCTGCGACATAAAGGCGTATTTTTCTTTTGATGTTTCACCCTTATCGCCAATTGGTGGCAGCTGAAAAAAATCACCTGAAAAAATTACCTGAACGCCCCCAAAAGGCATCTCATTTTTTCGAAAATACTTTAAAACTTGATTGATGGTATCAACTTGCTTACTGTGAAGCATTGAGATTTCATCGATGATGAGTACCTTGGTGTTTTTGATGCGTTCAAGATATTCATCACGGGCGGCAAGCCTTTGCAGATTGACTTTCTCAAACTCATTTTGGATACCAATGCCCGACCATGCATGAACTGTCATACCATTCATGTGCGTTGATGCGATACCAGTGCTGGCTGTGACTGCGACAGGGATTTGTCGCACTCGCAAATATTCAATGTACTGATTGAGTACATAGGTTTTTCCTGCACCTGCTTGACCTGTCAAAAAAACATTTTGCCCTGTCTTTAAAATCGCAAGGGCGGTCTCTTGTTTCATAGCGTCAACTTGATTTATTGTATTTGATTAAGTTTTTTGGAGCATTTGTCTTATGCCCCCGTGATATCAACTTATCCATGACCAAAGCACACTAAAAGATGCTTTGGTCAACTGTCTTAGTCTGATAAGTGTGCAATTATTCAGGCTTAAAGCTGTCTTTTAAGCTTACGATTTGATTAAATACGGGTGAAGATTGCGTATGCTCAACACTATCGGCAATAAAATAGCTTTCACGCTCAAACTGAAACCGCTCACCAGCCGCTGCTTTTGCTAAATCAGGCTCAACCACCGCTTGATATACAGTCAATGAATTTGGGTTAAGGTGTCTGTTAATCCAAAACGCATCAGCATCAGCCCCTAAAGCATTCTGTGCCAAAGATGCATCAATTTCATCTTCTTCTAGCAATAAATGGTCGTATAAACGCACGAAAGCTGTAACACCATGAGTGGCAGAAACCCAATGGATAACGCCTTTGACTTTGCGACCTTCAGGGTTATTACCCAGTGTATGTTCATCAATCGTTGCAATCAATTCAATCACATTGCCTGCATCATCCGTCTTATGCTCATTGACTTTTAGGATATAGCTGTTACGCAGGCGAATCTCTGGATTATTTGGCGATAGACGCTTATAGCCTGCTGGCGGCTCAATCTCATAATCGGTGGCATCAATATAGATGGTTTTGGTAAAAGGAATTTGACGCTCCCCCATGTTCAAATGCGGATGCTTCGGCTGAGTTAGCCAAAGTGCTTCACCATCAAATTCTGCCAGTGTTTTTTCATTTTTAAGCTCATTAAATTTAGAGACAGCATCATCAAAATTTGTGATGGTCACCTTTAAAGGACGCAAAACTGCCATGCCTCGAGCGGTCGTCTCCTCAAGCGACTTACGCACGCTAAATTCAAGCATACGATGATCTACCAGCCCCTCAGATTTGGTAATGCCTATGCGTTCACAAAAATCCCTCAAGCCTTCAGGTGTATAGCCTCGGCGACGCATACCTGCCACAGTTGGCATACGAGGATCATCCCAACCTGATACCACGCCCATATCTACCAACCGCTTGAGCTTACGCTTTGAGGTTAGAGTGTGGTCAATATTTAGGCGGCTAAATTCATACTGGCGTGGCGGCACATCAAAGCCAACTTTTTGCACGACCCAATCATAAAATGGGCGATGGTCTTCAAATTCAAGTGTACATAAAGAGTGGGTAATGCCTTCATAGGCATCAGATAATGGATGTGCAAAATCATACATCGGATAAATACACCATTGATCACCCGTTTGATGGTGGTGAGCATGCATAACACGATAAATCACAGGATCACGCATATTAAGATTCGGGTGCGTCATATCAATTTTAGCACGCAATACCGCTTCACCATCAGCAAACTTACCTTGTCGCATATCCTCAAATCGAGCCAAATTCTCCTCAATACTGGCATCACGCTGTGGTGATGGCACACCAACCTCAGTAAACGAGCCACGATTGGCACGGATTTCATCAATGCTTTGTAAATCTACATATGCATCGCCTTGTTTGATTAATTGGACTGCCCAGCCATATAATTCATCAAAATAGCTCGATGCATAGCGTACATCGCCTGCCCATTCAAACCCAAGCCATCTGACATCTTCTTTAATGCCATCAACAAAATCTTGTTTTTCGGCGGTGGGGTTAGTGTCATCAAATCTTAAATTGCACGCACCGCCAAATTCGTTTGCCACGCCAAAGTTTAGGCAAATCGATTTCACATGTCCAATGTGTAAATATCCATTTGGCTCAGGAGGGAAGCGTGTCAAAATACTGTCATGCTTACCCGATGCCAAGTCATCACGGATAATTGTGCGAATAAAATCATTTTTTTCGGTTGGTTGTGTACTCATAATTCATTGTCCATGGTGATCAGTTTTAAATGCCATAATTAGATTATTTTAGCATAATTTTAGGTCTTTAAGCATGATTTTATAAATATAAAGCACCCAGAAAATCAGTATCGCCTTTAAATTTGCACAAGCACACCCCATAAATTTTATGCTATAATAAGCAAAATTTAATCCCATTCATTGATATTTTAAGGATACTTTATGGATATGCCTGTTGTAGAATTTGATACGACTTTTGGTCAAATTAAAATTGAACTAAATGCCGAAAAAGCACCCATCACGGTTGCCAATTTTTTGGATTATGTGGAGTCAGGTCATTATGATGGTCTAATTTTTCATCGTGTGATTGATGGCTTTATGATTCAAGGCGGTGGTATGGATGCACAAATGAACGAAAAACGCACTGGCACACCAATCAAAAATGAAGCAGATAATGGACTAAAAAACACCGTCGGTAGCATTGCCATGGCACGAACTTCCGACCCACATTCTGCCACCGCACAATTTTTTATTAATGTCAAAGACAATGACTTTTTAAACCATTCAAGCCCAACACCACAAGGTTGGGGTTATACTGTTTTTGGTCAAGTGATTGATGGCATGGATGTGGTAAATCAAATCAAAGGCGTGCCAACTGGTCGTTTTGGCTATCATGCTGATGTACCCAATGAGCCTATCGTTATCAACAGTGCCAAAGTGATTAATCAATAATATGCTAAACGCTGATTATTTTTTTACCACAAGACCGTCTGATATTCAGGCGGTTTTTGTTAGTGATTTGCACTTATCGCCAATGACGCCAAGACTAACCAAGGCATTTGTTCATCTGCTAGAAGACCTAAAAAACTTACCCAATCTCAATTCATTGTATCTTTTGGGGGACTGGCTGGATGCGTGGCTTGGTGATGACACCTACACACGGTTATCAGACGACCAAAAAGCCATACATTGGCTATACCCTGTCATTACAGCACTCAATGCCTTGGCAAATAATCATATACAAATCCTTGTCATGCGTGGCAATCGTGATTTTATGATTCGCCAAACACTTTGTGATACTTTTAAGGGCGTACTCATTCAAGAACCCTATCCCATCAACACGACCAAACACCGCATTCGCTTGGAGCATGGTGATGCATTATGCACAGATGATACGAGCTATCAGCGTTATCGTGCCATCATCAATCACCCTATGACAAGAATGGTGTTAAATCAATTGCCCTTAGCACTGCGTAAAAAGCTGGCAAATAATATCCAAAATCACTCACACCATCAAAAATCTCATAAACCGCCAAAGATCATGAATGTAAACCCATCAGCGGTTGATGCAGCCATGACAGATTGCGATATTTTATTGCATGGGCATACACATCGCCCAAATGTACATCATCATGGTCGCAAAATACGCATTGTTTTGGGCGATTGGCGTGATGATGGTCGTCACATTCATGCCGAAATTGGATTGATGATTGGTGAAGATCTGCAGCTTGCACAATTTAAGTATGGTTAAGCTTTTAACAGTGTTAATAAAAACAACATGTTAATAAAAAGAGCGTCATATAATATACGCTCTTTTTATTAAGGCTAAGCAAAATAGGTATGGATAGATATTAGTGAGCTTTTTTACCAGCTTCTACCTGAATATCAATACGAACATCTTTAGGCATACCCATATCTACCAAATAATTCATGCCCCATTTGGTGCGGTCAATCTTTGTCGTAAAATCACCACCACAAACCTCAGTATTTAACATTGGGCTTTGATAACAGTTAAATTTAGTCGCTGTTAAAGTGACAGGATGCGTTTTACCAAGCAAAGTTAAATTACCTGACACTGATTGTAACTGACGATTTTTGCCCGTCCCTTTGAAATAAAATTTAGTTGACACAAAACGCATGGTTGGGTGTTGCTCAATATTGAACAAATCAGCCCCTTTTAGGTGTTGTGTGAATAGTGATGAAGACGCAGTTAGGCTACTAACTGGGATGCTGATATCAATCGAGCCTTTGCCTGCTGCACGGTCAAACTGCATCAAACCTGATAACTCATAAAAGCCTGCCACATTGGTTGAGGTGCCAAAATGGTCAATGCTAAAACGCGCATTGGTGTGATAAGGATCAAGCTCATAAGTCGCTGCGTTAGCAAAACCTGCCACCGCCAATAATGCAATTAAAGATAATCTTTTCATAACATACTCCATATGGTTGTTAATCAATTAAATGAGCTAATAATTAAATGGACCAATTTAATATGATTGATTAAATAATATCTAAAATAATCTCAAAGCAAATTGCAAATTTCACTTACTATCTTAACCAAAATCATCTCAAATAATAAGCACCACTTTGATGAAAAAATTGTTGCCAAATTTTAAAATAGTTACGCAAAAACAAACTTAAAGCCACAACTTTTTAAAAGTTTTAAAAATGATATTTCATTGATTGGTACATTAAACTGTCAGACTTACTCAACTTTTAATAAAAAATCTCAATTTTTAATTAAAAAGTATATGAAAATATTTATTTAATATCAATTAAGCAATTTGAAAAAATGTGCTTGATAGTGGCGCAACTCTCGAATAGAATCACGGATATCGTCAAGTGCCAAATGCGTTCCTGTTTTTTGGTAGCCTGTGGCAATATCAGGACGCCAGCGGTAACAAAGCTCTTTGATACTTGAAACATCTAAGTTGCGATAGTGAAAATATCGCTCAAGCTTTGGCATTTGGCGTGCTAAAAATCTGCGGTCTTGGCAAATAGAATTACCGCACATCGGCGAGATACCTGCATCCACCCATTTAGATAAAAATTCAATCGTCTGTGCTTCAGCATCAGCAAGCGTTATAGTGCTTCGGCGGACACGGTCAATTAGCCCTGATTGTCCGTGCTGGTTTTTATTCCAGTCATCCATGCGGTTTAAAACCACATCACTAACCTTGATGGCTAAAACAGGGCCTTCGGCAAGAATATTTAACTCATCATCAGTAACAATGGTTGCAATTTCTATAATGTCATCTTGTTGGGTATCAAGCCCCGTCATCTCCAAATCAATCCAAATCAATGCTTTTTTGGCTTTGGCTGAAGGCTTGGGGTGCTGAATTTTAATTTTATCGTTCATGTGCTTATTTTCTTTTTGAATTTTCTTTTTGAACTGGCTGTTAACTCACTTTTGGCATTGTATCACAGTCATCACAATCTCGCCATCATTGGCCAAAATTTCCCCACAATAACCGTACAACCATCGTTTTATACCCAAAAATTTGTTATAATTCACGACTTAATTCGCATTACAACCAACATCCATGCCTAAAAATAAACTCAAAGCCTGGCTGCCCACTCCCGAAAAACTACGCAAAAACCGTTTGATTGCGGTCTTTGCACCATTTTTGGCAGACCCTCGACTTTGGCAGATAAATCGCAGCTCTTTGGGGCGTGCTGTTTATGTTGGCGTGCTGGCGGCATTTTTTCCTTTGCCAGGCCAGATGCCGCTGGCATTACTTGGCGCACTATTCACCCGAGCCAATATTCCCATGGCGATTGCCTTGACTTGGATTACCAATCCTTTAACAGCCATTCCTATCTTTTGGCTGGCATATTCTTTGGGCGCAATGCTCTTGGGCGAACCCATCATTGGACTTCGTGCCATTGGGATAATTTTGACTGATTTTACACTTTGGGTGACTGCCGATGGTATCAATCCATTCACCGCACACCGTCATATTTTTTCATGGCAAGCCATGGCAATTGGGCTATTTTTATCTGCGATTACAACCAGTATTGTACTTGGCTTGGCGTTTCGTGCTTTTTGGAATTATCGCACTATTAAAGATTGGCAAGCTCGCCACGGCTATAACGCCAACGCCCCCAAATTTAAGCATCAAAAAGGTCATAAACAGCGTGAACAAGACCTAAAAACCAGATACAACCACCCAAAAGACGATAAAAGCGATCATTTCTCCATTTAAATAGACGCTGTCATCGTAATGCTTTGCTGTTTTGGCATGGCATGATTTGACACAAATCAAGCTACAAAGCTACTTATATTCATTTTTAAAAGCATGTGCTACCGCTCATTTTAATATGAATAATTTTCATTGGTATTTATGAGAATTTTGGCGTATAATTTTTTACCAAATACCTTGTATTAATGATTCGTCCATAATCATTGCCCGCTCTACAGTCTCAGACTAAGCCGTGATTATTTTTATTTGTGTGAACGGTATTTATTCTGTCAAGCCTAAAAAAGCCACCAGAATTTGCACAATTTTTATTTTTTATGAAGTGAAATCTTATGAACTACTCAGTATTTACCTCAGAATCTGTGAGTGAAGGTCATCCAGATAAGATGGCAGACCAAATCTCTGATGCACTGCTTGATGCCATTTTAACGCAAGATAAAGATGCACGAGTTGCCTGCGAAACTTTAGTAAAAACTGGTGCTGTTGTCTTAGCTGGTGAGATTAGCACCCATGCCAACATTGATGTTGAAACGATTGTGCGTAATACAGTCAATAAAATCGGCTACAATCATTCAGATTTGGGCTTTGATGGCTCAACTTGTGCGGTGATTAACATGATTGGCAAACAGTCACCTGAAATCGCTCAAGGTGTTGATAGACAGCGTCCTGAAGATCAAGGTGCTGGCGACCAAGGCTTAATGTTTGGCTATGCCACCAATGAAACCGATGTTCTAATGCCAGCTCCAATTCAGCTGAGCCATCGACTGATGGAGCGTCAAGCTCAGTTACGCAAAGATGGCACTTTGCCTTGGCTACGCCCCGATGCCAAAGCTCAGGTGACATTGCGTTATGATGAACATCATCAACCTTTGGCGGTAGATGCACTGGTATTATCAACCCAACACAATCCTGATATTAGCCAAAAACAGCTCCAAGAAGCCGTCATGGAAGAAATCATTAAAAAAGTCATTCCATCTCAGCTATTACACAAAGACACACTATATCACATCAATCCAACAGGTAAATTTGTCATTGGTGGACCTGTCGGTGATGCAGGTCTGACAGGTCGTAAAATCATCGTAGATACTTATGGCGGTATGGCACGCCACGGTGGCGGTGCTTTTAGCGGTAAAGACCCATCAAAGGTTGATAGAAGTGCAGCCTATGCGGGTCGTTATGTTGCCAAGAATATTGTTGCAGCAGGTCTGGCGGAGCGTTGTGAGGTACAGATCAGTTATGCCATCGGTGTCGCTGAACCAACCTCCATTTCGGTCAATACATTTAATACAGGTAAAATTAGCAACGCTGATATCATCAAGCTTATCCGAACTCACTTTGATTTACGCCCTTATGGCATTACTGGCATGCTTAATTTACTACAGCCAATGTATGAAATTACCGCAAGTTACGGTCATTTTGGTCGCCAAGGCGTAGATACCGCTTTTACTTGGGAAAAAACGGATAAAGCACAATTGCTGCGTTCTGCTCTTTAAATTGTTGGATACCGCCCTTTTATTTGGCACAAGACAGCATCAATAAAGTCTGTGATGATGACCAATCTTTAAGTAATCATCAAAATAAATCGGATAGCCTTGATATTAAGGTTGGATTTGATATCAAGGCAATTTTGTCTATTTGCGATGCAATTTATCTCTATTTGCTATGCAATTTATCAATAATAGCCCAATTCACCCTGCTAATTTAGGATAAAAGATGAGTGACAATCAAGAATTTAATGAATCAGAATTTCAAGATCAAATGCATGCATTTTTTGAGCGTGCTGATGCCGTCATTACGCTTGCCAACAGCCAGCTTTCGCCATCATCGCACGCAGGGCAAGTGGCAGCCAGCCTAAATTATGCAGCGGCAAGATTTGCCATCTCAGCGGCAACCATCGGCTTTGTCAAGGGCAGTGATCTTGCCAAAGAAAAAGATGACATTATCAAATTTTATACCGAAAAATATCAACAAATGCTCGCTGAAAACTTAGAACAGTATATCGAAAACTTTGACCAATACACTCAGCTTGCCAAAAACAATCCCAATCCATCTTTGTGATACCATCAAAAAAAGCAGGCATTTTCTCCTGCTTTTTTATGCTTTTTATCAATGATACATCAGTTTAATTGGCCCATTGACCACTTTTCATCTCAAGGACTTTATCTGCTTGGGATGCCAAATGCCTATCATGCGTTACCATTAATAATGCCATACCAAAAGATACCTGAAGCTCACTAAGTAGCTCAAAAACTGCCTGTGCATTTTCATCATCTAAGTTACCTGTAGGTTCATCCGCCATGACTAAGGCAGGCTTCGTAACCAAAGCACGTGCAATGGCTACCCGCTGGCGTTCACCACCTGACAGCTCGCTGGGTCGATGATGCAATCGATGCCCAAGTCCTACCCGATGAAGCAGTGCATTTGCTTCATCGGTTGCCTGCTTGATACTCACATCACGACGCATCAGCAATGGCAGAGCCACATTTTCAGTGGCATTAAATTCTGCCAGCAAATGATGGAACTGATAAATAAATCCCAAATAGCGATTACGCAGCTCTCCACGCTTAGTCTCATTAAGATGGGTAAGACATTGCCCTTTTAGCCAAACCTCGCCTGTGCTTGGTGTATCCAATCCACCGAGCAAATGCAGCAAGGTTGATTTGCCAGAACCACTACTACCGACGATGGCGATGCGTTCACCTGCCTGAACTTGTAAATCCAAACCTGATAGAACGGTGGTTTTAATTTTACCTTCATCATACACTTTGCTGATATTTTTGGCGTGTAAAATGGTCGTCATGCTAATCCTTATTCATATCTTAAAGTTTGTGCAGGCTGAATTTTTGACGCCCTTAACGCAGGATAAATTGTCATCAAAAAACTTAATAAAAATGATGCCGTTGTAATTAATACCACATCCACAATTTCAATCTTAGAGGGTAAAAAATCAACAGCATACACACTGCCATCAAATAAACTTACGCCAAAAATACGGCTCACAAATAATAAAATATCATTAATTGATAAAGCCAATGCCACGCCAAGCACTGTACCAACAACTGTACCAATCACACCAATAATCATGCCTTGTACCATAAATACTTGCATAATAAGCTTGGGTGATGCACCAAATGTCTTTAAAATGGCGATGTCTGATTTTTTATCAGTCACCAGCATAACAAGACTTGAGACGATATTAAATGCCGCAACAACCACAATCAAAAACAACAAAAGTCCAATCATTGCTTTTTCCATTTGGATGGCACTAAATAAATTACCGTGTGTGGTTGTCCAATCGCTTGGGAATAATGGCAATGAGTCAATGCCCGCTGCATTATTTGCCACTTGAGGCGCTTTAAAAATATCGTTTAGCTTCATACGCAGACCTTGTGCACCTTCGGGCAACCGAAGCATCACGCCAGCATCACGCATCCGCACAAAACCCATCATGCCATCAATTTCGCTGCTGATATGATATATCCCCACCAAAGTAAACCGCTTAAATCGTGGAATAACGCCTGCTGCTGAGGGTGAGGCTTCAGGCAAAACCAAGGTAACCTTATCCCCCAACTTAAGTCCCATGTCAGAGACAATGGACTCACCTAATATAATACCAAACTCGCCGATATGTAAATCATCCAAATTGCCTGCGGTCATATGCTCATCAATGATAGAAACTTGCTTTTCATAATCAGGCTCAATGCCAGAAACCACGATTCCAGTCACCTGACCTTCAGCGGTTAACATACCTTGTAGTTGAATATAAGGGGCAACTGCTTGCACTTCTGGATTTTGCATTTTGATTTTTTCGGCAAGTTCTTGCCAATTTGTCAAAATTTCTGTTGAGGTAACTGAAGCTTGAGGCACCATGCCAAGAATGCGTGATTTAATTTCACGGTCAAAGCCATTCATGACCGACAAAACCGTGATAAGCACTGCAACCCCAAGCGTAAGCCCAATGGTTGAGATAAAAGAAATAAAGGAAATAAAGCCATTTTTACGCTTAGCTTTGGTATATCTAAGCCCAATAAATAACGCCAAGGGACGAAACATAAGCTGTGTTCCAAACGATACAATCGTGCTAGTTTAGCACTTTTTTGGACAAATACCAAACATCGCATAACAAATGAATCATCAGGTTGGTTTTGTTGCGCTTGTGTATCTGTATGATAAGTTTCTTGCTAAAACAGCTTTTTTATGTCAGAATATAGAAAAGGTATATACTTATATTTTTAACTTTAAATAGATCTGCTTTTTTATACCGATGATTTGGCATGAAGTTTATCGGTCTGATATGCTGGATATAAGTTTATCGGCTTGATATAAATTTTAATTAATCATCAAATTTTTAAGGAATTTATCATTATGAATATGAAATCATCATTAGTGCTAGTGATGCTGGCAGGCTTATCATTGAGTGCATGTAATAAAAAAGAAGAAACCGTTGTTCAGCCCAATGAACCTGTTACCGCCACAGCTGATGCTGCTGTCGTTGATGCTACCGCTACCACTGGTACGCACCAGCCTGAGGTTGCTGTTGTTGATGGTGTGGGTGTTGTATTACCACAATCAACTTATACAGGTACTTTGCCTTGTGCTGACTGCTCTGGCGTTCAAACTGACCTAACGCTTAACTCTGATGGCACATTTATGATGAAGCAGGATTATTTGGGCAAGCCGAACGGTCAAGTAACCACTCAAGGTACTTATGACATCAATGGCGTGGATAATCAATATGTCCTACTACACCCTAATGATCATGCTGACACGCCTCCTTATTTGATTTATATGGATAAAGACAGTGTTCAATTTCGTGATTTAGAAAATGGCGAAACACCGACACCTAGCCACACCCTGCTTTTGGTCAATCCTTAAATTAAGCAATCAAATGAATAAAAAAACCTGTCAATGCGTGGCAGGTTTTTTTAGGTAATGACTGTTTTATTATTTTGATATTTTACTGTCTTTAAAAATGCGTCATTGACTAAACGGTCTTTTTAGATAGATAAACCAAAAATGACGACTTAACATAGCGAATGAATGATGATAAAAAAATCCGTACTTGTTTTACTTAGTTTTTTGGCATTTGCCAACACATCACCCAGCTATGCCATTGATGAGCTGGTCATTGCCCAATTAACCAACCCATCAGCAGCCACCGATGATAACAAACCTGCCAACAATGCTGATGATACCCCCATTGCCAGTCAAGCCACACCGATTGATGATGCCCAAATTTACGATCGGATTTATGGCATTTTTTCTGAAGTAGATGGATTATCATCGGTCAAAGTTACCGTTAATCAAGGTGTTGTCAAATTATCTGGCGAAACCGCTAACGAAAAAAAAGCCACGCAAGCAGTCAAATTAGCCAATCGTATCAGTGGTGTTGTCACGGTAGAAGATGACATCAGTCGTACTTTGGATATCCAAGATAATGTCACGCCTGTTGTGAATGATTTGGTCAATCAATCAAAAGCAGGACTAAAAGCATTGCCTTTATTATTGGTGGCATTATTGGCATTTGCCTTGGTGGCATGGCTTGGCGGCTGGCTGTCTCGCCGTGAAAAACTTTGGCAACACATTACGCCAAATCCTTTTATTGCAGAACTTTTGGCCCAAACAGTTAAAGTCATTTTTATTGTGCTAGGTTTGATACTAGCCTTGAGCTTGATGGGTGCAGAAGCCATCATCGGTACGCTTCTGGGCGGTGCTGGGGTGCTTGGGATTGCAGTGGGTTTTGCGGTTAAAGATACCATTGAAAACTATATCGCTTCTTTGATGCTGAGCATTCGCCAACCGTTTCGGGCAAAAGACCATGTGGTCATTAACGATGAAGAAGGCATTGTGGTACGATTGACCAGCCGTGCCACCATTTTAATGACCTTAGATGGCAATCATTTACGACTACCAAACTCAGAGGTATTTAAAGCAACCATTTTGAATTATACCAAAAATCCTGAAAGGCGTTTTACCTTTGAGCTGGGTGTGGATGCCAATAACGACCCATTAGCAGCGATTAAAGTGGGGCTAGATGCCATTTATACACTGGATTTTGTCCTAAAAGAACCTAAGGCGGTTGCTGTTATTAATGAGGTGGGCGACTCAAATATTATTCTTGAGTTTAGAGTATGGGTTGACCAAAGTAAAACAGACTTTTCAAAAGCTCGCAGTATCGCCATTCGTGAAACCAAGCATGCTCTTGAAAATCAAGGCTTTAGCTTACCTGAACCAATTTATATGCTAAACTTTGATCAAGCATTAGAAGATGCGGTTATCAATCTTGCAACTCATCTTGTCCCAACCGCCCCATCGCCCAAAACGACGCCTGATATTTCTATCGATGACACCGCCCCAATCGGTGACACCGAACGCCAAAAACAAATTGCCAAGGTGCGTGCCGAAAAAATACTCAATGAAAATTGCATGAATGATATTTTAGATACCGCACCCGATCCAGAAATATGGCACAGAGTTGAGGCTGAAATTCGCAATCGTTCAGGCGAAAAAGATCTATTGAGTAATAATAGCCCACAAGAATAAGCGTTCATTGTTTCAAGTTTATTGGTGTTATTGCTGATCTGATATCAATGATTGGTCATCTTGACTTCCTCCCCTCCCTAAAGTGAGGGGATTCCTTCTACAAGACGGTCAAGCCCGACCGCAAGAATGTTCCAACTGGCGTTAAATCTGAATCATGCCGTGTGCCACACTTTGCACAAGTCCATTCTCTTATTCGCAAACCTGCTCTACCTTTCGGACTGTTGCTGTCAATTTGACGGCAACACGAGCAAGTTTGGGTAGTGTATTTCTCATTGACGATTTCAAAACGACAACCTGCATGCTTGCATTTGTATTCCAGTTGTCGTTTGAGTTCAAACCATCCTGCATCATAGGTTGATTGTGCCAGTTTGCTTTTCTTGTTCGTGAATGAGCGTGATTTAACATCACCAACCACGATTAGGGCATTGTCTTTGACTAATTGGGTGGTGAATTTGTGGATTAAGTCTTGGCGTGTATTTTTGATTTTGGCGTGGATTGCCCGTACATGCTTCTTTTTACCTGCACGCTGAGCAATGGCTAACTCTTTGGCATATTTTAGGGTTTGTTTGATGGTGAGTTTGCCACCTTTTGAAGTGGTCGCACTGTCTTTTAAACCTAAGTCTATGCCAACACTACCCGTACCGCATTGTGTTTTAGGGTATTCTTTGACGGTGATGCAGGCATACCAACGGTTACGGCTGTCTTGTACTATCTCAAGCGTGTTGATTTGATATAGACTTAGGTTGTAGCCATCAAAGACATCTATGATGAGCTTTTGACCCTTAGAGAGCGATAGCTGTAGGTTGATTTAAGTGCTTTTTTGCCTGTTTGTCTTGTGCTTAGATACTTAATAGCAGACTTTTTAAAGGGTATCCAGCCTAGGCTCTTGTGTTTGGCATTGGGTCGGTTGGTTCGCCAGTTGAGTTTGGCTTTTTTAAATTGCTTTCGGCTTTTGGCATGGGTTTCGTTGATGGCTTGAATGGTTTGAGAGTGTAAGCCCAATAACTCACCGCTGCCTTTGGTATATTCGTTTAGGTCGTAAGCACTAAAGAATTTACCAGTCTTTTGTAGGTACTTGTAACCCAAGTCATTGACATAATTCCACACGAAATTGACCGAACCGCTTAGGCGGTTTAGTTGGTTTGTGTGTTTGTCTTTGATGCGTAGCTTGAGTGTTTTCATGGGTTTGAGTATGATTGGATTTTTCTATTTTACAGTTGTCTAATTGTATGTCAAATGATTTAAGATGTGGTAGGCACGTTGTTTACAATCTGCATGTACATTTGGTCTTTGTGGCTAAATATCGTAGAAAAGTGTTTACCAAAGAGATTCTAGACGATATGCAAGGCATTTTTGAGGAAGTCTGCTCAAAGTTTGAAGCTCAATTGGTGGAGTTTGACGGTGAATGCGACCATGTGCATTTATTGGTGGTTTATCCGCCTAGGGTGGCTATTTCAAGTTTAGTTAATAGTTTGAAAGGCGTGTCTAGTCGGCTTATTCGCAAAAAGCAGTATCCATCTATTTCTAAGCAGTTACGGGGTGGTGCGTTGTGGTCGCCTAGCTATTTTGCAGGTAGTTGTGGTGGTGCTCCAATTGAGATTATCCGCCAGTATATCGAACAGCAAAATACGCCACACTAAACAGCGGTCGATGCGTAAGCATAACTATTTAAGTTGCCTTATATCCACCGCCCAAAGTCGCAGGTTTACGGCAACGGAGGATAAAAAAGGGCTGATGGTTTCAGCCCTTTTTGAATTTTTAGTTTATTTGCTTGCTAGCCAAAAACGCCCATGGTATTGGCAACATATAACAAAGCAAATCCAAGCAAAAACATCAAACCGATGATTGACAACGCTTGAATGCCGGATGACAGCTTTTGTTCTGAGCGTACCAAAGAGTAGTTTAGCCACGCAAAAACAGGTGCAGACACAAACGCAGAACTCATGGCAAATTTGAGCATATTACTAAGCTGACCTTCAAAAAAAGCAATGATAATAAACCCACCAAACACCGCCCACGATATCCAAAATATCAACTGACCACGGCTGATTTCATGCTCACCCTTTATCAATCGCCAGCATTCAGCATTGGCACGCCCATAACCGTCACCTGAGGTGAGGGTGGTACTAAACATACACATAAACGCAATAAATGCCACCAACAACCGTGACCATTCACCAATGGTGGCAGTGTACATGTCAATCAATTGCCCAACATAAGCACTGCCAGCGGTTTGAATCTCTTGCCCTGAACCGTACTGAACATACACACCCAATGCCAAAAAAAGCACCGCTAAGATGGTTGATGTGGCGAAACCCACATTAAAATCCAATCGTCCTTGTTCGTGAGTGGTGTGGTCAGTTTGGATTTTTTTAGCCGTCCACATAGAAGTAATCACAGAAAATTCAAGCGGCGCAGGCATCCAGCCGACCACCACCACAATAAAGCTCAAACTTGCCAGATTCCAAGGGCTAGGCTCAACAAAATCCACCGCCATGACGGTGGGTTTGCCTGCTGCGATAAACACCGCTGCAACCGTGGTTATCGCCAACGCCAAAATGATGATTTTGGTTATGCCATCTAACACATTGTAACGCCCAGCAATCAACAACACCCAAGAAATCGCCAGCACAATGACCGACGCTGTTAAAGGCGTTAGACCCAAACTTGGAAACATAAAGGTTAAAATCACCGCTGACATGAGCCCAACCGCCGCCAAAGTGATGATGGAGGAGATGACTGATAAAATAAAATACACCCAAAGATAGACTTTGGATTTTTTGGCATAACCTGCAATCAGACTGTCGCCTGTGTCATACACATAATCGATGCCAAAACGAAAAAAAGGATACTTCAGCACATTGGCCAAAATAATGACAATGGCAAGTTGCCAGCCGAATAATGCCCCCGCTTGTGTTGATGACACCAAATGCGATGCACCAATGGCAGCCGATGCCATCAAAATTCCAGGGCCAAAGGCCTTCCAATTAATCTTACTAATCCTACCAAGATAATGGCTTTTTATTTGAGTGGTCATGAGTGTTCCTGACGATAACTGTGGTTTGATACCATGGTTAAAGATAAATTTTAGTGTTGCCAATAATGAATGATATCTTTGTGGTATTAAATGATTTCATTTATTAATACCATGTTGCTGCACTTTGTACTTTTATTAGCATACTTTACCATCAAATTACTGTATTGACTAATGAATATTATTTCATCAATCTTGAAAAAATTTTAGTGTGTATCTGTCCTTAATACCTGCCAAGCGCTTGAGATTTTTTAACCAATCCCCATGTAGATAAACAGTTATCTATGAGTAGTGATTATGAACAATCAGACCATTCGTTATAATTATACGCACGAAACCTCCCCCACCAAAGTTGATTTACCCCATGATGAAAATGCCAGCCATGGCGACCATTGGGCAATTTTGACCAATGACATTACCCAAGATGTGCCAAATTGGTTACAGGCAATGTTAGATAAAGCAACCTTACCCAAAGGACTTTGCCCACAAAATAGTACCAATAATGCCAAACTACTTTTGGGTATGAATGAACCTTGTCATATCAAACAAATCTTAACCATCAAAAACGGTTCTCCCCAAGCTTTTATTAATGCTTTTCCTGCGGTTAATAGCCCCTATGGTTTAACTTGCCAAATTGAGCGTATCATTCGCTGTGATACCACATCAGATGCCATTTTGTGCCTAAAAACGCCTGATGGTGCGGTCATTTATGCATTTGACCAACTGTATGCCGTCAATCGCACAGAGTATCGTACACCCAAAAAATACTTTGTTAATTTTAGTGCATTGGCGTATCATATCAAGCCAAGCAACCAAGAAGAAACGATTGTCATTGAAGACCAAGAAGCCATTCGCCACCACCGCGCTTTTAATGATATTGTCGCAAAAAATGGCGGTCAAATCCCTGATGATATTGATGAAAAAATCCGTCAATGGCAACCAACAGACCATGAATCTGGTAAGCCGTTTGCACCTGTTGAGATTAATTTGGGGCATATGTGTGCTTATTTATACGGTGAAACCTTTGGTCAAGAAGATGAAGCTTGGTGTCAAGGGCAGGTTTTGGGCAAATCAAGCACAGAATTTTTTGGCAAACCGATGACTTTATTTGATGTGGTCATTTTGCGTGAACCTGATGCCGACCCGTTTGTGGTGCGTATTGCAGCTGTCAGCACTGAGCAAACAGACGCCATTCAGGTGCATGATTATATTCAAGCGAATATTTGGCTACAAGCCGCCATCTATGAAGCCAATCAAAAACCGCATCAAAAGTAACCATTCACTTAAAATCACCCATAGCAATACCTATATTGCATAAGTATTGTTATGGATTTTTATCATCTGCTCGGTTAAATCGTATCAGCTTTTAATTAAGGCATTTAGCCAATCGCCAATACTTGTTATTTGTGGCAAACAGACCTGATGGGCCATGGGATAAGTGGTATAAATGGGAGTTAAGCCAAGTGATTTTAAGTGGTGCATCGCCTGTATGCCCAAAGTTTTGGGGACAATGTCATCAAATTCCCCATGGTCAATCTTAACAGCAATATGATGATTTACTGCGATTGATTGGATGTGTTCAAATGTGGCAAAATAAGTTGACAATGCCAAAAGACCGCCCAGCTTGCGTGAATTGGTTAAAACATTATGATACGCCACCGCACCCCCTTGTGAAAATCCTGCAATGATAATATTTTGGCTATCAATACCTTTGGCAATCTCATCATCAATCAACTCATCAATCATCGCACTTGAAGATATGATTTGAGCCACATCGACTTTACGATTTAAACTCATCTCCAAAATATCATACCAAGCAGGCATGACATAGCCGTTATTAATGGTGACAGGGATTTTTGGGGCATGGGGAAAAATAAAACGAACAGCAGTATCTTTTGCCAAACCAAGATTAGGCACAATCGGTTCAAAATCATGGCCACTGGCACCAAGCCCGTGCAACCATATCACCGTATGCGTGATGGGCTGAGCAGATGGATTATGTTCAACCACTACCGAAGTTAATTTTGACATATATCAGTTCCATATTGCATAAACTAAGTTGGTTCATCATACGATGATTACCAATAAATTGCAATCAAATCAAAGATGCCAAACGCTCATATTGATGCTAAATTCTTAGGTGATAAATTGATGATTTTGCCAGATGGTGATATGATATGGGCATAACCCATCAAGCGTAGTGAGCCATCGATGAGATGGCTTAGAGGCGTGTTAGGTTAATTAATATCAATGATTTGGGATAACTTATGCAGTGGCGTGGACGAAGACAAAGCAACAATATCGAAGACAGACGCAGCGGCGGCGTCAAAAAAGTCGGCGGCGTGAGTATTTTTGGCTTAATCATCGCCATCATCTTATGGCAGGTATTTGGTATCAGCCCAGAGACCACTTTGGGTGTTGCTCAACAAATTCAAGGACAAGCAACCACGGCCCCCACTCATGAAACCGCTGATATGGCAGAGTCCAAAGCATTTGTTGCCACAATTTTGGCAGATACTGAAGATGTTTGGACGCCAATTTTTGCCCAATCAGGACACCACTATCAGCCACCAAGTTTGGTTTTGTTTAGCGGTGCTGTCCAATCTGCCTGCGGGTCAGCCACTTCAGCCAGTGGTCCATTTTATTGCCCTGCTGACCAAAAAGTATATCTAGATACACAGTTTTTTCGTGATATGCGTACACAAATGGGCATTACAGGCGAAAAAAACCATACCGAACTGACACGCCAAGACCAAGCCGCTGATTTTGCTCAAGCGTATGTCATCGCCCACGAGGTTGGTCATCATGTCCAAACCTTGCTTGGTATTTCTCAACAAGTACGCCAAGCCCAAATAAAAGCCAATCAAACGGTAGCCAATAATTTATCTATACGCTTAGAATTACAAGCGGATTGCTTTGCAGGTTTATGGGCACGCCACAATCATGAGCGTACACAATTTTTACAACAAGGTGATATTGAAGAGGCTTTAGATGCTGCCGAAAAAATCGGTGATGATTACCTACAACATAAAGCCCATGGCCATGCCGTCCCAGATAGCTTCACTCATGGAACCAGTACCCAGCGTAAAAACTGGTTTTATAAAGGCTTTGAAACAGGTGATGTGCATCAATGTGATACCTTTTCTGCAGACCAAATTTAATCTTTCATCTGACATTATCCGACGGAATTTATATGCACCTGCCTGATCATCTGATCCAGCTACTCACTCAATATCTGACCGAACACACCCACCAACCCATCATCATCGACCCTGCGGTTTTGGCTTATCGGTGGGTTGGCGGTACATCAGGCAATCTTGAGCCGATTGAGATCAGCTTTGGCCGTAGTTTGGCGGATTTGCTTGGCATTGATACCCAAAAAACTAAACTCATCAACAATACCAAGCAGTTTTTGGCTCACCTGCCTGCCAATCATGTACTGATGACAGGTACACGAGGTGCAGGCAAATCATCACTGGTGCGGGCATTGCTTCAGGCTTATCATTCCCAAGGACTGCGTGTGATTGCGGTTGCCAGAGATGATTTAAAACATCTTGGTAAAATTCGTCATGCCATCAAAGAGTCGGTCAATCAAGGCAATACCAATCGCTATCTTGTTTATTGTGATGATTTGGCGTTCAATGCTCAAGATGAGAATTACCGCACCCTAAAGTCAATCTTAGATGGCTCACTTGATAGCGAGCATAGTCAGCTACTTGTCTATGCCACCAGTAACCGCCGCCATCTATTGCCACAGATGATGAAAGATAATATCAGTATTTATAATGGCCAAACTGATGAAGTGAATCCTTATGAAACCATTGATGAGACAGTATCTTTATCCGACCGCTTTGGGTTATGGCTATCATTTCAGCCAATGAACCAACCGTTATACTTACAAATTGTTGAGCATGAACTGACAAAGGCCAATATCGCCTTTGATGATTTTGCCCAATCTCAAGCCTTACAATGGGCGAGCAGTCGTGGCGGTCGTTCTGGCCGCATCGCATATCAGTTTGCTCAACATTGGATTGGTCAAACTCGCCTAGCCCAAGGTGTTAGCGGTTGATATATCAACTTAATATTTTATGGCTTTGATACTAATTACGATACTAATTACCGATAATATTTCTAAAGGTTAAATTCACTCGGCTGCCTAGTATCTTTTTTTGCTTAGGAACGCTGTGCTGCCAAAAATGCTGCAACTGACCTGCCATCACCAAAATACTCCCATGATGTAAAAGTAGTTCAAGCTTAAGCGTATGATTGTCGCATAAACGCAGTAAAAACCGCCGAGACTCACCAAAATTTACCGAAGCAATCAAGGGGTTGTTACCCAATTCTTTTTCGTCGTCCTTATGCCAGTTGATATAATCTTCACCTGAGCGATACCAGTTCATCAATACACTGTTAAATCGTCTTTTGCATATTTTTCCAAGCTCATCATTGAGCATGAGCAATCGGTCTGTCCATGGATTTGGGTTTAGGGTGATGCCAGAATAAGTATAAGGGCAATCATTATCGCCATACCATGCTGAGATGCGTGGTAGCTTGTATACTTTACCATACATTTTGATGGTGTCTTGTTGCCAATGAATGTGACGAAACTGCACCATATTCAAATCAGTATGATGCCAGTTGTGTGTGCGGTGATTGATGGGCTTACCACCAATTTGACTTTCTAAGAAATAATCCAAATATGCATCCGCTGTCTGCTCATCAAAATAATGCGGGGCGTAATATAGCCGACCATAAGGAACAATAATAACAATGCCTTTGCCATCTTCATGGCGATGAGCATCAAACGGTGTATCCATAAATCTCCCCTGACAAATCAAGTCCGCTGCCAGCTCATTATCCTTTGGGGTTTTTAAATCCTTTAAGATATTGCCATCACGGTCTTTGATGACATGCAAATAATCATCACTGTCATCAAAATTGATATTGGCAAGCTGCGGATATTCTTCTTGGAATTGAGCAAATTTAGAGCCTTGTTTTTCACTAAACAAACGAGAGCGAATTTGGTTTAGACCATCATCGGTACTTAATACATGAATCTCATCAGGAATAAAGCGTTCTTGATGGGGTAACTCAGGGTCACATGCCAATGCCCATATCGTTTCGGTGATAATTTGTGGCGTCATCCCTGTCACCAAAAATAAAATCTTTGTCATCACAATTCCTTAATATTATTAAACTGATTTCAAAAGATAAGACACATAAACACAATCATTAACACAATCATTTTTTTAAATGATTCATATTCATCCAAAACCTTGTTTGTCCATCACAATAATCACAGGCAATCTTGGTCTCAATGAGTGTTATCGTACCAAAGTCAGTTATGGCGATTTATGTATTAGATGATAGATCTTTTTTGACCAAAATACTCATTTTATAAGCTTATCAAAACGGCTTTTTTGGTTTAATATCCGCCTGATATGTCATTATCAGATAAGTTTGATGCATAAGTTATCTGATGATTCTGTGGGCAATAAAATAAGCCATAACAGTCAGTTACGGCTTATTTTATTGAGCGGTTTGGGATTATCTGCTCCAAACCATCACTCAGCTGATTTTTGATGAATGGGTTTTTTAGTTTGCTGAGTCAAAACGCTTTTGTGCTTCGTCCCAGTTAACCACTTCCCAAAAAGCTTTGATATAATCTGGGCGTTTATTTTGGTATTTTAGATAATAAGCATGCTCCCACACATCCAAACCAATGATAGGATATCCCTTGCAGCCTGCGACCGCTTCACCCATCAATGGGCTATCTTGGTTGGCGGTCGAGACAACTTTTAGCGAACCTTCATCAAGTACCAACCACGCCCAACCTGAACCAAAACGGCTGGCGGCTGCTTTTTCAAACTGTTCTTGGAATGCTTCAACAGAACCAAAATCTCTCACGATGGCATCTTTTAATGATCCGCCCAAAGTCGTGCCTGTTTTTAAAATGGTCCAAAATAGGCTATGGTTGGCATGACCACCAGCATTATTTCTGACGCCTGTTCTTTTGTCTGCTGGGATTTGGTCAAGATTTGCGATAACCTCTTCAGCAGATTTATCCGCCCACTGAGTACCTTCAAGCAGACCATTGGCGTTATTAACATAAGCTTGATGGTGGCGTGAATGGTGAATTTCCATCGTTTCTTTGTCAAAATGTGGCTCTAGTGCATCGTAGCTGTAGCCCAACTCTGGTAGAGTGAATGCCATTGCAATTTTCCTTCTTTTGTGGGTTATAAATGTCAGTATAATAGGACAAATCATAAAATCATCGTCCACTATCACTATAAAGCCATCATGGGATAAATTCAAGCAAATTTACAAATTTCACACTCAACCACACCCAAAAAACCCAAAAAACCCAAAAAACCCAAAAAAATAATCCATGACTGGTTTTTGTCAGTTAAGGATGAATTGGCAGGTGGTGGTGAATATATGGGGCATTTTTGTTATTAATTTTTGTCATTAAATATGAGTAAAAATACCCAAAAATACCCAAAAATGGTGTATTATTAAGCATACTGTTTGATTGTGTATTAAGACATACAAACATTAACCAACTTTATAACTTTAACCAACCAAATCACCCAAGTGAGTTAAACTCACCTTAAAAATAACTTGAGCAGACACATGACAACCAATCACCAAAATGACCAATTCACCAATCCAAATATCCTACCCACTGGCACGCCCCAAGGTCAAAGCGAACAACAACGCCCCCAAGGCGAAAAGCCAGCCGATGACGAGACGACCCATTTTGGCTATCAAACAGTGCATAAATCTGAAAAACAAGCCAAAGTTGCCGAAGTATTTACCTCTGTTGCCCGCAAATATGATGTAATGAATGACTTGATGAGCTTTGGTATTCATCGCCTATGGAAACGGTACGCCATCAGCTTGACAGGTGTACGCAGCGGGCAAAGGGTTCTTGACATTGCAGGCGGTACAGGTGATTTGGCGAAGGTGTTTAGTCGTGAGGTCGGTCGCTCTGGGCGTGTGGTGTTGTCTGATATTAATGAAGCGATGCTTGAGGTTGGTCGCACTCGTCTGATTAATGCAGGCTGTCATAATGTTGACTTTGTGCTTGCCAATGCCGAGACGCTTGAGCCTTTTGAGGATAACAGCTTTGATTTGGTGACCATCAGTTTTGGGCTAAGAAATGTTACCGATAAAGATAAAGCACTCTCTGCCATGCACCGTGTTTTAAAACCAGGTGGTCGTCTGCTGGTGCTTGAATTTTCAAAACCTGTATTTGAGCCTTTGTCAAAGGCTTATGATTTATACTCATTTACCGCCCTACCCATCATGGGTAAGATTGTGGCAGGTGATGCCGAAAGCTATCAGTATTTAGCCGAATCAATCCGTATGCACCCAGACCAACAAACACTCAAGCAGATGATGCAAAATGCTGGCTTTGTCAATTGTGATTATCACAACCTAACAGGCGGTATTGTTGCGGTTCATCGTGGATTTAAGGCACGCTCATGATGATTGGGGTGCTGTCGCTTGCTGTGGGTGAAAAGCTGGTCAATACCGCCATCGGCCTAGACCCATTGATACAGTCTGAATTAAAAAACTTATCAGGTAAGACGCTGCGTGTGATGATGCGGTCACCAAATCTATCCGTTGATGTGTTATTTGGTGATGAGCGTGTGCGTCTTGAACCTGCTTTTGAGCCGATTTTTGAGCCACAAGGCGGTATTTATCCCAATCCGCCTGAGTGTACCTTAACGGTTGATAATCCCAAGCATCTATTAGCCCTCCTTCAAAATCCAACAGGCAATTTGCCAATTCAAGGCGACCATCAGATTTTAATGCGTACCAAATACATGCTTGAGCAATGTCATCCTGATATTTGGTCTTGGCTAGAGCGGTTGATTGGGCAAGATGCGGTTAGTCAGTTGTATTTTATTGGTCAAGAGATTTCCCCTTTATCAGCCCCCATCATCAATCACATTAAGCAAGCTTTGGCAAGCTTTGTATCACACCAGGCATCTTCCAATGAAAGCGACTTTATCAATCAGACGCTTCAGGATAAAAAACAAACCCTGCTTCGCCTACAAAGTGAGATTGAACGCAGTCAAGCCAAATTAGCAGAAATCCAAAATACCCTTAACCAAAATAACTAAAAACTAAGCCGCCCACCGATATGCTTATCACTCATCGCAAACGCTTGTTGTCATTATACCGCATCGCAGCCAAATATCGCTTGGATACACATTTTGCTGATGTGCCAGAATTTGCACCCATTGCTCGCCTGCTTCGTGTACATCCTGCAAGCTTCGGTCGCTCACATCAGCCTTTGGGCGTCAAGCTTGCACTTGAAGAAATGGGGACGCTGTTTTTAAAGTTGGGTCAATTATTATCCACTCGTTCTGATTTATTGCCACCACAGATTATCGCACAATTATCCTTATTACAAGATAAGGTTGCCCCATTTGACGCCAAAACAGCCATTGCCACCATTGAACATGCCAAGTACGGCTTAGGTCAGCCGATTGGGGATATCTTTGCTCGCTTTGATGAGATACCTTTGGCCGCTGCCAGTGTCGCACAAGTACACACTGCCGCCTTACATGATGGTCGTGAAGTGGTTGTTAAGGTTGTCCGCCCCAATATCAAACAAGGCATCATCGCAGACTTTGAGCTATTACGGCAAATGGCGGCTTGGGCATCTGCACGCCTTGAAGCGGCTCGTGCCATCCATCTGATTGATGTGGTTGAAGATTATCGCCAAATTATGCTCAATGAGCTGGATTTGACGCTTGAGGCCGCCAACAGTACCAAAATGCGTCATAATTTTACAGGCTCTCGGCTGATTTATGTGCCTGAAGTGTATATGAGTGCCAAACAGGTGATGGTATCTGAACGCATCTTTGGCGTACCCATCTCCCAAACTGACTTATTTGATGCCCTTGGTTATGACCGTGCTGCACTGGCCAAAAAAGGCTTGACCATCTTTTTTACCCAAGTATTTCGTGATAACTTTTTTCATGCCGATATGCACCCAGGCAATATTTTTGTTGAAACCATGCCTGATGGGCGTGCGGTTGCCGAACCACGCTATATCGGGCTTGATTGTGCTATTATGGGTGAGCTGTCCAAAGAAGATCAGCTGATTGTTGCCCGAATGCTGTTGTCAGTTATGAATGCCAATTACACCGCACTGGTGGATATCATTTGGCAAGCAGGCTGGATACCACCGTCAGCGGATAAATATGCACTGATGCGTGATATGAGCCGTACCGTTTCGCCAATGGTGCTAAAGCCGATTCATGAAATTGATTTTGCAGGCGTGCTATTTGAAATTTTATCCATTGCTCGCCGTCATCGCATGAGCATTCCGCCACAGCTCATGCTGCTGCTTAAGACGCTGGTTCATGTGGAGGGGCTGGGTCGTGAGCTGTATCCTGAGCTGGATATTTGGTCACTTGCCAAACCAATTTTAACCGCTTGGGTCAAATCTCAACTAGATCCCATCAAAAATATACAAGAGCTACAAGCTCGCCTGCCCGAGGTGCTGCTGTCTACCACAGACTTACCCAAGCTACTTAACCAAAGTCTACAAAGCTTAGCCACTTTGGGTGCTCATCAAGATGCCCTATTACATGAGATACAATCGCTCCGAGCCGATGGACTCAATGAGCGTCGCCATGACTGGATTGCTTTGGCTGGGTTTATACTTATGCTGGGGATGGCGTGGTGGTCAGCATTGGCAATTCATCTATATCTAGCCCCGATATTTTTTATACTGGCGATTGGGGTGATTCTGTGGCGTGTGCTGCTGTAACCGACTGATATCACTATGAAAGGAAGTTTATGAGCCAAAATCTTTGGACGCATATTCGCACTGTGTCAGATTTTCCAAAGGCAGGTATTGAGTTTTATGATATCAGCCCACTACTTAATCAACACCTAAATCAGCTGATTGACGCATTGATTGATGCGTTGCCAAGCGACATACTGGCGGCAACGGATGCCTTGGTTGCGGTTGAGTCTCGGGGGTTTGTGCTTGCCAGCCTTTTGGCTGCTCGCCTTGATAAAGGTTTGATTCTCATCAGAAAAACAGGCAAACTCCCGCCCCCTGTCCATCGTGAAAGCTATGGTTTGGAATATGGCAGTGATACGCTTGAGATCAGCTGCGACCTTGACCCTGCCAATGTCTTATTGGTCGATGATGTGCTTGCCACAGGCGGTACTTTGGTGGCTGCCGATAAGCTTTGTAAGGCAGCTGGCTTAACTGCCCTTGGGTCGTTGGTATTGCTAGATTTGACTGAGCTGCATGGTGATTTGGGATTAAAATATTGGTGTGTCTTAAGTAAATAGTTGTTCATCAATAAACTTGGATTCATAAACTATGAATTCATAAACTATGAATTAACAGTATCATGCCAATAAACATCACCCATATCAGCATAGGCAATGTTGATTGGTTAATTACTGTCTTAAAAAGAGCAATATCCCAACTCTTAAACTTCTAACTCTTAAACTTCACCACATGCTCAGCATTGGGATAATGGTGGTCATGCTCAACATCACATGCCTCACCGATAACCGTTCCATCTTCTTTGATGGGCCTGTGAATGTAGCCTGTGCGTTCTGTGATGGGTAAATGCTCATGTTCCCAGACCATAACCGCCTGCATGCAGGTTTGACGCTGCGTATCGGTCAGCCTTTCGCCATTCTCCCAGCGACCAATCTCAATGGCAGTACGAAATTTATCAATAATTTCAGGGGTTAGACTGTTTAGAATTTCTTGTTTATTCATGGGTTATTTTTCCAATTAATGAAAGGAGAATTAATCCAGTGAAAACTCTTCACTGTATAAATTCCAATGTAGTTTTGTACGGCACGCTTCATAAAAGCTATAGCTGTTTGGGTGCAGTAATAAAAGCGTCTTATCATGTTTGGCGATGATGAGCGTTTGGTCATTTTCCAAAGGCACAGAAGTCTTACCATCTGCACCAACCATGGGCTGTGTGCGGTTATCTTTATGAATATTAATCATAATTTGGCTGCTGCCAGCAACAACAAGCGGGCGGTCAGATAGCGTGTGTGGATGCATGGGTACCAAACAAATGGCGTCTAATGTTGGGTGAATAATCGGCCCACCTGCTGACAGTGCGTAGGCGGTTGAGCCTGTGGGTGTTGCGACAATCAGACCATCTGCATGCTGACGATAGACATCTTTATTATTAATTTTTAGTTTAAAATCAATGGTGTGAACTGACTTGCCTGCGTGTAAGACAATATCATTTAACGCAATATCTTCATGTAAAACTTGTGTCAATGCATTGTCATTGGTCGTATTTTGAATGATTTGAAGTTTTAATAAAAATCGCTCAACCAGCCAATATTGCCCATCAAGCACCTGTCCGACTTTTTCGGTCAGCTCATCTGGATTAATATCCGCCAAAAACCCCAATCGCCCCCGATTGATACCAAGCACTGGCACGCCAGTACCTGCCATCACAGACGCCGCCTGAAGCATTGAGCCATCACCGCCCACCACGATGACCAAATCGCACTGCTCACCCATCGTGTGGCGTGGTGTGATTATGATGCTGTCATCTGTATGCTCACCATCAATCAAGATGCCCTCAATGGCCGCTGTCTGTGCATCAATGACAATCGATAATTGACGCATTTTCAGTAGTCTAATGAGTTCATTTAGCGTTTCTACAATACTGGCTTTGCCTGCACGCCCCATCACACCAATACGATGAAATGGTGGGCGTTTTGGGTGATTGTTGGTAAAATTTGACATGGCTTGGCTTAATCATAAATAATGCGTATCATACCAAAAAAACGCCCATTAACACAACAAACACGCCACGCCTTGTGATGAATGATTCATACAAAAAGGTACATATGGTTAACTTGACTTAACTTGACAAAGCTACTTGGTTTTTGGATAATCAAGGCAAAGATTTTTTATGTCATCTGATTTTTTATGTCATCTGATTAATGCTCTGTCAAAATAGTTGTTAACACCGTTTTGATACCGATTTGCGACCAAACACGGACATTTGCTATCATCATTCCTGTGTTTTTAGTTGATTGGTTGATTCATTTTCATTGATGTTCAGATTGACAAATTTTTATTGAACAAGGATATATTATGGCCAACCCTATCATCAGCCGTACAACACTTGCCACCAGTGCCGTTGCCATGAGTGTGCGTGGTGTTGTCAGTAAAACCGCTTTTTTACTTAGCTTAGCTGCCGTTTCAGGATTTGGTGTATTTTTTTATGCCTTATCCATCAATGTCTCATCATCGCTATTATATGCCATGGCATTGGTTTCGGTATTTGCTGGCATGGGCGTAGGCTTAGCCAGTGCCATGAAGCCGCACCTTGCCAAATCGCTTGCCATTCCTTATGCACTGATTGAAGGGGTGCTATTGGGTACATTTAGCCTAATCATGTACCGATACTACCCATCCGTACCATTATCTGCATTATCAGCAACTTTTATCACCGCTGCTGTCATGTTGACGCTGTATGCCACAGGCATTATCAAAGTTACCGAAAAATTTCGTGCCATCGTAACCTCGGCGGTGATTGCCATTGGTATTTTATATTTGGTGCAGTTGGGTTTTCACCTATTTGGTTCTAGCCTGCCTTTATTATTTGATGGGGGTATGGTTGCCATCGGCTTTAGTGTTTTTGTGATTTTGATTGCGTCGTTTAGCTTATTGCTTGATTTTGACAATGTTGAAAAAGGCGTGGCGTTTGGCGTGGCACAAGACTATGAATGGGTGTATGGCATCGGTATTTTATCCACATTGGTTTGGATGTATATCGAATTTTTACGCCTGATTGGCTATTTGCAAGAATAAGCCATCAGCATTAAAACCAACTTAATTTTAATTAAAAACCACCAAAATACGCTGATATTTTGGTGGTTTTTTAGGTTGATTAAAATTTACTTAGTTTTTTTAATACGCATAGCGTTTGAGACCACCACCAAACTCGATAACGACATGCCAATCGCCGCAAGCCAAGGCGGTACATAGCCAAACGCTGCAGGCAATAGCACCAACGCATTATAAACCAATGCCCATTTAAGATTTTGGCGGATGATGGCTTGGGTTTTGATTGAAAGGTGAATGGCTTTGGGTATCGAGTGCAGCCGACCACCCAAAAGAACGCTATCACTTGACACTTGGGCGAGATCTGCGGCACCTGCAATGGCGGTTGAGACATTGGCAGCCGCCAAAACAGGCGCATCATTAATCCCATCGCCAACCATCAAAACAATGTGATTATCTTGTTGTAATTGCTTGATGTATGACACTTTATCCTCTGGAGTTAGCCCATAATACGCCTGATCAATGCCAAGCGTTTTGGCAACTTTTAGGGCATTGGGGTTGGGGTCGCCTGTCAGCATCAGCGGTATCATGCCTGATGATTTGATTTGCTCAATCATCTGATGGGCATCTGTACGAATCGGATCATTAAAATAAAACCGTGCAATCAGCCGCCAACTGCCATCTTGCCAAGCTGATAACAGTACCGACATATTGGCTTGATAGTCCTCCAGATTTTCTTGATAGCGTCCATAGTCAAAGTCAGGCTGGCTGCTTGCTTGGTCGGTAACAAAACTGGCATGACCAATACGATAACGCACGCCCTGAGATACCGCTTCCACACCGCCTGCGATATGATGGCTCATCTCTTGAACGGCAGGCAAATGTAGCCCATGTGCCGCTGTCAAAATCGCCTGGGCAACAGGGTGGCGGCTGCCAATCTCTAAGGCTGCTGCCAGTGCCAAAATATCACCATCTGGGTAATCGCTCACCACCGCCAAAAGATTTGCCTGCCCAAGGGTCAATGTCCCTGTTTTATCAAATGCCACATGGCTAACCTTAGCCAAAGTTTGTACCGTATGACCACGAGTTGGCAAAAACCCAAAGCTTGCCAAGCGATTGGTTGCCACGGTCAGTGCAATTGGGGTAGCAAGCGATAACGCACAAGGGCAAGTTGCCACCAAAACCGCCACTGTCGCCCACAACGCTTGGGTCTTATCAATAAAATACCAAACCACAAACACCAAAAGCGACAATAAAAGTACGCGTGCCACAAACCAGCGTGCCATTTTATCGGCATCTTGGGCAATTTGGGGTTTTTCGCTCATCGCACGATTCATCAAGCGGTCAATGAGTGCAATTTGGCTGTTATCAACATCATCGGTTACCAGCATTAATAGCGGCTGACTGTCATTTTGAGAACCGCCAGCCAATCTTTCGCCACGAGTTTTGACGATTAAATCGCTCTCGCCTGTCAATAGGCTTTGGGAGACGGTCGCAGTTTTGGATAATAAGACGCCATCTGCCACAATTTGACACCCTGATTCGATCCAAATGACATCACCGACTTTGACACTTTGGGCCAAAATTTTGGCGTTATCATCTTGACCCATTTGGCTGATGCGTTTATCCATATCGCCTTTGGTAGCCAGCCAAGTTTCAATGGCTGCCTGTGCTTGGTCGGTGGCAAGTGCTTGAACCAAATCAGACGCCTCATCAAGCTTGGTGACCAATATCGGCTCAATCACCACCAAATCTGATGCCATATTTGATGCTTTTAGGCGAGCGTTGTGTTCAATATATCGTCCTGCCAATAAAAAAAAGATAAACATGGAGACCGAGTCAAAATAAGTCTCACCTGCACCGATGATGGTGGCGTATAAACTGGCAAAAAAGGTCAAGATTAAGGCAATCGATACAGGCACATCCATATTAATTTGTCGTGTGCGTAGTGCGTGATAAGCCGACATAAAAAATGGCACACCTGAATAAAAAAAGACAGGGATACTAACAAACAGCGAAACATAACGCAAAAAATCACGATGCTCAACCAAAATGCCACTGTACGCACCAAAATACATCCCAATCGAAAACATCATCGCCTGCATCGCACCCAAAGCTGCAATGCCTAGCCGTATGAGCATTTGTTGATTTTGTCGTTTGAGCATCGCTTCATGCGTATCTTGGCGATAAGGTTTGGCATCATAACCAACTGAATGAACCGTTTTTAAAATCTCACCAATCGATAAGATACCATCATCCCAATTCACTCGCATACGCTGCTGTGTTAGATTCACCTGACACGCCCTCACCCCATCAAGCGACCTTAGCCGAGTTTCAATCAGCCAAGTACAGGCTGAGCATTTCAGATTGGTCACCGAAAGCTCAGCGGTGCTGCCACCATTTTCAGCATACACAAACTGCTCTTTGATATCGGCATGATTATACGCATCAAAATTTATCGCTTCAGGTAAGCTTGCCGTTGGGCTAATCTCACGGCGGTCAAGATAATACTGCGACAGCCCCGCCTCAACAATGCTTTGGGCGGCCAGCTGACACCCCAAACAGCACATGGGGCGTGGCTTATCAAATATCATCGTAAAAAACGGCTCTTTGGGTAGCACTTCCCCACAATGAAAACAACAGCCTGCAGGCGGTAGGATTAAACTGTACTCACCCAGCTCATCATCGCCAAAAGTGGCTAAGTCTGGGTTTGGCTTGTGATCAGATTGGTTCATGGTTTGGGTATCACTTGATGACATGGTATAATAATGGGTTGTTTAATCATTGGTGCGGTGTTTTGGTTTTTACGCTTGTTTTGCTCTTTTACTTTTTTTGGTTGATGGATTTTTTGGGTTATATTGAATGATTAACGATTAAATTTAATACATTTACATTTACATTTAATACATTTACTCATGACATATTGGATCAATGCGTTGCTTTTGTTTGATTGGGCAGTGTTTGGCATGACCGATATCGTCAATCGGTATCAAGCAAACACGCCCTTTGATCGTGTCATATTCAGATTATACCATAAGTTCATGCGTACGCTAAAAGGCTTTGATGGCGGTTTTTGGGCATAACGGTAGACATAACAGATTGGTACAAGATTGGTACACATTTGGGTAGCAATCGTGATAAAATTTAACCATTTTGCCAATTTGGTGTCATAATTTGACTTGAAAAATCCAGCCATTTCGGCGATAGTATCATTTTTTTATTGGGGTTTTATTGTGTCAAAATCCGTACCACGCTCTTTTTGGCGTCATCAGTCAGGGCTGATTGTGACAGGGATTTTATTGATTGTCTTGTTTGTTATGATGGCGGCATTTGTGCTGTACGCCATGCATCTAAATACCGCCGTTGTCGGTAAATTTGAAAATCGCAAATGGGATATTCCTGCCACCTTATACTCACGCCCTTTGGTACTGCATCAAGGTGCCGCTTTATCCGCCAAAGACCTTGAATCATGGCTAAAACTGCTCAGATATAGCCATGATGACACCAGCCAAACGGGTCGCTACCAAAAAAATGGCCAAGTCTATACCATTTATACACGAGGTTTTCATTATGGTGATGCCGACAAAGACCCAAAGCAGCTCATCGAAGTTCATTTTGATCGCAATACCATCAAAAGCCTAAAAAGCTCCGCCCCAAATAACAGCGGTATACTACGCCTAGAACCCATCAAAATCGGTAGCATCTATCCTGATAATCTAGAAGACCGCCTACTCATCACACAAGAACAAATCCCAAAACCGCTCGTTGATGCCTTGATTGCCACCGAAGACCGCAATTTTTATCAGCATCATGGCATATCAATGCGTGGGGTTGCTCGTGCGTTATTCACCAATCTGACAGGCGGACAGGTGCAACAAGGCGGTTCAACCATCACCCAACAATTGATTAAAAACTTTTATCTGGATTCTGAACGCACCTTAAAACGCAAAATCAATGAAGCTTTGATGGCGGTTTTATTAGAAACCCATTATAGCAAAGATGAAATTTTATTGGCTTATATGAATGAGATTAATTTGGGTCAAAATGGCAAGCAGTCGGTGAATGGCTTTGGGATTGCTGCCCAGTTTTATTTTGATAAGCCGCTTGGTGAGCTGTCTTTGGAGCAGTATGCGTTATTGGTGGGTTTGGCAAAAGGGCCTAGCCACTATAATCCTCGCAAAAACCCCGAGCGAGCATTACAACGCCGAAATACCGTATTAAATAGCATGCTGGCAACAGGTAAAATTGATACGGCCACGCACCAAGATGCCATCAATCGCCCACTGGGTGTGGTAAAAATGCCTGCCATCGCTCGCTTGCAGTTCCCTGATTTTTTTGATGCCGTGCAACGAGAGCTAAAAACCCACTACCGCTCAGAAGACCTGAAAAATCGTGGTCTGCGTATCATCTCAACACTAGACCCACTCGCCCAGCAAGCCGCCGATACCGCCATGACAAATCAGCTTGGCAAACTAAGAAAAAAAGGCGGTCGCACTCAAAAGCTACAAGGTGCGTTGGTCAGTGCTCACCCTGCCACAGGGGAGCTGGTTGCTTTGGTGGGGTCAGGTAGCGATTTTACTGGGTTTAATCGTGCCATCGATGCCAAACGGCAGGTTGGTTCTTTATTAAAGCCTGTGATTTATCTGACTGCCTTTCAATCAGGTCAATACAATCTCACCACACCCGTCAATGACACCCAAACCAGCTATACCGTCAATGGTCGCTCATGGACACCCAAAAATTATGGCGGTCAATCTCATGGCAGCGTACCACTACTGACCGCACTTGCCAAGTCATACAACCAAGCAGCGGTTAATGTCGGTATGCAGCTTGGTTTGGATGCGTTTAAGGCACAGCTGGGCAATTTATCCATCACCACCGATGTTCCGCCCTATCCATCTGCCATGCTGGGTGCGATTGATTTATCGCCCATGCAGATGCTGGGCATGTATCAGATTTTTGCCAATGGCGGTGCTTATACGCCCATTCATACCATCCGTACCGTGATCGATGATAACGGGCGTGTACTACAACGATCCCAACCACGCCATCAGTTTCGTGCACCACCGCAAGCGGTTTATCTGCTGAACCGTGGACTTCAAGAGGTCATCAAATCAGGCACTGCCAAAGCTGCCGATAGTATCAATAACCATCTGGGATTGGCAGGTAAAACAGGCACAACCAACGATAATCGTGATGCGTGGTTTGCAGGGTATAGCGGTAACTATGTCAGTGTGGTTTGGGTGGGCCGTGATGATAATCAGCCCATCGGCTTAACGGGGGGTTCTGGTGCATTGCCCATTTGGATGGATTACATGAAAAAGCTCAACCTAACGGCGGTCAATCTGCCCCTACCTACTGGCGTGACTTGGCAGTGGATGGATGGCAGATTGGGATTGCCGACCATGGAGAGCTGCCCTGATGCCAGATGGCTGCCTGTGATTGATTTATACCGCCCAAGCCAAATGAGTCCTTGTGCCAGTGCCATTTTATACCAAGAGCAGATCTATCGGCAGATGCTTGAATATGGCTCACAAGGCATCGCAGACACAGGAGATGTGTATATCGAAGATGCACCCATTTATGATGAGCCTGCCGAAAATGGCGATAATCCTTGGTGGTGAACATAAGTCAAGAATGCCATTAAAATCTGCTTGATTTTAATGGCATAAATTAAATTGATGAAAATTTAGAATTGGTAGTTAAGCGACAGCTTTGCTTCAATTGGTGTTTTTACCTCCTCTTGATATTGAGCAGACGCCTCTCCTGAAATAAAGAACCTAGGGTTGATTTGACTTGTCACGCCCAAAGCACCTGCGAAGCCAAAGCCCGATAAATCCGTTGACCACCAAGATACTTCATTATTCATATCAATAATGTTCAAATCTTGCTTGGTATCTTGATAGAACATTTTGGCTTTTAAATAAGGTTGCAACAACCCATAATTCTTGGAAATTTTTGTACCGATATTTACCGTGGTCATAGATGCCTTTTTTGGATTAATTTGCAAATTAGGCATCTGATCATATCTAAACGATTTTGGATTGGTTTGAATATGGCCAATTTCAAAAGAAGGTTGGAAATCCACATTGTGGAATTTCATCTGCTGCTGAGCACCCAACGCAATCGCCCAGGTATTATCCTTTATACTTGCTGTTAAATTATCATGATTGGCTTGTTTAGCATGTATTTTTTGTCTGACATTTTGCCACGCGCCTTGGAGGAAGATCTCTTGTTGATTTGGTAATAAGCGATTAAGATAAACACCAAAGCCTGTTGCATCAAGATCATTTTTACCACCAAAAACATGATCAACATCGCCTTCACTTTTGTTAATATAGGCCCCAAGATATGTTTGCCCAACTTTAGAACCTGCTCCCAATGTCGTTTGATTAAGCTTTAAATCAAACTGGGTATTGTGACTTTTAATATTATTTTCTTGGTAACGATGATTTAGCCAAACACTTTGTCTGTTATTCATCGAGCCTAAATGATTCATTTGGCTACTTAATGTATACAAGCTTCCCATGCCGGTATTTAAGGCGGTCTTAGTCATTGATGATGCAATAGGGCTATTGTCATTGGCAAATTGGCTAAGCTGCAAAGTGTTATTTGGTCGCATTACTAATTGATAAGCATATGCTCCTTGCTCAGCTGCATCAACGACATTGTTATTTGTGTCAATCAAATAAAAACTGCCTTGATTGTTATCGACTTTCAATAAGCTTTGATGATTTTTATCTTTTGATATATGGCTTGGGATACCAACACCATGCCTGCCTTTTAGCTCATTTATCTTGACAGGTGCATCGCTTGGATTGATGGCAAATATCGTCTCACCAGATAACTTATCAATATGTAAATTAGAATGGTCTTCAACCATCACATGACCTACACCGGACAATGTTTGAATACTGATTTGAGAATCGGTGGTGGTGTTATTTTCTTGGGAATTTGCATTGACTTGAAAAACACCCTTTGGGGCAACATAAATCCAGCTGTCTTTGGCAGACAGTTCAATCTCTTGAACAGTGGTTGGTTGATCACTTTGACCAACAATCATCATCTTAGCGTCATGGTTTAGCACCACTTTTGATTGGAATTGACCTGTAACGCTCATTGTTCCTTGATTGATATAACTATCATCAGCCAATGCGTTATTGCCCGTAAATTTAAGGTGGCCTTGCTTAACGGTTGCACCAGCAAAAGTATTATTGCCAGATAAGGTTAATTCGCCTGGATGATTTAAAATCAGTCTACCAGTACCTGAGATGTCATTTTTCCAGGTATCTTCCAAAGAAAATCCTGCAAAATCCAAATGCTTATCCTGAGTCGTTGTCTCTATATCCTGATAAATATGAGAAATACCATCATAAGCTTTCGGCAAATTGATCAGGCCCCATGTGTGATTTTTATTATCCAAATCACCCATGTGAGCATGGGAATTTTTGGGATAAGCGGTAGAAGCCAATACTTGGCGTCGTGCATCGCCATCCAAATAATTAAAACGCAACCTTAATAAAGCCTCAGCTGTACCAGGCATTTCCTCTGGTTTTAAACGACTTGCTTTTTCATCACTTTTTAATGTGCCATAATATCCAATTTGATAATCAGAAGCTTTGTATTGTTCGTGCAAATCTTGAGGAAGCATCTCCAGACAACTTTTTAATGGTGCATTCTGACAGCTTTCTTCAAATGGCTGTCTGGCTTGTTTAATATACCTAACCAATCCTTGAGCAATCTCATCGTCATTTAACAACTGTGCCATATAATAATAGCGTGCGAGTCGAGAAGTCATGGTATCTGTTGGAAAATGCGCACCCACAATGACTCGGCTTTCTCCATACTGCAATGCACGAGAGAATACCTCTTGACCTCGCTCAGGAAATGCCATCGCCATCACAACCGCTTGACCAAAACCATTGGAGGTATGCCCACTTGGATAAGATGAATTTTTTCTTTCTCTGCCTTGGCTATCAATATAGGTTTTGAGATTTTCATAACCCTCAATATACTTGCCTTCCCTATCCATAACTTGATAAGGGCGGCCACGCAGATATTTGTCTTTCAAAATAAAATCATAAGCTCTCATTCTGCCTACATTAGAATCATCGCTATAGATAGCATTGGCTGATAAATATACTAAATTTTTAAAGATATTTACAAACTGTTCATCAGTTATATGCGGAGCAAACTCCTTTAAGGCAGATTTTCTAAATTCATGACTAACATGAGCAAAGCTTTGATTTTTATCCTCTTTTGCAAGGGCGAGCCTTTCTGCTGTTGTATTGTTTTGCATATCCCAAGAAATTTTACGATCAACTTCTGCTTCTAAAGTGCCCTTTTTGGGAAAAGGTGTAACAACCTGGGCATCAAGATGTTGATACCAGCTCTGACTTTGGCCAGCTATCTTTGTAGACAATTGATCAAATGCTTCATCATGAGCATAAGCTTGATGGCTCATCAATAATGAAAAAGCGATGCTGGCTGATAACAGCTTATATTTAGGCATAACAAACCCTTATGTTAACAAAATTAGGCTGCATTTTAAGTTGTAACTGTGACAAAACAGTGATAGTTTTGTGACAATTTGACACAATGTGGAAAATTATTACTGTCTTAATGTTACATGATAACCATTTACTTAAGGCGATATTAGACCCACAATTTAGCCACAAATTCTTCAAAAAACTTTGCTATAATAAAGCCATTAAGCAAACAACTATTTGAATTTTTAGGATGTTTATTATGTCTTGGCAACAACTTCATCTACAATGCCCAAAATCCGCCGTAGAACTTGCCGAAGCCTTATTTGATGAGGCTGGTGCGGTGTCTATTTTACTTGAAGATGCGGGTGATGAGCCTTTATTTGAGCCCATGCCTGGTGAAGAGCCTTTGTGGCGTGATGTGGTGGTTACCGCCATCTTTGACACCAACAGCGATGACAGCTGGGCAGGCACTCATTTTGAAAACCTAGCCGCTAAGATCGCAAGTGAGGTGAATGCCACACGATTTTGGCTGACATCCTTAGATGATAAAGACTGGACTCGTGAATGGATGAGCTATTATCAGCCGATTCAGTGTGCAGGCAATCTGTGGATTGTGCCTGAGTGGCTGCCAGCACCAGACCCAGCGGCGATTAACCTAATCTTAGACCCAGGGCTTGCCTTTGGCACAGGCTATCACGCCACCACTCGGCTATGCCTAGATTGGCTTGCCGCCCAAGAGCTTAGCGATAAGCTGGTCATTGACTATGGTTGTGGCTCAGGGATTTTGGGCGTGGCGGCACTGCTACTCGGCGCGCGTCAAGTGCTGGCGGTTGATATTGACCCACAAGCGGTACTCGCCACACGCCAAAACGCCGCCCTAAATGGCGTCGATGATCGGCTTTTGGCATTTTTGCCCGCAGAGTTTGACGCCCATCGCACCCAAAACCCACAGCTTGCCGATGTCATCACCGCCAATATCCTTGCCAAGCCATTGATCGACTTTGCCCCACTGTTTCATGATTTACTCAAAACAGGCGGCTTGATCGTGCTGGCTGGCCTGACCCAAAACCAAACCCAAGCGGTCATCGATGCCTACTCGCCTTATGTTACGCTTGATACGCCATTTTGTTATGCAGATGCCCAAGACTGCCATTGGCAACGCCTAAGCGGCATCAAACCTACCAACCCATAAGCGATACGCCATGAGCCATAAACCTAAGCCAACACCGCTATATCAACAAGTTGAGCAGACCGCCAGGCGTTATTTTGAGACATTGGGCGATGCTCATACTCATGATGTCTATGCCACTTTTTTGGCCGAATTTGAAAAACCGCTGCTCATCGCCGCACTCAATCACACGCACGGCAATCAGTCAAAAACCGCCCAAATCCTTGGCATCAATCGTGGCACATTACGCACCAAAATGAAAACCCATCACTTGCTTTAGACCGCCAGTTATCGCCATGGATATGGGCAGGTGTGCTCGCCTGCCGTATGATGGCAATGACACCCCATTTGCCCCATATCTGCACGATTTGACATGATTTAACATGTGACATGATTTAACATTGTTTAATACTGTTGCCATCATTACCATAATTTAGTAACGCATTTAGCAACGCATTTGTAAAAATCATTACCCCCCTTTATGTGTATCATATGAATAGAATATTATGATTGTATCTGATTATTGTATCAGAATGGTGATGCTATATGGTGATGCCTACGAGTTAATTTGGGTTAATCACTCTATGATTTGATATATTTTGAAACTAATCTATTGACTTAAATCACCATATGGTTATAATTTAGCATAATGGTAGGCTTTTTGTAAAAATCACATCGCAATATTGTTCTACTGTTACTACCATGCTTGAATGACGATCCAAATCATCAGATTCATTCAAGTGATGTGTTTGTATACGCACCATTTACCCTAATTATTTCAATCAAATGCCTATGTCAGCATGTATCATTTTTTAAGGTAAACCACCATGAATCACATCTATAAAGTCATCTTTAACAAAGCCACAGGCACATTTATGGCCGTGGCGGAATATGCCAAATCCCACAGTACGGGGGGGATAGCTGTGCTACAGGGCAAGTTGGCAGTGTATGCACTCTAAGCTTTGCCCGTATTGCCGCGCTCGCTGTCCTCGTGATCGGTGCGACGCTCAGTGGCAGTGCTTATGCTCAAACTACCAAGATCGAAATTGGTCAAACAAACAAGACAAACAGCAACGGGGACATTGCCCGTGCGACAGGTGAAGCATCCATTGCTATTGGTAGTCTTGCTCAGGCAAAAGGCTCTCAAGCTATTGCTATCGGTGGTAACAAACCAGATCCTCAGAATTCACAGCGTAATTTGAGTACAGGTCCCCACGCCATAGGTCAAGAGTCCATCGCCATCGGTGGTGATGTAACGGCTCAGGGTGATGCCTCGATTGCCATCGGTAGTGATGACTTATATTTGTCAAAGATCTTACGGGATCCATCCCGCGTATATGTTCAAAAGCTTATTAAAAGACATCCAATATTAAAAGACCTTAACGAATTTAGACGCACAAAAGCAGAGGGACACGCCAGTACTGCAGTGGGAGCCATGGCATATGCAAAGGGTCATTTTTCCAACGCTTTTGGTACACGGGCAACAGCTGAAAGCGACTTTTCCTTGGCAGTGGGTCTTACCGCCCACGCCAAAGGCGAATATGCAATCGCTATTGGTTCTAATGCACAAGTTAACCAGAATACAGGGCTAGCCATTGGTGGAAATACTCAAGTTGATTTTATGCGAGGTATTGCCCTAGGTTTTGAGTCTAAGGTCATGGCTGGTGATAATAATAATAAAAATGCCTATACACCAAGAGCAACAGATGGTAGTGGGCCCCAAATACAACCGCCGTATCAAGCCACCAACAATACGGGTCCACTTTCCATTGGTAATTCAACCCAGAGGCGTAGAATCATCCATGTCGGTGCAGGTTCTCAGGATACCGATGCGGTCAATGTGGCACAACTAAAAGCGGCGGTGGCGCTGGCTAATCGTAAAATTACTTTTAAGGGTGATGATACCACCGGTCCTGGCGTTCAGAAAGAACTGGGCGATACTTTAACCATTAAAGGTGGTAAAGGAGCAGCTAATGATTTAACCGAAAATAACATCGGTGTGGTAAAAGATAATACTGGTCTGAAAGTTAAACTTGCTAAAAATCTAACAGAGCTAAATAACATCACTGCCACAGGTGAAATCACCGTTAATACTAGTAATGGCACCGCCAAATTATTAAACAGTGGTTTAACCTTTGCCCAGCCCAATGCAGGCAAAACCGTCTATGGCACTGATGGGGTGAAGTTTGCTGAGAATACTAATAATATAGCAACAGCAGCGATCGGCACTACTCGTATTACCAAAAATGAAATTGGTTTTGCTAATACTGATGAACAAGTTGATAAAAGCAAACCTTATCTTGACAACACAAAGCTAAAAGTTGACACAGTTGAGATTACAGACCGTGGTATTAATGCTGGTGATAAAAAGATTACCAAACTTGCTAATGGTGTAGACAATAACGATGCGGTTACCATCGAACAGCTCAAAGCCGCCAAGCCTACTTTAAACGAAAGCAATAACATCAATATTACCAAGATAGTTGACAATCTATCAGTTGATACTAATGGTGCTGTTACCGCTCCAACTTATACCATTAGCGTGAAAACCGCTGAGCTTACCAGTGCTGGCAGTGGTAATGGTAAATTTAGTGTTAATAATAATCATAACGATCACTTAGTTACCGCCAAACATTTGGCAGACTATCTAAATCAAGTCAATCAAACGGCTGACAGTGCCCTACAAACCTTTAAAGTCCAAAAAGACGGTGATAATGACACCAACGCTATCACCGTGGCTAAAGAAACGAACGGAGGTAAATTCAACACCCTAAAACTTAAAGGCATAAACGGTCTTGATGTTACAACCAATAATACCACGGGTATTGTGACCTTTGGCATTAACCAAACCGACGGCTTAACCACACCTAAGCTGACCGTGGGTAATAATGGCAAAGGCATTGTCATTGACAGCCAAAATGGTCAAAATACCATCACAGGACTAAGCAACACCCTAAATAATGTTACCAACGATGGTACAGGACACACACTAACCCAAGGGCTTGCCGATAACACCGACAAAACCCGTGCCGCCAGTATTGCCGATGTGCTAAATGCAGGCTTTAACCTAAAAAATAATGGCGCAGACAAAGACTTTGTCTCCACTTATGACACTGTTGACTTTATCGATGGCAATGCCACCACCGCCACAGTCACTTATGATAACAAAACCAGTAAAGTGGCGTATAATGTCAATGTGGATAATACAACCATTCACCTAACAGGCGATGATAATGGCACGAAAAACAAAATTGGCGTAAAAACCACCGAAATCACCAAAACAAGTGCTAATGGTAATGCAACCAACTTTAGTGCCAAAGATGACAATGCCCTTGTTAACGCCAAAGGCATCGCCGACAATCTAAACATCCTAGCCAAGGAAATTCACGCCGCCAAAGGCACAGCAGACACCGCCCTACAAACCTTTACCGTTAAAAAAGTCAATGCAGATGGTAACGATGATGAAGCTAACGCCATCACCGTGGGTAAAGATGCAAACGGCAAGAAAGCCGTCAACGCCCTAAAACTCAAAGGTAAAAACGGTCTTGATATTCAAACCAATAAAGATGGTACGGTTACCTTTGGCATTAACACCCAAAGCGGTCTTAACGCTGGCAAAAGCACCACTCTAAACAACGATGGCTTGTCTGTTAAAAACACCGCTGGCAACGAACAAATCCAAGTCGGTGCTGATGGCGTGAAGTTTGCCAAGGTTAATAATGGTTCAAGTACTGGCATTGATGGCACAACTCGCATTACCAGAGATGAAATTGGTTTTGCTAATAGTGCTGGTCAAGTTGATATAAACAAACCCCACCTAACCAAAGACAAGCTTAAAGTGGGTGATGTTGAAATTACCAACACTGGCATTAACGCAGGTGGTAAAAAGATTACCAACATTCACTCAGGTGAGATTGCCAAAAATAGCAATGATGCTGTGGCAGGCGGTCAGATTTATGATTTAAAAACCGAACTTGAAAATAAAATCAGCAGTACTGCCAAAACAGCACAAAACTCATTACACGAATTCTCAGTAGCAGATGAACAAGGTAATAACTTTACGGTTAGTAACCCTTACTCCAGTTATGACACCTCAAAGACCTCTGATGTCATCACCTTTGCAGGTGAAAACGGCATTACCACCAAGGTAAATAAAGGTGTGGTGCGTGTGGGCATTGACCAAACCAAAGGCTTAACCACGCCTAAGCTGACCGTGGGTAATAATAATGGCAAAGGCATTGTCATTGACAGCCAAAATGGTCAAAATACCATCACAGGACTAAGCAACACTCTAGCTAATGTTACCAATGATAAAGGTAGCGTACGCACCACAGAACAGGGCAAGATAATCAAAGACGAAGACAAAACCCGTGCCGCCAGCATTGTTGATGTGCTAAGCGCAGGCTTTAACTTGCAAGGCAATGGTGAAGCGGTTGACTTTGTCTCCACTTATGACACTGTCAACTTTGCTAATGGCAATACCACCACCGCTAAGGTGACCTATGATGACACAAGCAAAACCAGTAAAGTGGTCTATGATGTCAATGTGGATGATACAACCATTGAAGTTAAAGATAAAAAACTTGGCGTAAAAACCACCACATTGACCAGTACTGGCACAGGTGCTAATAAATTTGCCCTAAGCAATCAAGCTACTGGCGATGCGCTTGTCAAGGCCAGTGATATCGTTGCTCATCTAAACACCTTATCTGGCGACATCCAAACCGCCAAAGGGGCAAGCCAAGCAAGCAGCTCAGCAGGCTATGTGGATGCTGATGGCAATAAGGTCATCTATGACAGTACCGATAACAAGTACTATCAAGCCAAAAATGATGGCACAGTTGATAAAACCAAAGAAGTTGCCAAAGACAAACTGGTCGCCCAAGCCCAAACCCCAGATGGCACATTGGCTCAAATGAATGTCAAATCAGTCATTAACAAAGAACAAGTAAATGATGCCAATAAAAAGCAAGGCATCAATGAAGACAACGCCTTTGTTAAAGGACTTGAAAAAGCCGCTTCTGATAACAAAACCAAAAACGCCGCAGTAACTGTGGGTGATTTAAATGCCGTTGCCCAAACACCGCTGACCTTTGCAGGGGATACAGGCACAACGGCTAAAAAACTGGGCGAGACTTTGACCATCAAAGGTGGGCAAACAGACACCAATAAGCTAACCGATAATAACATCGGTGTGGTAGCAGGTACTGATGGCTTCACTGTCAAACTTGCCAAAGACCTAACCAATCTTAACAGCGTTAATGCAGGTGGCACCAAAATTGATGAAAAAGGCATCTCTTTTGTAGACGCAAACGGTCAAGCCAAAGCAAACACCCCTGTGCTAAGTGCCAATGGGCTGGACCTGGGTGGCAAACGCATCAGTAACATCGGTGCAGCTGTTGATGATAACGATGCAGTGAACTTTAAGCAGTTTAATGAAGTTGCCAAAACGGTCAACAACCTAAACAACCAAAGTAACTCAGGTGCGTCATTACCCTTTGTGGTAACCGATGCCAATGGCAACCCCATCAATGGCACCGATGGCAAGCCCCAAAAAGCCATCAAGGGCGCCGATGGTAAATACTATCACGCCAATGCCAACGGTGTACCTGTGGACAAAGATGGCAAGCCCATCACCGATGCGGACAAACTTGCCAATCTGGCAGTTCATGGCAAACCCCTTGATGCAGGTCATCAAGTGGTGGCAAGCCTAGGCGGCAACTCAGATGCCATCACCCTAACCAACATCAAGTCCACTTTGCCACAAATTGCCACACCAAACACAGGTAATGCCAATGCAGGGCAAGCCCAAAGTCTGCCCAGCCTATCAGCAGCACAGCAAAGTAATGCTGCCAGTGTCAAAGATGTGCTAAATGTAGGCTTTAACTTGCAGACCAATAACAATCAAGTGGACTTTGTCAAAGCCTATGATACCGTCAACTTTGTCAATGGTACAGGTGCCGACATCACAAGCGTGCGTAGTGCTGATGGCACGATGAGTAACATCACCGTCAACACCGCCTTAGCAGCGACCGATGATGATGGCAATGTGCTTATCAAAGCCAAAGATGGTAAGTTCTACAAAGCAGACGACCTCATGCCAAACGGCTCACTAAAAGCAGGCAAATCAGCCAGTGATGCCAAAACTCCAACTGGTCTAAGCCTTGTCAACCCCAATGCTGATAAAGGCAGTACAGGCGATGCAGTGGCTCTTAATAACTTATCAAAAGCGGTATTTAAATCCAAAGATGGTACAACTACTACCACAGTAAGCTCTGATGGCATCAGTATCCAAGGCAAAGATAACAGCAACATCACCCTAAGCAAAGATGGGCTGAATGTAGGCGGTAAGGTCATCAGCAATGTGGGCAAAGGCACAAAAGACACCGACGCTGCCAATGTACAACAGTTAAACGAAGTACGCAACTTGTTGGGTCTTGGTAATGCTGGTAATGATAACGCTGACGGCAATCAGGTAAACATTGCCGACATCAAAAAAGACCCAAATTCAGGTTCATCATCTAACCGCACTGTCATCAAAGCAGGCACGGTACTTGGCGGTAAAGGTAATAACGATACCGAAAAACTTGCCACTGGTGGTGTACAAGTGGGCGTGGATAAAGACGGCAACGCTAACGGCGATTTAAGCAATGTTTGGGTCAAAACCCAAAAAGATGGCAGCAAAAAAGCCCTGCTCGCCACTTATAACGCCGCAGGTCAGACCAACTATGTGACCAACAACCCCGCAGAAGCCATTGACAGAATAAATGAACAAGGTATCCGCTTCTTCCATGTCAACGATGGCAATCAAGAGCCTGTGGTACAAGGGCGTAACGGCATTGATTCAAGTGCCTCAGGCAAGCACTCAGTGGCGATAGGTTTCCAGGCCAAGGCAGATGGTGAAGCCGCCGTTGCCATAGGCAGACAAACCCAAGCAGGCAACCAATCCATCGCCATCGGTGATAACGCACAAGCCACAGGCGATCAATCCATCGCCATCGGTACAGGCAATGTGGTAGCAGGTAAGCACTCTGGTGCCATCGGCGACCCAAGCACTGTTAAGGCTGATAACAGTTACAGTGTGGGTAATAACAACCAGTTTACCGATGCCACTCAAACCGATGTCTTTGGTGTGGGCAATAACATCACCGTGACCGAAAGTAACTCGGTTGCCTTAGGTTCAAACTCTGCCATCAGTGCAGGCACACACGCAGGCACACAAGCCAAAAAATCTGACGGCACAGCAGGTACAACCACCACAGCAGGTGCCACAGGTACGGTTAAAGGCTTTGCTGGACAAACGGCGGTTGGTGCGGTCTCCGTGGGTGCCTCAGGTGCTGAACGCCGTATCCAAAATGTGGCAGCAGGTGAGGTCAGTGCCACCAGCACCGATGCGGTCAATGGTAGCCAGTTGTACAAAGCCACCCAAAGCATTGCCAACGCAACCAATGAGCTTGACCATCGTATCCACCAAAACGAAAATAAAGCCAATGCAGGGATTTCATCAGCGATGGCGATGGCGTCCATGCCACAAGCCTACATTCCTGGCAGATCCATGGTTACCGGGGGTATTGCCACCCACAACGGTCAAGGTGCGGTGGCAGTGGGACTGTCGAAGCTGTCGGATAATGGTCAATGGGTATTTAAAATCAATGGTTCAGCCGATACCCAAGGCCATGTAGGGGCAGCAGTTGGTGCAGGTTTTCACTTTTAAGCCATAAATCGCAAGATTTTACTTAAAAATCAATCTCACCATAGTTGTATAAAACAGCATCAGCATCAGTCATATTACTGATGCTGATGTTTTTTATCACTTAAACCATTTTACCGCTCAAGTGATTATCTTTCACCATGACCAAATCGCCATTGATCATAGGTAAACTTATTGAGTAAATTTTATCAATGTAGTTGTTAGATATGGTTAAAATTGTGCCATTGACCAAAAATGACCGATTTATCCCGAAAATTTCTGATTATGATCACTTTTCATAAATTTCCCCAATTTGTCTTTATAAATATCCCAAGAAATGGTATTATTTTATTGCCATCAGCATATGCGACAACTCATCGTATCATCTTTTTATCATAAAAATGCAAATAGGCATATGCATTTTTTTGAATTAAACTTACGCATCTTTCATTATGGGAATTAGGTCAGTAATTATGACAAAAAATTATGCATTATTATCCGTCTCAGATAAAACGCAAATCGTTGAATTTGCCCAAGGTTTGGTAGAATCCGGCTTTGGTATTTTATCCACAGGTGGTACTTTTAAACTCTTAAAAGAACATGGGATTGACGCCATTGAGGTTTCTGCCCATACAGGTTTTGCTGAAATGATGGATGGTCGTGTTAAGACCCTACATCCCAAAATTCACGGTGGTATTTTGGGCCGTCGTGGCATTGATGATGCCATTATGAATGAACATGGCATTGATCGCATTGATATCGTTGTCGTGAATTTATATCCATTTGCCAACACGGTTGCCAAAGACGGTGTTGTTATGTCTGATGCGATTGAAAATATTGATATTGGTGGGCCTGCTATGGTACGCTCAGCCGCCAAAAATCATGCCCATGTTGGTATTATCACCAGCCCAAATGACTACTCACGCATCCTAGATGAACTAAAAAACCAAGGTCATTTAAGCCACAACACTCGTTTTGATTTGGCAGTCAAAGCATTTGAACACACTGCCGCCTATGATGGTATGATTGCCAGCTGGCTAGGTGCACGCTTACCAGTGGATAAAGAGACGGCACCCAGTGATGATGCCACTGCAACCACTCAATTTTCACGCACTTTTAATCACCAATTCACCAAAGCACAAGAGCTTAGATATGGCGAAAACCCACATCAGTCAGCAGCCTTTTATGTAGATGATCATGCAACAGAAGCGTCTGTTGCGACTGCACAGCAACTACAAGGTAAAGCGTTGTCTTATAATAATATTGCTGATACCGATGCGGCACTTGAGTGTGTCAAATCTTTTACCACGCCTGCTTGTGTGATTGTCAAACATGCCAATCCTTGTGGTGTTGCAACATCAGAAAACGGTATTTTAGATGCTTATCATTTAGCGTATGCAACCGACCCTGAATCTGCCTTTGGTGGCATTATTGCCTTTAACCGAGAATTAGACAGTGATACAGCCCGTACCATCGTTGAGCGTCAATTTGTTGAAGTCATCATCGCACCAAGCATCGCTGAAGGTGTTCTAGAAATTACAAGCAGTAAAAAAAATGTACGCATCTTGGTATGTGGTGAGTTGCCACAGCCGACACAGCGGGCAGCTCAATTTGACCTAAAACGAGTCAATGGCGGTCTACTTGTCCAAAATCAAGATTTGGGCATGATTGATAAATCAGACCTAAAAGTCGTCACCGAGCGTGTGCCATCAGATGCCGAGCTTGATGATTTGCTCTTTGCTTGGAAAGTTGCCAAATATGTCAAATCCAATGCCATTGTTTATGCCAAAAATCATCAAACCATTGGCGTGGGTGCAGGTCAAATGAGCCGTGTTAATTCAGCACGCATTGCTGCAATTAAAGCAGAACATGCAGGGCTTGTTGTTGAGGGTGCGGTGATGGCCTCTGATGCATTCTTCCCCTTCCGTGATGGTATTGATAATGCCGCTGCTGCTGGCATCAAATGCATCATTCAGCCAGGTGGCTCAATGCGTGATGCAGAGGTGATTGCCGCTGCTAATGAGCATGGTATCGCCATGGTCTTTACAGGTATGCGTCATTTCCGCCATTGAGACGACCAAAATCGATGGTGTGTATCTGATACACCCATCACTCTTTAAACGATACAAATTAAAAGCCCAAAATTTTGGGCTTTTATCTGTTAAAAACTGTATAACGCTTAGTCAAAACTACTGTGTTAAAACTACTGTGCCTTGAGTGCGTCTTGGTTGATAACAAGCTCGCTGCTTTCACGCAAATAATGCACATAGTCCTCCAACTGGTCGGCACCGACATTATCTCGAATCACCGCCACAGCACGCAGACGGTCGGTGGCTGAAAGCTGGGATTCGCTGCTGTCATTGACAACACCTCCAACGATCACACTTGCACCCTCTTCGGTTTGCACTGCCCAAACATCATACCCCTCTGCACTGCGATTTAAGAATAAACTGGCAAGCTCAAGTGGGCTTAGCAAGGGGTTCATGCGTGTGGTCATACCAATATTGGCAGAGGTAGTCATCAAAGCGGTCACACCTGAATTTTTAGCCTCATCAGCCACTTTTTTGGCATCTGCCATCGCAAGCTCAATGGCTTTTTGTTTGGCAAGTGTCTGTTTGATTTGTGCTTTGGCTTCATCAAATGTCAATGGGCGTTCTGCTTCATAATTGGTTGGCTGTACCCAAACATTTTTCTCACCCAAAGAAATATTTGGGCTGACGCCTTGATCTTGAATGGTAAAATCATCAAAAGCAGCAGCAATTACTGCTGGCTGTGGTAAAGCGGTCGTATTGTTGGTTTGTGGATAGGCAATGATTTGCTTGACTTGTACGCCAGCTTCTTTGGCAATATCAGCCACGCCCATGCCGTCAGTTGCCATCGTATTAATCTTGGCAGATAAATCTGCAAAGGCTTGATCACGCTTAAGTTTGGCAGCTCTATCCATCAATTGATCACGCATACTTGCAATATTTGGTGTATCGTTACTGACTTTAGTCACCTTAAAAATATGATAGCCAAATCCTGTTTGGACAGGTTGACTGATCTGACCTACGCTCAGACCTGACAAAGCCTGCTCAACACCAGTAGCATATTCCCCAAATACTGATGGGTTAAAGCTACCAATCACACCACCATTTGAGCCACTTGGATCATCAGAATGAGCTTTTGCCAAAGCTTCAAATGACTCGCCAGCATTGAGTTTTGATTGGATTTTGGCAGCACGATTTTGAGCATCTGGACCTGTCAATAAAATCTGTGCCAACTCCCGACCATCCGTTATGCCATTTTCTCGAAGGTAGTTGGCGTACTGTGCATTGATCTCTTGTTCGGTGGGCGTACCAACACTCAATACATTTGGGTCTAATTCAATGTAGCTTAGATCCACTGTCGCAGGCTTGATTAACTTGTCTTGATGTTCATCAAAATAGGCTTGAATTTGTGCATCGCTGATTTGCACTTGATCAACATAGTCCTGCCAATGATATCGATGTACCCAAACCTCACGCGCCTCTAATTGCAAATCAATCAATTTTGAGACTTCGCTATTTGGATAAATTGCCGTACCAACGATACCAGTAATCAGCTGACGCAAGCTTAATCGCAGTCGTTCTATGGCAAATAAAACATCTTTGGTCAGTCCGTTTTGTTGCAGATAAGCTGCAAAACGATCATTTGAAAATTGCCCATTGTCATGAAAAACTTCATAATGTTGTAAAATCTGCGTAATCATCTCATCAGAGACCGTCATACCCAAATATGACGCCTGATTTTCAAGCAATGCTTTATCCGTTAATCGCTTTAAAATCAGCTGCTGTAGTGCGTGTTCATTAATCAAGCTGGCATCAACACCCTGTTCAATCAAAGCATTACGCTCAGCATTAACCTCCGCTTGAAAGGTTGCGACATCTACCACCTGATTACCGACTTTAATTAGCTCATTTGGTTGAATGGTGTGTCCACCAAAGGTACCCACACCCAAAAAAGCCATCGGTATCAAAGTGCCTACCAAAACCAGCCGACCCGGCCAGCTTTTTAAGAAGTTACGCATATTTTCCATAGGTTTGCTATACTCTACAAATCAGTCGGTGTTACAAATAACATAGTGATAATAAAATTTATATATCATACGCTAATTTATCAGATTTCTCAAAACACTTTTTGTAATTTGACATAAAAAAGCCGCCCAATTGGAGCGACTTTTTTGTGTCATCATCAAGTCAATCAGTTGACTGATTCTTTTAGGACTTTACCTGCTTTAAAGCTAGGTACTTTACTGGCTGCAATTTGGATTGCTTCGCCAGTTTTTGGATTACGGCCCATACGAGCAGCACGCTCTTTGACGCTGAAAGTACCAAAACCAACCAATACGACATCATCGCCACGCTGTAATGCACCTTGAACACTTTCAGTAAATGCATTAACCGCCTTGGCAGCTTGCTCTTTGGTTAGGCCAGCACTTTGTGCAATACTATCTACCAATTCAGACTTATTCATAATATACCCTCTTTACATTAAATGAAAATTTTTCATGCTAAGTTACCAAAGCATCTTTTTATAAGGACGCATTTTAAAAGTATCCTTGAGCTTTTACAAGTGCTAAATACAAAATTTTGCAGAAAAATGATAAAAATTTATCATCCTTGGGCAAAATCATATCAAGCCACGACTACCTTTATAACAATCACAGTAACAATAAGCAAGTAAAATTACATATTTTTATGTAAAAACTGTAAAAAAATGCTATTTTTATGCCTAAATATACAGTAATATGAATAAAATTTATTGATCACAGTATCCAGCTTTCTAAAGCTTAAGTCAGCTGTAACATTTGCAATATTGACACCCAATCAAAGCATCGGTATCTTAACCTTGCATTATGATAGCAAAATTATCATATTTTATGAACTTTTAAGCCGACTTGACTGGCAATGTGCGATTAAAATTAAAGTTATTATTTTTAGGAAAATTTATGACAACCGAGCATTCAAATACAATCAACCCTCATGCCAACGGAGGCATCGTCTCAAAAAGCTTGCTGAGTATTGTATTAATTTTTATTGAATCTGCACTAACATTAATGTTACGCTTTGATCCAAAACTACGCCAATTGGCTTATCCGCTTGCCAAATCTGGTACAGTTGTCTGCATTCGCTCGTATTTACCACATATCACGATTTATGCCACCTTTGGCTATCGAGGGATTTTATTAGACAATGAATTGCCCGAAGATAAGCCAACCGCCGACATCACCATCAATGGTTATAGCTTCCAGCTGATTAATACCCTAATCAATCATAACCCCGATCATGTCGATGCCCTACAAATTCGTGGCGATGCAGCATTGGTTGAAAATCTAAAAGCACTCATGGTTCGTATGGGTGTTGGCGGCAGTATTCAAAGTATATTATCAAAGGTTACAGGCGGCAATAAACAAAAACCCACCCCCGAACAAAAAGCCGAAAAAATTGCCAATTATCAATTAAAAATCAATGAACAAGCTGAGCGTATTGATACTTTATCTATGGAAAATAAACGCTTAGCCATTCAGCTGGCAGAGCAAAAAAGTAAAAATAAAACCACTTTTATTGTTATGGTCATTGCCATCATTGTGGCAGTGGTGAGTATTATTATGCATTTTGTGATTTAAACCTGATGATTTTATTAATTTGTTATAATATAACAAATTAATAAAATCAATCCATTAGATTAAAATATCTGATGGATTTTTTCTTGCTTTAATCTTGACCTATTTACTCGGAATTATTATAATAACGCCATTCACCATCAAAATTTTTATCAATGCTTATATTGACCAAAATTAGGCAATTATGGAAGTATTTCAATGCGTTTAACAACTCGTGGACGGTATGCCGTCACTGCCTTATTGGATTTGGCTGTCCAAGAGAGTCGCCATCAAGGCGCAGTGTCTTTATCAGACATTGCCAAACGCCAGTCCATCTCCATATCTTATTTAGAGCAGCTGTTTTCAAAACTGCGTAAAAAAGGATTGGTGAATAGTACTCGTGGTGCTTTGGGCGGTTATCATTTAGCAAAACCACTTGAAGATATTGACATCATGAGCATTATTACCGCCGTTGATGAAAGCATCAATGCCACTCAGTGTGGCGGAAAAGGCAACTGCCAAGATGGCGCAATGTGCTTGACACATGATTTATGGCACAATCTGTCTCATCATATTGAAAGCTATCTTAAAAAAGTGACTTTGGCACAGCTTTTAGAAACCAAAAATACACAAACCATCGCTGATCGCCAAGTCAATCGCCTACATCAGTTTGAAAAAGATAATTCACAAATCACAACCATCACTTTAATTGGGAATCCAGCATGAGCCAGACTTCACTCATCTATTTAGACTACGCCGCCACAACACCTGTTGCCAAAGAGGTCGCAGATAAAATGGTCAATTATCTTACCTTTGAGGGCATTTTTGGTAACCCCGCTTCACGCTCGCATGGCTTTGGCTGGCAAGCAGAAGAAGCTGTTGAAAATGCACGCTTACAAATCGCTGAAACGGTTGGCGCCGACCCAAGAGAAATTGTTTTTACTTCAGGGGCAACCGAATCAGATAATTTGGCAATCAAAGGCGTGGCACATTTTTATGAAGGTCGTGGCAGACACATCATTACCAGTAAAATTGAACACAAAGCGGTACTGGATACTTGCCGTCAATTAGAACAAGAAGGCTTTGAGATTACTTATCTTGAGCCTGAAGCAGGTACAGGCTTAATTTACCCAGAACAAGTTGAAAACGCATTGCGTGATGACACTATCTTGGTGAGTTTGATGGCAGTCAATAATGAGCTTGGTACCATTACCGATATCGCTGCCATTGGTGAAATCACACGCGCAAAAGGTGTGTTATTTCATGTGGATGCTGCCCAAGCAGTTGGCAAAATTAAAATCAACCTCGGTGAGCTTAAAGTAGATCTGATGAGCTTTAGCGGTCATAAAATCTATGGTCCAAAAGGCATCGGTGCATTGTATGTTGGTCGTAAGCCACGCGTGCGTATCAAAGCTGAACAACATGGTGGCGGTCATGAGCGTGGTATGCGTTCAGGCACTTTGGCAACGCACCAAATTGTTGGCATGGGAGAGGCGTTTGCTTTATCTGTACAACGATTTGACGAAGACCATACGCACATCAAAGCACTGCGAGATAAACTTTGGCATGGCTTACAAGATATCGAAGAAGTTTATTTAAATGGCTCAATGGAGCATGGCGTTCCTAATATCATCAATGTTAGCTTTAATTTTGTTGAAGGCGAAAGCTTGATGATGAGCCTAAAAGACTTGGCGGTATCATCAGGGTCTGCCTGTACTTCAGCGACGCTTGAGCCTTCTTATGTCTTGCGTGCGATTGGTCGCCCTGATGAGCTTGCCCATTCATCTATCCGCTTTAGTATTGGTCGCTACACAACCGAGCAAGACATTGATTTGGTATTAAGCCAAATCCATGAAGCGGTTGATAAATTGCGTGAATTATCCCCACTTTGGGATATGTTTAAAGAAGGCATTGACCTAAATACCGTTGAGTGGCAAGAGCATTAATCCGCCAAAAACTCAGTCATATTTTTGGGCAGATTTTGCACAATTGTTTAAAATTATTCTAAAGTTAGACCCATATCAACCATTTACACAAAACCTAAATAGCAAGATGAGGCAGTTAATCCATTAAGTCATTAAATGCCTCAATCAAGTTAAACTTAACTATAAGAGAGTCAATTATGGCATATTCAGATAAAGTTATTGATCACTATGAAAATCCACGCAATGTGGGCAATTTGGATAAAGCTGCCAAAAATGTCGGCACAGGCATGGTCGGAGCCCCCGCCTGTGGCGATGTGATGCGTTTGCAAATTCAAGTGAGTGATGATGGCATCATTGAAGATGCTAAATTTAAAACTTATGGCTGTGGCTCAGCGATTGCCTCAAGCTCATTGGTCACAGAATGGCTAAAAGGCAAAACACTTGACCAAGCTGCCGCCATTAAAAATAAAGACATTGCCAATGAGCTTGCCTTACCGCCTGTCAAAGTACATTGCTCAGTACTGGCAGAAGATGCCATCAAGGCCGCCATTGAAGATTATCAAACCAAAGCACAAGCATAAATAAGCCCAACTATCCAGATAATCTAAACTGTAACGGTTGGTTTTGATGAATCAGCATATCAAAATGTAGTCAATTTCATCAATTTCATAGGTAAACAAAGGAGTCGCTATGATCAATTTAACCACACAAGCAGCACAACATATTAAAGATTTTCTTGAAAATCGTGGTAGCGGTGTTGGTATTCGAGTTGGTGTACGCACAGCTGGCTGTTCTGGTCTTGCTTATGTACTTGAATTTGTGGACGACCCAAATAATAGTGATGAGCGTTTTGAATCGCACGGCGTATCGGTATTTATTGACCCCAAAAGCTTGGTGTATCTAAACGGACTACAAATGGATTATGTCACAGAAGGCCTAAACTCTGGCTTTAAGTTCACCAATCCCAATCAAACAGGCGAATGTGGTTGTGGTGAATCATTTACCGTTTAATCGCCAATCTTGATAAGGAATTTATGATGAACAAAGCTAACTTTTTTGGTTTATTTGGGCTACCTATCGCATTTGATATTGATAAAAATGCGTTAAAATCAGCATTATTATCGCTACAAAAACAGCATCATCCTGATCGAGATGCCAATAAAGCCAGCACCAACCAAGCTTCGCTTATCAATCATGCCTATCAAGTCTTATCCCATGCCGACAGCCGAGCTGCTTATTTGCTTGAGCTGTCTGGTCAGGCAGTAGATTTGTCGCAGTCTATTAATGATTGGGACTTTTTAGATGAAATGATGGACTTGCGTATTCGCTTAGATACGACCGATGACAAAATGGTTTTGGATCAAATATCCAACCAAGTTCATGCACTCAGCCAAGAGCAATCTACAAGATTTATGCAAAATTATCAAAATCACACATGGGCAGAAGCAATAGATGCAACCCGTAAGCTCCAATTTCTTAGCAAATTACTGGTTGATATCGATGCCAAAGTTACCAAATTATTATCCCAAGGTCATGATGATGATTTGTATGTATAATCACACTGCTTTGACAAAACTTTTACCATACCAAGATGTTAAAATTTGACAAGTGTCATATCATACACACATTTTAATTGACTGTTAGGCTTAAAATGCCCAATCACTTAAGCTCTTATTTTTAGCCACATTAGCCAGTATAAGAATCCATCATGTCTTTATTACAAATCAGCGAACCCAATCAAAGCAAAAACCCCCATCAGCATCGTTATGCCCTTGGTATTGATTTGGGTACAACACATTCCTTGGTTGCCGTTGTCAGATCAGGACGCTCCGAAGTGCTTGCTTTTGGTCAGTCGCCACTGTTGCCATCGGTTGTTTATTATGGTAAAAAAAGCAGCCGCCCTATCGTCGGTAATGATGCCTTAAACTATGCCGATGACCATAAAAACACCATCATCTCCGCCAAAAGATTCATGGGGCGTGCCAAATCAGACATTAAATTTTCTCATCCTTATGATTTGTCTGGCAATCATCAAACCATGCCTGCTTTTTTAACCGCTCAAGGTGAAAAAAGCCCTGTAGAAACTTCTGCACATATTTTAAGACATCTAAAAAATCATGCCGCCGCTGCCTTACCACCAGACAGTATTCAAGGTGCGGTGATTACCGTACCTGCCTATTTTGATGACGCTCAGCGGGCCGCCACCAAAGATGCAGCGACCGCAGCAGGCTTAAATGTACTTCGCCTACTCAATGAGCCAACTGCAGCAGCAATTGCCTATGGCATCGATAAAAATACCGCTCAAGGAAATTATTTGGTCTATGATCTTGGGGGCGGTACTTTTGATGTCTCATTGCTTCGCTTATCTGAGGGTGTCTTTGAGGTACTTGCCACAGGGGGTAATTCTGCCCTTGGTGGCGATGACATTGACCGACTGATTGCACATTGGTTAATACAATCATCTCACCTGACCCCAGCAGATATTGATGAGACTGAAAAATCTCTCTTAGCAAAACTTGCCAAAACCTATAAACAAGCATTAAGTAGTCAAGACAGTGTTGTTATTGAAGTTGAGATTGGTGGTATTTTAGTCACGCAAACACTAAATAATGACATGTTAAGTGAGATTATACAACCTGTTATCCGTCGTACCATTCAATCTTGTGAACAGGTCATGCGTGATGCCAAAATTGACAAATCCAATCTCAATGACATCATTTTGGTGGGCGGCTCAACACGCATGCCAGTCATTCAAAATGCCGTTACAGCATATTTTGAGCGTACGCCGTTATGCAATATTAATCCTGATGAGGTTGTTGCTATCGGTGCTGGCATTGCTGCTGATCAACTGATTAATCAATCAAACGAAACGCTACTTCTTTTAGATGTGACGCCTTTATCGCTTGGGATTGAAACAATGGGTGGATTGGTGGAGGTTATCATTCCACGTAATACCCCCATTCCAGTGACTCGCCGTCAAGTTTTTACCACACATCAAGACGGACAAACTGGTATGATTATCCAAGTGGTGCAAGGTGAGCGTGATACGGTTGCCAATTGCCGAGGATTGGCACGCTTTGAGCTACATGGCATTCCACCGATGAAAGCAGGTTTGGCACGCATTGAGGTAACTTATGCCATCGATGCCAATGGTCAGTTGACGGTATCCGCTCGTGAAACGACGACAGACATCATCAGTCAAATTCAAGTCAGTCCAAGCTATGGTTTATCCGAAGAGCAACAAGAGCAGCTCTTGCAGGCGGGTTTTATTCATGCTGCTGAAGATAAAGCTGCTCGCATGCTCATCGAAACTAAAGTTGAAGCCCAAAGGGAATTACTTGCCTTACAGTCAGCTTTGGATGAATTTACCGATTTACTTAGCGATGAAGAACAGACAAATTTACGCCATCATATGCAAGTGACGGCAGATTCACTAAATACAGATGACAAGGCCGCCATTGACGAAGCCATCAAAGCCTTAAAGGTACACAGTGACCATTTTGCCAGTGTTATTATGGATAAAAATGTCAAAGACGCCCTTACTGGTACACGCACCAGCGACTGGTAAATTAAAGTAAATGTTTAATCAATTTTATAGATTAAATATGAATTTTATCTTAATTTTATCTTAATTTTATCTTAATTTAAGAAGAAAAGTTTAAATATTATTAATAAGAGAACATCATGACCGTTGTAACCATTTTACCTCATCACGAAATTTGCCCAGAGGGTGCAACCATCGAGGTTGCAGAGGGTGAAAATCTATGCCAAGCCATGCTCGAGCGTGGTATAAAAGTTGAACACGCCTGCGATATGTCCAAGGCATGCACAACTTGCCATGTTGTTGTACGACAAGGCTTTGATAGTCTAGAAGAAATGGATGATATTGAAGGCGATTTGCTTGACCGTGCTTGGGGTCTTGAACCAGATTCACGCTTATCTTGCCAGTGTATTGTTGCTGATGAGGATTTGGTGATCGAAATTCCAAAATACACCCTAAATCATGCCAAAGAAAACCATTAATTCACCACCCAAAAAGCCTGCAAATTGACAGCAGGCTTTTTATTACATTTAGATATTTGTGAGTATCTTGCTTTAGGCTTATGCCATGTTTATCGATGAACCAAGAGCATGGATAGACCGAAGTTGGACGCTGTGATTTTATTTTGGTTTACGGTATCGCTCATTAAAAAACACTCATAAGACTATTCATGAGTGTTTTTTGTATAAAAAGATACTTTAAGACCTAACATATATAGCCCATAATGCGTAAATTTTCCTTGGCATTATCAGGTAATTTATTTAACATGGTGGTTTTTAGCGTCTCATCACCTTTGTTTAGTACAAGGCTAATCAAAGGCAATACATCAAATGGTAAATTTTCGGCAGTTTGTGCAAAATCAATCAAATAACCAGCACCAATCACATCTTCATCAGCCATAACCCGCTGATACACCACTTGCCAAGACAACTCTCCTGCCCCACCATGCCTTAAAATCAAATGAATGGCTTGTAATGCTGTGTTTGGTGTCTCACAAATTGCCAAAATCTGCTCAGAAGCTTGCTTGATGGCTTGTATTTTTGTTTGATTACTCACAATTTCCCCCTATTTTAATGATTAACTTAATATGGTCAAATTCACAAAATACAAGCTTCACCTCTAATCACCCATCACTCGACCTTCTCGGCGTGGATCGGCACTGCCAACCAGCCTGCTTGGCTCGATAATAATGGCTTGAACACCTGAATTTAGCTTACGCACATCAGTCTTATAGCCCAAATCATTTAATGCGTGTTGCCATTGGACGGCGGTTGTATCCATCTCTAATTCATAGCTACCAAAACGATTTAATAAATTGGGTGCACTGATGGCATCTTGGATATCCATATTCCAGTCACGATGCCCACAATCGTCTTAGCGACATAGCCAATGATTCGGCTACCACCTGGGGAGCCGATTGCCATATAAGGCTTGCCTGCTTTAAATACGATGGTTGGTGCCATTGAGGAGCGTGGTCTCTTACCAGGCTCGACACGATTGGCGACCTGTTTGCCCTGCTTTATTGGCTCAAAACTAAAGTCTGTCAGCTCATTATTCAGCAAGTAGCCATTTGCCATCAAAGTTGAGCCAAACGCATTTTCAATGGAAGTCGTCATTGATAGCACATTACCCGCCTTATCCACAATTGAGATATGACTGGTAGAAGGTAACTCAATCGCTTGTGAGGATACCCACTCATGAATAAAATCCCTACAGATACGCTAGGCAGTGCCTTATCCGACTGCTTAAGCAGCTGGCTGCGATGTTTTAGGTAGTCTTTGGAAATCAACTGGCGAATGGGTACAGGTACAAAATCAGGGTCGCCCAAATATACATCACGATCCGCAAACGCAAGCCTTCAGCATCATACCCCACCTGATTGGGTGAAAATTCATTTAAAATCCCCAAAATCTGACCCACAGCAATCCCTGAGCTTGGTGCACTCATACCGCATACTTCATAAATACGATAAGTCACACAAACAGGCGGGCGTTCCACCACTTGATAATCAGATAAATCTTGTAAGGATAATTGACCGGGGTTATCCTTAGCATTTTGGACAACCGAAACGATATTTTGGGCATATTTACCAGTATGCAGAGCTTTTTGCACCTTGAACTGCTAACGCCTGAACACTGTCAGCAAATTCTAAATTTTTCAGCAAGCTGCCTGCTTGTAGCGGCACACCATTCGGCAAAAAATAAGCGGCTGTTTTTGGATAGCGTGCCAAATGCTGCCAATTTTGCTCAACCGAGATGGCAAGCCTTGGCGACACCTCAAAGCCTTGTTTTACCAAGTGGATCGGCGTACCAAATAATTTTCCCCAAGGAAATACACCGTATCGCTGATGTATTGTCTCCATCAGTTTAGGGATAGCAGGCGTACCCACCGAGCGACCACCGACCAACGCTTCCATAAATTTCAATAGCTGGCCATCTTTATCCAAAAATAACTCTGGCGTCGCACGCATCGGTGCCGTCTCACGCCCATCAAATGTGGTCAATGTTTTGGCGGTATTATCCCAATACAACACAAATGCACCACCGCCCAAGCCTGACGACTGTGACTCTACTAGGCTTAGTGTCGTCTGCACCGCCACCATCGCATCTGCAGCACTACCGCCTTATTTTAAGATATCATAGCCTGCTTGAGTTACTAATGGATTGGCTGATGCTACCATAAAATCACTTACAATCACCTGCTGTTGTTCGGTCAGTCCCGTTGCATGTTCAGGCGTGTGAGCGTCTGCACCTGTGATGACAGCAGAATTAGTATTAACCTTACCTTGATTGGCATGGATGACTTGACATCCAGAGATTGCCATAGACATTATCGATGCAGTCAATAAATATGTTTTAGCCATAAGCGCAACTTCGTCTGAGTTTGATTGATAATACATACAAATTATGCTGATTATTGTATGTAATATGGCTAAATAATTCAATCCAAACAATCAATCTTGACCATCAAAAAAGACCGCTAATGTCATCAGCAGTCTTTTTTTGATATTTGTTTAAGATATTAAGCAATCAGGCCTCTGGGCTATGCTCTTCAATGAGTGGTTTTAACTCACCTGATTGGTACATTTGTAGGATAATATCGCTACCACCGATTAACTCACCATTAACCCAAAGCTGTGGAAAGGTTGGCCAATTGGCGATGAGTGGTAGAGTACTGCGGATTTCTGGATTTTCTAGGATATTAACAAAAGCAAAGGGTCTACCAATTTGGGTCAGTACCTCTACTGCACGCGCTGAAAATCCACATTGGGGAAACTGGGGCGTGCCTTTCATATACAGTAGGACAGCATGGTCTTTGATTTGGTTTTCAATTAAGGTTTTGGTTTCTGGGTTGATGTCGGTCATGGTTCGCTCCGATTTGAGAAATTTGGGCTATTATGGGGGTAAATGGCGATTTTTACAAGGTGTATTTATGTAAAAGTTCAGCACTTGTAAGTACAGTGGCAAATTCACCATGCAAATTGGCAAGACTGATTTCATGGACAAGCTGACTGTCAAATCGCTCGCCAGTTGCTCCCATTCTATCAAAAGTCGCTGTGCCATCGGATACCACAAAAGTGGTAAAGCCCAAATTAGCTGCCATGCGTGCGGTTGTGGATACACAGTGGTTGGTTGTCAGCCCAACAAGAACAAGCGTATCAATGCCCGCTTTGGTCAGTTGCTGCTGTAAATCTGTGCCAATAAAACCGCTATTGACATGCTTTGTAATGACCGTTTCATGAGCTTGGGGCTTAGTCAGTTCAATCCAATTAAAACCTTGATGTGTGGGGTGTAAGCGTGATTGGGGCGTGGTTGATGAATGACGAATGTGAAAAATGGGCAAATCTTGCTCTCGCCAATGGCTAAGTAGTTCAAAACAAACCTGCTCACAATGTGGGTTATTGCGATGACCGCCCCAGTAGGCTTCATCATAAAAGCCTTGTTGTAAGTCAATGAGCAATAAAGCGGTATTTTTAGCAATCATTTAGACCCCATATTTATTTAGACCCATATTTATTATCAATGACAAAAACAAACCAAACACACCACTGTTTTTAATAAGCATGGTTTTTAATAAGCAGCACCGTTGCACTTGCCCAAATGCCCTCACCACGCCCTATCCAGCCCATTTTTTCGTTGGTGGTTGCCTTGATACTTACACAGTCTACACTGACACCCAACACGCCTGCAATGCACTCACGCATGGCAAGGTTGTGCGGTGATAGCTTCGGTAATTCACAAATGACCGTCATGTCAGCGTTGCCAAGCATGTAGCCTTGTGCTTGCACCAACGCATAAACATGTTTTAGCAAAACTTTGCTATCAGCACCTTGATAAGCATCATCTGTATCAGGAAAATGCTGCCCAATATCACCCAATGCCAACGCTCCCAAAAGGGCATCTGATAAAGCATGTAGCAGTACATCGCCATCTGAATGAGCCTTTATGCCATGGCTGTGGGGAATGCGTACACCGCCAAGCATCACAAAATCACCCTGTGTGAATGAATGCACATCTATGCCTTGACCGATTTTTATCATCATAAAGCCTTTTTGATTTGTTGTGGACAATGCTTGTAAAATGACTGGCAAGCCCCATATAATGGCACAAGTTTACCACAATCTGATAAAAAGAGACAACCATGAACGCCTACCGTCTATCTGATATTGCCCAATCTTATGGCAAAGCCCCCAAAGACATCAAAGTCATCGTTGGCATGTCTGGCGGTGTGGACAGCTCGGTATCGGCTGTTTTGTTACAACAAGCAGGCTTTCATGTTGAAGGCTTGTTTATGAAAAACTGGGAAGAAGATGATGGCAGTGAATACTGCACCGCCATGACTGATTTGGCTGATGCCCAAGCGGTGGCGGATAAAATCGGCATCAAATTACACACCGCTAACTTTGCCATGGAATATTGGGACAATGTTTTTGAACATTTTTTGGCAGAATACCAAGCAGGACGCACGCCAAACCCTGATATTTTATGCAACAAAGAAATTAAATTTAAAGCCTTTTTGGATTATGCGTCTGGGTCACAATTTGGACTTGGGGCGGATTTTATCGCTACAGGACATTACGCACGCCGTGGTTTTAGCCAAGATGGCAAGGCCCAGTTGCTGCGTGGTTTGGACACCAATAAAGACCAAAGTTATTTTTTACACGCTGTGGGGGGCGACAAAATCGCCAAGACACTTTTCCCCATCGGTGAACTTGAAAAACCACAAGTGCGAGCCATTGCCCAAAAATATGACCTTATCACCGCCAACAAAAAGGACTCCACAGGGATTTGCTTTATTGGTGAACGCAAGTTTAAGGATTTTTTACAACAGTATTTACCCGCTCAAAAAGGCGATATCTACACCGATGATGGCATAAAAATTGGCACACATGATGGCTTGATGTATTACACCATCGGACAGCGTGGCGGCATTGGTATTGGTGGTGTGGCAAATCGCCCCGAAGAGCCGTGGTTTGTGTTACACAAAGACCTGACAAATAACCGTCTCATCGTCGGACAGGGGCATGACCACGCCATGTTACAATCTGACGAGCTTACCGCTTATAAACTGGATTGGGGAATTGCTCCGCCTGCTCAGATTTTTGGCAAGCAAGGTTTTAGATGCACCGCCAAAACCCGCTATCGCCAGAGTGACCAAGATTGTACCGTCTTTGCCCTTGATGAGACAGGTGATACAGTCAAAGTGGTGTTTGATGATGCCCAGCGTGCGGTAACACAAGGTCAATCGGTCGTGTTTTATGATGGCGACATTTGCTTAGGGGGTGGGGTGATTGATGGGACAAATGCAAAGATTTATTGATTTTATTGTTATTTTTTGTTAAAATTATAAGCCATTTATCAAAATTCATCATACCAATGCTTCATCAAAACCCACCAAAATATTCATTTAACCATCAAAAAATCATCATCATTGCTTTGGCTTATGTTGGCGTCATCACAGGCGCTGGTCTATCTTCTGGTCAAGAGATATTTCAATATTTTGCAAGCTTTGGCAAAATGGGCATGATAGGCGTTGTGATTTTAGGGGTTTTGCATGCCATTTTTGGGGGCATTATTTTGGCATTGGGTTCGTTTTATCGTGCCAATGAACACAGCCAAGTCCTTGATAATATTGCAGGTCCTTGGGTAACAAAATTACTTGATTGGTCATTGATTGTCAGTGGTTTTACCTTAGGCTTTGTCATGATTGCTGGTGCTGGTGCTAATTTAAATCAAGAATTTGGGGCACCCACATGGCTTGGGGCAGCCCTTTGTTCGTTATTGGTGATTGGCATTAGCATGCTAAACTTTGAAAAAGTCACCGCTGTAATCGGTATCTTTACACCCATTGTGGTATTTATCATCTTCGCTTTGACACTCTACACCTTTGTTGGTAAAAGCTACGATTGGGATTACCTTGACCGCATTGCGTTATCAGAACCTCAAATTTTTCCCAATGCATGGCTGTCTTTAATCAACTATTACGCTTTGTGTATTATGACAGGTGCATCCATGGCGTTTGTGCTTGGTGGTAAAACCATGTATGTCGGTGAAGCTGCCCGTGGGGGATTTTTAGGGGGTGCGCTCATCGGCTTAATCAGTGCTTGCACCGCTTTTACCATCTTTGCCAACATTGATTTGATTTTAGATGCTGACTTACCCATGCAATTATTGGTGGCAAATGTTCATCCATGGCTTGGCACTTTGATGAGTTTTATCATTTTTGCCATGATTTTTAATACCGCCATCAGTTTATATTACTCGCTGGCCAAGCGTTTTTCAGGTGATGACAACCAGCGCTTTAAATGGATATTGATTGGCTTGGTTTTGGTCGGCTTTATCTTAAGCTTTGCAGGTTTTAAAAAACTGGTCTCAATCATGTTCCCCATCATTGGCTACATTGGTATGTTGCTTCTTGTCGTGTTGTTGTTGGCATGGATAAAAAACCATAAAAAGATTAAAACCGAGCGTATCAATCGCCGCCATATTTATGCTTTGATGCAAAAAAAATTAGACGATTCACAAAGTTTTAATAAAACCGATGAAAAACAGTTAAATAAATTGATTGAAAATTCGGTTATTAATGACCAAGAAATCAAGCAAGACATGACTCAGCTGGTTAAAGACAACCTAGATAAATCATGATAAGTCATCAATGCTTTACCATGATATAAAGCCAAACAGCACACATTGAACAACATTCACAACCCAATATTAAACAACCCCAAAATAAGCTTAGGAAATTTAAGACTATGCCGTTATCTGCCCTTACCGCCCTATCCCCACTTGATGGTCGCTATGCTTCTAAATGCGATGCTTTGCGTCCGTATCTGTCCGAATTTGGACTTATCCACGCTCGGGTTACTGTTGAAATCCGTTGGTTGCAAGCCCTTGCCAATCACCCACAGGTGATAGAAATTCAGCCATTTTCTGCCAAAACCAACCAACGCCTTGATGAAATTGTGCAAAATTTTAGCGAAGAAAACGCCCTGCGTATCAAAGAGATTGAACGCACCACCAACCACGATGTCAAGGCGGTGGAGTACTTTTTAAAAGAGCAAATCGCTGATATTGACGAGCTTAAAAATGCGGGCGAGTTTATCCATTTTGCCTGCACCAGCGAAGACATCAACAACTTATCACATGCCTTAATGTTAAAGGCAAGTCGTGATGTGCTGGCAAGCAGCATGCAACAACTCATTGACGCCATCGCCACGCTTGCCCAAACGCACGCCAATCAACCCATGCTCTCACGCACACACGGTCAAACCGCCAGCCCCACCACATTGGGCAAAGAAATGGCAAATGTTGCCTATCGCCTACACCGCCAATTAACCCAATTTAATCATGTGGAATTATTAGGAAAAATAAACGGTGCGGTTGGTAATTATAACGCCCATTTATCCGCTTATCCCAACATTGACTGGGCAGACCATGCCCAAAAATTCGTTACCAGTCTTGGTTTAACATTCAATCCATACACCACCCAAATTGAACCACATGATTATATGGCGGAGTTATTTGATGCCCTGCGTCGATTTAACACGATTTTAATCGACTTTAACCGTGATGTGTGGGGCTATATTTCGCTTGGTTACTTTAAACAAAAACTTAAAGATGGCGAGGTGGGTTCATCAACCATGCCCCACAAGGTCAATCCGATTGACTTTGAAAACTCTGAAGGCAACCTTGGTTTGGCAAATGCGGTCTTGGCTCATTTGGGCGAAAAATTGCCCATTTCACGCTGGCAACGAGATTTAACCGACTCAACCGTCCTTCGCAACATGGGCGTGGGTTTTGCCCAAAGTTTGATTGCCTTTGATGCCTGCTTAAAAGGCATTGGCAAATTGGAGATAAACGCCAATCGTCTTAATGAAGATTTGCACAATGCACAAGAAGTGCTTGCCGAACCCATCCAAACCGTCATGCGTCGCTATAATATAGAAAAACCGTATGAAAAATTAAAAACCTTAACCCGTGGACAAGCCATGACCCGTGAGATGATGCTGGATTTTATTCATGGTGATGAGCTAAATGCCGTGCCAGCAAGTGAGAAAAAACGCTTGGCGGACTTGACCCCCGCCACCTATATTGGCAATGCTGATATTCAAGCAAAAAATATTAAAGATTATTTTAAATAATTAATAATAATCTCTTATATAAAAATCACCGCTTAGTAAACTTGCGGTGATTTTTTTGGCTGGCTTTTGATAAGATTGGCAAGCGAATATTTTTTAAAATTAATTACGCTTTAGGTGCTTTATTTGAACCACTTGTCAGCTGAGCAAGTCTTTTGGTAACAAAGAGTGCTACAGGCAAACTAATCACCGCACCAATAACTACAGCACCAATGATATGCATACCTTTATCAAACCCAGTAACAAAAGCAACAATCATCAACACGCCAATAATCACTGTAAACGCAATTGAAAAAATCGCACTAAATAATGGTATATTCATATAAAACCCCATAGTTTTTGTGGAATACCCTATTTATACACTTTTTTTGCACAAATGTTAAGCGATTTTTCAAAAATTTCTATAAAATTTTTGTGATGCTGTGTTTTATGTACAAAAATTGCACCAAGCCTGCATAAATCACTTACATTTATCATCATTTATGCTAAAATTAATCGTTTTTGGCAACTGCGACAAGCATTTTTATAAGCATTTTTATCCAAGCTAGCTTAGTTGTCCCATCAATTTAGCCCATAAATACAAAATATCCGCTGCCTTTAGCCAAGGATTTTATATGAAAACCATGCAATCAAATGAAGTACGCCAAGCCTTTATTGACTTTTTTGTCTCAAAACAGCATACCCATGTTCCCTCATCAAGTCTCATTCCACACAATGACCCCACGCTGCTGTTTACCAATGCAGGCATGAATCAGTTTAAAGACACTTTTTTGGGGTTAGAAAAACGCGACTATGTGCGTGCTGTGTCATCACAAAAGTGCGTGCGTGCTGGCGGTAAGCATAACGACCTTGATAATGTGGGCTACACCGCTCGCCATCATACTTTTTTTGAGATGCTGGGTAATTTTAGTTTTGGTGATTATTTTAAAAAGGACGCCATTGCCTTTGCGTGGGAATTTTTAACTGATGAAAAATGGCTTGCCTTGCCAAAAGACCGTCTTTATGTGACTGTTTATCACACCGATGATGAAGCCTTTGATATTTGGCACAAAGACATCGGTCTGCCCCAAGAGCGTATCATTGCCATTGGCGATAATAAAGGCGGGGCGTACCAGTCCGATAACTTTTGGATGATGGGGGATACAGGCCCTTGCGGCCCTTGCACAGAGATTTTTTATGACCATGGTGAGCATATTTGGGGTGGTCTGCCCGGTACGCCTGACGAAGATGGCGACCGCTATATTGAGATTTGGAACTGTGTCTTTATGCAGTTTAACCGCCAAAAAGATGGCACAATGCAGCCGCTGCCTAAGCCGTCGGTTGATACAGGCATGGGGCTTGAACGCATCAGTGCCATCATGCAAGGGGTGCATGGCAATTATGAGACCGATATTTTTACCAAGCTGATGACAAAGGCGGTCAACATCATTGGCTTACCAACCGATACCGACATTCAAAATGAGCCATCTTTGAAGGTGCTTGCTGACCACATTCGTTCGGTGGCGTTTTTGATTGCTGATGGGGTTATCCCAAGCAATGAAGGTCGTGGCTATGTGTTGCGTCGCATCATTCGCCGTGCGGTGCGTCATGGCAACAAACTTGGGGCAACCGATGCATTCTTTTATCAGCTGGTTCACCCACTTGCTGACATCATGGGCGATGCCTACCCCCAACTGCGTCATGAACAGCACAAAATTGAACAAGCGATTTTAAAAGAAGAAGAACAATTTGCCAAAACATTATCGCAAGGGCTAAAACTGCTGTCGCAAGAATTGGACAGCTTACAGCAAGGCGATGTCTTAGCGGGTGAAACGGTGTTTAAATTATATGACACCTATGGCTTTCCTGCGGATTTGACCGCTGATATCGTGCGTGAAAAAGGCATCACCATTGATGAGGCGGGCTTTGAGCTGAGCATGGCAGAGCAACGCACAAGGGCGCGTGAAGCAGGCAAATTTGCCATGGATTATCACGCACTCATTCAAGTAGACAGTGCCACCGAATTTTTAGGCTATGAACGGCTTGATAATGACAGCACCGTGATTCATCTTTATCAAGATGGCAAGGCTGTTGATACACTGGCAGAAGGTGATGAGGGTGTGTTAATCCTTGATAAAACCCCATTTTATGCCGAAAGTGGCGGACAGGTGGGTGAGCTTGGCGAAATCAGCACCGAATCTGGCGTATTTGATGTGTTAGACACCCAAAAATCAGGACAAGCCATCATTCATCATGGGGTGGTGAAAATGGGGCATATTAACAACAATCAGTCAGCGACCGCCCAAGTGGCAAGTCAGGTGCGTGCGTCCAGTGCCAAAAACCACTCTGCCACTCATTTGCTACACGCCGCTTTACGCACCATATTGGGCGATGGGGTTAGCCAAAAAGGCTCAATGGTGAGCAGCGATTTGCTTCGTTTTGATTTTTCATATGACAAACCATTGACCGAACAAAACATCAGCCAAATTGAAACCATGGTAAACCAACAAATATTGGCCAACACCCCTGCCCATGTTGAGATTTTGGACATTGACAGTGCCAAAAACAAAGGGGCGATGATGCTCTTTGGCGAAAAATACGGCGATACGGTGCGTGTGCTGTCCATGGGTACAACCGATAAAGATGGCAAACCATTTTCTATTGAACTGTGTGGCGGTCTGCATGTGACTCGTACAGGAGATATTGGGCTGTTTAAAATCATAAGCGAACAAGGCATTTCAGCAGGTGTTCGCCGTATAGAAGCCGTCACAGGCATGGGAGCGGTTAATTATGTGCAACAAGGCGATAAGCAATTAAACCAACTTGCCAATCAGTTTAAAGCCAAACGCCATGAAATCGCCCAGCGTGTGGCACAGTTGAGCGACAAAAACCGTCATCTGGAAAAACAAATTGAACGGCTAAACCAAAAATTTGCCAGCCTACACGCCAATTCATTGATGGACAACCTAAAAAATATCCATGGTCAAAAAGTGCTGATTGCCACCGTCAATGGCATGGATAATAAAGCATTACGCACCTTATCAGACGACATGAAGTCAAAACTGGCCGATGGCATTGTGATACTGGCAAGCGTCTATACGGCAGACGGTGAAGACAAAATCGCCATGACCGCAAGCGTGGGCAAACACTTAACAGGCAAAATCAAAGCAGGCGACATCATCAAGCACCTAAGCGAAAACTTAGGTGGCAAAGGTGGCGGCAAACCAGACTTTGCCCAAGGGGGTGCAACCGACGTGGCGAACCTGCCAAAGCTGATGACTGGCTTGACAGATTGGATTGGGGAGAAATTGGGTTAAACTTTATCCATAGTGTCTTTTAATCAGCAAATGCCACAATATAGATTGCAAACCAAAATGTGTGCATGTTTGCCAAGCATTGCAATATATGCACACATTTTTTAATTATTTGTGCATAAAATGGAGAAGTCATGCCAGCAACCTTAGGCCAGTTATCAAGTGATATTGAAACCATTGATATCTTAAAATTAACTGTAGAAGCTCATAAGGCACTTGCAGAGTTAAAAGGTTTGGCAATGAAGTACATAACCATGTTCAAGCCATACACCTTGGATTTAATGAAATACACAAAACTGGACTTTTGACCAATAATACGATTATCGCCACCCAACAAACTTTAGAAGAAAATCGTGCAGGTTTTCGTACTCAACTTGGCACACAATTAAGAAATGAGCGTATAGGACAAGTTATGCGTAAAATATTGGCTTATAACTTCTGCTTTGTGAGTAATAAACAGTTAGGCAATCCCCCATTTCAGTTTGAGTTACTTATTTCAAGTTTCCAGTTGAGAGCGGGGTGTAAAAAATAATTTACAAATCGCCTATTTGATGAAATAATGCTTTTTTTGGATAAATTCAATTTAAATAAGGACATACACAGTATGACGCAAAATATCAACCATTTGGAAGGCGATACGCCAATAAAGCCCCATAAAGACAGTGGTTTTATGGGACACCCAAAACCCTTGCAACCACTATTTTTTACTGAGATGTGGGAGCGTTTTTCTTATTATAGCATTCGTCCTTTGTTAGTGCTGTTTATGGTGGCAACCATTCAAAGTGGCGGGTTTGGCTTTGATGATGTTACTGCTTCTGCCATTTATGGTATTTTTGCTGGGGCAATGTATTTAATGGCAGTGCCAGGTGGTTGGCTTGCGGATAACTGGCTTGGGCAAGAACGGGCATTGTGGTGGGGCAGTTTAATCATTGCCTTGGGTCATTTGTGCATTGCGTTATCTGCCATGGTGGGTGCGTCGGTGTTTTTTTTGGGGTTGATGTTCATTGTCATCGGTTCAGGGTTGTTTAAAACCTGTATTTCGGTGATGGTGGGGGCATTATATCCTGACGGTGATGGCCGTCGTGATGCTGGGTTTACGCTATTTTATATGGGTATTAACATTGGGGCGTTGTTTGCGTCTTTAATTGTGGGGATTTTTAAAGAACAAGGCATGTGGCATGTCGGCTTTGGGGTCGGTGGTTTTGGCATGTTGGTGGCTTTATTGTTGTACCGCTTTTATGCACATGCCAGCCTAAAAAAATACGCTCAAGAAAATAACATCACCCCTGTGTGGGAGTACCCCAGTGGTCAGGTTGCCAATGTGGGGCGGTGGGTTTTTGCGGTGGTGGCGGTGCTTACCGTGGTGGTTGGGTTAATTATGATGGGCATCATGCCATTTAATCCACAAGTGGTTGCTGAATACATGACTTATCTGATTGCAGGAACGATTGTTTTGTATTTTTTGTATCGCTTTATTAGCCCAAGTTTAAGCAAAAATGAAAAAGTTCGTTTGTTGATTTGTTTTTTACTCATCATTGGTTCGACCTTATTTTGGTCAAGCTTTGAGCAGCAGCCCACTTCTTTTAACTTATTTGCCGATCGTTATACCGATTTGAATGTGATGGGCTTTAACATTCCAAGCCTCTGGTTTCAATCTTTAAATCCATTTTTTATCTTATTGCTTGCCCCCATTGTCAGTGTGATTTGGGTCAAATTGGCAAATAAAGGGCTTGAACCAAGCAGTATGACAAAATTTGCTTTGGGCATGTTATTGGCAGCAGCAGGGTTTGGCTTGATGATTGTGGCGGCCAACCATGTGGTGAACCAACCCGGTACATTGGTATCACCCATGTGGCTGGTGGGCAGTTTGCTCCTATTGACACTGGGTGAATTGGCACTTAGCCCTGTTGGCTTATCATCAATGACAAAGCTTGCTCCTGAGCGAATGCAGGGACAAATCATGGGCTTGTTTTTTGCGTCGATTGCGGTGGGTAATCTGGTGGCGGCGTTTTTTGGTGGCTATGTCACCGCTGATACCATTAATGACTTACCCAACTTATTTGCCACCATGGCGATATTTTTGGTGGTGAGTGCGGTGATGCTGTTAATTTTGTCTCATCCCATCGAAAAAATGCTCAAGGACTCAGAAACACTTAAGCAGGCGGAATAAATGGCAGGCAAAATAAATCACAGATGAGATAAGTCGCAGATACAATGAGCCTTAGGGTTAGAATAGGACAAAAAAAATATGACCCTAGGGCTTGTTTTTAAATATTTAATATTAAACATTAAATAACGACCATTTTAATGACAGCTCATTTATGGTCTACTTTGTTTGATTGACTTGATATGGCTTACTTGACTTGATGTAAGTTACTTTAATAACTTTAAATACAAGTTACCCCACCCTTAACACCTTTAAGAGGGGATTAAAACAAAGAAGGCATGAACCTAAACTTTAATCAAAGACCAAAAAGATTAGAGGATAAGCCATGCCCATTGACGAATTTATCATCAATCGTCTTAAAAATGCTCGTGGCGATATTGAAACGGTGATTGATCGGTTGTTTGGGCGGTTTAATATGCAAAAGCTTAGAGCCAGAGATTTATGGCATTTGTCTCACAGATTTATGCGTAAAATATTGGCTTATAACTTCTGCTTTGTGATTAATACACAGTTAGGCAATCCCCATTTCAGTTTGAGTTGCTTATTTCAAGTTGAGAGTGGGGTTATAGAAGGAAATTCTTTATTTAAGGAAAGGTTTAAAATTTTATAACAGCCAAAGCGATAAATTGGCAGAATCTGGGGCGGAGTTTGAAGATAAATTATTAAAGGGGTGAAAAATTATTAATGATTAAAAGAACGAAGGATAATCACACTTATCATCTGATGAGGCTAAAATCCGCACCCGACCAACTTTGATATTAGCCTTGGGCGTCAGTATTGGCATACAGATGATAAAATGCTTGTCATATACCGCCCAATCCGCTAAAATATTTAGGTTTTATCAAAAAGCTGTTACAGCCAGTCTTAATCACCAAATTCACTACAACTGATTATAAATTAAAATCAGTGATGATCGTTATTTGATTTATAAGGTATCATTCATGGCATTAATCGTACAAAAATATGGCGGGACTTCGATGGGAAACATCACTCGCATCAAAAATGTCGCCCAGCGTGTCAAGCGTTGGTATGATAATGGGCATCAGGTTGTGGTGGTGGTATCTGCCATGAGTGGTGAAACCAACCGCTTAATCGGTTTGGCTCGTGAGATCAGCTCTGACCCGGACCCTCGTGAATATGATCAGATGGTCTGTACAGGTGAACAAGTTTCCATCTCTTTGCTTGCCATGGCATTGCAATCACTTGGTGTTGATGCCAAATCGATGACAGGTGATCAGGTCGCTATTCATACTGATGATACTCATACTAAAGCACGCATTCAAAGTATTGATACCGATTCTATTCTAAGCGAGCTTAATGCAGGTCGTGTCATTGTAGTTGCTGGCTTTCAAGGGATTGATGAACATGGTGATGTGACCACTTTAGGGCGTGGTGGGTCAGATACAACTGGCGTTGCTTTAGCAGCAGCCCTTAAGGCAGATGAATGCCAAATCTATACAGATGTGGACGGTGTGTACACCACTGACCCACGAGTAACACCCAAAGCCAAAAAACTCTCCAAAATCACTTTTGAAGAAATGTTAGAAATGGCATCTCTTGGTTCAAAAGTGCTACAAATCCGCTCGGTAGAATTTGCTGGTAAATATCAAGTGCCACTTCGTGTCTTATCCAGTTTTGATGAGGGTGATGATGGAATATTTGATGATAAATTTAAACAAACTGTCGGTACGCTAATTACCGCTGATGAAGGAGATGATATGGAACGCGCTGTAATCTCAGGCATTGCCTTTAACCGTGATGAAGCCAAAATTGTTGTACTTGGCGTGCCTGATCATCCAGGCATTGCATCTGCCATTTTAAGCCCAATTGGTAGAGCCAACATTGAGGTTGACATGATTATCCAAAACATGTCCGAAAATGGCGTAACCGATTTTAGTTTTACCGTGCCACGCGGTGATTTTAATAAAGCCATGAAAATCCTAAATGAGCAAGTCAAAGATGACATTGGAGCAAGCGATGTTGTTGGCACAAGCGATGTTGTCAAAGTCTCTATCGTGGGCGTGGGCATGCGTTCACATGCTGGCGTGGCAAGTAAAATGTTTGAAACACTGGCATCCCAAAACATTAACCTACAAATGATTTCAACCTCTGAAATCAAAGTCTCTGTACTCATCAAAGAAGAGTGTCTGGAAAAGGCAGTTAAATCACTACATACCGCCTTTGGTCTTGACCGTGAAGATGGTGAGAGCAAAGTAGCGGGCTAATCACACACCCACACCCTGATTTCAACAGTTATGACACAAAAAAATAACGAAATCTTTTGAAAAGTTACTGACAATCTGCTTAATGCCCCTTATAATATTGCGTTAAGCAGATTTTTTTGGGGTTAATCCGCCCCACAACCACACCAATTTGCGATAATGATGGATTAAAATGGGAAAATAACAGCAATTTGGTGGTATCAAAGGAGTATAATAATGCTAATTTTAACCCGCCGTGTTGGCGAAACCTTAATGATTGGTGATGAGGTCAGTGTAACTGTACTTGGCGTCAAAGGCAATCAAGTCCGCTTAGGTGTCAATGCCCCAAAAGACATCGCTGTGCATCGTGAGGAGATTTATCAGCGTATCCAACACGAACGCTCTATGCAAATGCACATGAGTCATTTAGAACAAGGTGGTAATTTTGCCCCACCCTCATTTGATGATGACGATTATTTTAACCGCTAAGCCATAGAGACATCATGAAAACAACAGACATTTCACGCATTTTAGCAGGTGTAGAATCAAATCAGCTGACCTTTCATGATGTGCTTGCTTTTATTGATGCACATTATAATTATCAGCCGATTGAATTTTCAAATGGCGAGGTGGCTAATGCACTAGGTACCAACGAAGGCAGTGCTAAGGTATTTAGCCTAGCAAAACAGCATGGGCTTAATAAAGTCGATACCCTAAAATTATTTGCAGAACACTATCGTGCTGTACAAAATACCCCTCAAGGTATTGATCATGCCAATATCCGTAATTTTATGCGTTATGGCTGGGCAGGAATCGGTATGCCAATCAATGCATTAACGCCAAAAAACTAGCCTAAGCCCAATCCATCGCCCTATTGCTGAAACTTTCGAAAATACCTTGTCAAGATATATAAGTTCGTGTATAATTTGGGCTTTAATTTTTCTGCTACTTCTTGATTGTCGTCGCCTTTAACGGTAAGAAATAAGTGGCTCAACCATTGAAAAGTCCTGCTTTATTTGTGCTGTGTCCATACCACAAATAACCAAGCACCAAGCATGACCGGCACACCTGATACCGCTCAATATCCGTGCCACTAAATTAGGAGTTCACCATGTCTCGAGTATGTCAAGTGACTGGAAAACGCCCACTTGTGGGTAATAATGTATCTCACGCACACAACAAAACCCGTCGCCGTTTTCTGCCAAATCTACACAACCATCGTTTTTGGGTAGAATCTGAAAACCGTTTTGTGCGTCTTCGTGTATCTTCAAAAGGTATGCGTATCATTGACAAGCATGGCATTGAAAAAGTGCTTGCCGATTTGCGTGCCCAAGGTCAAAAAATCTAACGATTTTTACCAATTACCGAATGGATAAAGGATACAATCATGAGAGATAAAATTAAACTCGTTTCTACCGCTGGTACTGGTTATTTTTATACCACCACTAAAAATAAGCGTACCATGCCTGGCAAAATGGAAATCAAAAAATTTGATCCAAAAATTCGCCAACATGTACTTTTTAAAGAAGCAAAAATCAAATAATTGATTTGTGCCAAAATCCCAGCTGAAACTTAGTTGGGATTTTTATTATACCAGTGTGATATAAATTTATGTATCAATTAATGAAAAAATATCGTTTGGTTTTTTGTATATTCTTTGGGCTGTGCTTTAGTATACCAGCTTGGGCAAATTCTTTTAAATTAATCCAAAGCTATCCTGTGCATCACCCTATTTTTATTCAAGGTTTACAGCTTGATGGCTCAAATCGATTGGTCTATTCAGCTGGCTTATATGGTCGGTCAGAAATCGGTTATCTTAATCTGGCAACAGGTGAAACATATGGCGTTAAAAAGCTTGCTCCGTCTGTTTTTGCTGAAGGCTTGACCGTTACCGATGATGGCATTTGGCAAATTACTTGGCGTGAACAGATGGCGCTTTTAAGAGATGCCAAAACATTGGCCATCAAAAAGACCGCACATTATTTGGGTGAAGGCTGGGGTTTGGCTTATGACAAACGGCAAAAAGTTTTATGGCTTTCTGATGGCTCATCCAAGCTTCAAAAATTAGATGCCAAAAATTTTAACAAGATTTCTGAGATTAGCGTTCAAAATAATGGTAAACCTGTTGAATATATTAATGAATTAGAATACGCCAATGGGTTTTTATACGCCAATATTTGGCAGAGCAATAAAATTATTAAAATCAACCCCAATACAGGCAAGGTACTAAACACCTATGATTTTAGCCCCTTGGTTGCTACGCTTAATCTTACCGATCCTGACAGCGTTTTAAATGGTATTGCTCATATCGGCGGACAATCGTTTTATATTACTGGCAAAAACTTTGGCGTTGTTTGGCAAGTTTTATTCACCCAATGACTGATTTTATCCTTAAAAATAAACCCAAATACCAGCAGAATAGCCATGACACATTGAAAATCTGATGACTATTTGCTATAATAGCTCCACTGGGGTACTCGCCAGCAAAGCGTATTCCTGAGCCGATACTTTTATCTTAGGATTTGGGCGACAATGCTTTGTTGTGCATGCCTGCATCTTTTTGATGTATCAGGAAGCCGTAATAAGCATGGCTCTTATCCGCCTTGAACTTCACGGTTCATGGTTTCCCTTTGTAGCGGTACCTTGGTTTTTTTCTTTAAGCCAGTGTTTGGATATTTTTACAAAATTTTCTAAAAAAATTTCAAAAAAATGTTGACAGCTTAATTTATTCTGCTATAATAGCACCCATCTTAAGCGAACTGCATAAGATAACCGACATTCCCCAATAGCTCAGTCGGTAGAGCATCGGACTGTTAATCCGTGTGTCCCTGGTTCGAGCCCAGGTTGGGGAGCCATATTTTAAAAAGTCCTTTAGAATTTTACTAAAGGACTTTTTTATTATATTCTAAAATACAACCCTGCTAAAACATAACACTTCTAAAATAAAATACGCATTTAAAACAATCTTGTGAATGGATTTAAATGCGTTTGGTGATATTTATTTCATTGATATTTAGAGCATCTTATTCTAAAAAACATCAGCATATAAGTTCATAAGATTGCCAATGTTCAGCGACAATCATTCATCATCCATCCAAAATTTTAGGGGTAAAGGTATCATGCCATTCATACGCCCTACCCTGATGGTATCAATATCAATGACCTTTTTTATCATCATATCAAGCGTATAAGGGACGAGTCGATGCTCAAGCGTTTGTACACGCTTTGCCAAGCTTTTGGGTGTATCCAAAACATCAACAGTAAGCCAAGCCTGCGTGAGTACTTGCCCCGCATCAAGCTTCGGTGTTACCACATGAATGCTGCAACCATGATATTTATCGCCCGACCACAACACCCGTTGATGAGTATCTAGCCCTTTATAATTTGGTAATAAAGATGGGTGCAAATTGATCATCGCACAAGGCATGTTATTGATAAATTGGGCAGATAATACTCGCATGAAGCCTGCCAGCACAACCAAATCAGGTGACCAATCTTGAATTTGCTGAAGTGCGTATTTCTCAAAAGTATTGATACTCATGCGTTTACCATTTGGTACATGAGACAATACTGAGACAAGAATGCCTGCATCTTTTGCTCGTGTAATCGCATAAGCATCTTCACGATTACTAATGACGCCAACAATATCAATCGCAAGGCTACCTGATTTCATGGCATCAATCATGACTTGTAAATTTGAGCCACTACCTGATACCAAAACAGCGACCTTAAGGGGTTTTTGGCTCATCAGGCATACACCACCGCATCATCAGTACGCTCAATAATCTGACCAATCTGCCAAACTTGTTCGCCTTCGGCAGTCAGTTTATTCATCGCCTGCTTGGCTTGATCGGCAGGAACAACCAAAATAAAGCCAACGCCACAGTTAAAGGTGCGATACATCTCTAAAGTGTCAATATTGCCGCCATGTTGTAGCCATTGGAAAACCTCAGGCAATGCCCAACTGCTGGTGTCTATCTGTGCCGCCAAATTTTTAGGTAGGACACGGGGCAGATTTTCGGTTAAGCCGCCGCCTGTGATATGTGCCATGGCGTGAATATTGGCATTACCCAAGGATTTTTGTAAGGCATTGACTGACTTGACATAAATACGAGTGGGTGCCATCAGTGCATCTGCCAACTTAGTGCCACTTTCTAGGGTTTGTGTATGAACATCAGTATTGGTTACTTCAATCACTTTACGCACCAGTGAATAGCCATTTGAATGCACGCCGCTAGATGCCAAAGCAAGTAATACATCACCTTTTTGAACATTTTCGCCAGTAATCACTTCTGACTCTTCGACCACACCGACACAAAATCCCGCCAAATCATAATCTTCATCTTGATACATACCGGGCATTTCGGCCGTCTCACCGCCAATTAATGCACAATTTGCCAACTGACAACCCTCGCCAATACCTGCGATAACGGTTGCAGCGGTATCAACATCAAGCTTACCTGTGGCATAATAATCCAAGAAAAATAGTGGTTCTGCACCACAGACCAATAAATCATTCACACACATTGCCACTAAGTCTTGGCCTATAGTTTCATGGCGATTAAGCTGTAGTGCAAGCTTAAGCTTTGTACCGACACCGTCGGTGCCTGATACAAGTAATGGTGATTTATAACCCGTCGGAATGCGGCATAACGCACCAAATCCGCCTAAGCCACCCATTACTTCAGGTCGGCTGGTGGCTTTGGCAACCGATTTAATACGCGAAACCAATGCCTCGCCTGCATCAATATCTACGCCTGCATCTTTATAGCTAAGTGGGGTTTGATCTGTCATATTTGACCCTTGTTAAAAATGAGATGTTACTTAAATTTTAATAATTATATCAAATTTTAACCCAAAATATCAGATTTGCCTTGAATTTATTTGGTGGCATGTCTATTTATTAAGAGATATTTTATATTTAAAATGAAGATTTAAAATTAAGCTGTTTGGTTCTGATGATTGAACATGGTCAAGTTTTATCAAATGCAATGATTGATTAAAATATACATAAAATTACATGAAAATTTAAATCAAATCACCTACAATATCACGCACAATCCTACCTTTTATATTTTGAGTTTTCATGTATCCAGCCAAAATTGATCCGTTTTTTCGCCGTCTGTTTATTTTAGCGGCGTTATGTTTGTTTTTATATGCCCTATTTTTGATGAAAACGGTCATTACACCCTTTGTTGCAGCATTTATTTTGGCATATTTTTTAAATCCTTTGGTCAGCCGACTTGCCTTAATTATGCCAAGAATTTTGGCAGTCTCAGTTGTGTATATTAGCTGTTTTGTGGTCATGGGCGCATTAATCATTTGGTTGGTGCCTATGGTTTGGGCACAAATGCAGATACTTTGGGAGTCATTGCCACATATTATTACTTGGTATAATGACACTGGCAGAGCTTGGATTGCTCGCTATACCAACAGTGAGCTTTTGCCACTTGATATTGACCTAATATCCAATACGGCCTTGGATTACTTTCAAAATAACTATCAAGTTAACGATGTTCAAGGTTTAATTAAGCAAGTATTTAGCTCAGGTATTTCAGCGGCCAATAACATTGGTTTGATTGTCATGGTGCCTATTCTTACCTTTTATTTTTTATTGGGCTGGGATCAACGACTGTATACATGGAAGCTATCTATTCCTAAGCCCTATACCAATAAGGTCGTTAGAATTGCTCGTGACTGCGATACTGCTTTGATGAATTTTGCCAAAGGTCAATTTTTAGTCATGTTGCTACTTGGTGCGATTTATGCCATTCAGCTACAGCTCATCGGTTTGCAGTTAGGATTGATTATTGGTATCACCGCTGGCATTGCAAGCTTTGTCCCTTATTTGGGTTTTGGTATTGGTATTATTGCAGCACTGATCGCAGGATTATTTCAATTTGGATTAGACTGGATCTATTTGGGACTGATTTTTGGGGCATTTATGATTGGGCAAGTTGTTGAAGGCTATATTCTTCAACCTCTATTACTAGGTGATAAAATTGGCCTATCGCCTTTATGGGTCATTTTTTCTGTCTTGGCAGGTGCATCTTTATTTGGTTTTGTCGGTATGCTCATCGCCCTGCCCGTCTCTGCAGTCATTAATGTTTTATTTCATTATGCGTATGATGCCTATTTACGCAGTGATTGGCATGAAGGTCAAAGGCAGCTGCCTTTATGGAAAGAAGATGACTAAAAATCACCTTGGTATAAATTACTTGCATAAAATGTACAAAATATGGTATATATAGCCACCAAAAAACACAAGAAGTGTCATTTGTACTCATTATTTATCGGCTTTTGAACCATAACGATAAAAATCCAACATGCACTATGAACACCCATCAAGGCTGTCATCATGACCCAAGCAATACAAGATTCATTGAATTTAGATATTCGTCCCGAAGCATCACTTGAGGATTTTCAATCTTCAAGTTACCGCCCCATTTTGGATGCTATTGATAAATTGGTACAAGGCAGTTTGCGTGAGCTGTTCATTGTCGGTGATTCTGGCTTTGGCAAGACGCATTTGGCAAGTGCCATCTATGAGCATTATACTTCAATGACCTCAAAAATGGTCATCAGCTTAAATCTAACCGAACTCATAGAACAAGATCCGCATGCAACTGCACTTGTTGGGCTTGAGATGTTTGATTTGATTATCGTGGATGATTTACAAATGGTTCGGCATAGCTATGAATGGCAAGAAGGGTTATTTCATCTAATCAACCGCCTTCGTGAACACCAAAAACAGATTTTATATTTGGCAGATGATCCAGCACGAGAGCTACAAATTGGATTATTGGATTTACATACTCGGCTATCGCTAGCCCCCATGCTGACTTTGCCAGATAATGATGATATTAATGATCGTCGTATCCTGATTGAGGTGATTTTAAAGAAAAAAAACTGGAAGCTGCCTGAAGAGATTTTTGACTATTTACTTGAAGAGGGTCCTAGAAATGCTGGGGATATTAATACCGTCCTTGATCACATTCGACCTTTACTGACACGCCTTTCACGCGTGCAAATTCCCAAAAAAACCATCGCAGAAGCCAAGCAAATTATTTTACATGAAACATTCATGCTTGAAATCGGTGATAATGCTGACTCCAATTTTTGATAATCGGCTTATTTAAATAAACTTAAGATAAATACTAGTAATGTTACCTAATTAATGGTATGTTATGCCACATACATAGCCCACAAAAAGGATATTTTATGAAAAAAGTCAGCCTTGGCTTGCTTGTCAGTGCCCTACTAAGCACTGCTGCCGTTGCCCAAGTCCAGCTTAATGTTGATGATAACATTAAGGTAACCGCAATTAATGGTCAGGCAATCCATCATGGATTATTACAACCACTACAACAAAATTTCACTTTAGAACCAGGTCGGCATGTCATTATGGCGCGTTATGATCGGTTGTTTAAACTTGGTCGTGATGATCATGATTATCTAAAATCAGGCGATATTACCATTACTGCCAATTTAGCTGATCATCAAACCTATCGACTTATTATGCCAAATCAGCCTAAAGACTATCACGCTGCCAAAGATTATATCAAAACACCCAGTTTAGCCATCACACAACACGGTGCGATTATTACCCAAGAAGATACCACTCAAACGAAGCGTTCAGGTTTATTTGGCGGTATTACAAGTACGATTAACAACCTATTTGGTCGTACAAATTCGACAACAACTGCCAACCAAGAGGCGATTGCTGCAATCAGTACTTACAATACCGCCAAACCCACTGACAATCATGCGGTGCGTGCTGATGACAACTTAGATGGCTTTATGCAAATTTGGCTAAACGCCAGCGATGAAGAGCGTGAGAAAATTCGCCAATGGATTGAAAAATAATTCATCCACTCCTATGACAACCACTGATGAAAGTCACTAAAAAGCTTTGTTTTTGGACAAGGCTTTTTTATTGGCATTAAGCATGTCAATTTGGCTGAACCAATCTGAATCAATCCAGCGGTTGGTTTAATCTAACAGAGAATATAATAAAATAATAAAAAGCCCATCATATGACACGATGAGCTTTATATGTGGCTATGCTACGACAGACTGAAATATTTTAATCTGTAGGCAATATGCTGATTATTTTGCTAAAACAGAAACATAGCGACGGTTAAATTGACCTTTGGTCTCAAATTTAACCACACCTTCAGTTAATGCAAATAATGTATGGTCACGACCCATACCAACACCTTCACCTGCGTGGAATTCGGTACCACGCTGGCGAACGATGATGTTACCAGCAACAACATCTTGACCACCAAAAACTTTTACGCCAAGCATTTTTGGGTTAGAATCACGACCGTTACGAGTAGAACCTGCGGCTTTTTTATGTGCCATGAAAATATCTCCTGTTAAAATACCATGGGCAATGCCCTAAAGTATCAAATACTAATGTGGTGAATTAAGCGTTAATGGCTTTAATTTTTAGCTCGGTAAACCATTGACGATGGCCTTGCTCTTTGTGATAGTGCTTACGGCGACGATGCTTAACGATGCGTACTTTTTTACCACGACCATGCTCAACCACTTCAGCTTCTACACTTGCACCAGCAACTACAGGCGAGCCAATTTTAATCTCAGCACCATCAACAACCATCAACACTTCTTCAATCTTTAGCGTTTCGCCTTTTTCAGCTTTTAATAGCTCTACTTTTAGCGTTTCACCAACGCTAACACGGTGTTGTTTACCGCCACTTTTAATGACTGCGTACATCTTTATCTCTCCAGATAAAACCTGTGTGCCGTGGTCATCCCTTTGATGACTCTTGATAACGAACACGACAAGGATATAAAATAAGGCAGTATTATATAAAATTATACCAAGAAAAACAAGATAATTTTGAAAACTTTGTTGATAACATGATATTAAACTTAAAAAATCACCATCGGCTGACCCCTTTATCAGATTTCATCACATCAAGCACAATCCCCCGAAGCCAACGATGAGCCATATCCTGTTCGGTGCGTTCGTGCCATGTCATCATCATGGTAAAACCGTCAATGGCGATGGGTGGATTTTGTAGGCGGACGTTTGGCAGGGTTTGGGCAAGATGTTTGGGCAACACCGCCACCAAATCCGAATCGTTCAACAGCTGTGGCAGCAGCGAGATATGGTCTACCGACACCATCACTTTGCGTTTTCGCCCCAACTTTTGTAAGGCAATGTCAGTTGCACCACGAAATTCACCGCCATTATAAGAGAGCATGGCAAAGGGCAATTTGCAAAACTCATCAAGCGTTAAAGCGGTGTTTGCCATGGGGTGCATTTTGCTCATCACACAAACATAATGCTCTTCATATAATCGCATTTGAGGCATGTCATCACTGATGTGATGTTGCCCAACCAGTGCCAAATCAATGGCGTTTTTATCAAACAAAGTCTTGATGTTTTGCCCTTGCACAGGCAATAAGGCAACTTTGACATTCGGAGCAAGCCGTCTTAGCCTTAAAATCAAGGGCAAAGCGATGATTTGTTGTACATAATCCATCGCCCCAATGCGTAGGGTCATGGACAAATTGGCAGGTTCTAGTTTGGGCGGGGCAAGCATGCCGCTTATCTCTTCTAAGACACGCCGAGCGACATGCCCAAGCTCAATGGCCCTATCGGTGGGCTGCATGCCGTGCTGAACCCGCACAAATAACGGGTCATTAAAACTCTCTCGCAGGCGATTTAAAATACCGCTCATCGCAGGTTGGGTGATGGACAGTCGTTGTGCTGAACGACTGACATTGCATTCGTCCAGCAAGACAACAAAGGCTTTTAATAGGTTTAGGTCTAGGGTTCGGATATCGGTCATATCACACGCTTAGTGTTTTTTAAAAATATCAATGCTGTTCATCAATGTTGTCTGTCAGTGTTATGTTAATCAGTGTTATGTTAATGTTATCTGGTCGGAAAATGTGAGTGGTGATATCAGCCATATTGATAAGCACATATTAAAATAATCAATTTGAAATGATAACACAATTTTTTTAAAATATCAGCATCTAAAATTTAGTATCCAAATCACTTAGTATCAAAAACTTAGCATCAAAATAATGAGTATCTAAAACAATAGGACAATCATGGCAACTTTTCGCAAAATCCTAAACCCCATCAGCCTAAAAAACCTTGAACTCAAAAACCGCATTGTCATGCCCCCAATGTGCCAATATTCTGCTACGGATGGTGTGCCAAATGACTGGCATTTGCTCCATTACACCAGCCGAGCGGTGGGCGGTGTGGGCCTCATTATCGTTGAGATGACCAATGTCTCTGCCAATGGTCGCATTACGGCGAACTGTTTGGGGCTTTGGAATGATGAGCAAGAACAAGCGTTTAAAAAATTGGTGGACAGCGTGCATGCACAAGGGGCGAAAATTGGCATTCAAATCGCCCATGCAGGTCGTAAAGCCCAAGATGAGCCAAATGCCGTTGCCCCGTCTGCCATTCATTATGGTGAGCTTGACTATGCTGGGCAAAATCTCATCACCCCAAGGCAGCTGAGCATTGACGAGATAAAAGCATTGGTACAAGCATTTGCCGACTCTGTCAAAAGAGCGGTGAATGCAGGCTTTGATGCAATTGAGCTTCACGCCGCCCACGGCTATTTGATTCACCAGTTTTGTGCACCCAAATCCAACCAACGAAGCGATGAATACGGACAAGACCGCCTATTGTTTGGCGAGCAAGTCATTCACGCCGTTCGTGCCGTCATGCCTGATGAAATGCCCCTAATCGTGCGTATCTCTGCCCAAGAGTATGGCGAAAACGGCTTTGACAGTGATTATGGTGTGGAGATTGCCAAACGCTTCTCAACAGCTGGGGCAGATGTGTTTCATGTCAGCGGCGGCGGCGATGGCGTATTGTGTGAGGGCAAGCACCCCCAATTTTATGCAGGCTATCAGGTGGCACTGGCTCGCAAAGTCAAACACGCCACAGGCAAACCTGTGATTGCTGTGGGCATGCTAGATGACCCTGCCGTGGCTGACCATGTGCTTGGTGTGGGCGATGCCGATCTTGTGGCGATAGGTCGTGGGCTGCTTCGAGACCCATATTGGGTGCTAAATGCCCAGTATCAGCAAAACCGCTCAGATGGCAAAGAGGTGCAGTTTGTGCCCAGACAATATGAGCGTGGGTTTGTGTGAATTTTTTAGCAATGAACGGTATTTTTGGGCGGTTTGGGCTGTTTAATCAGGCTTAAATCGTGTTTAGATACACTGTCATAATCATTCATTATTTTGGAGTTCAACCATGCAATTTTTTAACAAAGATGACGTTTTAGACGCCTTTCATTATCGTGTGTCTACTCGCTCGTATGATGGCGATAAAAAAATCCCTGCCGAGGATTTTAACTATATTTTGGAGTTGGGGCGTCTAAGCCCAAGCTCGGTGGGTTCTGAACCTTGGCAATTTTTGGTGTTACAAAATGCCGATTTACGCCAAAAGTTAAAGCCTTACTGCTGGGGCATTCCGACTATGGAAACATCCAGTCATATCGTTGCCATACTTGCCAAGAAAAATGCCCGTTATGACACACCTTATTTTGGTGAAATCATGGACAGACGAGGTTTGATGGGTGATGACCGTGCCAAAGCATTGGAGGTGTACCAAAAATTCCAAGAACAAGACATCGCCATCTTAGACAGCGAACGCAGTCTGTATGACTGGGCAAGCAAACAAACCTACATCGCACTTGCCAATATGATGACAGGGGCGGCAATGATTGGTGTGGACTCTTGTCCGATTGAGGGTTTTGCTTATAAGGAGGTGAACCAGCTTTTGGCAGACGAGGGTTTGTTTGACCCAAATGAGTGGGCGGTGTCGGTCATGGTAACATTTGGCTATCGTGATAAAGAGATTAAGCCCAAAGCACGCAAGACTTTTAAGCAAGTTGTGAAGTTTGTGGAATAAACACATTCTCTCAACAAAATATTTATTAAAAACATAAATTAAGGAAATATTATGACCTATCCTACCCAATCCTAAGCCGCATTTAGCCCAACCACACCGCTTACCCACACAGTTTTGAGCGCCGTGAACTGCGTGCCGATGATGTGCTGATTGACATCACGTATTGTGGCGTGTGCCATAGCGATTTGCACACCGCTCGCAACGACTGGGGCTTTACCCACACACTTATCCGATTGTGGTCGGACACGAAATCATCGGACGCATTGCCAAAGTCGGCGACAACGCCCAAAAATTTAAGGTAGGCGACTTGGTGGGCGTGGGCTGTATGGTGGATTCTTGCCGTACCTGCTCGCCATGTTCATACGGTTTGGAGCAATACTGCGAACACGGCAATATAGGCACTTACGGCAGTCTTGACCGTCATGACGGCACGCTGACCCAAGGCGGTTATAGCACGTCTATCGTGGTGAGCGAAGATTTTGTGTTAAAAGTATCCGAAAACCTAGACACCCAAGCGGTCGCCCCGCTACTGTGTGCAGGCATTACCACCTACTCGCCCCTGCGTCATTGGAAAGTCGGCAAAGACACCTAAGTGGGCGTGGTCGGACTGGGCGGACTGGGATATATGGCGGTCAAACTTGCTCATGCTATGGGGGCGGAAGTTACGCTCTTTACCCGTTCGCTTGGAAAATCCGATGACGCTTACCGCTTGGGGGCGAGCCGTGTGGTGCTGTCCACCGATGAAAATCAGATGTTCAAGGTGGCAAACACCTTTGATGTCATCATTGACACCGTGCCATACACCCACGATTTAAGCCCTATGTGCCGACACTTGCCTTGGACGGTACGCTGGTACTGGTCGGTCTGATGGGCGAGCTGGAACAAACCATTAACACCGTGCCGATGATTATGGGTCGCCATAGCATTTCTGCGTCTGTGATTGGCGGAATTCGTGAGACCCAAGAAATGTTGGATTTTTGTGCCGAGCATAATATCGTGCCAGATGTGGAGATGATAAATATGCAAGACATCAATGATGCGTATGAAAGAATGCTTAAATCTGATGTCAAATATCGCTTTGTGATTGATATGGCGAGTTTGAAGGGGTGATGCTTTTTGTGGAATAGGGAAACACCGTTTTCAGAGTTGGAAACGGTGTTTTTATTTAGAACAATATTATATAATCAAAAATACTGATGATAATCAATAAGTTTAGCTTAAATTTTATTGTCAATTTTTTCTCCAATCGTATTCATATATGCTTGTAAATCAATAGCAGGCACTGTTCCAATTGCTTGTTGCAAATAACGGGTTAATTGCATAAAGAAAGTGATTAATGAATTTTCAGGCTGACTAAATACTAATGATTGAAAAGTTCGATTATGATAATAATCATGAATGCGTTTGCTAAAATCTATTCTCTCATTGGTATCTTCTTCCCCTTGATATTGCACAAAGAAGCTACCATAATCCATAATACAACCCAAATCAATCCCCTCTAAATCAGTTAAAGAGTTGATATGCTTTTGAATGGTATCATTGTTAGTATGTGTAAAAGAATTGGTTGTAGTTAAAATCCCACCAATAATCTTTGTTAATGGACGAGCAGGTAGTTTTTGCCCAGAATTAATCATAGATGTTGATGTGCGGTCTAATTTTCTGACACTGGCAATTTTTTGACCTGCGTACTTAATGTAATTAATATCACCTACATTTCCCTGAATATCAGGTTTGACTTCAAAAACAGCATAAACTCCTTCGGCTGGAATGTATTTAAAGCCATTTTGATTAAAAATAAATGGTGTAAACCAATTATCATAAATAACAATATCAATTTGGTCACTAGTATTTCCGTGGCAATCAATCACAATTGCTTTATCTACACTATAACGATTTGGTAAATAATTTTGCAACCATTCAATCCAAGCATTTTCTAAGGCATCACCTTTTGAACCTGGATGATAAATAAATTCACGATTGGTACTTAATTGGCTTTGCATTTGCCCTTGCATACCACGAAACAAGGCTGATAAATCAACATGATTCATAAACAATTAACCTACCTTTATCAAAAATAAAGAAATTAAAATCCAACAATTTATTGTTAGAAATACTTAAAATAAGCAAAACAGGATTATTCAGCTGAACTGTATTACAATAAGCAATATTATTCATTGCTTGCAAATCTGTTAAACTATACCACGCTGATGCATTGGGATGACTATGCCATTCACCTATATAATATAAACCAGTTTCTTGAAATATCTTTTCAAAATCATGAATTTTTACATTTAATTTACGCCTAAATTCTACTGGTGAGCTGGCGTATTTATCAACCAATAAAAAATCTTTAACATACAATTTGGTAAAATCATCAGAATAATAACCCAACAAAAATCCACCATATTCGTTTGGATAATGATGAATTGCGGTCTTCGTCATCAGTTTAATAAGTGGGCATTCAATACATAATTGAAGATTTTTATATTTTTTAATAATCATTAAAACCTCTCAACCTTTAAATTGAGATTATCATCATATTGAATAGTAAAATTTTGATAATTATTCTCTTGAATCATTAAGTTAATTGTTTTTAATGATAGTTGAACCATAATGGCAATATCATTATACGATGCTTTAAAAGTTGGATTCCAACAGCCAATAGGATTATATAAATCCAAAGTATCATTCTCTAAAATATTATCAAACTGATGTCTAACAAAGCGGTAATGATTGGGTGAAACACCACATACCAATGCTTTTGCGTGATTTGTTATAGATAAATTCAATATAGTGCTGGTTAAATTTAACTTGCCTGTAAGATACATTAAATCATCATCGGTAGAACAATCAAAAATATAATCAAATTCTGAAAATTGCGCTGATAAAAGATTAAGGTATTCTGATGGAAGATCAAATTTAATATATTCTGTTGCCAAATGACGAATAGAACTCAACTCAACAAAGGGAGATATACGCCATAAAATACTTGCTAATTCATCTGTTTTATTGGTATAAGGTGGAAGAAAGTTATATTCTGAACGGCAAATATTCTCTGGCTCTTTAACATCATAATCAGCAATTGTAATATTTTTACAACCTCCCCTAACGAGTGTCCTTGCGACTTGACTTCCAATTGCTCCCAACCCAATAATAAGCACTTTTTTATTAGTTAGATTTGGATGAAACGCACCTCGTCCGAAAAAATAATGATAGGATGAATTTTTTGAAATAACCCAGTTTATTTGCTTATCGCAAAGTTCATGTATTCCTTGCGTATTTTGGAAAAATTGGTCTTTCAAATCAATCATCGCAACTTGCCAGTGAATGTTCTGATTTTTTGTATTATATCCAATAAAAATAGGTATATGCTCTTGTTGAATGGTAAGAGTAATTCCCCAAATCTCACTTAACATTTCTTGGTTAAATAGGGATTTAAATTCTTGCCAATTTGAAAATGAAAATCTGTCATAAATTGAGGGTTTATCTTCAATAAAGATATAAATTCCTAATAAGTTGTTTTCCTTGCTTGAGTAAAACGATGACCATTGGCAATTTTTATTGGTAACATTATGTGTAAAGGATTGCACTAAATAATTGTACATATCCTTATCATGATATTTTGATTTTGTTAAGTAAGTATTGGTAACAATGCCAATCTCATTTTTAGAAAATGACTTATCGATATCGGTAAATTGAAAGGAGAAATATACTCCATTATAAGTATGATTTGCTGTAATTAAATGCTCATAATGCTCGTCTTTTTCTTGATTGATGACGTATTTTTTAATCCACCATTTGATTGCTTGAAAATCTTGCTGTAATTTTTTTTCAAAAATAATACAATGCTGATTATGAAAGCAAATAGCATTGTCTGACATTACATGGCTAAATTGTTTATACTCATCATCTTTTAGATAAAAGCGAATGGACTCACTGTCACTGATTTTTAATGGGTAGGCTTTATCAATGATAATATTAAAATCAATAGGTTTATCTAATTCTTCAAAATCAAAAGTAATATCAAAACTTACCTGCTCTTGCGAAAATGAAAGAGCAGATAAATTTTGAATATATGGAATGGATTGAATGGTTTGCTCTAATTCAACTTTAGAAAATCTCATATTAACCAAATCTTTGTGAAATTGGAGGTGTTGAAACTAATACCGAACTTTTAAGCCCATAAGCCTTATTCTCATCTTTATTATCTTCGGCAAATTTTTCATTTAATGGAAGATAAAACTCTATTTGTTTCTCATTTAATTCAATTTGTTCCAACATGGATTTTAGTTGAGAAACTAGAACAGCTTTTTTTGTATCATCTAATGATGATGCCAAATCATTATTGCAGTTGCCCGGGTCTTTGAGTGTGAAATTTTCACTCTGAATATTATCAATGATATATTTTAAAACAATTTTAAATTGTTCCCATAAATTACCCTTTGGAGACGATTTTTCATAAGCTTTAATCACCAATAATTCAATAAAAAAAGACTTGTATTTGTATTGATGACAAGCTTTCCAAATTTTTAGCAAACGAATAACTTTTCTTTCATTTTCTTTGGCTTTAATGTGTTCAATTTGAGCGTGAATATTGGTTTTAAGATAACCCTCATTTTGTGTTTTATGTAGATTTAAATCCTCATGTTCTGGAAAAGAATCTTGGCTAGTCTCTCTCGCAGGAACAACATCAATATTAATTTCATCTTCTTCATCAAAAGTTAAACCTATAGAAACCCCTTGTTTCTTTACAGTAGTTTCATCTTTATACTTTTCTGTTAGTTTTTCCAAAACATCTTCAAACATTTTTTCTAATGTTGAAAAAGCATTATGTTTAAATGGTACAACCAAATCCAAATCAAACTTGGTATTGATGGCCGTATGTTTTTTATATGATCCCGAATTAAATGACTCATAAATTTTACTACCATATTGTTCATTCAAGAAAGCTTTAATTTCATCACGTTTTTCACGATATTTGTTAACTAACCCATCGATATGTTTCATTCGATAGCTTTCTAATACGGAATTTAAGTAATTGCTTTTGTAGTCAGACATGGTTAATCTCCATAAAATTTTCAGTGCATAACAGATTGTTTCAATATATATTGGGTTGTACCTATGGAATTTCAAGTACCAATAGCACGAATACGGTCTTGATTAAAGTATAATACTAAAGGCTCTAGACTAGCAGAATCACTCTGTTAGACTAGAAAAATGAGATACAACAGTAAATTAAGTACATATCATCTCAAAAAAAAATTATTCGGCACTTTTGTGCCGATATTGAAGCCTTAAAAACCGCTTTGCTGACTGGTTTTAATCGCAATACCATCAATCATTGGTACAACATCTTTCGTCAGGAAATCTATCGCCATCAGAGTGAACTTAAGGAACAAATCTATGGAAGCATAGAAGTCGATGAAAGTTATTTTGGCGCCAAGTGGCAACGAGGCTTTCATAGCAAACTCAAACGCGGCAGAGGAACGTTGAAACAGCCTGTATTCGGTATATTCGAACGTGAGGGCAGAGTTTATACGGAAATCGTTCCTGATTGTAAGAAGCAGACCTTGCAAGACATTATACTGGGTAAAGTCAGCTTGGACAGCGTCATCTATTCTGATAGCTGGCGTGGATATAGCGGATTGGTTGATGTGGGTTATAGCAAGCATTTTCGGGTTAATCACGGACAAAACGAATTTGCACATGGCAGCAGACACATCAACGGTATAGAAAGTTTTTGGAGTTTTATCAAAAGAAGGTTTGCAAAATTTAACGGTGTAAGCAAAAATTTCGAATGGCATTTGACAGAATGCGAATGGTCGCTTCTGCAATAAATTATACCAATCACCCTGCTAGTCTAGAGCCTACTAAATTATACCCACCCATAACCATTCTCAATTTCCCTTAATATCTAAAACCTTGTATAATATCCTTTTTCAAACCAAACCATTAGGACAGCCCAGTCCCTAATGGTTTATTTTATTTGCCAAACCGATGAAACCGACTGTTAAACACCCCATTTTAAAACGCCTGTTTAAATTCAGCGTGCTTGCCTTGATTGTCGCCATTTTGGGCGTGATGCTATCGCAATTTGGGCGAATTGCCCGATGAGAGCCGTTTTGCTCATTTGTCCTATTACAAAAACGGGCAATTTGTGAACCTTTATACCACCGATTTGCCCTATTATCCCGACAAAGCCACAGGGCAAGGCGGTTTTGTGCGGTTTGACGGTTACACGCCAAAGGCTCGTTTGCCTATGATGGATTTAAATCAGGCGACTTTCAGCCAGTCTGAAAACTTCGCCTACTATTGGCTCGGTCATGCGTCCGCGATTTTGGAGCTGGACGGCGTACGCTTTTTGACCGATCCTGTGTTTGACAACACCAACCCCTTGAATCTACCGCTCATCGCCCCACGCTTTCAAGAAGTCCCAATCGCACGCCAAAACCTGCCCGCCATTGACGTTGTGCTGATTACTCACGACCATTATGACCATTTGGCGGACAAGGCAGAGCGGTTTGTCGTACCGCTTGGCGTGGGGGCAAGGCTAGGGTCTGTTGACAATCACCTTGAAGCCATAAGTGTTGCAGCGAGATAAATGTTTGCCGCAAAGGATCTGTCTGTTTTCTCCGAACGCATGGCTATCTTCTTAAACTCCTTTAAATCACAGAAAACATTTTCTACCAAATGACGCCATTTGTACACATGCCGGTCATAAGCACATTGCAGTTTTCGCTTGCTCGTCGATGGAATCACCGCTTGGCAAGCCCTTTCGTTCAGTTCCTCTAACAGCCAATCTGCATCAAAGGCTTTGTCTGCCAGTAAAGCATTAAACTCTTTGTCTTTAATTAGCGCTTCGGCACCGACAATGTCATGACGTTGCCCGGGTAATAGGGGGAATGAAACCAAATTGCCCAATGCGTCGACTAAGGCCAAGATTTTGGTACTCATGCCGCCTTTGGATTTACCGATGGCCTGATTTAAAGTCCCCCTTTTGTACCTTGTCCGTGGCGGTGGACTTTAACAATGGTGCCGTCAATCATAGCGTATTCCATATCAGGATCTCCCCGCAGCGCTTCAAAGATTACGGCAAAACGCTCAGCCTTGACCCATCTGCGATAGCGTTGGAACACGCTGTTCCACTTACCGAATTCTTCAGGTAAATCACGCCAGGGACTGCCTGTACGAATAATCCACAACACTGCTTCGATAAACAATCGGTTGTCTTTTGCGCTTCTTCCGTCATCTGTGACTTTACCGGCACAAAGCGGCTCTATCTTGATCCATTGGGCATCACTTAGCATTAATCTGTTCATATCAATAGCATGCCATCAATTCAATGTATGTCAACAGAGCCTAGCAGAGTGATTGGTATAATTTATTGCAGAAGCGACCATAAATGTTTTTCTAAATCATCAATATTCTGCTTCCAGCGCCATTCGCATTCTTTCAAATGCCATTCGAAATTTTTGCTTACACTGTTAAATTTTGCAAACCTTCTTTTGGTAAAACTCCAAAAGGATTCAATACCGTTGATATGACACTTACCATGAGCAAACTCATTTTTGCTATGATTTACCCGAAAGTGTTTAGCATAACCCACATCAACCAAGCCATTATAGCCACGCCACCCATCTGAATAGATAACACTATCAGGTGATACTTTACCCAAGATAATGGCTTGTAGCGATTTAGCTGTGCAATCTGGAACGATTTCGGTATAAACCCTACCATCTCGTTCAAAGATTCCAAATACAGGTTGTTTTAATGTGCCACGACCTCGTTTGAGTTTACCATGATAGCCTCTTTGGCGTTTCGCTCCAAAGTAGCTTTCATCGACTTCAATAGAGCCGTAGAGTTGATTTTTTTGCCCCATTTGGTATTCATAGATAACTTGTCTAAAGATACCATACCAGCGGTTGATTGTGTTACGATTTAGGCTTAATAGTTGAGCAGTCTTGGTCGCATCTATGTCAATGCAGAAGCATTGTATGATTTTTTTGACTTTGTATTTGCTTAACTTACTGTTGTATCTCATGTTTCTAGTCTATCAGATTGTTTCTGCTAGTCTAGAGCCAACTCACATTCTTGATGGGTATGGTTGCCATATGATATATTCTGGCATAAAACACTTGACAAACACCAGTTATCGTTCACAACAGTAACCATCCTCACCAGTGCGGCTATCCATCATAATTTACAATTTTAGGTGAGTTTTATGTTTGACTTATTATCTGGTTTGTTATCTTGTGCGGGTGATGACATTGCAAAAACAAAATCTAAAAAAAGCAATTCATCATTTCATTAATTTTTGGTTTTTTGATATTTTTAGCCATTTGCATTGAAGAGTTTTTGCCAATTCAAGTGTAAATCTAATATTATTTACCTTAGGGTTGGGTTTTTTATCATCAACGCTGATATTTATCTGTTTTTTGATTGCCAATGTATTGAAAAATAAATAGAATTTTATTAGTATACTTTTTTGATGCAAGAAGAAGGTTATTGCAACCAAACCATGGCTTAAAAAATAGTTAAATACATTATGAAAAAATGCCCTAACTGTCATAAAAAATGCATTGATGTCCTAGAATATTCTGGCAAATGCCCTTGTTGCAAAGAAGCCATACAAACGCCAGTATTTTTTTCTGCATATCTAATGATTGTCTTGATGATTGTTATGTCTGTTGGCGTATATATCAATAGTTATTTTTTGATGACATTTGCTTTTTTAATGATTGTCATCCATAAACTATTTTCTTATCAAATAGATTTGCTATTATTTCCATTGATGGTTAAAAATGAATAACCAATGACATATTTTAAACCAATGCTAACCTACCTAAGATAAGTGACTTGATTGGACAGCTCATTACCCATCTCATCACTACTTGGATAATGCAGTTTTAATAATTTACCAAGCTGAGTGATGAGCGTTGTCAAACCTATTTGCATCTTGCCTTGGCGAAATTGAGCTACCGCATCATCACACATATTTTGCCAATCATCCATATGTGCCTTTTGATCAATACCACGATCAGCAATAATCTCAAGATTATGCTCACACAAATTGACATACACAAGCACGCCAGAATTATGCTCTGTATCCCAAACCTTGTGCGTTGCAAACAAATATAAGGCACGCTCACGACAATCTTGGCTATAGGCATTGGTAATAGGCAAGTGATTTTCAATAATCAGGTAAATCTCCCCACGATGACCCAGCTCCGCCTGTGTAATCGCTTGTGTCAATGTGGTCTTGACAGTTTTAGTCAGCCAGCGATTATGCAGTGAGGGAATATAAACCATCTGACGAAACAGCCGAGCCAAACTTTTGGTTGATTGAATTGTCTGCATTACCAAGAACCTCCTGCACCGCCACCACCGAAGCTGCCGCCACCGCCACCAAAGCCACCGCCACCAAAACCGCCACTTCGCCCACCGCTACCAAAGTTACCGCTACCATCTGTGATCGGTAAGACACCACGAGCCAATAAAAATACCCATAATATGACTGCAGCGATCATTACCACAAAAAATCCAGCACCACTCATCAGTGCCACAATAACAAATCCACCTGCACCAAAGGTTGCACCCAAAAATCTACCAAGAATCGCCCCCAAAAAAGAACCTGCAATCAACGCAATGATAAATAAGCCAATGATGTCTATATCCACAGAATCATCAGTCTGAGCGTCAGCACGAGCCAAACTTTCAGGATCAGCTCTTAGGCGTTCATCAATGCGTGCAATCCCTGCTGACAGCCCTTGAGCATAATTGCCTGATTTAAAAGCAGGTGTGATATCATCACGAATAATACGACTTAATGCTGCATCAGGCAGCACACCCTCAAGTCCATAACCTGTTAGGATATATATCTTTCGGTCATTCACCGCAACAGTAATTAATAAACCATCATCTGTATCTGCTTGACCTAACTGCCATCGCTCAGCGACGGCAAGTGCATAATCAAAAATATCGATACCATCAGTACTTGGAACAATCACCAAAGCAGCTTGAGCCAAATTATCTTGATAAATCTTATGGAGCTGTTCGGTTAAGTGTAGATATTCTGATGGTGTCAATATTTTGGCAACATCAACCACAGGTGTATTTAAAATCAGCTTGTCATGGCTGATACTTTGTGCGTGAGATGTTGGTATATTGATGGGGGTTGATTGGGGTTTGGTATCTGCTTGATTGGCGGGATTAATAGCCTGCTCAAATTCACGCACAGATTCTGCCAGTGGTGAATTTGGATTACTTTGGGACGCACGATTAGCACTGATAATCAGTGCTGTCAAATCATCTTCAGATACAGACTCAGAAGCCCAAGCGGTCTCACCAAAAATTAATAAAATTGGTAGTAAAATCGCCATCACCCATCGCTGTATCGCTTGAGTATGAGCGTGCATTTTTTGCATTACCTTAACCACACAAAGTCAATTACTGTGCAGTGCCAGTATTGGTGTTATTGCCAAAATTAACCGTGGGTGCCACTGAGATCGCCGCTTCATTTTCAACACTAAAATTAGGCTTAGGCTTCATACCAAATACCATCGCCGTCAAATTGGTTGGAAATTGGCGTACAGTTGTATTATAGGTACGGACATCTTCAATGTAGTGATTGCGTGCAACCGTGATGCGATTTTCGGTACCCTCAAGCTGTACTTGTAAGTCTTGGAATAATGCATCTGCCTTAAGCTCAGGATAGCGTTCTGATACCATCATCAAGCGAGACAGTGCTGAGGTCATCTGACCTTGAGCGTCTTGATATTGCTGCATGGCTTGGGGGTCGTTCAATGCTTCAGGCGTCAGCTGCACACTACCCACACGGGCCCGAGCTTCAGCAACTTCGCTAAATACGGCCTGCTCATGATTAGCATAACGCTCAACAACCTGTACCAAATTGGGTACCAAATCAGCTCTGCGTTGGTATTGGTTAACCACTTCAGACCAAGCGGCAGCTGTTTGCTCATCTTGGGCTTGCAGTGCGTTATAACCGCAACCCGACAAACTTAATGTCAAGGCAAGTATTACACTGATGAACAGATGTTTTTTCATAATCATTTTAAGAATCCCATTTTTTATATTGCTATGATTATACAGTCATTTTTTTTAATCATAAAGATGCTTGTAAATTTAATGTCTAAAATTTAGCATCTTTTGAGTAGATATGGGTAAAATACTCTGTTAACAACACCTTAAATGCATAAAAAAATTTATACATTAACCATAAAATCATGTGTTTGATGAAATTTTTTATAAAAAAGTATAATTTTTACTGGCTTTTCTCAAAATTTTATGGCAAATTGCAATTATCTAAGACAATATGTTTCATGTCATTGGTAAAATATGGCATTTTTGTATCTCTTAGGTAAATGGATTGGCTATCTATTAACCAACATCCTAGATTGTGATGGATTGATAGCATAATTGTGGTCTAATCTCCCAATGGTAAAATGCTTGGGATAAATAAAGGAATATGCTTATGAAAAGCATGATTGATACCCTAAATGGGATTATTTGGAGCCCTGCACTGATTTACCTGTGCTTGGCAGCTGGGCTATTTTATTCTATCTTGACTCGCTTTGTGCAACTGCGTCATTTTAAAGAAATGATCCGCCTGCTTTTTTCTGGCAATCAATCACCTGAAGGCATCAGCTCATTTCAAGCGCTGACCGTCTCTTTATCTGGCCGAGTTGGCATGGGTAATATTGCAGGTGTTGCCGCTGCGATTGGTTTTGGTGGCCCTGGGGCTGTATTTTGGATGTGGGTGGTTGCCTTTTTGGGTGCTGCTACTGCATATACCGAATCTACCTTAGCTCAGATTTATAAAGAAAACGACCGTGGTCAGTACCGTGGTGGTCCTGCTTACTACTTTGAAAAGTTCTTTGGTGGTGGGTTTGGTAAATTTTATGGTATTTTAGTCGCCATTTCATTCATCATCTCTTGTGGATTATTCTTACCAGGCGTTCAGTCAAATGGTGTTGTTAAAGCCATCACGGGCATCACAGGTGAAGGCACTATGGTAAATACTGCATTTGGTGCGGTTGGTACAAATACCCTGGTGGTAACCTTGGTCATGGTTCTTATTTTAGGCTTAATCATTTTTGGTGGTATTAAGCGTATCGCTCGTGTGGCTGAATTTGTTGTGCCTTTAATGGCATTGGGCTATATTTTGATGGCCGTGCTGATTGTTTTATTTAATATCAACCAACTGCCTAATATCATCAGTCTAATCGTTGGTGATGCCTTTACAGCACAAGCAGGCTTGGGGGCTGCGATTGGCTGGGGTGTGAAACGAGGTGTGTATTCCAACGAAGCAGGTCAAGGTACGGGACCGCACCATGCTGGTGCAGCAGAGGTAGAACACCCTGCACAACAAGGCATGGTACAAGCTTTTTCGGTCTATGTTGATACCCTATTTGTTTGTTCAGCGACTGCCTTTATGATTTTAATGACTGGCATGTACAACATTCAAGGCACACTGCCAGAAGGTCAGTTCTTGGTTCAAAATGTTGATGCAGCCACCATCATCAGCGGACCTGCATTTACACAGATGGCTGTTTCTAGCATTTTTGGTAGTTTTGGTAATACCTTTGTGGCGGTTGCGGTATTTTTCTTCTCATTTACCACCATTATGGCTTATTATTATATTGCTGAAGTTAATGTGGCATATTTGACACGCTCAATTAAAACAACAGGGGCTTTATTTTTCATCAAACTGGTGCTTATCTTTGCGGTTGCTTATGGGGCAATCAATAACTCAGGTTATATTTGGAATATGGGTGATGTTGGTGTCGGTTTAACCGCATGGCTTAATATTGTCGGTATTTTGGCGATCTTCTTTATGGCTAAGCCTGCTATTTTGGCACTCAAAGACTATGAAGCTCAACAAAAAGCTGGCGTAACTAAGTTTACTTTTGACCCCATCAAACTGGGTATCAAAAATGCCACTTTCTGGGAAGAACGCAATAAAAAAGAACAAAACTAATTTTCATCTACCAAACAAAAGTCCCATGATAGCGATATCATGGGACTTTTTTATGATTTTGGTTATTGTTTGATCAATGCCCGATGACTTTTATTGTATTACCATGCAATGGATTTAATTAAGTTTTAATGAATTAGCTTTAAGTTTTAAGCAAAATTTGACCCACCCATTGGTAGGTCAAATTCATTGCACCAAACTCGTCTAAACTCATTAAAACAGACCCATCGCCTTGGGTGAATAGCTTACCAATAGATTTTTGGTAAGCTGATAATGCTCAAGCATCATCTTATGGTTTTCACGCCCAATGCCTGATTTTTTATAGCCACCGAAAGCTGCGTGTGCTGGATAAATATGATAGCAATTTGTCCATACTCGACCCGCTTGAATCGCTCGACCCGCTCGATAAGCCGTTGAGCCATCTCGTGTCCACACACCAGCACCCAGACCATACATGGTATCATTAGCAATTTTTATCGCTTCATCAAAATCTTTAAAGGTCGTCACTGCCAACACAGGGCCAAAAATTTCATCTCGGAAAATTTCCATGCTGTTTTCGCCCTTGAAGACAGTTGGTTCAATATAATAGCCACCATCGACATCATGTCGTACCTCACCGCCTGTCAGCATTTTAGCACCTTCAGACTTACCCTTATCAATATAGCCCAAAATCTTATCTTGTTGCTCTTGGGAAGCCTGTGCCCCAACCATCGTCTCGGTATCAAGCGGATGTCCTGTTTTGATTTTCTTAACACGCTCGACCGCTTTTTTCAAAAATTCTTCAGCGATACTTTCATGAACCAAAGCGCGTGACGGGCAAGTACATACCTCACCTTGATTTAAAGCAAACATGGTAAAGCCTTCCAATGCTTTATCCAAGAATTCATCATCTTTATCCATGACATCAGCAAAAAAGACATTGGGTGATTTGCCGCCAAGCTCAAGTGTTACAGGAATGATATTTTCTGTGGCATACTCCATGATCTTTTGACCCACTTCGGTAGACCCTGTAAAGGCAACTTTACCAATGCGTGGATTGGTTGCCAGCGGTTCTCCCACATCAGGCCCATAGCCATTCACCACATTTAAAATACCTGCAGGCAACAAGTCTTCAATCAATTCAATCAAGACCAAAATACTCACTGGCGTTTGTTCGGCGGGTTTTAATACAATACAATTACCAGCGGCTAAAGCAGGTGCGATTTTCCATGCCGCCATTAAAATTGGAAAATTCCATGGAATGATTTGCCCAACCACGCCAATTGGTTCATGATAATGATAAGCGACGGTATCTTCATCAATCTGTGAAATGCTGCCCTCTTGGGCACGGATACATCCTGCAAAATATCTAAAATGATCAATCGCCAATGGAATATCTGCCGCCAATGTCTCACGAATTGGCTTACCATTTTCCCAAGTTTCTGCCACTGCTAATAATTCTAAATTTTCCTCCAAGCGATTGGCAATTTTTAAAAGCAAGTTGGATCGTTCGCTCGGCGTGGATTTATTCCATGTTTGTTTAGCCTCATCTGCTGCATCCAATGCCAGCTCAACATCTTTTTTGTTGGACTTAGCGACTTTTGCAAAGACTTTACCATCAACAGGTGAAATATCCTCAAAATACTCACCATCTACGGGTGCAACCCACTTGCCCCCAATAAAATTTTCGTATTTTTCTTTGAATGAAACTTTACTGTCTTTGGTATTTGGATTGGCATAACGCATAAAAACAACTCCTTTGTTATCGTGACTAAGATTTCATTTAACTGTATCAATCAGTCAGTGTTAATAGTCAAACAAGACCCATACTAAGGTGATTGGGTGAACAAATCATCACTTAGTCACTCCATCATGCCTGAATTTTAGGCAAGAAGCAAGTAGATTTTAAGATTAATCAGCCAATACGCCCGATTAATCAACGCTGTCATTTTAAGGTTGTAATAACCAAAAAGCCCAACGAATTGAGCTTTTTTGGTTAAAATAGATGATAATCAATCACTTAAGGCGTTAACGCTTGCTTGAGTGTTTCAGGTTTTGTTTCACCCAATAAAACACGCTCAAGCTTACCTTGATGATAAATCAGTAAAGCAGGCGGCCCAAATAATTGATAACGCGATAAAATCGCACGGCTATCATCAGTTGTTTCTGTAATATCAAGCTTCACCACCTGATAATCATTCATCACAGCTGGGCGGTCAGTAAATAAAGTACGCTCCATAATACGGCATTCAATACACCAATCTGCCGTTACATCAACAAGCACTTTATCGTGGGTGACAAGAACGCTATCAAGTTCTGCGAGTGTTTTGGCATGAATATCTTGGTAAGCTGACAAACTTTGGCTTTGGGCGTGCCACGGACGCCAAGCATCATTAGCACCGATGGTTATGCCATAGGCTAAAATAGCCGCCCAAATCATAGGTATGATAGCCAATAACTTAAATAGTGGCTGATGGCGACCAACTGACAAGTACAACCAAGCAGCAACCGCAATAAACCAAAGCATCCACAGACCAAGCATCCAAGTATTTAAAATCACACGCTCAATCAATAATAACGAAACCCCAAACAGTAAAAATCCGCCTAATGTACGAATATGCTGCATCCATGCACCTGATTTTGGCATCCACTTACCTTGGGCGGTACCTAATAAAACCAAAGGTGCCGATATCCCCATTCCTAATGCAAATAAAGCGGCAAACCCAAAAAAGACATTTCCACTTGCAGCAACAACGGTCAACGCACCCGCCATCGGAGCAGAAACACAAGGTGACACCACCAAAGCAGATAATAAACCTGATAAGTAGCTACCACCCATGGTGCCTAGTCGATTGTCTGCTGCTTGAGACTTTAAGGATAACTGATTGGAAATGGCACTTGGTAGGCGAATATTAATCCAACCCAACATAAATATAGCAAAAATTGCGAATAAAAGTGCGGCACCTATCAAGACCTCAGCACGCTGCAACCAAGTTGCAATGCCAAGTGCTTGACCAAACCAAGCAATCAACGCCCCAAGCAATCCATAAGCACTAGCAACGCCCATGCCATAAGCCAAAGATAACGCAAAACCTCGTTTGGCATCAGATTTGGCATGTTGTCTGGCAACAATATTAGCGACAATAGGAATCATCGGATAAACACAAGGCGTAAAAGCAAGCAGTATGCCCGCCAAAAACAATAGCCCAATCGTTAAAATTGGTGATATGCGTTCATCACTGATTGTGGGCAGCGTATGATCAAGCGCAAATCGGTTTTTTTGTACCGCATTTATCTGTACATCTTGATTGGTATCAGCCTCACTATTGTCATCGACAGGTGGCGTTTGTGTTTGGGCCAAGGATTGCTCATCAGGTTTAACAAAATCTTGAATAACTGCCTCATCTTGAGTGATGGCAGATGCTGCTGTTTGAGACGAGGCATCCTGATTGTGAGGGGCTATTTGAGTGGTGGCGCTATCATGTTTGGTCGCAGTTTGGCTGGCAGATGCAACTTGCCCATCATGAGCATTTAGGCTGATTTGAACGGTCGTCGTTTCAGGTGGATAACAAAGCCCAGCTTTTGCACAGCCCTGCCAACGAATCTGAACAGGCTGTTTTTGAATACCAGTTTGGCTTGATAGCTTAATTTTTGCTGTGACATTTTCTTCAAATACAGGCGTAATACCAAAATTGGGATCATCAATCATGGTAGGTGTTTTATCAAATTTCCACGACCCTGAACTCACTCCTTCAGGCAGTGTCAATGATAAGCGTTCTTGATACACATAATGCTTCGGTGTAACAACAAAATTCACTACAAGTTCATCACCCACTTGAGATGATGAAACCTTAAACGCTTCATGAACAGGCAAAAACTTTGGCTGGCTGGTATCCCCAAATAGCGATGCCAAACCATTGGCAGACGCTGGTAAGGTTACGCCAACTGATACCGCACTGACAATGGATGCGCCCAAAGCCATAGAATAAATCCAATTTTTTAGTACTGACATATGACACCTAAAATAACGAAAGTTGAAGATGATTTATTAAGGTTGGTTTGATCAAATTGAGCAAATTATAGCATGCTTATCTTGCTTAATTTTTGCTAACCTGCCATCAAATCCAAAATTATGCCAATTTAGTTTATCTTTGACTGATGATGTTAATGTTATTTTTGGTCGTCGTCTGGATGATTAAAACCATCTCGGCGACTGTCTTCAAATTCAACCCAAACTGCACTGACAACGGCGAGAAGCACCGCAAAACCCAGTCCTAAAATCCAAGCAAAATACCACATAACCTACCTTTTTTATATCATATGAAATCTAATAGTTCAATGATGGCTAAATACATCAATTGCCTTTATGGTCATACAGCTTAATATAGCGTTTTTTCATTTTCTTTAATATAGGCTTTAGTAACCTTACCACGCATCACCGCATAAGCCCAACTGGTATAAGTCAATACCAAAGGCAATAAAATAACAACAACAAAAAGCATGACAAGCAAAGTAAAATGGCTTGAGGTTGCATCCCAAACTGTCAAGCTTGAGCGTGGGTCGGTAGAAGATGGCATATAAAATGGAAATAATGCTGCCCCTGTGGTCGCAATGATGCCCAAAACTGCTAAGCTTGAGGCAATAAAAGCCAGCAAAGTGCGTTCTATTTTTAATAAGATAATCACCATCACTGGCATCAAAACCCCCAAAGCGGGTAATAGCCACAGCCAAGGATAATCATAAAAATTGGTCAACCAAGCACCTGATTGGATTTGAACTTGTTTTGATAAAGGATCAATAACCGCACCGCCATCAATATCACCAACTAATAAATAGCCATCTAGTGATTGCACCCAAAAGCCTGCTATGGCAAATAACAATGAGGTAGCCAATGCTGCAACATTGGTTGCTGTTTTTGCATAAGATTGGATGCTTTCGGTAGTTCGGTGTGCCAAATATACACCACCTTGCATCGTCAGCATTGCCACACTCACCACGCCACACAAAAGTGCAAAAGGTGTTAAAAGTTCAATAAACGACCCTGAATAAGTTGATACTAAATTTTGGTCAAAATGAAATGGTGAACCAAGCAATAAGTTTCCAAAAGTGACGCCAAAAATTAAGGCGGGTACTGCAGAACCAATAAACAATAGCCAATCCCAAGTATGACGCCAACGATCATTTTTTATCATACTGCGATATTTAAAACCCACAGGGCGAAAAAATAATGCCCACAATGCAGCGATCAACGCCCAGTAATAGCCACTAAATGCTGTCGCATAAACCAAAGGCAGTGCTGCAAAAATTGCACCCCCTGCAGTCACAAACCAAACCTGATTACCCTCCCAATGAGGTGCCACCGTATTAATAATAATGCGACGCTCGATATCACTACGACCGACAAACGGTAGCAGTGTACAAACGCCAATATCATGCCCATCCATGATGGCAAAACCAATGAGTAGTATACCCACAATCAGCCACCAAACCAGCTTTAATAGCTGATAATCAAATAAGTCATATAACATGATTACACCCCCTGTTCATCAGATGGGCAAATCAAATGTACTTGGGTCTTTTCACCATCATATCTACCCGTACCAAGACTGGCAGGACCAAGGCGTACATACCTGACCATCAAAAATACTTCAACAATCCCCAGTATTGTATAAAAAAGTACAAACCCAGCCAAAGATAATATCACATGCCCAGCATCAATGTTTGAAACAGATAAATGCGTGGGTAAAATGCCATATACCGTCCATGGCTGACGACCATATTCTGCGACAAACCACCCTGCTTCTATGGCAATCCAAGGTGCAGGAATCATAATCATGGCAAATTTAAGCAGCCAAGGTTTATGGATAAAGCTGCCTTTTAGACTAAAAAATAAACACAGCCCATACAAGATAAGCATTAATACGCCCATACCCACCATCAGGCGAAATGACCAAAACATTGGGGTTACCCTTGGTATGCTATCATCAACCGCTTTTGAAAGCATCTGTGGCGTAATCTTAGCCATATCATCTGTATATTTTTTTAACAGTAGCCCAAAACCCAGATCTTTTTTATGTTCTTCAAAAATATCAATCAGTGCTTGCGGATTTTTTATACCATTTAGCTTATTTTGACGCATCAAATCAAGCGCACTAACAGCAGTCACACCATTGATGATACGGTCAGCATTGAGTTTTTTAATATCTTGAATACCCAAAATCTCAGTATCTATTGACCGAGTTCCAATCACGCCCATGACATAAGGGATATGCAAAGACCAGTTATTTTTTTGTTCTGCTTCATTGATATCTGCAATGAGATTAAAGCCTGCTGGTGCTGGCTCTGTTTCCCACATTGCCTCCATGGTTGCAAGTTTGGTTTGTTGAGCTTGCCCAATTGAGTAGCCAGATTCATCACCCAAAACAATGGCGCTGCATATTGCCGCAAAACCAAATGCAGCGGCGACATGAAAGCTTCTTTTTGCAAGAGCAACATCACGCCCTTTGAGCAAATACCATGCTGAAATACCAAGAACAAATGACGCACCCGTCACATAGCCTGCTGATACGGTATGTACAAATTTATTTTGGGCATCAGGGTTTAAGAAAATTTCAGCAAAACTGACCATCTCCATGCGCATGGTGTCATAATTAAATTCAGCACCGACAGGGTTTTGCATCCAACCATTTGCCACCAAAATCCACAATGCCGATAAGCTGGTACCCAAAGCCATCAATAAGGTGGTTGTAAAATGTTGTAACCGTGACATTTTATCCCAGCCAAAGAAAAATAGCCCAACCATGGTAGATTCAAGAAAAAATGCCATCAACCCTTCAATAGCCAGTGGCGCACCAAATACATCGCCCACATAATGTGAGTAATATGCCCAGTTGGTACCAAATTGAAATTCCATTGTGATGCCTGTGGTAACCCCAAGCACAAAGTTAATTCCAAATAATTTGCCCCAAAAACGAGTCATATCTTTCCAGATTTGTTTACCTGTGATTAAATAAACAGCCTCCATGATGACCAAAAGCCAAGTCATCCCAAGTGTTAATGGCACAAATAAAAAATGAAATAATGCTGTTGTTGCAAACTGTAGGCGTGATATATCAACCAAATGCTCGGTAATCATACCAAAGTCCCCTAAATATAATAAAAGCTGTCATTCTCCCAAAAAACAGCTTTATATTTTGATGACATCAATCAACATAGCCCATCCATGGGCGTTATCAGTGTGAAACTTGAATTATTATAGCCAATATTCCCAATAAATACCATGTATAACTAAACGCTAAGCCATTTTTAAAAACAAACAATCAAATAAAAACACACCAAATCAGCGACTTGGTGTGTTTGTTAGATTCATACAGAATCAATGATGAGATGGTACTTTGTCCATATCAATATCAGGGTGTTTGCTAAGATGTAGTGCAGAGATGATCAAACCACCCCAAATTGCCACCATGGCAATTATCATCACCGTCAACGCTAAAGTTCCCATTATAAAAACTCCTTATTATTTTTCATGAGATGAATGGCCGTTGATTCGTGGTAATATCAGTGCCAAAATTGCACAGATAATAATCACTCCCCAGCCAAAGATGAGCTGTACATTAGCTGGATAACCGCCATAACCTTCGGTTAATAAGGATTTAAGCGTCAAGCCCAAAGTAACAATCAAAGCAATCGGCGTTACAATCGTCAGCATGAATGACCAAATCGCACCCACTTTCACACTTGAGATGGCATTGATATGATTAATCAATCCACGCAGTTTATTGCGATTAAACCAAGTTACCCAAATGATAGATAAAATCGCACCAAAAACAATACCAATATTATTCACAAAATTATCAATCACATCCACAAATGTAATGGCATTTTGAGAGCCAAATAATGCAATCGAAATGATGGCTGAACCTAAACCTATCACAGTAACTGATTGATTTTTTGACCAGCCAAATTTATCCTGAACGGCTGAAATGGGCACTTGTAGGATTGACACCATTGAAGTTACGCCAGCAATAAATAAAGAACCAAAAAATAAAATACCTACCAAGTTGCCAGCATCGCCCATGGTTGAGATGATTTTTGGAAATGCGATGAAAGCCAAACCAATACCACCTGAAACCACTTCAGAAACTGGTACGCCTGATGCCTGCGCCATAAATCCCAAAACAGAGAAAATGCCAATACCTGCCAAAAGCTCAAACGATGAGTTGGCAAAACCAACCACCAAACCAGACCCCGTTAGATTGGCATTGCGTTTTAGATAAGATGCGTAAGTCACCATGATACCAAAACCAATTGACATCGAGAAAAACACATGCCCATAAGCAGCCAACCAAACCTTAGGGTCTGCCATTTTTTCCCAATTAGGCGCAAAAAAGGTATCCAAACCTACCGTTGCGCCTGGTAGCGTTACCGCACGAGCAACCAATACGCCAAACATCACTATTAATAAAGGAATGAAAATTTTATTTGATAGCTCAACACCCTTTTTGATACCACCATATAAAATCAATAATACCATCACCCAAACAACCACCAAACCAATCAATAGCTGAGATGAATAAGCCATGGTTAATTCACTGGCATTTTGTAGATAGGTATTAAAGAAAAACCCTTCGGTATCCTCACCCCATTGCTGACCCACTGCAAATAGCGTGTAGTTACCAGCCCAGCTTAGAACAGACGCATAATAAATACCGATAATGGTACAAACTGCTACTTGCCACCAGCCAATACCTTCCGCTGATTTGATAAAGCGGCGGTAAGCTGTCGGCGGCGCACCTTTATATTTTTGACCCATAACATAGTCTAAAAACAACAAAGGAAATCCTGCTGTTGCCAAAGCAATCAAATAGGGTAAAAAAAATGCACCGCCACCATTTTCATAAGAAACATAGGGAAAACGCCAAATATTCCCCAAACCAACAGCCGATCCGATGGCTGCCAAAATAAAGCCAGAGCGTGCTGACCAACTTTCTCGTTGCGCCGACATATAAGCTCTCCTTAAAATTTATCTCCGCTTTTGATGAGTTGTCATCATCGATTGCAAATGATTTTTCTAATTTTATAACAGTGATTCCATAAAATCCGAACGCATAAAGCTCATCAATCCAAATCACCACACCTTTTTTATTGTTGTGTTTTATTCCTATCAATTAAGATAAGCCGATGGTATCAAACCATCTTTGAATCAAAAACCACGACCATAGTTTGTATGAACTTAATAAAAAAGTCAAACAAATCTGATAATCAATATTAAAAAAACCTGCAACAAGTCGTTACAGGTTTGACACATACAGTCAATGATTTAAATAAATTAACATCATCTAAATCGTTAATAAAAAAATCAATAAATATTCGTCTTTTTTTGATTTATCGAACCAAACCACGCTTACTGTTGTTGATTGAATCAATGAGTAATTGAATTTTTGGTTCTTTTTCAACCAGTTTTGTCAGTTCATCTAACGCTTCATCACGCAATAACCCTGAACGAAATACCAACCGATACGCTTCATCAAGTGCTTTAATGGTATCTTTCGACCACCCTTTTCGACGCATACCCTCTTTATTTAGACCATGTGCTTTGGCAGGATTACCAGATGCCATAACATACGCCGCAACATCTTTGACAATCAAGCTTGCACCACCTACCATACTATAATCATCGATACGACAAAACTGATGCACACCAGACTGACCGCCAATAATCACATGATTACCAATATGTGCATGGCCAGCAACGCCCACATTATTCGCCAAAACATTGTCATCACCCACAACGCAATCATGAGCGATATGCACATTAACCATCAGCAGATTTTGATTACCGATGCGTGTGATACCACGATCTTGAACCGTACCTCGGTGAATGGTACAAGCTTCACGAATGCGATTATGGTCGCCAATTTCAAGGTAAGTCGGCTCGCCTGCGTATTTTAGATCTTGTGGGTTTTCGCCAATACTTGCAAATTGATAAATATCATTATGCACACCAATTTTGGTGTTTTCGCCAATGATAACATGACTGCGTAATACCGTATGTGCGCCAATTTGGCTATTTTTACCAACGATACAATAAGGACCGATGATCGCCGAATCCGCTATCATCGCAGATTTATCAATAATCGCTGTGGGGTGAATCGTCATGGTTACCTCTTAAAATTTATCTCAAATGATTGTAAAATTTTAATCATTTGACGCCATCCACCTTTTGGCGAGCAATCATAATTTCAGCACTGCAAGTTAATTGACCATCAACATGGGCGGTACACTCAAATTTATAAATATCTCGTTTATTCATCAAAACCTTTGAGCGAATAACCAGCTGATCGCCTGAGGTAACGACTTTTTTAAAACGAACTTTATCCACACCTGCAAACAAGTACAGATAACCATCATCAGCGGTCTGCCCTGCACTGATGAAACCTAAAATACCCGATAGCTGTGCCATTGCTTCAACTTGTAGTACGCCTGGCATGATTGGATTATCTGGAAAATGACCGTTAAATAACTCTTCATTAATACTGATATTTTTATATCCTGTGATCCACTCATTGGGTTTACAAGCGGTCACTCGGTCAATCAGCATGAATGGATAGCGATGCGGCAAATAATGCTTAATTTGGTTATAGTGTAGTGGTAATGTGACACCACGATCACTTAATGCTTGAATATCAGCAGCCTCTAATAAATCAAAATCAATGTTTGAAACAGACATAAATTTCCTTATGAATAAACGGATAAAAGATTATTTTTTATTTACTCATACCCAATTCAATCAATCAACAAAATGAACACACCCAGCTTAGTAACCAATCAAACTTTGGGTTATTTTTCGCCCATTTGACGAAATCTTGCTGCTGCACGCCGCCACTTTAAAGAAGGCATAGCAACAGTACCAGAAGAGTAACTTCCTGATTTTTGGATATTTGCAATGACCATACTCATACTGGTAATGGTAACATCATCAGTGATTGTCAAATGCCCGCTGATACCCACCGCACCACCAATCAGGCAATTTTTACCGATTTTGGTGCTGCCTGCAATACCACAGTTGGCGGCAATGGCTGTACCACAACCAATGTGAACATTATGAGCAATTTGTACCAAATTATCAATAATCACATCATCACTAATGACAGTATCATCCACCGCACCACGATCAATACAGGTATGGCTACCAATACGCACATGATTACCAATAATTACTCGCCCCAGTTGTGCAATACGCTGCCACTGTCGTCCATCTTTCGTTGCCACAGGAGCAAAACCAAACCCTTCTGATCCAATGTTTGCATGGCTATGAATGCGTGTTTGCTCGCCAATGATACAATCATGATGAATAACGGTAGCAGCATCAATTTGACTGCCTGCACCGATTTGGGTACGCTCACCGATAATCACACCTGCACCCACCACAACGCCATCAGCCAAAACCACTTTTTCACCAATGACGGCGTTTGCACCAATACTAACTTGATTACCAATAACAGCTGAATCTGCAACGATTGCCGTGCGGTGAATGCCTGTCACGCATGAAGGGGTGAATAATGTACTAACGCATGCATAGGCCAAATAAGCATCTTTGACCAATACATACAAACACTTAGGGTTAATCGTCCGTGCTTCATTGATGAATTGTTCAGATAATAACACAACCCCTGCGTTTGTTTGATTGAGTTCATCCAAATATTTTGCTTTTGCCAAAAAAGCAACTTGATGCTTGGTGGCTGCCGATAAATTTGCCACGCCTGTTATCTTAATACTGCCATCAATATCATCTTTATTAAGCACGCTCTGATATTTTTCGATGGCAGTCATCATTTCATGAAGACTTGGCATTAAAAGACACTACCAATCTGGAACTGTACCGTATCGGTCTGATCATTTTGTTTTTTATTCAATGGCTTGGCATAGCTAATAGATAAAGGACCAATGGGCGTATACCAAGTTGCACCAACACCAGCACTATAACGCAACTGTTTATCTTGGGTTAGTAGCGGGCGATTGGCTGCTTTTGCATTTTGTTCAGCTGTTGCTTGTGGGTCTTTAAATTGGGTTAAATCAATGGTTTGTTTATCCATACCTGTTGTATCAAAAACCTGACCGCCCTCAATGAATATCACTGGACGCACCTGATCTATCCAATCACCTTTAAATGGCAAAGGTAAAATCAGCTCACTGCCGAAAGTTGCCAAAGCATTACCACCAACAACCTCTCCTAGTGTGGTTTGTTGACCACGACGAGCTGTCAAATAGGCTTGTGAGCGTGGACCCAAAGAGGATTGATCATAGCCACGAACCGAACCATAGCCGCCTGCATAGAAATTTTCATAAAATGGTAAATTATTGCCATAGCCTAACTTGGCGTATCCACGCAAGACTGATTTTTTGATAAATGGGCGATAGATATTGCCTTGATAAACCACTTTTTGATGAGTTTTATCACCAAAACCAACCGTCAAATCTACAGAATGACTCATGCCTTGGGTTGGAAATACAGGGCGATCTAGACTTGAATAATTCCACCCCAAAATGGCATTGTAGGTTGTGTAATCATGCTTAAAATCAGGAATGCCATTATTATCCACTTGAATTTTGCCACCATCTGCCATCAGCTGCTTGACATTACTAATGCCCATAAAACGACCGCCATGAAGCTTGGTATTGTCAGCATTCAGACCAAAGCTTATGCGTTGATTTTCATCAATTGGATATCCATAGCTTAATGAGCCACCATAAGAATCAAGTACATAATTACTAATGTTCTTGTTATCATACTTGGTTTTACGATAGTAGCCACTCAAGCTTTGCGAGACGCCATTTACGGTAAAGTATGGGTTGGTCATACCCAAACTATACACCTCACGGGTCTCAGAGCGAGAAAACGAAGCATTGACGTGCTTACCTGTACCCATAAAGTTATTTTGAGAAACATCAAATTGAAAAGTTACACCACCACTTTGAGAGTAGCCTGCTGCGATGGTTGATGATCCTGAAGGTTGTTCTTCAACCACAAAATTTACATCAACCTGATCAGGTGAGTTGGGTACTGGACGAGTATCAACGGTAACATGTTTAAAAAACCCAGTCCGCATCAAGCGTGCACGAGACAGCTGGATTTTTTGATTAGATGCCAACGCACCTTCAAGTTGTCGCATCTCACGACGGAGTACTTCATCTTGGGTCTTAAAGTTACCTGTAAAATTAATACGGCGTACATAGACAGGGCGTACAGGGTCAATATAATATTCCACATCAACCGTACGACTTTCATCATTAATGCGTGTTACAGGACGGATTTGAGCATAATAATAGCCATCGTCACCAAATTTGGTACTGATATTATTTGTTGTTTGCTCAAGCATGGCTTGTGAAAACCCTTCTTCTGCTTTGAATTTAAGCAGTGCCTCAAGTTCTGCTTGAGTATAAGTTAAATTACCCAAAAACTGTGTCTGTCCAAAGCGATATTGCTCACCTTCATGCAATGAAATCTCAACAAAGATACGGTTTTTATCTTCATTAATATTAAGCTTAGCATCTTTAATCTCAAAACGCACAAACCCTGCATTGAGATATTTAGCACGCAAATTCTCTAAACTGGTCACCAGCTTTTCTTGAGTATAACGGTCAGCTTTAGACAGTGGATTGATTTTATTATCCTTAATCGCAAGCACATCAATCAAATCTGCATCGCTAAAATGCTGATTGCCAATGATATTAATATCAACCACCCGTGCAGGTTTACCTTCAGCAAAGGTCATATCAAGCTTAACACGATTACCATCAAGCATCGTCTGTTTGACAGTAATTTCGGTATTATAATAGCCTTGTGATATATATTGATTGGTAAGCTCGGTTTCAATCATCTGTACTGTGGCTTGTTTTAGTGGTTGACCCACAGCTAAGCCAGCATTTTTTAGCCCTTCTTGTAGACCTTCTTTTGGAATTAAGCGATTGCCCTCAAAATTAATCTCAGCGATTAACGGCCTTTCGGTTACCTGATAGATGATACGCCCTTCTTGATGATAGACTTGCACATCTGAAAAATTGCCTGTTGCATAAAGTGCTTTGACACCATCAGCCAACTGTGCTTCGCTCACCACTTGACCCAAGCGAAACGGCAGCACGCTTTGCAAGCTTTCAATGGTCACTCGCTGTAGTCCTGTGATGGCAATGTCATTTGCCATAAAATCCGCCGCTTGTGCATGAGTTGACATTACCATCATGACAGCCATTGTCATTGCACTGACCTGAAAACCTTTAAAATATGAATTACGCATAAGTCTATCCAAACTTAATTTTTAAAATTTCTAAAAATAAGGTATAAAAATGTATCCAAAATTTTCTACACCCAAATTTATATTGTGTAAAGGTAAGCCAAAAAGTTAAATTTGGCAAGTATTTCAGCTTAAAAAAGCCAAAAATTTTGTTAATGGTACGATAAATCAGAACTTAGCCAAAAAATCGCATGATATCGTTACTGATTGCAAGTAACATGAAACAAAAAAGCAATAACGCACCCGCTTTAAATGCTGCCATCTGCACCGCTTCATTCATAGATTTGCCCATAATCCATTCATAAGTATAAAATACCAAATGCCCGCCATCTAACACTGGAATGGGTAAAAGATTCAGTACTGCCAAGCTTAAACTGATGATTGCGGCTGTCGATAACACTTCTTGAAATCCCAACTCAAAACTGGTCTTAGAAACATCGGCAATGGCAATGGGACCTGATAGATTTTCAATGCCAATCAATCCTGTAATCATCTTACCCATCGCATCTAAGGTCATTATTGATAAATCATAAGTTCGTCGGATGGCTTGAGTAAATGCCTCACCGACATCATATTGAATCGTCATACGATATTCATCAGGAATGAGCGTATCGGTATCAATCTGGGGGCGAATACCCAGTTGACCGACTACGCCGTTTTGTGTCTTTACACCACGGGGCATTAATTTTAAATCAACCTGCTTACCTTGACGCATGACTGTCACATCAAGCATGGTTTCTGGATTTGCCTGAATAATCTTGGTGGCACTTAGCCAATCATTGATTGGTTCACCATGAATAGCAGTGAAGACATCACCAGTTTTTAGACCCATCAACGCACCAGCACCGTCAGAAAGCACCTCGCCGACTACAGGTGAGATGATGGGTTGATAAGGCAAAATACCCAAACTACTTAAAGGATCATTAGGCTGACGACTGTCTTTGGTCTGCATAAAATGTAAAACCTTGGCAGTTTTTTGAAGTACTTGCCCATCACGATTGACACCAATGTGAATGGTGGTACTTTCACCCATTTTAGATGCCAATGCGTAGGCGGTCTGCTGCCAAGTATTGACTGATTTTGAATCGATACTGATAATTTTATCACCAACCACCAAGCCGCTGGTAGCAGCAGGTGAATTGTCAATAATTTCACCAATTCGGGTGTTAAGCTGCTCACTGGGCAATAAAAATAGCACCCAAAATAGCCCAATGGCAATCAAAAAATTCATGACAGGACCAGCTGCAACGATGGCAATTTTTTTTAAAGGGTGCTGATGATTAAACGCAACTGACTTTAATTCATCTGCGACAGATTCTTGACGACTGTCCAGCATTTTAACATAGCCACCCAAAGGAATGGCGGCAATTTGGTAGCGTATACCTGAGCGTTTAGAAGTCCAAGCAAGCAGTTTTGGCCCAAAACCAATTGAATATGTTTGTACCTTAACCCCACATAAACGAGCAACGATATAATGCCCAAACTCATGTAAAGCAACCAAAGGCCCGAGTATACAAACAGCGGCAAGAAACATATATAATGCCGTCATAACACATCACCTTGTTTAAGTAACTTTATCTTAGCCGTGGCAATCTTACGAACCTTTTTATCCATCGTCAATATCCGCTCAAGCCCTAACACTTCATCACCAAAATCCTGTGAATAATCTTGGGCAATTGTCTTATCATCTAGACAAGCCTTAACAATCACAGCAATATCTGTGAGGCAAATTTTTTCTGCCAAAAAAGCCTCTACCGCAATTTCGTTGGCGGTATTTAGTGCAATACATGCCCCCGTGCCCAATCTTGCGGCATATCGTGCTAATTTTAGGCAGGCAAATTTATCCAAATCTGGTGCCAAAAATTTAAGACTGCCAAGCTGATACAAGTCTAAAGGCATGACGCCTGATTTGATACGCTCAGGATATGCCAATGCATGTGCAATGGGCGTTTTCATATCAGGCGTACCTAACTGTGCCAAAAAACTGCCATCAACATATTCCACCAAAGAATGTACAACGCTATTTGGGTGAATCACCACTTGAATTTGATGCTCTTTTAGGTCAAATAAATGACAAGCTTCAATCAGCTCAAGCCCTTTATTCATCATCGTAGCAGAATCAATGGAGATTTTTTGACCCATTGACCAATTGGGGTGATTTACCGCTTCTTTGACACTGGCATTTTGCATTTGTTTGATTGACTTATCCAAAAAGCTGCCACCAGAAGCTGTTAGCCACAGTTTTTTGATACCATAGGATGTATGGTGAATGGCGGTATTATCTGCTTGAATGGCGGCAGGCAAGCACTGGTAAATGGCATTGTGTTCTGAATCAATTGGTAAAATGGTTGCACCGTGTTTTTTGGCAGTTTTGATGACCAAATCACCTGCCATCACAAGTGACTCTTTATTGGCCAATAAAATTCTTTTGCCTGCACCCGCTGCCGCCAATGTAGACGACAGACCTGCCGCACCAACAATGGCTGCCACGACCGTATCTACCGCTTCATCACTGGCAATCTCAATCAAACCTTCATCCCCTGAAAGTATGATAGTATCCAATCCTGCATCAGTAACTTTTTGGCTTAATTGTGCATAATTATCAGGCGAGGTGCAAATCTTGACAGGGTGAAATTCCATCGCCAATGCCAATAATTTATCGACACGAGAAAATCCTGTCAGTGCATGAATGCGATAACGATTGGGATGCTGACGAATAATTGCCAGTGTACTATCACCGATAGAACCTGTTGCACCAAGTATTGCCAAAGATTGAAGCGTATCTGCCATTATTATCCTTAAATTTATTTTAATTACATTTTTTATTTGATTAATAAATATAATTAATAAACCTTATTAATCAATCAAGCTCATCAAAAAGGCACTTGCATGGTTGCAAAGTACATTTTTATCCAAACTTCTGTAAAAATACCAAGTTTTAATAATAGCCAAAAACCCAATGCAAATATCGGTATCGCTGAAAGTAGCGAATCAATTCGATCCAAAATACCGCCATGACCTGGTAGAATTGTCCCAGAATCTTTAATACCTGCACGGCGTTTTAGCATAGATTCAAATAAGTCGCCCAGTATACTGGCAAGTACAGTTAGCCAAGACAAAATCAAAAACAATACCAATGACATACCAGACAGCTGCAAATAATAACCAACTGCCACAGTGACCACCCCAGAGACCATCAATCCACCGCATAAGCCTTCGATACTTTTATTGGGTGATACATTGGGTGCCATTTTTCGTTTGCCAAATTTTCTGCCAATAAAATAAGCCCCACTATCAGCACACCATACCAATAAAAACACATACATCAGCCACCAAGGCGACATCTGCCAAAGCCCATACATGGCGGTGATAGCAGCGGTGAGAATGACCGCACCCATATACACCAGCCGCCTACCATACCAGCGTTCTTTATTGGGGTATTGTGCTACCCATGCCGTTGCCATTACCCAAATACCCAGCGATACTGCCCACCAAAATACCCAAGTCCAAGGCAGTGCAACTGATAACATGGTGATGATTAAAACTGCCAAAATAAACTGTACAGGCTGTCTGCATTTTGGCATGAGTTTTGTCCATTCATGTGCAGCGATCAAAACCCCAATGGCTAATAGTGGCAACACAAAAATCGGCATTGAGCTTGCAAATAACGCAAATCCAACAATCAAAACCAAAATTATTGCCGTTTTTATTCGTTGCCACATGACTAAAACATCCTTGCAAAGAGTTATCAATTTTAAAGCGCTTTAACTATCAGTTGAATTCAGCACTTAGGTTTTTTGGATTTGTTCGCTTGTCATGCCAAATCGACGCTCACGACCAGCAAAAATACGAATCATCTCATCAAGCTCATCACAGCCAAATTCAGGCCATAATGTGGGCGTAAAAAATAATTCAGCATATGCCGTCTGCCAAAGTAAAAAATTTGAAATGCGGTACTCTCCACCTGTACGAATCAGCATGTCCACAGAAGGTAAATCCGCCAATTCAAGCTGCGTTTTTATCATTTGTATATCGATATCATCAGCAGATAAGTGACCCAATTCAACTTGTTTGGCAAGTTTTTTGGCGGCATTGGTAATGTCCCATTGTCCGCCATAGCTGATAGCAATCACCAAAGTCATCGCATCAAAATCTGCCGTCTTGGCTTCTGCCTGTGCCATAAGCTTTACCAAGTCGCCATCAATTTGACTTCTATCACCGATAAAACGCAGACGGATACGGTGCTGATTCATGCGTGGTAGCTGCTCGTAAATCGTTTGGGACAAAAGACGCATCAAAAGATCCACCTCATCTTTTGGGCGTGCCCAATTTTCACTTGAAAAGGCAAATACCGTCAGCACCTCAACCCCTAAAGCCAAACAATGCTCAACAATCGGATCAAGTGCATCTTTACCCGCCACATGGCCTGCACCTGTTGCCAGCTGTTTGGATTTACCAAAGCGATTATTGCCATCCATAATGATGGCAATGTGCTTGGGAATGATGGGTAAAGATTCACAAATTTGGGTTGTCATGGTTTTACAATTACCGTCATTTAACTTTAAATCTAATCTAAATAAATGAATAACATGGATAAAGAAAACTCCTTACCCATGCTATTTTATAATCAATCACACTTCCATCAGTTCGCTTTCTTTTTTCTCTAGGCGACTATCAATGGTTGCGATGAATTTGTCCGTTAATTTTTGAATGTCATCTGCAGCACGGCGTTCATCATCTTCTGATATTTCTTTATCTTTTAGCAAATCTTTAATATCACTTAGCATATCACGGCGAATATTACGCACAGAAATGCGTGTTTGTTCAGCATCATTGCGAGCAATTTTTTGCATATCACGGCGTGTCTCTTCGGTCAAAGCAGGCATTGGGACACGAATCACATCAGCGGTCATTGGATTTAGACCCAAATCCGCTTCACGGATTGCCTTATCAACAGCTTGTACCATAGACCGCTCAAATGGCTGCACCAATAAAGTGCGACTGTCTTCTACATTGATACTGGCTACCTGATTTAACGGTGTATCAGAACCATAATAGCTGACCATCACGCCTGATAAAATCCCTGGATGGGCTCGACCCGTACGCAGCTTACTAAAAGCAGCTTCCAAAGCTTCGATAGATTTTTGCATGCGGCTTTCGCCATCTGTTTTAATTTCATTAATCATAAAATTTCCTTAATCATCACAATTGTCTAAATTTTTAACTCAATTTTATCTCACATATTTCATATAAATAAATTTTATATGAATATTAAGGTATAAATGCTAAGCTTAGTGATAAACTCGTGTACCTTCAGCCTCACCCATAACCACATTCAATAGCGCATTTGGTTTATTCATATCAAATACTTGTAGCGGTACATTATGCTCTCGGCATAACGCAATCGCTGTTAAATCCATCACACCAAGCTTTTTTTCAAGCACTTCATCAAAACTCAAACTGTCAAATTTAACCGCATCATCATCGGTTGTTGGGTCTTTATCATAAACGCCATCAACTTTGGTGGCTTTTAAAATCAGCCCTGCTTCAATCTCGATGCCACGCAAGCACGCTGCGGTATCTGTGGTAAAAAATGGATTACCCGTACCTGCCACAAAGATACACACCTCGCCATTATTTAAGTGGCGTATCGCATCACGGCTAGAATATGACTCAACTACTGTATCAATGGCAATCGCTGACATTAGGCGAGTTTTAATATTTCGGCGTACCAAAGCATCACGCATCGCCAAACCATTCATCACGGTTGCGAGCATGCCCATTTGGTCACCTGTCACACGACCAACCAACCCTTGTTTTTGTAGCGTACTACCACGGTACAAATTGCCACCACCAACAACAATACCAACTTGAACACCCAGCCCTCGAAGATGTGCAATGGATAGGCTCATTTGATCCAAGATATTAGCATCAATGCCCATATCACGACCGCCAGCCAACGCTTCACCCGATAGTTTTAATAAAATGCGTGAAAATTGTGGATTTTTATCAGACATACAGCCCCCAAGCTGATTAAAGTGGCTTATTTCGCCCTTGCAAAATTAGGACATATTTTCCCAATTTTAGCATATTTCATCAATTTTTGATACTGATAAATGTGAGCAATCTAACCATCATCATTTTTAACCATTACTTAAAATAAAAAAATCGGGTGTCATACAATCACCCGATTTTTTATTATCTGATACGATTAAAGTAAAGAATTTACCGCATCCACCACAGCTTGGGTTGTGATACCAAAATGCTCAAACAATACCTTGGCAGGTGCAGACTCTCCAAATGTCGTCATACCAACAACCTTGCCATCTAAGCCAACAAATTTATACCAATAATCCGTGATTGCCGCCTCAACAGCAACACGCACACGAACATCAGATGGTAACACACTTTCGATATAACCACTGTCCTGCTTAACAAAAATCTCAGCACATGGCATAGAAACCACACGCACGCCTTCTAGTTGCTCATACGCCTGCATCGCAAGCTCAACTTCAGAACCTGTTGCGATGATGATGGCTTTAAGAGTACCTTTTTCGGGTGCTAAAATATATCCGCCTTTTTCGATATTCTGAATTTGCTCATCACTGCGAGATTGAAATGCCAAATTCTGACGAGATAAAATCAATGATGAAGGAGCGGTTTTTGTTTTAAGCGCCATCTTCCATGCCACTGCTGTCTCAACAGTATCGCAAGGACGCCATACATAATGATTTGGGGTCATGCGTAAATTAGCAATCTGCTCGACAGGCTGGTGCGTTGGGCCATCTTCACCCAGACCAATTGAGTCGTGAGTATAAACATTGATCACACGCTGCTTCATCAGCGATGACATACGCACAGCATTACGAGCATATTCCATAAACATTAAAAATGTCGCTGTGTAGGGGATAAATCCGCCATGCAGTGCCACGCCGTTGGCAATTGCTGTCATGCCAAATTCACGCACACCATAATGAACATAATTACCATCGGCGTACTCTTGAACACCTTTAGCACCTGACCACAAAGTTAGGTTTGAACCTGCAAGGTCAGCTGAACCGCCCAAGATTTCAGGTAAGTGTGGTGCAAGTGCTGCGATGGCGTTTTGGCTGGCTTTGCGTGTGGCGATACTTTCTGCTTTTTGGACGCAAGTTTGGATAAATTCATCTGCCAGCTGATCAAAGTTCTCTGGCAAATCACCACTGAAACGGCGTAAAAGCTCAGCAGCTTCCTTAGGATATTTATCTTGATACTCAGCAAACTGTTTATTCCAAGCTGCTTCATCGGTACTGCCTTTGGCGGTGGCATCCCAAGCACGATACATCTCATCGGTAATTATAAAAGGCGTGGTGTCCGCCCAGCCCATTTGCGTGCGTGTCAAAGCAATTTCGTCTAAGCCCAAAGGTGCACCATGGCTAATTTCTTTACCTTGTTTATTAGGCGAGCCCAAACCAATAATGGTTTTGCAAATAATCAATGTCGGTTTGGCTGATTCTGCTTTGGCTTGATTGGTGGCATCACGAATGGCATCAGCATCATGACCATCAATTTTTAATACCTGCCAGCCATACGCTTCAAATCGTTTGGCAGTATCATCAGAAAACCAACCTTCAACCTCGCCATCAATTGAAATGCCATTATCATCATAATAAGCAATCAGTTTACCAAGCCCCAAAGTACCCGCCAGTGAGCATGCTTCATGGCTAACACCTTCCATCAAACAACCATCACCCAAAAACGCATAGGTAAAATGATCAATGATTGCATTGTCAGGTTTGTTAAACTGTGCTGCCAAAGTCTTCTCAGCCAACGCAAAACCAACGGCATTAGCAATACCTTGACCTAAAGGTCCTGTGGTTGTCTCGATACCATCGGCATAACCGTATTCAGGATGACCTGCGGTTTTTGAATGCAGCTGACGGAAATTTTTAAGATCATCAATACTTAAATCATAACCAGTCAAATGCAGTAAAGCATACAATAACATTGAGCCATGGCCATTAGATAGCACAAAGCGATCACGGTTTACCCATTTGGCATTTTTTGGATTATGGCGTAAAAACTCTCGCCATAGCACTTCTGCGATATCCGCCATACCCATCGGTGCCCCTGGGTGACCTGAGTTGGCTTGTTGGACGGCATCCATCGCAAGAATACGGATAGCATTGGCGTTATGGCGTTGGTTAAGTTCGATTGGCATCAGCAAAGTTCCTAACAAAATTTGCTTCATTATATCATATTTTCAGTATTTTTGGGCTTTGAAATTTGGTCATCAGATACTGACAATCACCCAAGTACATTTTTGGCAATCATGCCTAATTTACCTTGTTTAAATGCCTAAAAAAGGCAATACTAAAATCACCCTTTCAAAAGCCGCTATCAAAGCGGCTTTTATCTTAGGCAATCACTTCAAGTCCACCCATATAAGGCTGTAAAGCTTTGGGAATCGTGATCGTACCATCAGCATTTTGGTGATTTTCTAAAATTGCCAACAAAGTGCGCCCAACTGCCAAACCCGAACCATTTAGCGTATGCACCAATTCACTGTGTTTGCCATCTTTTAGGCGAGCACTCATACGCCGTGCCTGAAAATCGCCACAATTTGAGCAACTTGAGATTTCACGATACATATTTTGAGATGGCAACCAAACCTCAATATCGTAAGTTTTAACGGCACTAAAGCCCATATCGCCTGTACAAAGTGTCATAACACGATATGGCAGCTCAAGCGCTTGCAAGACATATTCTGCCTGTGCAGTCATATCCTCTAATGCCTGCATTGAGCTATCAGCCCGTGTTACTTGCACCATTTCAACTTTTTCAAACTGATGCTGACGAATCAGCCCTCGTGTATCACGCCCTGCACTGCCTGCCTCACTACGAAAACATGGCGTATGTGCGGTCAGTTTGATGGGCAAATCCTTAGGGCTAAGAATGGTATCACGAACACTGTTGGTCAGTGGCACTTCTGATGTTGGAATTAAATAATATTCTTTTTCGCCACGAAGCTTAAACAAATCTTCTTCAAATTTAGGCAACTGTCCTGTACCTTGTAAACTATCAGAATTAACCATATAAGGTACATACATCTCGGTATAGCCATATTTTTGGGTATGCGTGTCAAGCATAAATTGCACCAACGCACGATTGAGCTTAGCAAGATGACCTTTTAAAACACTAAAACGAGCACCTGTCAATTTAGCTGCCAACTCAAAATCAAGCTGACCTAAGCTTTCACCAATATCGGTGTGGTCTTTGATTGCAAAATCAAACTCACGAGGCACGCCCCAGCGACGCACTTCAACATTATCAGTTTCATCACTGCCCACAGGCACACTATCATCGGGCAGATTTGGGATTTGTAGTGCGGCGGTTGTGATGGTGTTTTGTAGTTCTTTTAGCTCATTTTCGGCAGCCTTCATGGCTTCACTGACCAATTGCATTTGGTTCATCAGCTCACTTGTGTCTTCACCATGTCGTTTGAGCTCACCGACCTTTTTAGCACCTGCATTTTTTTTGGCTTGTAATGCTTCGGTCTTTACTTGGATAGATTTACGCTGATTTTCAACTTCCTGCCAAAATGCCACATCCAAATCATAACCACGCACCGCAAGCTTGGCTTTTAGCTCTTCTAGGTTACCACGCAAAAATTTAGGGTCTAACATATCAAATCCTATCAAGCACAAAAACGCCCCAAACGGCGCTTGGCGTGCTAAAATGATGAACAATAAAATTTATTCTTATTCTTATAATAGCAAATTTTCCCCCAAAACTTAAGCCAATTTCAAATCAAAGCAGTTAAAAATCAAAAAATTTTGACAAATATTAACTTTGGGTTTATTTTTTTGGATAAAATGGGTAATATAGGCAAATTCATCGTTAGGATTTATCTCAATGACCAAAGCACTTTATCCCTATACGCTAAAGCCCATCGCTTTAAACATGAGCGAAACTGAATTTTACGCAGCACAGTTATCATTGTTTGAAAAAGGCACAAGTCATTTTACACTAAAGTCCTTAAAACGCACAGAGTGGATTGTGATTGCCCTGATGGTTGTGGCGGCGATTGCAGGCTTGGTATTTGTCAGTGGCTATTCGACAATCATTTTTTGGCTTATGCTGATTTTGGTTGGTGTGTATCTGCTTGCTCGTACCTTGGGTATGAAATGGTATATGAAGCGTGAATATGAAAAACAAGTGGCAAGTACCCAAATGCCTGAACAGCTTCGCACTCTGCAATTAGGTGTACAATCACACGGGCTTGTTATGGCGATGCCTACATCCACCGATCTGATGAAATCACCACAAATGCGAGGTATGCAAATGCGTGCAGGTGCAACGCAGTCAGCAACCATACCTTGGCATACAGTGAGTAGCTGGGATGAGACAGATGACTATTTATTCATGATGTTTGACATGAAAGGTCAAAAAGGTAGCCAAATTATCCCGAAACGCCTCGAAAAACAAGGTCTACCCATCGATACCATCAAAAAGCACCTAAGCCAAGTTAGGCCAAAAGGCTTAGAGTCTATGGTTCAAACGCCTTAATGCCGCTAAAACCTAATGCTAATAAATATGCCACCGCCCCATCATGTTTATGTCAATTTTATTCGGTGACACAGATGCTAAATCATATATTTGACACGCTCACAGCAGAAGATAAAAGTACGCTTAACGCTCATTTGACCAGCAAACTAGAAGCATTAAACCTTCCTTTAAATATCGTAGAGGTGTTTTATGATGCCAGAAATCTGCCTTGTCCGATGCCCTTATTAAAAGCCAAAGTGACACTGCGTCATGTCACCGATAATCAAGCGCTGTATTTAATCGCTACCGACCAAAACTCTCAAAAAGACTTAGTGACCTATTGCAACAAAAACGCTCTGATTGCCCATACTTGGCATAGTCATGACTTGACCAATGAGACGCCCATCTATCACTTTATCATTATCAAGCCTGCAAATTAATATAAAACTGATTTAATATAAAAAGATTTAATATAAAAAGATTTTATCAAACTCGGCATAAAAATTAAGGTTAGCCAAATTTTACAGATTGTAAAATTTATGTGATTAAAAGATTGGATACTAGCTAATTTTTGGAAAATTGCCTACAATAGTATCAAGATTTTGAGAATATATAGGGACAAAATGGCACCCAAACGCACCCAAGATAACGATGATGATTATGATCACAACCATGAAGGCTATGATGACACATATGACGATGAGTTTGATGAGGATTTGATTGAAGCGTTAGACGGCTTTCATGAGATTGATGATGAAGAGTACGCCGAAATCATCGATGATATTGATGATGATATCGATAAACCCAAAATTTCTGCTACGCCCAAAGCTCACAGTACACCATCTGACACAGATGCCATTGCGACGCACGATCTAGTACCAGCCATGCCGACCCATTTGGCAGCACCTGGGGTGAATTTGGGTGCTTATATTAATACTGTGCATCAAATTCCTATTTTAACACCCGAAGAAGAGCGTGCCTTGGCTGAGCGTTATTATCATGATGGCGATGTTGAAGCCGCTCGGCTGCTTGTGATGAGCCACTTAAGATTTGTCATTCATATTGCACGCAGTTATTCAGGATATGGATTATCCCAAGCCGATTTGATCCAAGAAGGCAATCTTGGCTTAATGAAAGCCGTCAAACGCTTTGATCCTAATAAGGGGGTGCGTTTGGTCAGTTTTGCGGTACATTGGATTAAGGCGGAGATTCATGAATTTGTCATCAAAAATTGGCGTATTGTTAAAGTTGCTACCACCAAAGCACATCGTAAATTATTTTTTAATTTACGCAGCCTAAAAAAATCCTCTAATCAGCTGACTTTAGATGAAGCAACTGCCATCGCCAATGATTTGAATGTGACTGTCAAGCAAGTTTTGGAGATGGAATCACGCTTGACCAGTTATGATGCGTCTTTTGAGGCACAAGATTCAGATGATGATGAAGGACGCTATGCCCCTCAGCTATTTTTGGAGGATGCGGTCAATCCTGCCGATGTCGTTGAGGAGGCAGATTGGGAAGAAAATACCACAACCGCACTCAAAGATGCGATGGAAACCCTAGATGAACGCTCTCGTGATATCATCACGCAGCGGTGGCTGGCTGACCAAAAATCCACATTACATGAGCTTGCGGCAACTTATAATATTTCGGCTGAACGAGTTCGCCAAATTGAAAAAAATGCCATGAATAAAATCAAAGAAGCTATTACGCTTGATCGTATGATTATAGATGAATAAAAGGTTTCATTGGGCTAATTTGTTGTATTAGTATTTGTTGTATTATTCTTCATAATCACCATCAAATAGAAGGCTTTATGACTGTTAAAATCAATTGGCTGTTAGTGGCGGCGCTTAATCTTGCTATAGGTGTCGCCTTTGGGGCATTTGGTGCACATGGACTTAAGCACATTGCTGATGAGTATGCGTTACAGATTTGGCAAACTGCCACGCTGTATTTGTTCATTCATGCGTTGGGCTTATTGGTTATTGGTGTTTTACAGCATATTGGGCGATATCGCTCTGCTTTGGCTGGCGTATTACTACAAATGGGTATTGTGATATTTTCAGGCACACTGTATACCATGGCACTTGGTGCGCCTCGTTGGCTTGGGGCAATCACACCTATCGGTGGTGGTTTACTGATCATCGGTTGGCTTGTGTTTGCCTTACAAATCGCCAAAACGACTCGCTTGGCTTAACCCAATTTAACCAAAATTTAATCAAAAATTTAAACTATGAAACAAGTAACTTTAAACGGACAACCGACCCAGTCGGATCATTCAACGGTATTTGAATTGCTAAATGCCCACGGTCTGACCCAGGGGCGATTTGCAGTGGAGATTGATGAGATGCTCGTACCAAAATCACGCTTGACGCTCACAGAGCTAAAAGATGGTATGAGTATCGAAGTTGTGCAAGCCGTTGGTGGTGGCTGATACACGCTGTATTGATACCAAATTTAATCTTCGACAATCTAAAGTACCCAAAAAAATACCCAATGATGATCAAATGCCTGTTAGTGATCGTCATTGGGTATTGTTACTATCGCACAGCCTACCCAATTTTGCAAGTATTTTTATGATGATCTTGTACAAATCCATCTAAATTGCCTTGACAATCCAAACAAATATCGATAGGTTAATCCAAAATCATCTAAAAAATCAAGGAAATGTCATGACCATTCGCATTGCTACCATTCAGCTAAATAGCCAAACTGACATTGACGCCAACCTAGGTATTATCAATAATGCCATCAGCGAAGCTGCCGCCTGTGATGCTAAATTTATCGTATTGCCCGAAAATGCTTGCGTTATGGGTCGTCAAAGTCAGCTTGCCACTCGCTATGATGAAATCTGCCAATTTTATCAATCGCTTGCCAAGACATATGGCGTTCATCTATTAGCAGGTACGCTACCTTGCCCAACTCGTCCCGATGGCAGTGATGTGCCTTGCGATCTTGTCAGACAAGTTAGTCTACTGATTGATGACCAAGGTAATATCAAAGCACGATATGATAAAATTCATCTATTTCGTGCAACTATTGATGACAGCACAGGCAACTATGATGAAGGTAAGACATTTGAGCATGGCAGCCGATTGGTCTGTGAGCCGTGCGTCATTCATGGGCAGACGATCAATGTTGGCATGATGATTTGCTTTGATGTCAGATTCCCTGCCTTTGCTCAGCGGCTCAGACAAATGGGGGCGGACATCATCACTGTCCCAGCTGCGTTTACACATCGCACAGGTCAGGCACATTGGCAAATGCTGCTACAGGCGCGTGCGTTGGATAGTCAATGCCTGATTATCGGTTCAGCTCAAGGCGGTATCCATCAGATCGGTAATAGCATACGCCAGACTTGGGGTCATTCCATGATTGTGAATGCACATGGTCAAATCATCGCAGACAGTGGTCGCACTGAGGTGGCAGACAACGGTTATTGTATTGCTTATGCTGATTATGACGCTGATAGGCAAGCTAAAATCCGTGCTGCCATGCCGATTTTTGACTGCCATCACTTGGCATAGCATGACAGCCTACCACTGGATTGATGATACTGTGTGATGATTAATCTGCCCATGCCATTTTGAGTACTGAGGCGACAACCCATGGCGTCACCAGCACCGTGATAATACTGCCTGCCGCCAATAAAGCCAAGGTTGGTAAGCCATTTAACCCTGTGGCATATAAGTCCACCGCACCTGTTGCAAATATCAGCACAGGCAGTTGCATCGGTAATGCAATCAAAGGGACAAGAACTGCACCATTTTTTAAAGTTAAAGTCAAACTGCTTGCAATCGCAGACAATCCAAGCAAAATCGGAGAACCCACAAATATCGAAACCATCAATATTCCCGCTTCACCAAATGGCATCTCAAACAATATAATCACTAATAAGGATAAGATTGCTACCACGCCTGCACTAAACAACCAATGCACCAAAAGCCGTGCCAAAACCCAAATGATTAAGGGTGATTTGGCAACGACCATTTGTGCCAATGTGCCGTTATCAAACTCACTGCGGAATAAATCATCCACACCAATCACCAATGCAAGCAAAGCAGCAATCCACACCGCCGAAGGTGCCAATCTGAGTAAAAGCTTTGGTTCATTGCCAATCGCCAAGGGAAATAGTGTAATAATCAATAAAAACAGCACCAAAGGATAAAGCCACTGAACTGTGCCTTGTCGTTTGATTTGCCATTCACGGGTAATCATGGTCAAAAAAGGATGAGTCATCATAACGCAAATTCCGCCAAATTCAGTTGCCGATTTGTCGCTTTTGTCGCCTGATGGCTGGTCATCAGTACAGCGCCGCCTGCCTTTGCAAATGCTAAAATACACGCCTCAAGTCTTTGAACCATGGTGGTATCTAGTGCCGTCAGTGGCTCATCAAGCAGCCAAAATGATGCCTCATTTGGTGTCAAAACAAACAAGCGAGCCAATCCCACTCGTCGCATCTGACCTGCTGATAGCTGAACACTTGAGATATCTTGCAGCCCCTCAAGTCCCACCTGCCATAATGCTTCATCAATCAATGTATCATCAGCATCCACACCATATAGCGACAACAAAAATCGCAAATTTTGTGCGACAGTCAACGCTGCACTGATACCAAGCTGATGCGAGACATATACCATAGCACCAGCACACACACAAGTCCCATGAATAATAGGTAATAAACCTGCAATCTGAGACATAAGTGTTGTTTTACCCAAGCCATTTTCGCCAATCAGATGACACACATCACCCATCTCTAAGGTCAACTGCACCTCTTGGCACAGCACAAAATCACCACGCTGTACATCCAGTTTATCAATCGTAAGGATTGGCTTATTATCGGTATCAATGGGCTTAGTTACTGTTGTCATGGCATGATTGGTATCAATGATGAAAATGATGGGTTTAACTGTGGTATATAAATTAACCCCTAATTTTACCACAACCCTATCAAATAAAGCTATGATAAACCGCCATATCACCCAACCTATTAACATAGCTTTATCACTTATGGTCTATAAATATACCAAAGTAGACAGCCATTTTATGATACAATACAAGTTCATCTACCAAGCGTACATTAGCGTTAAAAATCTGAGTTGTTTGGTGGTATTTATGATATTTTGGCTGTTGGTGTGTGATTTTTACTCAAGTATCTGATTGGTTTTCATAAAAAATTAACACAGATTTGCCCAAATTTTATATTGATAAAAATCTTGCCATATCGATCCTAAAAAGCCATCCAACGATTTATTTAATGAATTCATAACTGTGATGAAACTGTTAAAAAAATTAAAATCATTACTCAAACGAGCAGATGCCAAACGCTCAAATAAGAACGCACAGTCCATCACTGAGCATCAATCAGACACAAAGCAGCCCATCACCGATCATATCATCCAATACCTAAAGCGTCATGGCTGGCAATATGAAGCACGATCAAACGATGGCACGATAACGCCTCAAATTCATCATCTGATTATATTATTTAGTTATACTAAATATCAATGGTCTTGTGTGTTTCGTATCAATGAAACAAGCCAGCTGGTTTCTATCTTTGGTATTTTGCCTGAAGTGGTGCCTGATAGTCATTTTGCGATGATGCTGATGGCGATCGCTAAGGCAAATCTATCAATCCCTTTTGGGAGTATTGAGCTTGACCCAACCGATGGCGAGGTACACGCCAAAGTTAGCTTGGATGCTGAATTTACTCCATTAAGCGATAACGCTTTGGGCGTGCATTTGCAAGGTGTGGCAAGCCTAACTGAACTTGCCCAAAGGCTGTATGATGATGTACTTTATGAAGCCGACCCCAGCCCCATCGTTACTGATTACCTGCAGCACCCTACCGATGCTCATACCAAAGACCTTTTGGATCAATACTTTGAGCCAACCGATCAATATCAGTGATAGATTTGATTATATTTTTGCATTTTGGTTAAGTTATGCTAAAAATTGCTTATTCTCCCCTATTTTGTCATCGTCTGCCAGTCTCTCACCGCTTTCCCATGGCAAAATACGACCTCATCCCCAAAAAACTGCTTACCGATGGCATCATCACGCAAGATAATTTATTTCATCCCGAGCTGTTGTCAGAACAAGAGATTCTAAGCACGCACACCGCTGATTATTGGCACAAATTAAAAACAGGCACGCTCACGGACAAAGAGATTCGTAAAATCGGTCTGCCCATGTCCGCCAGTCTTATCAAGCGAGAACGCTACATTACGCACGCCACTTACGAATGTGCCTTATACGCCAAAGAATACGGCATCTCTTTGTCGGTATCAGGTGGTACGCACCACGGATTTGCTGACCACGGTGAGGGATTTTGTGTGTTTAATGATGTGTGCGTGGCGAGCAATTTGCTCTTAGCACGAGGGCAAGCCAAACGCATTTTAAGCGTGGATTTGGATGTGCATCAAGGTAACGGCAATGCCTCCATCATGGCAAATAACCCTGCTGTCTTTGTGTTTAGCATGCACGGCAAAAAGAACTATCCCTTTATCAAACCACCGTCCGACCTAGACATAGAGCTTGATGATGGTACGGATGATAATGCGTATTTGACGATACTGGGCAAGACCCTGCCCAAGATTATCCATAATTTTGACCCTGACATGCTATTTTATCAAGCAGGCGTGGATGTACTGGCGACGGATAAACTGGGTAAATTATCGCTTAGCTTACAAGGCTGTTATGAGCGAGACAAACTGGTACTCACCACCGCACACAAGGCGGGCATCCCTGTCACTGTTGTCATGGGTGGGGGCTATTCACCTGATATTGAGACGGTGGTGGCGGCTCATTGTGGGGTGTTTGGGGTGGCCGTGGGGTTGATGACATCTTAAAGTGCCTTTACACCAAACTAATCTGCTCACGAATTTTTTGTTTAAATTCATATTTTGATTTGGGTGTAATTGCTTGATAACGCCTTTTTGATAATTCTAAAAATTCCAATTCTTTATCAATGCCGATAAATTGCCTACCCAAAATGGTTGCTGCAATGCCTGTTGTACCAGAACCCGAGAATGGATCTAAAATCAAATCGCCTTTTTGGGTAGATGATAATATAATACGAGATAAAAGCCCAAGTGGTTTTTGAGTAGGGTGTTTGCCCTGTGTCTTTTCCCAGCTACCCACCGCAGGCAATCGCCAAACATCTTTGGCTTGTTTATCACCATTTAATTTTTTCATCAAATCATAGTTAAAATAATGTGGTATCTTAGAATGTTTTCTTGCCCAAATTATCCATTCACTTGAATAAGTAAAATAACGGCAAGAGAAATACGAAGTAATTTTTAGTCAGAAACATCATCAAATTCCACCAAAACAAAATCACCCCAATCCAGTACAATATCTTCATTTTGATAGGATTCTTGTACAATACGAATGGCTTCATCAATGTTACTTGCTTGAATCTCAATAATTTTTGATAAAGTCTCTTGAAGTTGTATTTTATAGGTTTGCATATTTTACCTTTTTATATCGACCACGGGCAACGAATTCAATCAATCCTTTATCTCTTAAAATTTGCAACTGCTGTCTAATTTTATCTTTAATAAAGTTATTGTTTGGGTATTTTATTTTTAATATCTCTTCAAAATCATAAATATCTTTTAGGTTAAAAGTATCTTTTGAAATACTATCTATACACATCATTATGTCCAATATCCAACCTCTTGACTCTATATTCTTAGTGCGAATAAATAAGGTATTATTAAAATGTTCTTGCACCAAATTTTGATTAATTATTTGAGAATTTTTGACCAAAAAAATTTTACCAAAATCAACAACATTGGATATATCAATATTGCATCCAACCCAGCCTGCACGCCTTGCATTGGGCGACAAAGGCTTTCTTTTGATAATAATACTTGGAGTAAAAAATTGTTTTGGTATAATCAAAAAATCATTAACTCGCCACCGTTTATCATAAGTTAAGAAGAAAAAGTTTGGGCTGTTATTAGCGTTGATACGCTCTATCATCGTTGCATAAGCACCGTCTGTTATCACATTGGGCAAACGACCATTTTTACTTTTTAACTCAAATTCTTCGAGGCAATTTTGACAGTAAAAATCAGCAACAGGTCGATTGTTTCCAAATTCAGATAATGGCAGATTTCCGCATTTGGGACAATATGAGTTATTCAACACCCAATTTTCAGTTAAAACTCTTGCAATTTGAGCCTTACTACTGTATTCATTTGCTAAGTTTTTATCAAAATATAAATTCATCGTCTTTTACATGCCCTATACTCTCTTTATCTTTTTATGGCATCTACCCATATCCAATCTAATTGAATGTCATTTAACAAACATCACAATCCACTAAATTAAAATGACAGCCAAATAAAAATAATAAACCCAATACTTTGTTTATCTTTTAAAGATTAGAGCTAATGTGGGTAAACATTGATTAAATCGGCATTGTAATCATTGATGATAAGCTGTTTTAGATGTGGCAAATCGGACAATGCCCATAAGGACACCGCCCCACCACCAACGAAAGGTTCTACCAAACAAAAATCTTGTGAGTAAACAAAATCAGGCAAGCGTTTTTGAATTTTATCAAGCAAAGAATTCTTGCCGCCCGCCCATTTTATAAAAGGTTTCATGACTTTTCTATTGTTTATCATAATAAGTTAAGCACATAGACCAAAAGATGATCCATTTGCTGTTGTTAGGATCACAAATTCCCCAACGCCCCCACCTGCTTCTCCACTTCTGCTAACTGCCCTTGTAACTCAGAGAGTTTGGCTCGTTCTGCTTCTACCACCTGAGCGGGGGCTTTGGCGATAAAGTTGTCATTGGACAGCTTTTTGTTAATGGCATCTGCTTGGGTTTGCAGTTTATCACGCACTTTATTTAGGCGGTTTAGTTCAGCGGTCGGGTCAATCAAGCCTTTCATGGGGACAAGCACTTTCATTTGTCCAACCATGCCAGATGATGATAATGGCACCTCTTCGCCAGTTTTGACAATCGTTAGGCTGTCTACTTTGGCAAGGGTTTTAAATTGATTGTCAATGCGTACAAGGCTTGCTTTTTGTTCATCGCTTACCCCTTGAATTAGCACAGGCAGACGCACGGCATTGCCCAGTTTCATCTCGCCACGAATGTTTCGCACCGCACCGATAAGGCTTTGTAGCCATGCCATGTCGCTTTCGGCTTGTTCGTTGATTTTGCTGTCATCATATTTAGGGTAGGTGCTTAGCATGATGCTTTTACCTGTTTTGCCCAGCAGTGGTGTGATGGTTTGCCAAATCTCTTCGGTGAGATAGGGCATGATGGGGTGGGTCATTTTCATTGCCATTTCAAGCACAAAGAGTAGCACATAACGGATTTGAGCTTTTCGCTCATCGCTGACTGTGCTGTCTTGTCCTGATGCGTTTAAGCTGGATTTGGCAAACTCCACATACCAATCGCAGTATTCATTCCAAATAAATTCATAAATGGCTTGGCTCATCAAGTCAAAACGGTACTGGCTTATATGCTCGTGAATGTCATTGATGGTGGCGTTTAGGCGGCTGATGATCCAGTGTTCAGGCAACTGCCAAAGCTTAGGGTTGGCGGATTTATCAATGTTTTGGGGACGGCCATCTTTGTCAATGCAGTTCATGAGTACAAAGCGAGTGGCATTCCAAATTTTATTACAAAAATTACGATATCCTTCAATGCGTTTTAAGTCAAAGTTAATGTCTCGCCCTGTGCTGGCAAGTGATGCGTAGGTAAATCGCAGGGCATCTGTGCCAAAGGCTGGGATACCGTCAGGGAATTCTTGGCGGGTTTGTTTGGCGATGTTGTCCGCCTCTTTTGGGTTCATCAACCCTTGGGTGCGTTTGTTGACCAGATTTTCCAAATCAATGCCATCAATTAAGTCAATGGGGTCAAGCACATTGCCTTTGGATTTGCTCATTTTTTGCCCTTGGCTGTCTCTGACCAGACCATGCACATAAACGGTCTTAAAGGGGACTTGGGGCTTGCCATCTTTGTCTTTGATAAAGTGCATGGTCATCATAATCATGCGAGCAACCCAAAAGAAAATGATGTCAAATCCTGTTACCAGTACGCTTGTTGGGTGAAAGGTTTGTAGGGCATCGCCATAATCATCAAAGCTGGTCTGACCTGTCCAGTCAAGCGTGCTAAATGTCCACAGAGCCGAGCTAAACCAAGTATCTAGCACATCATCATCTTGGCGAAGGGGGGTATCGGCTAAGCTGTATTTGGCACGCACTTCGCTTTCATCACGCCCCACATACACATTGCCATTGTCATCATACCATGCAGGGATACGATGCCCCCACCACAGCTGACGGCTGATGCACCAGTCTTGGATATCACGCATCCATGCCATGTACATGTTGGTGTATTGTTGTGGCACGAATTGAATGTCGCCATTTTGCACCGCTTCAATCGCTGGTTTGGCAAGGGTTTCAATCGCCACATACCATTGGTCGGTCAAAAGTGGTTCAATGACTGTACCGGAGCGGTCGCCACGGGGGGCTTTTAGGGTATAAGGTTCAATTTTTTCAAGCCAGTTTTCGTTTTGGGCTTGTTCTATGAGTTTTTTACGAGCGGCAAAACGCTCAAGCCCTGCATAGTCGGCAGGGGCGGTGATGTGGTTAGAAATCGGCTCTCCCACTTTGGCAATCAAGTCAAATTCAGCTTTTATGCACGCATCTTCATCAAAAATATTAATGAGCGGTAATTCGTGGCGTTTACCAAGCTCATGGTCGTTAAAGTCATGGGCTGGCGTGATTTTGACGCACCCTGTACCAAAATCTTTTTCTACATAATCGTCCGCCACGATAGGCACTTCACGCCCGCTAATGGGCAGGACGATGGTTTTACCAATCAAATGGGCATAACGCTCATCATCAGGGTGTACCGCCACCGCACTGTCGCCAAGCAAGGTTTCAGGGCGTGTGGTTGCCACCACCAGATAATTTTTACCGTCTTGGGTTGTCAAACTTTGGTCGGCAAAATGATATCTAAAATGCCACAAACTGCCTTGCTCTTCTACGCTTTCTACTTCTAAGTCAGAAAGGGCGGTGTGTAGTTTTGGGTCCCAGTTTACCAAGCGTTTGCCACGATAAATCAAGCCCTCATCATAAAGCCACACAAACACCTCTTTGACCGCCTGCGACAGACCGTCGTCCATGGTAAAGCGTTCACGAGACCAGTCCACGGACGACCCCAAACGGCGAATTTGGCGAGTGATGGTGTTACCTGACTGCTCTTTCCACGCCCAAATCTTGTCAATGAACTTCTCCCGCCCCAAATCATGACGGCTGATGCCTTGTAACCCAAGCTGACGCTCCACCACCATCTGTGTGGCGATGCCTGCGTGGTCGGTACCGGGCTGCCAAAGCGTGTTATGACCCATCATGCGATGATAGCGGGTTAATGTGTCCATGATGGTGTTGTTAAAGCCATGCCCCATATGGAGCGAACCTGTGACATTGGGCGGCGGCAAGGCAATAGAGAAAGCGTTTTGTTTGTCGCTCATGGCGGGGTTTGGTTGGGGTTTAAAATAGCCTTGTTGTTCCCAAATCTTGTACCATTTTTGTTCAATATTTACTGGATTATAATTGGTTGATAAATTATCTATGCTCATGGGATAACTCTCTGATGATTTATAATAAAAAATGACATTTAATCAACTATTTTACCGTAAATTCGCCAGTTTGTGGGGATTTTCATGGGAGAATTTATCAGATGGATGGTATTTATTTACCCAATGGTTTAACTGATATCATTTTAATTTATGACTTTTTATTAAACTATTATTATCGTATAATAAAATTAAAATAATTTTAAATCACTCAAAAAATAATTAAAACACCTGTACTGTGGTTTTATATTCACTTCTACAAATAAATAGGTATAAAAATGTCTGTGAAAATCGGCTTTAAACCCATGCCATTAGTCATCGCCATTGCCCTTTCGGTGACGATTCTTTTAATTCCAACACCTGAGGGTGTGACTGACCAAGCTTGGAATTTGCTTGCGTTATTTGTTGGCGTGATTGCTGCAATTATTGGTAAAGCAATGCCCATTGGTGCCTTATCAATCTTGGCAATCACTTTGGTCGCTGTTACAGGTATTACAGTCGCCGATGGTGGCAGTGCTAATGATGCCATGAAAGATGCATTATCAAGCTTTGCCAATCCACTGATTTGGCTGATTGGGGTGTCTATCATGATTTCTCGTGGTTTGCTGAAGACGGGTTTGGGTGCGCGTATTGGTTATATATTCATTGCCATCTTTGGTAAAAAAACCTTGGGTGTTGGCTACAGCTTGGCTTTTAGTGAGCTGATTTTAGCGCCTGTTACGCCCAGTAATACCGCTCGTGGTGGTGCAATCATGCATCCGATTATGCGGGCAATTGCTGACAGTTTTGACTCATCACCAAGTAAAAACACTCAAGATACGATCGGTAAATACCTTGCTTTGGTTAATTATCATAGTAACCCCATCAGCTCAGCAATGTTCATCACCGCAACAGCACCAAACCCATTGGTGGTGAATCTCATCGCCGAAACTTTGGGCAGTGAGTTTCGCTTAAGCTGGAGTCAATGGGCGTGGGCAATGTTAATTCCAGGTTTGGTGGCATTTGCCTTGATGCCGTTGGTGCTGTACTTTGTCTCTCCACCCAAAATTAAAAATACACCCAATGCGGTAACATTTGCCAAAGCAAAACTGTCTGACATGGGTACGATGAGCCGAGATGAAATCATCATGTTGGCGATTTTTGCCGTTTTGTTACTGTGTTGGGCAGGCGTGCCAAATTTATTATTTAATTTCCCCATTAATGCTACCGCTACCGCCTTTATTGGTTTAAGCTTACTACTCTTATCAGGTGTGCTGACCTGGGAGGATGTGACTGCCGAAAAAGGTGCTTGGGATACGATCGTTTGGTTTGCAGCTTTGATTATGATGGCGACATTTTTAAATAAGCTTGGATTGATTACATGGTTTTCATCCAGCCTTGAAACACACATCGCAAGTTTGGGTTTGAGCGGCTTATCAGCAGGTCTTTTATTACTGATCGCATATATGTATGCACACTATATGTTTGCCAGTACGACAGCGCACATTACCGCAATGTTTGGTGCGTTTTTATCGGCAGGTGTTGCCTTGGGTGTGCCACCCATGCTTTTTGCCTTGCTGATGGCGGCGGCATCAAGCATCATGATGACTTTGACGCACTATGCCACAGGCACCTCTCCTGTGATTTTTGGATCAGGTTATACCACTTTGCCAGAATGGTGGAAAGCTGGCTTTGTGATGAGCGTCGTTAATATCATCGTGTTCACCCTGATTGGTGGTCTATGGTGGAAAGTGTTGGGTTATTGGTAAATCCAAATAAAAAGCGGATATTAATCCGCTTTTTTTATGGGAAATAAATGGCGTTTTAGATACCAAGATGGTATAGATAGTCGACTAAGATCTGATCAAATGTGCAATCACAGCATCGTATCCTATCTGATAATTAGGATAACTTAGCCAATTGGTATTAATGTTTGCAATAATCCGTTTGCCACTTGGCGGATCAAAGATAGGTGTGACAGATGGGTAATTCAGACTTTTTGCGATATACTCAAGCACCTCAAAACTTGTCACAGGTGTATTATCTGTCGCAAGGTACAACGACTTGGGGCAATCACTCACCAAAATTTGATACAAACAATTCACCAAATCGCTATCCATGATGCGGTTGGTATAATGATGGCGTGGAATACCAACCAAATGGGCTTGGCGTGCCTGCTCAATGAGTCTTATGCTATTTTTATGATAAATCCCGCCAGCACGCACAATAATGGCACGCTTGCCAAAGGTTTGCCAAAGCAAGTCTTCGGCGTCTTTTAATATCTGAGCGGTATCAGTTATGGGTAGTGCAGGCGCGGTCTCATCAATCCACTCGCCTTGGTTTTGACCATAAACCGATGTTGATGACACAAATAACACTTGCTTTAGCTTTTGCTGCCACTCACATGATTGATTTGCCAAATCTACAATATGCTGACACACTGCCAAATAGCTTTTTTGATAATCCAAAGCCGACGCTCGCCCTATATTTGATGGCGTGATAATGATGGCAAGGTGCGTGGCATCTTTGACATCATCCAAGGTCAAAGTCTTGGCATCTTTTTGTAAAAAATGAATATATTTAGCCAAAGTGCCATATTCATGCAAGCGTCTAGCCACGGTTTTGACAGTATGAGCTTTTGCCAATCTGATTGCCAAAGGCTTGCCGATATTACCTTGACCAATCATTAAATAATTTGCCATCTTAAAAATACCTTTGTACTGATAACATCGCTTGAGTTGCATAATCGCTGTTTAGTTTTTCACGCTGGGCAGTCAGACGCACGGCATGATAAGGTGCGATATCTGCTTGTATGCCAATACTCAAGGCAGGCTGAAAATAACCCGAGCGGTCACTTGGTGCATTATCAAAATGGTAATAATAAGGCAATGATAACTGCATTAAACCACGCAAATTCTCGTTAGCATAATGAATGCAGCCAATATCAGTACCAGCTCTCAAACGATAGCCTTGATTAACCCGCCCTATCTGTGTACCGCCACCTACCAATGTATAACAAGTCGTATTCGCAAGCTCGCCGCTATTTTGGCGAACCTGCCCAAAATTCCATGATTTGCCTGCCTTTATATCCATATCCAACACCAAATGATGATGATTGGCTTTATTGGATGCATCAATCGTTCGTGTCAAACCTGTATGAAATGCCATTGCCAAGCCCACACCTTTTTTAACGGTTGCATTATTTTTGGCAGTATTGGCAGGATTTAGGCTACGAGTTGAAAAAATCGTTAAGTCTTCAAGCCTAAGCGTACTGCCATCAGTAATCAGTTTGGCTGACATCACTTGTAAATCCAACAAAGACCTAACACCTTGAGGATTATCCAGTAAATCTTGATAGGCACCATTTAATTGAATGCCATAAACTGCACGATCACTAAGCCGAGTATCCAGACCTATACCAAAACCAAACCGATGCACAGGCATTGCATGTACAGGGCTATTGCGATTTGGGGCAAGATGGGCAATATCAAAATTCTCGCCATTATTAAGCTTAGCTTGCCTAATGGTTGAGTTTGATGGGATAAATTTTTGGTCTGTCACCATACCCGCCTGACTTAAAATCGCTGCAATGCGTGAGGGAATGGCAATATTACCGATATCAGCTTGTATATTCCCTTCGGGGCGAACCACATCAATTAATCTGACAATTTCGGTCGCACAATTATCATGCGTAAAAAAATACGGACGCTTCATCTCTTTAACCTCCCAAATATGACGGACAATCTGCGTCACTTCTTTGGGTGTTAAATTCAGACTAAATTGCCACAAATCTCGTTCGTCTTTGACCAAATAGTCATCTGCCTTTTTTTGATAAGGCATAATTTCCATCACGGCCGGATAGCCTCCAGAGGCGGATTTGACTGTTGAGACAATGACGCCATCAGCTTTGTTGGGCTGTACGGTGTAATTAATCGCAGTGGCGGCTTTATCTTCATCTTGCCCATTATCGACACGCATCAGCACATGCGCAAAAGCAGAAGCAATATTATTGGGATGTTCTTCGGCAAAAATCAGCGACAAACGCTTGGCATTGAGTGTATCGGCAAAGGCATGAAAATCGCTGCACTGCCTATCATCAACACCGCTATCAATATCTTGAGTTGCCAACGCTTGGGTTAAAAAGTGCGTCCGTGCAACAAAGCGGCATACGGCGTCACCATCACCGCTTTGCATGGCGGATAATGTGGCGATAAGTTCAGCATAGGCATCGTGATACCCATTTTGTGCCAAAAAAAAATTTAGGGTTATCAATACTGCTGTTATCATGCTCAACAGGCGTATCTTGAAATAATAACAGTCGCCGCCACGCTGCCGATTGGCTGATGCTTTGTAAGGTTTTATCACTTAGCCCATAAGGATTTATCATCTGATCGACTTTTGTATCAACGAAGCCATCTTGTCTGCTAACAGCGTTTGGCTTGATTTGAGTGGTATCAGTGATGACATTGGCAGCATAAGATGGCAAACTCATCACAAATGGCAGTATAAAGATGCCCAAAGATATGGCACTAAATTTGGTGGTATGCTTCATACTATCTTCCAAAATCTCAATAATACGGCTTATTGTAGCACAGCTTAATCCCAGCAATTGACTGTTTTTGAACTGTTTTTGATATGATAAATTATGCTAAAATAATTTTATCATCAGTCAAATCGGTCTATCTTATGTGTTCAGCTTTTGTGATACAACATGGAATTTTACAGGGTGCGACATTCATCCAATCTGACAATTTTAACGCTCGTCCTGCTGACAAAACAGGTCTCATAACAGGCATTGTTATTCACAATATCAGCCTACCTCCTTCACAGTTTGGGCAAGTCAATGCCGATGGCGTACATCATGTAAAGGCTTTTTTTCAAAATCAGCTCAACCCCGATGATCATGTATACTTTCAGGGCATTCATACACTCAAAGTATCTGCACATTTATTCATCGAACGCAATGGCAGCGTGACGCAATTTGTCAATTTTAATGATCGTGCGTGGCATGCGGGACAATCTGCCTATTTGGGTCGTCAAAACTGCAACGACTTCACCATTGGTATTGAACTTGAAGGGGCTGATGATATACCCTTTGAAGCTGTCCAGTATCAAGCTCTTGGTCAAATCATTGTTGCTATTTATGATGCCTATCCTGCCACACGCCGCCATTTAATGGGGCATAGCGACATTGCCCCCCACCGAAAAACTGATCCAGGTAAGTATTTTGACTGGCAAAAGCTGCGTGCTTTGGTCGCTCAAATGATGATTTAAGCAGCTTGTCAAGTCAGCCAAGACCCTTTGAGTTCATTAAATCAATCAAGTCATGATCGCTTGACATCTTAGCTTACAAAATTTTTATCACTTTTATTGATAAAGTATCCAAGAAAACTAAGCAAATTAGTGAAAAACCAAGTAAAATAACACATTTTTGATAAGTTTATATTAAGATGGCAAAATCTCGGCTCTTTCGCTCCACCGTCATTGTCAGTTCCATGACCATGCTTTCTCGTATTTTAGGTTTAATCAGAGACATGGTTTTGATGAGTGTTTTTGGTGCTGGTGGGTTGATGGATGCGTTTTTAGTTGCCTTTAAAATCCCCAATTTTTTACGCCGCCTGTTTGCCGAAGGGGCATTTTCCCAAGCCTTTGTTCCTGTATTAACTGAGTACAAAGAAGCACGCACTTTAACTGAGGTGCAACTGCTGATTGCTCGTGTCTCTGGCGTATTATCCTTGGTGCTACTTGTATTGACGGTGGCGGTTATCTTTTTGGCACCTCAAGTGGTGTATTTATTCGCACCAGGTTTTGCCGATGACCCCCAAAAGTTTGACACTACCGCCAAGCTGTTACGCTTGACTTTCCCTTATTTATTATTCGTCTCCATGACGGCATTTTTTGGTAGCATTTTACAAAGTTATGGAAGATTTGCAGCACCCGCCTTTGCTCCTGTATTACTAAATCTTTGTATGATTGGCGGTACATTAATATTAGCACCAATGCTTGATAAGCCAATCATGGCATTGGGTTATGCTGTCGCCATTTCAGGCATTTTGCAGCTGCTCATACAGTTGCCACAGCTTTGGCAACAAAAACTGCTTATTCCACCCAGTATTAGCTTTAAAGATGAAGGCGTTAGGCGTATTTTAAAGCTCATGCTGCCTGCCATTTTTGGGGTATCCGTCACCCAGATTAACTTATTATTAAGCACCGTATTTGCCTCATTAATGATTGCAGGTTCAGTATCATGGATGTATGCTGCCGAACGCTTAAGTGAATTGCCATTAGGACTCATTGGTGTGGCGATTGGTACGGTGATTTTACCAAGCCTATCATCAAGTCGTGCCAAGTCAGATGATGAAAATTTTCGCCAAACGCTAGACTGGGCTGCCCGCTTAATTCTTGTCATCGGTATACCAGCCAGTCTTGCGATATTTGTTTTATCAGATATTTTGATGGATGCTTTGTTTGTGCGTGGTCAATTTACCCACCAAGATGCCTTGATGAGTGGTATTGCTCTAAAGTCTTTATCAGGAGGGATCTTAGGATTTATGCTCATTAAAATTTTTGCACCTGCATTTTTTGCAAATCAAGACACCAAAACGCCTGTTAAAATTGGCATCATTTCAGTATTTGCTAATATGATTTTTAGCGTCGTATTTATTGGGCTATTTTATTTAATGAAACTGCCTTTACATGGTGGATTGGCCTTGGCAACCACAGCAGCAAGTTTTGTTAACGCAGGTCTACTCTATGCCGTTTTACATCGCCGTGGTATCTATCGTTTTGGTACTCACTGGAAAAAGATGATACGACAATTTGTGATTGCCAATATTGCCATGGTGATTAGCTTATCTGTCATTTTGCCCTTATATCCAATTGATGCTAATCACTGGCTCAAAATTGCCATCTTGCTGGGCATATGCGGTTTTGGGGCAATCATTTATGGTATCACACTACTCATCACTGGTTTTCGCCCAAGTCAGCTTAAGCATGGCTGAGCTGTCATTATATATTCTACTGTCATTATACATGATACCCTGCCGTACCATTGACATAAGCAATACAAAGCACACAAAAAAAATTACTTGTAACTTTTTATAATTATCGTAAAATGTAACGATTAAGATGACACATATATAAAATAGCCAGACAGCATATACCGCATTCGCATTAAATTACTCAAGGAAAATAACCATGTCAACGCCTGTTAGTCAGCCTGTCGCCACTCAAATTGACCCCACCTTAGATTTAGAAAAAATCCGTTCTGAGTGCCAATCTTTAGCCAAATCTCGAGCCAAAGTCTCAGCAGGTGCTGCCGTCATTCCCTTGCCATTTTTAGATGTTGCCGTTGATGTGGCAATGCTAACTAAGCTGTTACCTGAAATCACCGAACGCTTTGGTCTAAAAGATAAAGCCAATTTAGATACCTCAACCGAAGAAGCACGCAAGCAAAATATCAAAGATCGCATTGTCTCTGTTGGTGGCTTGATTGCTGCTCGTGGCGTCGTTAATAAGACCATTCAAGGTTTTGGCGGACGCTTTATTGGTAAGCAAATCAGTAAATTTATCCCATTAGGTGGCTCAATGGTGGCAGCATCGTTAGGCTATATGATTTTTAAAAAAATTGCTTTTGATCACATTGAAGAATGCTATAACATTGCCAAGCAATCTCAACGCCAAGAGACAAGCTCACAGGATTTTAATGCTTAATTGATATATCCAAGATATTCATTTTAGTTTATCTAAATGATTATGATTCGTATCATCAAAGCTCTAAGCGATATTTATTTGCAATCGCTTAGAGCTTTTGCTTATTTTGGAAATCTTTTTTCACTTTTAGCATAATAAATATCAGACTTTTATTTGAGAAAATCTCATAAACAGGCTAAAATAGTCTTGATTTGGACAGCTGTCCATTTTGTGCTTTTTTGTCATTCTTTAATTTTTTATTCCTACGGGCAGCAATTTACCGCCCCAGCCAATCGCTAAGGTAAGAACATGACTTTTGTTGTAACTGATAACTGTATCCGCTGTAAATATACCGACTGTGTTGAAGTTTGTCCTGTTGATTGCTTTTATGAAGGTCCTAATTTTTTGGTCATCAATCCTGATGAATGTATTGATTGTGCTTTGTGTGAACCTGAATGCCCTGCCAATGCCATTTTCTCTGAAGATGAAGTTCCAAGCGGTCAAGAAGAATTTTTAAAAATTAATGAAGAGTTATCCGCTGTTTGGCCAAACATCACCGAGAAAAAAGACGCCCTACCTGACTATGAAAAATGGGATGGTGTTGAGGGTAAACTTCAATATTTAGAACGCTAAATCACAATACCATCATTTAAAAATAATTCATAAAAAAGATGGCTTGTAAAAAATATGACTGGTATCTCGTGTTAATACCGCACTTTATCATCATAGAATTTATACTCATAAGACGCACAGCATCAGTATTTGTACTCATAAGCAATGATTTAATTAAATTTTATCAAGGCGATTTATGAACTTTTGGTTATTATTTTGGCATATTTTGGGTGCCTGTATTTGGGTTGGTGGTCATTTATATCTGTGTCTGTGCATATTACCCAAGGCTGTGCGTCATCAGGACAGCCAACCCATCTTAAACTTTGAAAATAGTTTTGAAAAATTGGGCATGACTGCTTTGATTGTGCAGGTCTTGACGGGCTTTTATATGGCACATAAATATTTGCCCAGCTTTGGCATGCTCACTGATTATCATAACCAAATTTCAGTACTGATTAGCATGAAAATCACATGGCTAATATTCACCATACTGACGGCTTTATCCGCTCAGCTTATCGTCATTCCAAGATTAAAAAAAGACTTGGGTAATGCTAAGCTACGCCATATATTTGCTGGACATATTATCTTGGTAACCGTATTGGGGCTGGCATTTATGACAACTGGGGTATTATTTCGGACAGGATTTTAATATCAGCCGATGATTGTTACAGATATGGCTGATGGTGCTACAGATAACTCGTTATCATGCCAAATTTTGTTTTGGTCGCTTGTTGATCAGTTAGCACAATCGTTAATCAATGCTTTAAAATAAGTCAGGCTTATCACGATAAAATATTATGATGAATATGCGTTTACCGACCTTGCCCATGATATTAAAATCATCATTAGCGATATTTAAATATCTGGTATTATTTCTCATCATTTATCTGTTGATTAACTGGTTGCGTCAGCCTATCATGCCCGTTAAACCCAATTTACAATTAAAAGATTATCAAGGTACTCCCATTGATATTGCTGCCATCAGCCAAGAATCACCTGTCTTGGTATATTTTTGGGGAAGCTGGTGTCATGTGTGCACCATCACCTCACCTAAAGTCAATCAACTACACCAAGATGGTTATTCTGTCGTCAGTATCGCTGTCAAATCAGGAGATAACGCACAACTTGGTCAATATTTACAAAGACATCAATATCATTTTACGACTATTAATGATACCGATGGACAAATATTCGCCAACTGGCAAGGACAAGTGACGCCATCGTTTGTTATTTTATATCAAGGAAAAATGACTCAAGGCATGGCAGGTATTTCACCATTATGGATGCTAAAGTTACGCTTAGTATTACATCATTATCTACCCATATAGAGTATGCACCCTTAAAATATAATGATGGTGAAATTTTGATACAAAAACAATCCATTTTTATAAATCATCCAGTATAACTCGTGTTATAAAGGCAGACTTTCTAATAATACACAAAAAAAAATCCAGTCTCAAGAACTGGATTTTAAATTAACCAACTGGGCTACCAAATATCAGATTTGACTTTTTGTTTAAGTTTGGGATGGTTGTCAAGCTTAAAAATAGGATAAGCTACACCTAATTTGAGTTGTGATTGATAATCATGAATCAGCACAAAAACATATCTTGATAATAATAAAATGGCAATCAAGTTAATAGATGCCATTGTCCCCATGGTCAAATCACCCATATCCCAAACAACATCAACTTTTACGACCGCACCAAAGTACACAAATCCCAATACCAGCAGGCGAAACAGTGTCAAAACTTTTGTATTATTTTTCAAAAATTGCATATTAGACTCAGCATAAGCATAATTACCAATGATGGTTGAGAATGCAAAAATAAATAAAATAATGGCTAAAAAATACTGGCCCCAGCTACCCACATGACTTTCAAGTGCCGCTTGTGTCAACTGAATACCAGATAAATTGGCTGCATTGTCAGGCATTTGTGCCAATAAAATGATAAATGCGGTACATGAACAAACAATTAAAGTATCCACAAATACCCCAAACATCTGAATCATGCCTTGGTCTAACGGATGTTTGACACTGGCAGCAGCAGCTGCATTGGGTGCAGAGCCTTGACCTGCTTCGTTTGAGTATAAACCTCGTTTAATGCCCTGCATCATCGCAACAGATACCATAGAGCCAAAGAGTCCGCCACCTGCTGCTTCAAAAACAAATGCTTTTTCAAAAATCAGTGCAATGATTGATGGTATGGCGGTTATGTTCATCAAGATAATAGCCAGAGCCACCAAAATATAAATCAATGCCATGATCGGTACAACCATTTCGGCAATCTTTGCCACACGGCGAATGCCACCAAAAATAATCGGTGCGGTCAAAATCACCAACAACGCCCCAATCATGTGCTTATAACTTTGCCATTGATTTTGGCAAATGGCATCTTCTACCACACAGCCTAATGCTGATTGTATGGCAAGTGTGATGGTATTAGATTGAATGGATTGATAAACTAAACCAAAACACACAATCAATGCCAAGGCAAACAAACACCCAAGCCATTTTTGACCAAGACCTTGTTCAATATAATACGCAGGTCCACCTCTGAACTGACCTGTTGTGGCATCACGCACCTTAAATAACTGTGCCAAGCTTGACTCTGCTAATGCTGAACACATACCAATCAAGGCAATCAGCCACATCCAAAATACCGCACCAGCACCGCCAATACCAATTGCAATTGCGACACCTGCAACATTGCCCACGCCCACACGGCTTGCCAACCCTGTCACAAATGCCTGAAAGCCTGAAATACCTGCATCATCATGCTGATTGCGACTACCAAGCATGGATTTGATACTACGGCCAAATAAACGAAATTGTGCCACACCTGAAAATAGCGTAAAAAATAGCCCAATACCAATCAGCATCCAAATCAGCATATCCCAAAGCGGCGTACTCACAGTCGTTACGACACAATGCAGCCCATCAACAAATCCAGACTTAGCCAAACAAGATATCGGATTATCGTACATAATTTTTCAATCCAAAAAAAGATGGCATAAACGCCATCCGTTGTTTTATAACCATGCTTTGAATTTGCCTTACTTGGCAAATGTCAGGATTATATAACAAATTTTCTCATAAATCACGAAAATTTTACTTTGTGTAAACTTTTTTAAACCAATGATTTGCCATTATTTAACTCTCGAAGAATTGAACTCTCGAAGAATTGAACTCTCGAAGACTTAAAAACCAATGTAGAATGATTGCCGCAAAAGTCGCTGTACCAATACCGCCAAGATTAAAATTTCCAACCATCAAACCAAAATCACCCGTACCCAAAATGATGGTAATGGCAGCAACCATAAGATTTTTATTATTGGCAAAATTAACTTTATTATCAATCCAAATCTTAGCACCAGCAATGGCAATCAAACCAAATACCACAATGGACGCCCCTGTCAAAACAGGGCTAGGAATGGTCTGAATCATTGCACCAAATTTGGGAGAAAATCCCAAAATCATGGCAAATATGCCTGCCAGTACAAAAATGAGTGTTGAATAGACACGAGTTACCGCCATCACACCAATATTTTCGCCATAAGTGGTCATACCTGTGCCGCCCACACTTGCTGATAATGCTGTTGCTACGCCATCGGCCACAAATGCTCTGCCAAGATACGGTGTTAAATTTTCTCCCGTCATCGCACCCACCGCTTTGATATGACCAAGATTTTCAGCCACCAAAATAAATGCAACTGGTGCAATGATTGGCAAGGCATTGGTATCAAAAGTTGGGCTGCTAAAATTTGGCAATCCAAACCAATCGGCATCAGTAATTAAAGCAAAATTAATCGGCTCACCTAAACCCAAAATATTGGTCGCTATCGCATAAATTGCATATGCCATCACCAAACCTATCAGTAGTAACAAACGCTGTAAAAATCCATGTGCAAAAACCGCAATCATACCCATACATAACACAGTCATCAATGCCATCCATAAATCAAACGGCTTGCCTTGCACACCGCTGACGGTAATTGGGGCTAAGTTTAAGCCGATAATCATCACCACCGCACCTGTCACAACGGGTGGCATGAGTTTTTCAATCCATTGTGTGCCTGTTGCCATCACAATAAAACCAATGACAGCATACAAAAAACCACAAGCGATGATACCACCTAACGCCACTGATAGATTTGAATTAGCGCCGCTGCCTGTGGCATGTGCTGTTGCTGTTGCCACCACACCAATAAAAGCAAAACTTGAACCCAAATAACTCGGAACACGCCCGCCTGTCATCACAAAAAATAAAATGGTACAAATCCCGCTCATCATAATCGCAAGATTGGCATCAAATCCCATCAGTAAAGGTGCAAGCACCGTTGCCCCAAACATCGCCAAGACATGCTGCAATCCCAACATAATACTCTGCCCAACTGGCAGATATTCATTCGTTGCCACAGGCTGTGTGTTAATATCACCTGTATAAGGTTGCCATTTTGGAAACCAGCTCATACGCACTCCAAATCACTCAAAAATAATGTTAATATTGTACTATACTTAGCATGATAAAAAGTATCAAAACTTTTTCAGCCTCTTAAAAATGAAGCCGATTGTAAATATCACATTTATGCTGCTTTTTGAGATGATAAGGAATTATATTTATATTTTGTATTTGATAATATTCCATCCGCCCCCACCAAATACTTTGTAACTTTCTTAATTTTGTCTTATAATAGGCAGTTTACTAAATTTAGCCAAAAGCGAGATACGCCATGACTGAGTCCATTGACTACAAGAACACCCTAAATCTTGCCGATACCGCTTTTTTTGGGTTGAATATTGAAAAAAATATATTAAAAACAATGGTTTAATAAAAAAATTATGCTAATTTATAAAAAATTCTTAACATCTTGTTTTTTTAACTTAGAATCAAAGAACCATAGGCTGATGAGGTATTTTAGGTTATGGTGTTTATCTTTTTCATTTATATAAGGAATTATGTTAAAGCAATTAGACCTAAGCAAAGCTGTTGGGCTTAAAAACCAATCAAACTGCAAAACAATTATGACAATTGGTGTTAAAGATAAGAAGTAATGCCAATCAAAAAGACACTGGGTTAAAATCTGGTGTCTTTTTGTTTTATTGATTAAGTATTAAGGACGATGAATGAATTTTAATGATATTTATAATCCAAACCAATCTTTGGCAATTGTATTGCGTGGTGCAAATAATGAAAAGATTGTAGATTCTTTTTATTATTTGTTGGATGTTTGCGATGAAATCTTAGATAAAGATTTCAAGAAAAATATAGCCAAAAATATAGAGTTTGCAGAATCTCACTCCATATTGGGAGATATCTTATTCCACTTTATTAATCACCTTGTTAAATCAATTACAAAAAATAATATTTATGAAATAAATGATGTGTTTATTTCTTTTAATAAATTTATCTCGTTTTATGATAGAGAAAAAATAATTTTCTCTGGTGTGGGAGATGTGGGCAACCTGTACTTAAATCAGTTTAATAAAATTAATGATGATGCTTATGAATTTTCCTGCAAACCAATTAATGTTAATTTAATTGATGAGTATAAGTTAAAAATTAATAATCTTATGAATTTTATTAAGGATATTGATTTTGAAACTTATATGGAAATTGACAATATAGTGGATGATATATATGTATTTGGTGTAGACTTTAAAGATAGTCAAGAAATGGTTTATTCTGGAAGTGACTTTGATAAACTAGGCTGTATTTTTTTCAATGAAGAGATTTTTGTTGATAAAGATGATTTGTTTATCTTAGATAAGATTATACACGAATCTGCTCATCAAATATTGTTATCTGTAATGATACATGATGAAGTTGTGCTTAACTCAGATGATGAGCGTTATCCATCACCCCTTAGAACTGGCTTAAGAACAATGAATGGTATATATCACGCAGCTTTTGTTTTGTATAGAATAGCACGATTTTTTAATCAAATTATCAAAAAACAAAATACTCAATATTCTTACGATGATCTGATTTCTCATATCAATAAAAATAAGGAACAATTTTTAGCTTGCTATGATGTTATTTCCAAAAATGGAAAATTAACGAATTTGGGAAGTGCCATAATTGAGAACTGTTACAAAGAATTAAAGGATATGCCTAATGAAATTAACAGATAAGTTATCCAAAGAAACCATCGAATTGATGCAAAGATTTAATGACGATGCAGTAAGAAGGCTAAACGATGATTTATACCCAATAGCACCAGATTTAGTTGAAATGCTTATTGATTCAATTTATGGAAATATTTATCAAAGAGGTGTTTTGAGCATTAAAGAACGGCATATAGCAACATTATCAGCACTTATTGCTATGGGTAGTTCAGAAAGGCAATTGTCATTTCAGGGGCTAGCTGCTTATAAGCTTGGTATTACAAAAGAAGAAATTCAAGAAATATTGATACAAAACGCAATATTCAGTGGGTTTACAAGAGCAATGAATGCTGCTGTTGTGCTTGATGAAGTGTACAAGAAATATCTACAAGGAAAAGACAATGAAGCATAGGGATTTTTATGTTTATCAAGTTGCAGAAACAGTACTGAATACAAGTATTAGAACCGTTGGTTTTTTGTTTGCTTGGTTAATGCTTACCGTATTTAAAAACCCCCAGCATTTGGGGGTTTTTATTGGAACTTCTTGGGCGTGTCAGGTGTTGGCATTGTTGTTGTTTTCTTGGGTGTGCAGTCAACCAAAATTTACCATTCATAGTAAAAAGATATTACTGTGTTTTTGTGTTATTTGCTTATTATCTTTTTTGCCATTATTATTTATTCATAATTATTTTATTTTTGGTATAATTTTTGTTATTAGTTCTATTTTTACCATTCTTTTAAATCCGTTAGGGACAAGCCTTACCAATGACTTGTATGGTGGTAACAATAAATCAAATGGTTTTAAGGTGCGTGGATTTGTCAATTCCATCAATACCATCTTGTCTCCCGCTATTTCTGGGTTTATTATTCATTATTTTGGTGCACATCAAATTATATGTGCTTGTATTATTTTATCTTTTATAAGTGGCATTTTGTTTTATGGTATAAAAAATATAAAATTGCAGGAAAACTTAGAAAAACAATCAAAAAATACCTTTAAAATATTACTTAAAAATCCCATTGAAAGATTGATGGTTTTGGTATCATTGCTGGCTAATTTTATCATCACCCCAATGATTGCTTATATCATTCCCTATAATATAGCAAATAAATTTAAATTACCTGCATTTTATATCGGTATTAGTGAGGGTTGTTTTGGTATTGGAATGATATTGGGTAGTGTTTACTTTCTAAAATTATTCAATAAAAAAATTGGCAGTCATAAAAGTGTGGTGTGTAGCATTGTATTGGTTGCGATTGGGATTTTATTGTCTTTGTTGGACGGATTTTATCTGTTTTGCATGGCATTAATAATGATGGGTGTTGGGGTGGTAATGTTTAATATTAACAGTACCCATATTCGCTGTACAGCAACCCCAAAGGATATTCGTGCCAGTTTTGAATTTATCTTTTTGGCGTGTTGTATTGTGTTTATTCCCATTGGTGTTTTTTTGACGACTTGGGTGTTAAATAATGGATTTTTGATTTATTTTTATGGTGTGATTGTTTGTTTTTTATTAATGTTGTCTGTTATGATTGATAAAAATTTAGATGTTGTTCATATCTATAAGGTAGATAATGATAAACTGGAGGGTTATTACAAAACTTACTACCCTAAAATTTATCAATAATCATTTGGGTAGTTGAGGTAAATTTTGTCTTTATAAATGTTGTGAGCTAGGCTATAATAACCCATCTTCCTTTATTTTTACGAGCCAGTTATGACCGACCAAATCACCGACTACAAGAACACCCTAAATCTTGCCGATACCACTTTTGCCATGCGAGGAGACCTTGCTAAGCGTGAGCCACTTTGGTTGGAACAATGGGAAAAAGACGATGTTTATGGGCAAATTCGTCAGGCTCGCCAAGGCCGCAAAACCTATATTCTACATGACGGCCCCCCTTATGCTAATGGGCAAATTCACTTAGGCCATGTGGTTAATAAAGTCCTAAAAGATATTATCATCAAGTATAAAACCTTGGATGGTTATGACGCCCCTTATATCCCTGGTTGGGACTGCCATGGTCTGCCCATTGAGCAAAAAGTAGAGCAAAAAATTGGTAAAGTCGGACAAAAGGTCAATGCAACAAAGTTTCGTGAAGCGTGCCGAGAGTATGCCAAAAGTCAGGTGCAACTACAAATGGCAGATTTTAAACGCTTGGGTGTGCTTGGCGATTGGGACAATCCTTATTTGACCATGAATTACCAACAAGAAGCCAATATCGTGCGAGCATTGGGAAAGATTTATGACAACGGTCATATCGTGCGTGGCATGAAACCTGTCAACTGGTGCTTAGATTGTGGTTCTGCCTTAGCTGAGGCGGAGGTTGAATACCAAGACAAAACCTCAGATGCCATCTATGTTGGCTTTGATATTGTCAATCGTGAAAACCTACCCATCATCGCCAATATCAGTGGCACGCTTCAAGCCGTCATTTGGACAACAACCCCATGGACACTGCCTGCCAACCAAGCAATCTCGGTACATGGCGATTTTGATTATGTCGTCATTAAGGGCAAAAAAACCCCCATCTTTGCACTGCCAAGCCAAATTGACAGTAAAAATTTTACCCTAAGAACCCTAACCAAAGCCGATAAGCAGGCACTACAAGCGTGTGCATCCGACCCTGCCATTTGGCAATTTATGCCAACCAAACGACACCTGCCAGAGGTGTTTGAACCATTTTTTGAACAAGCAGTGAAAGATAAAGCCTATGCCATTATTGATAAGCGAACTGGCAATATCATCGGCACAACCCGTTTTTGTCATGACAATGCCAAAGATGATACCATCGGTATTGGTTTTACCTTCATCACACCCGAATTTTGGGGCAAAGGGGTAAATGATGAGATTAAACACACCTTATTAAACCACGCCTTTAAATACAGAAATGCCGTCTGTTTTCAGATACATGAAGGCAATGACCGCTCCAAAAAAGCGGTAGAAAAATTGGGGGCAGTTTATCAAAAAGATGTAGAAAATGACTTTGGTAAAATGTGGGTCTATACCATCACAAACCCAAGCACCATCAATCACACCACCCATTTTATCGTAGCAAATGATTTGGTGGCGGATTTTAGCAAAAATGTGGCACTTGATGATGTTGAGACAATCACAACCATCAAAGGGGCGGATTTGACCGTCTTAAACGCCCAACACCCCCTTATCAGCGAACGCCAAGTACCCATCATCACAGGCGAGCATGTTACCGCTGACAGTGGTACAGGGTTGGTGCATACCGCTCCTGCTCATGGTGTGGACGACTATATTGTGGGCAACAAATACAATTTACCTGTTGAAAACCCCGTCAGTGATGCAGGCGTGTATTTGGACAATGCCAAGGTTTTTGTGGGTGAACACATCTACAAAGCGCAGCCTAAGATTATCGAGACTTTGGGGTCAAGCGGACACTTGCTTGACCACAAAAAAATCCGCCACAGTTATCCACACTGCTGGCGACACAAAACCCCCATTATTTTTCGTGCCACGCCCCAGTGGTTCATCAGCATGGAACAAAACGGACTTCGCCAAAAAGCCCTAAACGATATTAAAAATATCACATGGACACCAGCATGGGGTCAAAACCGCATTGAAGCCATGATTGATGGTCGCCCTGACTGGTGTATCTCACGCCAACGCACATGGGGTGTGCCGATTACCTTTTTTATCCACAAAGAAACAGACCAATTGCACCCACGCACCTCCGAGCTTATTGAAAAAGCCGCCCAAATCATTGAAAAAGGCGGTATTGAAGCATGGTTTGATGCTGACATTAGCGACTTTTTGGGTGATGAGAGCGGTGAGTATTACAAAGTAACCGACACACTGGATGTGTGGTTTGATTCAGGTGCAACCAATTTTGCTGTCCTAAATCACCGCAAAGAGCTATCCAACCCTGCTGATTTATATTTAGAAGGCTCAGATCAGCATCGTGGCTGGTTTCAGTCATCGTTACTGGTCAGTGAATCTATTTATGGTCGCCCACCTTATAAACAAGTTTTAACGCATGGCTTTACTGTTGATGCCAAAGGCCATAAATTATCCAAATCCAAAGGCAATACCAAAGGTTTTGAACCATCAGATATTGCCAATAAAATGGGTGTGGATATTTTGCGTCTGTGGGTAGGTTCGTCAGATTATCGCTACGAGATGGCTGTATCTAAAGAAGGCTTTGACCGTACAACCGATATGTATCGCCGCATTCGTAATACCATTCGCTTTTTACTTGCCAATACGGACGACTTTGACCCCAAAACCGATATGGTATCAACAGATAAACTCATCAGTTTGGATAAATATATCTTATATCGCACCAAACATATCCAACAAGAGATTATCCAAGCTTATCATAGCATGGATTTTCATCAAGTTTGCCAAACGGTTATGGGATTTTGTTCCCAAGACTTGGGCGGGTTTTATCTTGATATTATCAAAGACCGCACTTATACCACTAAGGCAGATGGTCTGCCACGGCGTTCAGCTCAAACGACTTTATATCACATTGCCCATGCTTTATTGCGTTGGATTGCCCCTGTTTTATCATTTACTGCCCAAGAAGCTTGGCAGGTTTTAAAAGATACACAAGGCTATATTTTTACCGCTGAATGGTACCAGTTACCAGACTTTCAGATGAATGATATCAGTCACGAAGATTGGGATAAAGTTGCCTTAATCAAAGATACGGTGAATAAGTCCATCGAGCAAGCACGCAGTAATAAAATTGTCAGCAGTAATCTGACCGCCAAAGTTACCATTACCGCTCCACAAGATATCACTGATATCTTAAATAAGTTTGGTGATGAACTACGCTTTGTATTCATCACCTCTGATGCAACCGTGAAATCTGGTGATACGCTGTCTACAACCATCACGCCTGCTGATGGCACAAAATGCGTCCGCTGCTGGCATGTTCGTACTGATGTTGGTACACACGCCGAGCATCCTGAGATTTGTGGTCGTTGTGTGCAGAATTTAGATGATGGGGAGATGCGTTTGTATGCCTAATCATTTGCTTTTAAATACCAAGCAGGTCATGGGCTATTATCTCATTGCTATTGTGGTCTTAGTCAGTGACCAGATGACCAAATTTTATTTTAAAAACACCTTTCAGCTTGGTGAGAGTGTTGAGGTCATTTCGCCCATCCTAAACTGGACTTTGGCGCATAATTATGGTGCAGCGTTTAGTTTTTTGGCAGATCAAAATGGCTGGCAAAAATGGTTTTTTGCTATTTTAGGTTTGATCGTCTCAGGCTTTATCATCATTTATCTAAAAAAAGCACCAAAAACCGCCAACATCCTAAACTTAGGCTTATCCTTGGTATTAGGTGGTGCTATTGGTAATGTCATTGACCGTATTTTACATAATCATGTGGTGGATTTCATCCATGTGCATTATGCTGATGTGTGGCATTATCCGATTTTCAATATTGCAGATATTGGTATTTGTGTTGGGATGGCAATGATTATTTATGATATGCTATTTTTAGAAAAAAAACGGCGATCTGTTTAAACCACCCATCAGCCACCGCTCATCAAAATGGTCAAAACATTCAATCAAAATGAGCAGATTTTTGACCATTTTGCCATAAGACTTGAAAGACCCAGCACCAATCAAATCGCAATTTTTCAAGTTTTAAATTTTTCAAGTTTTAAGTACCTTTGCTGATTAACTGTGCTAAAATAACTACGAAAAACTGCCATCCATCCCAAAATCCAATTCACCAATTGAATACCATCTCATGAATACACCCATTTTACCCAGTGAAGAAGTTCGCATCACCCATAAAAGCACCGTCAGTTTACATTTTGAGGTCAGTTTGATGAACGGCGAGGTGATTGACTCAACTTTTCATCGCCAAGAACCTGTCACACTTACCATCGGCGATGAAAGTTTATTGGCAGGATTTGAAAAAGTCTTAATCAACCTAAAAGCTGGTGATACACGCACCGCCACCTTGTCAGCTGATGATGCCTTTGGACAATGGAATCCTGAAAATGTCCAAACTTTTACTCGGACACAATTTGCCCTATCTGAACCCAATCCTGTGGTTGGTATGATGATGGAATTTGCCGATAAAGGTCAAAATTCACTGGTTGGTGTCATAAGCTTGGTAACCGATGATGAGGTTTTGGTTGATTTTAATCACCCTTTAGCAGGTCAAGATGTGTTATTTAAAGTGCAAATCTTTAAGGTTACCCCGCCCAATCAGGTTGGTTTTCAATTAAGGTCTAGTTAGGCGATGGTATTTAGTTAAGTTATCATTATAAAATCAATGCTTAGCTAAATTCAGTCAATTAACTTCAGTTAATCAAGATTAAGTACATAAATACATTGAATAAATTAGGAAACCGTTGTGTCTGATTATGAACAAACAGCACCGTATCTTGATCCAAGTTCCGTTGGCATTGTCCAGCCACAGACACTTATTTTTGATGAGCCTTTAACATTAGAATGCCAGCAGATTTTGCCTGCTTTTGAGCTTGTCATTGAAACTTATGGTACGCTCAATACAGATAAATCTAATGCCATCTTAATTTGCCATGCCTTATCAGGCAGCCATCATGCTGCAGGTTATCATTCTGCTGATGATACCAAGGCTGGCTGGTGGGATAATCTTATTGGTAATGGTAAAGCGATTGATACCAGCAAATTTTTTGTAGTTTGTTTAAATAATATTGGCTCTTGCCACGGTTCAACAGGCCCTACCACCATCAATCCCAAAACAGGTAAAATCTATGGTGCAGATTTTCCCTTGATTACTATCAAAGACTGGGTTAAAACCCAAGTCATGCTCTCTGATCGCCTAGAAATCAAAAAATGGCATGCAATTGTGGGTGGCTCAATGGGCGGCATGCAGGCACTGCAATGGTCGGTTGATTATCCTGATAGATTATCTCGCTGTGTGATTATCGCCAGTACGCCCAAATTATCCGCCCAAAATATTGCCTTTAATGAAGTTGCTCGCCAGTCAATCTTATCAGATCCTGAGTTTCATGATGGCTGGTATTTAGAGCATGGCACTTATCCACGGCGTGGTTTAATATTAGCTCGTATGGTTGGGCATATCACTTATATTACCGAAGATGCCATGAAAGCCAAATTTGGACGAGATTTAAAATCTGGTCGGTTTATGTATGGCTATGATGTTGAGTTTCAGGTAGAAAGCTATTTACGCTATCAAGGTGAACGCTTCAGCCAAAACTTTGATGCCAATACTTATCTTTTAATGACCAAAGCATTAGATTATTTTGATCCGACTCGTGACTATGCACCTGATGGTCTGTCTGATGAAGATGCCCTAAAGCTGACTTTGTCTCGCACACGCTGCCAATTTTTGGTAATATCTTTTACCACAGACTGGCGATTTAGCCCCGAACGCTCAGTTGAGTTGGTCGATGCTTTAATGGCTAATACCAAGCCAGTTAGCTTTGTAAATGTCGATGCCCCGCATGGTCATGATTCTTTTTTATTTGATATTCCTCGTTATCGTGATGCTCTCAAAGGTTTTTTACAGGCCAAATAAAGCATAATTTTAATATGTTAGCAAAAATTTTCATCAAATCCATATGGGTATTTTATGCGTATTGACCACCAACTTGTTGAGCAATGGATAGAACCTAATAGTCGTGTACTGGATTTAGGATGCGGTGATGGAACGCTGCTTGAACATCTTCAAAAGCATTTAGGCGTCACAGGTTATGGGCTTGAAATTGATGAATATAAAATCAATCAAGCCATTGCCAAAGGTTTAAATATCATTGAACAAAATCTCAATGATGGCTTGGCACGCTTTGCTGATAATAGCTTTGATACGGTCGTCATGGCTCGTGCGTTACAAGCAGTCAAGGCCCCAGACCAGCTATTGATTGATATGCTCAGAGTCGCCAAAGAAGGCATTGTCACTTTTCCAAATTTTGCCTATTGGCAAAACCGTATGTATTTGGGCATCAAAGGTATGATGCCGATATCAGACACTCTACCCCATGAATGGTATAATACCCCCAATATTCATCTATGTACTTTTAAGGATTTTGAACAATTGTGCGATAAAAATAACATTCGCATTCTAGACACAGTTGCCATTAGCGATAAGCCAAATCCAAAATTACCTCCAGTGCTATTAAATCATATGGTCAAGCGTATTCCAAATCTGCTGGCAGATGTTGCCGTTTATCATATTGCCAAGTACTAAGGTATCGCTGACTGTTGAGCAAGCACATTCACCTAGCGATATGAATTGATGATATTATGCAACTTTCTGTTACCCTTTGTTTACTGATATGATGATATAAATACATTATACTAAGTGGTTGAATTCATTCATAATATGCCATGCCATAGACCGTATAAATATCATTGAATATCATATATGAACGGTATGGATGTATTATTTGGTTTTATCTGTAAATACTTCCGACAGTCAGCATCATATGACTTTGGGAGACTTTACAAAGCTTTCACACACCAAAGGACATCGCCATGAAACTGCTTAAAATCACCTTATTTGCCAGCATATTGGGCAGTGCCACTTTCAGTCATTCTCTATCCGCCATTGCTAACACTCGCTTTGAAACAATCGATATCACAACCTTGACCAATCAAGCCGCTCGTGGTGATTATCATGCCCAGTTTTTTCTTGCCAAACGCTTGCAAAAAGGAGAAGGTGTTACCAAAGACGCCTCAAAAGCTGTTTATTGGTATACCCGTGCCGCCGAAAAAAATATTGCTCCAGCTCAGCTCAATCTTGGCATCATGTATTTGCGTGGAGAAGGTGTTAGAGCCGATATAGCCACAGGCCGAGCTTGGCTTGAGAAAGCAGCCAATTTGGGGGATAATCGTGCCAGCTATGCTTTGGCAATGATTGATGAGCAGCAACAACGCTTGGTTGATGCTTATAAATGGTATGATTTATCCGCTCGTGAGGGTATGCTTGATGATAATGTACGCAATCGTGCTAAGGTTAAAGTCAGCCAGCTTGCTCTGAATTTATCCTCCAGTGAAATCGAATCTGCCAAACGCAGTGCCAATGCGTGGTTTTTAAATCAGTAATGATTTAATTTTATCATTATAGCCAATCAATATGATACGATTGGCTTTTTTTATCGTTTTTATCCACTCATACCCATAAAAAGAACACCCAAGCGTGCTTGAGTGTTCAGTATTATACCGATAAATCGGCAAGTATTAGTAAGTGAAGTTCACGCCAACACGGAAATCACGACCTGCCCCAGGTAAGGTATCTATGGAAGCACGCTGAGTGTGTGGGCGATAGTTTTTATTAAAGACATTATTCACCGCAAAGTTTACATTCACCTTATCATTGCCATAAGGCTTCCAGTTGGCATAGATGTCACTGACATTATAGCCTTCACGGTTAAGTTTGCTAACTTCACCACTTATGATGGATGTGTCTTTGGCATCTACCCCTTCAACCAAGGTGTGTCTCACACCAAGCTCTACGCTTGGGTTTGGCAGGCGATAGGCGACATCTGCTGTCCATGTACGACCTGTACGCACGGCATATTCAGGGTTACCGTCAAATTTGACATTGTGCATGGTTGGTTTGCTGTAAGCAACGCCAGCACGCGCACGCCACGCACCTTCGGTATAGCCTACGCCCAGCTCATAACCGTGGTTGGTTTGATGACCTTGGTTACCAAGTGTTGGTACTTTAATAGGCTTACCATTAGCATCTGTTGTACCATGACGAACTGCATCAGCGGTGGCTCTGGCATTATCCACACGCTGCCAAAAATAGCTGCCAAAGGCGGTATATGGTCCATTATTATAGTTAAAACCGATCTCGGTATTGCGTGCTTTTTCTGCTTTTGCATTGTCATCAATACTGATCACACCACCACGATAACCACGGCTTAGGATGGCATCAGCAAAGCGTGGGCTACGAGTGGCATAGATTAGGTTACCACTGACGCTAAGATTAGGATTGACATCATAAATCACCCCAAAGCTTGGGTTGATGTCGGTTTTTCCAACCTTTTTACCGTCCATGGCTTTAAAGTCAAAACGGTCAACACGCACGCCTGTATTGATGGTAAAGTCATTAATTTGGTTAATCGCTTCTAGATAAATACCAGCATCGGTTTTTTCTTGATGCACCACACCAGGTTTTAGACTTCTGGGCGGTACGGCTTCTTGATGGCGATAGTTGATGCCATATTTTAATAAAGTATGGTCAACACCAAAGCCTTTTAATAGACCGTGGTTAAACTCAGTGTCAAAGTTAATATTTGCCCCTTTGGCTACCACATGCATGTTTGATGGCGTATCAACATTATCTATTATCTCTTTGGGCACATCTTTGGTGATATAGGTGTTACCTTGATCGCTAGAAGAGTTGCGTCCATGTTCTAACTTATAGACATTGGCAGTAACTTCATTTGCAAAACCAAGGTTTTTACCTGTCCATTCAAGGTTGGTTAACTTTTGGTAGGTTTCACGCTGAGTTGGGTTGTTCCTATCTAAATCAGCCACCAATTTACCATTGGCATCAACCACATTATACTTTTTACCATCTGGTGTTTTACTGCCAAGTTTGTAACCCTTGCCTGCATATTTGTTATCTAACTCTGCCTGAAGCTGTTCGTCAGTACGTTTTTTCTTATCTTTTTCTATATCTAGCGTCAAGGCACGATTGGCGAAGTCAAACTCTTCACGCACGCCACGAATGCCTTTATGAACTTCATTTAGATGGCTGACCACAAATCGATGATCGCCAGCAGTTAGCCCTGCCTTGACAAGGTAACTGGATTTATCCAAGGCACTTCTTGTAACCACATCATTGCCCAACAGATTGGTGTACCCTTTACCGCCTTTATAGTCGCTGTCATTTACTTGATTATAAGAGACAAGGGCATCTACCTGACCAAATCCTGTCTGTGCTTTACCAAAGGCACTGCCATGATAAGAATGACCTTTGTTGGTTGATAAGCCTGCACCAACTTTAAAGCCATAATCTTTGTCGCTGTTTCTTAAAAGCTCATCAGCATCTAAGGTTTTGGTAACAATCGCACCATTGGTTGCCCCAATGCCTGCACTGGCAAAGCCCGCCCCTTTTTGTACCGAAACGACTTTGACCATCTGGGGGTCTAGCATAAAGCGACCTTGGTGGTAGTGTAATTGACCATCTTGATAAGCGTTGTCAATTTTTAGGTCAATGGCATTATGACCCATGCCACGAATGCTGATAAATTGAGAAGTACCATTACCACCGCCAAAACCGATGGCAGGTTCATCTTGTAACAAACCACGCAAATCTGTAGCCGTGCTTTCGTCTTTTTCTCGTAAGGTAACAACATTGGTTTTAATTTTTGCACCTTGGCGATCACTGACCACTGTATCGCCTGCCAAGACAACCTTAGGCTGGCTAACAGCTGCAAAAGCAGTGGTTGTAAAAGCGGCACTCACCGCCAATGTCAGCGGTAATAATTGAAACTTATTCATAATAACTCCGATTATGAGGCTTGAAATCAAATTTGTTTTTGTCAAATTATCCCTTGCTCATCTACTTACTAAAATCAACGAAAATACCGCCAAAAATGATAAATAAGAAAAAATAGCAAGGTACAAGTAAGAATTTTATCAAAAAAAATTTTTCTTGTAAATGATAATTGATATTATTGGTTAAAATAAATCAGAATTATTGTTATTTATTTTCATAATTTCATCTAATCGCTTGATTTTGAAAACTTTAAATTAATATTCTGTTATTTTTAGCCATTATCTAAATTAAAAATCTAAATTAAAAGCATTTTAAAAATATGACAATAAATCATGTGTCAGTTTATTTTTTATGCTCTAAAAAGCACCCACCCTATCTAATGAGTGCTTGTATTTGCTATTAATAGAGTTAATTTTGGCGATAATTGGGTGCTTCTTTGGTAATCTGTACATCGTGTACATGCGATTCCTTCATGCCTGCGGAAGTCACTTTGACAAAGCTGGTATTCTTACGCATCTGTTCGATGGTCTGGCAACCTGTATAACCCATGGATGATCTTAGACCGCCTGCCAATTGACCGATGATGCCTGCCACAGGGCCTTTATAAGGAACACGGCCTTCGATACCCTCTGGAACCAGTTTTTCAACACCATCTTTGGCATCTTGAAAATAACGATCCGATGAGCCATTTTGACCAGACATTGCCCCCAAACTACCCATACCACGATAAGCCTTATAATAACGACCTTGGAATAATTCCACCTCACCAGGTGCTTCTTCGGTACCTGCCAACAAGCTACCCACCATAATACATGAAGCGCCTGCTGCGATGGCTTTGGCGATATCACCCGAAAAACGAATACCGCCATCGGCAATCAAAGGAATGCGATCTTTTAACGCACTTGCCACACTATCAATGGCACTTATCTGCGGGACGCCAATGCCTGCAACAATACGGGTTGTACAAATAGAACCAGGACCAATACCCACTTTAACAGCATCTGCCCCTACATCTAACAGTGCCAAAGCAGCATCACCTGTTGCGATATTACCCCCAATGACTTGGATATTAGGGTAGTTTTTCTTAATCCACGCCACACGATCGATCACACCCTTGGAATGACCATGTGCGGTATCTACGATAATCACATCGGCTTGTGCATCGATCAATGCTTCAACACGCGCTTGGGTATCGGCACCAGTACCAACTGCCGCACCAACCAGCAGGTGACCTTTACTGTCTTTGGCGGCATTCGGGTTATTTTCTGCTTTAGAAAAATCATTAACGGTAATCAACCCCTTAAGCTGATAATCATCATCAATCACCACCACTTTTTCAATACGGTGGCGATGTAACAGCTCTTTGATACGCTCTTGGGTTTCACCTTCTTTAACAGTCACAAGCTTATCTTTTGGGGTCATCACATTGGCGACTGGCTGAGATAAATTGGTCTCAAAACGCAAATCACGATGAGTGACAATACCCACAACCTTATTAGTGCCTGCTTCAACGACTGGTACGCCACTGATTTTATGCTCACGCGTCAAGGCAAGCAAATCGCCAACCGTTGCATCGGCGGTAACAGTAATCGGATCTGCCACCGTACCTGCTTCAAACTTTTTCACATGGCGGACACGGCGTGCTTGGTGAGCGATATCCATATTTTTATGAATGATACCCATGCCACCTAGCTGAGCCATCGCAATTGCCATTTTTGATTCGGTGACGGTATCCATGGCAGCAGAAATAATGGGCAAATTAATGGTAATATCTTTGGTTAAGCGAGTGGTTAGGGAAGTTTGTTTTGGGAGAACTTCAGAATAGGCGGGCAAAAGCAAGACATCATCAAATGTCAAAGCATCATAGGCAATGCGTAGCATAGGTTATTTCCTGTATGAGCGCCTAATTGGGCTTTAAATCGAGTGATAAAACACCAAAGGCAGGTTTGAAATAACGCCGTATTGTATCAAATAATTATGACAATTTGCAAGTCAGATGATGCGATTATTTAAAATAAAATAAGTTAAGTTATTATCAATTTATTATAAATGTAATATGAATAATAATCCAATGCGATAAAACCAAAACAAACCACAGTAAAAATTAACGCTGTCATTTAAACAAATATCTTGAAATATCTTGGTAGCAATGGCCATTTTTTGGTATAATTTTTTGAGATTATCTATTTTAGTTAAGCCAATGACTTTTGGGATATGATGATTAAGATGTCAATACTTCATAACTTCATGCAACAGCCATTTTAATCATCAAAGGCAAGTCGCTCAATGACTGATAAATCATTGATACCACACTCTCAAACCACCATTTTTATCACTTTTAGGCTGTTAAAACCATGCGTCAAATTTTTATGCACCGATTATTACCGCCAACACTGATGGCAAGCTTTTTATTATTAAGCGCCTGCAGCTCTGGCAATTCTCATGCCAAAGATACCTCTAATGCCAGCCAGCCAACAACCCAAACTTCTTCTCAAAGCGATACCACGCTTGTCAAGACGCTCCAAGATAATTTGACCCAAGCAGGGGTTGATATCACTGTGACAAATGCCCTGCCAACAACCATGCCTGATATCTATTGGGTCAGCTTTGAAAATGCCCCTGCAATGTTCACAGATAAATCGGGTGAATATTTAATTCAAGGGCAAATTGTCAAATTAAGTGGTGATTATCCGACAGATATTACCGCTGACATTCAGTCATCTTTGGCCAAAGAAACCTTAGCCAAAGCCAATACTGATGATATGATTATTTACCCTGCAACCAGTCAGCATAAAGCATCTATTTATGTTTTTAGCGACCCAACTTGCCACTACTGCCGAATGCTACACAAGGATATCAAGCAGCTCAATGCTGGCGGTATTGAGGTGCGTTATTTGGCGTGGCCACGCTCAGAACAAGACATACCGCTCACCGAAGCAATTTGGTGCAGCCAAGACCGAAAAGCAGCCTTAACAGCAGCTAAGCTTGGTCAAACTGTCCATGCCAAGCATTGTAAAAACCCTGTTCAAGAACATTTGGCATTAGGGCGTAGTTTGGGCGTATCAGGCACGCCTGCTGTTTTTGCCGAATCTGGCAGGCAGATTGGTGGCTATATGCCTGCCAAAGATCTCATCCATACTGCCATTGAACAACGATAACTGTCCTGATTGATCAAAAAAGCTGGGGCGTGCCTACCCTTGATAATATTTTATTAAGTTTTGATAAAAATAAAATTTAATATTATTTATGATGAAAAACGACTAAATTTTATTTTTGTTGTCAATACCACAGGTAAGTACACCCTAATACCTAAGGGTAAAAATTAAATCACCAAAAAAAACCTAGCACAAAACACGAACTTATGATAACTTAGGCAATTTATAGATTTATCAAAGGTGTTAAAAGGTATTTTTTAATTTGAATAATTTTAATATTGAACATATCAGCACTGATTATAAACGCTTTTTTCAGAGTTTGGTGGTCTTTTTATCGCCAAATGTATCAAAATTAACATTCCGATAGCGGAGTATTTTGTGAATAATACCATCAATCTTGCCGTACTGGGTTTGGGTACTGTCGGTACTGGCGTATTAAACCTTATTAAAGATAATGTCAATGAGCTTGCTCGCCGTAGCGGTCATCAGCTTGTGATAACACACGCAGGGACTCGCCGTCATCGCCATGATATCGACCCAAGTATCAATCAAACTGCTGATTTAATGTCCATTGCAGAGGCGAAGGATGTGGATATCGTGATTGAGGTGATTGGCGGTACAGATATTGCCTATGAAGTCATCACGCATGCCATTCGCCACAAAAAACATGTTGTAACCGCCAACAAGGCTTTACTTGCCAAACATGGTAATGAGATTTTTAGATTGGCTGAAGAGCATGGCGTCCAAGTACGCTATGAAGCGGCTGTTGCAGGTGGTATCCCAATCATCAAAATTGTCCGAGAAGCGTTGGCGGCAAATAAAATTGACTGGCTCACTGGTATCATCAATGGTACTGGCAACTTTATCATGACAGAGATGCAACAAAAAAATCGTAAATTTGACGAAGTACTTGTTGAAGCTCAAGCGCTTGGTTATGCAGAAGCTGACCCAACTTTTGATGTTGAAGGGATTGATGCGGCACATAAATTATCCCTATTGGCATCTATCGCCTTTGGTATTCCTGTACAGTTTGATAAAGTTTATTGCGAAGGCATTACCAAGATCGGCTTACAAGATGTCATCTATGCCAAAGAGCTTGGCTATACGATCAAGCATTTAGGCTTTGCTATCCGCCGTGATCATGGCATTGAACTTCGTGTTCATCCTACACTTATTCCTTCGCAAGCACTGCTTGCCAATGTTAATGGCGTCAAAAATGCCGTTATGATTGATGCTCACCCCTTAGGTCAATCACTGTATTATGGTGATGGTGCAGGTGCAGGTGCAACCGCATCAGCAGTTATGGCTGATGTGATGGATTTGATTTATGTCATCAATGCCGCCACACCAAGCGATGTACCACATTTGGCATTTATTCCCGAAGAGCTGTCTGATATTGGTATTTTACCTGCCGATGAGATGACATCGGGTTATTACTTGCGTTTAACGGTCAAAGATGAAGTTGGTGTTTTGGCAGACACAACTCGCATTTTAAGTGATAATGGTATTAATATCGATGCCATTTTACAGCGTGATGCCCATAAATCAGGCTTAGTACCAGTGATTATTTTAACACTACCTGTCTTAGAAAAACAAATGAATGCCGCTATCCGCCAAATTGAAGCACTCGGGGCGGTGGTTGAACCTGTTGTGCGTATTCGCCTAGAAAGCTTAGAATAAAGCGTGGTTGTCTATTTGCCTTGTAAAAAAGATACCAGTCATCTTTTTACATTCATTTTTAAGCTTAATATGTCACTTAAATGGCTATTTTTTAAATGGCCATTTTTTATCATCATTAAAAAAAATAGATGGTTTGCCTGAAATTTAACACGCATCGCCCTAGGCTCATATCGCTATTTTTAATCTTTCATGGTACACTTAAATATTATGTTTAACGATTAACTGATATGAACAGCCAAGAGATATTAAAACAAATTCACCAAACTAAGTTTTTATTGTCCGCTCCCACCTTTAAACTATGCCCTGAAGATACAGGCTTTGAGGTGGCATTTGCTGGCCGCTCCAATGCTGGTAAATCCTCTGCCATCAATACCATCACACACCAAAAACAACTTGCTCGTTCGTCAAAAACACCAGGACGAACCCAAATGATTAACTTTTTTATGGTGGGTGATGAACAAGCACGCATCGTGGATTTGCCTGGTTATGGTTATGCCGCTGTACCTGAAAGCATGAAAATCAAATGGCAAAAAGAACTTGAAGACTATCTGGTATCTCGCCAATCCTTGGCAGGTCTGGTTTTGATGACTGATATCCGCCATCCACTTAAATATTTTGATGAACAAATGTTACACTGGGCAAAAGATGGCAAATTACCTGTTCATGTTTTACTCACAAAATCTGATAAGCTTAAGCGAGGCGCACAAAAATCCGCCTTGTTAGCAACAAAAAAACAGCTAGAAGTATTGGACTTACCTTTTAGTATTCAGTTGTTTTCTGCACTTAAAAAAGAGGGTATGGATGAGCTTGCTTTGGTGCTTGGTGATTGGCTACACCTAACACCTTCTGACAAGCATCATCTATCACCCAGCAATACAGATATTTTTGGTGAGAATGAATAATCATGAATGGTACTTTATACATTGTTAGCACGCCAATTGGCAACTTATCAGACATGACAGAACACGCCATCAGCACACTAAAATCCGTCAATCTCATCGCTTGTGAGGATACTCGTACTTCATCCAAATTGCTAAAGCATTTTAATATCACCACGCCAACGATTGCTTATCATGAACATAATGCCGATAAGCAAACCGTACACCTAATTGAAAAATTAAACTCTGGTCAGTCTGTTGCACTCATTAGCGACGCAGGGACACCCTTGGTCTCTGACCCTGGATATCGATTGGTCAAGGCATCTCACGAACACGGTATCAATACAGTGCCTATTGTGGGTGCATGTGCAGCGATAGCCGCCCTTTCGGTGGCAGGACTGCCCTCAGACCGATTTACTTTTGCTGGATTTTTGCCCGCCAAGTCGCATGGACGACTTAAAGCCTTGCAACACTGGCAAGCCTGCACACAAACTTTAATATTTTATGAAGCACCACACCGCATCGTTGACTCCTTAACTGACATGATGACTGTTTTTGGGGCAACTCGTGAAGCAACTTTATGTCGTGAGCTGACCAAAACCTTTGAAACCATCAAAAAGCTGCCCTTAGGTGAGCTTGTCCAATTTGTCCAAAATGACAGCAATCAACAAAAAGGTGAAATTGTCGTGGTGGTTGCAGGATGTGATGACACAGTACACCAAAGCACGGATTATGATGCGTGGCTTCTTGCCATCGCCAAAGAGTTACCGCCCAAAAAAGCTGCCAGCATTGTTGCAGATGTACTTGGATTAAAAAAAACGACCGTATATGATCGGCTGTTAGCCCTACAAAACCATACTTAATCAACCCCATTAAAGGAAAACTGTCATGACTTTAAAAGACTCATTAACCCAAACCATCAAATCTTCTATGAAAGCTCGAGAGATGGAAGTGGTAAAAATCCTGCGTAATGTACAAGCCGCCATCAAAAAAGTAGAGATTGATCATCAGACAACTTTAGATGATAATGCTGTGCTTGAGCTGTTACAAAAGCAAATCAAACAGCGTCAAGAATCATTGGATATTTATCAAGCTAATGGTCGAGATGATTTGGCAGCCAAAGAAAAATTTGAAATTGAGGTAATTGGGCAGTTTCTACCTGCTCAACTTGATGAAGCGGCGCTGAATGATATCATCGCTGCGACTATTACTGAGCTTGAAGCCAATAGCATGAAAGATATGGGACGCGTGATGAATGCAGTTAAAGAAAAGACCGTCGGTCAAGCTGACCCTGCCATCATTTCAGGATTGGTCAAAAAAGCACTGACGGCATAGCAATAAACAACCACCAAAACATTAAAAGCGTACTAATGGGTACGCTTTTTAATCGGTTTACTTTAAAGTTGGTTTACTTTAAAAGATTTATTTTTATGATTTTCCCCAAATCCGCTTATATTTTGCCATTAACTCATCAGGGGTTTCAGGTCGGCTATCATCTTTGATGATACAGTCAATGGGGCAGACCTTATCACAGGTCGGTTCATCATAAAAGCCTAGGCATTCGGTGCATAAATCAGGGTTGATGACATAAGTCTTTTGCCCTTTTTGGTCATAACTGATGGCATCATTGGGACACTCTGGTTCACAGATGTCACAGTTGATACAGTCGGTGGTAATTTTTAGTGCCATAACTTTAAATCTCAAATAATTCTGCTGGGTCAATCTTAAACTGAAGCATATTGGCAGTTGGTCGTCCATTATCCCCACCTTTTCTTTGCATGGTTACCCTTCCAATTTTTAATGAACCCCTAGGTGAAATCACCACATCACCATCGCCATAGTGTTGCAAAACTTCATTAATATTTTTTAAAGCCCAACGAGAATTTTGAGATAATTTTTGAGCAACCAACATCCATTCAGCACTAAACTCACCTCGCCCACGCAATATATCGCTCAGTACTAAGATTTTATTATTTTTAAACCAATTTAATAACATGATTTGTTCATTGTCAGTAAATTCATTCATTAAAAGTCGTTTTTTACTGCCTTTTTTTAATTCACCTGTAAAATATCTTAATAGTTGACCAATGTTGTCATCAAAATGCCAAAGTTCTTGATAGGATTTTACCCATCGTTTATCAATTTGGTTAAAACCTTTTTTATTACTAACCAATTTGACTTGAATATTTTTAATATCTACCACTTCTTTATAGAATACAAAAACTTGTAAATTAATATCTGCCTTATATCCAGATAAAATAACTGCTTTTACGCTCTTAATTTGTGATAAATCATAGCCCATAATAACAAGCCACTTCTGAGCAATCTCATCAGATTGCCAGTGATTAAATTTAGCACAAATGCCTTCTTCATTTTTGAAACCATTTTTGGCAGTTTGTGAACCCAAATCAATCAAGTTTTGCTTGTTGTTCATCTTGCTCACCAATAGATTTTAATAATTGTTTGCCAATCTGTTCAATGACTGTAACAGTCATGGCATTGCCTGCCTGCGAGAGTATTTTACCATCAGGTAATTTGTGTTCTATGACTTTTTTGGCAAGCTGCTTTGAAAATCCTTGCAATAATAAACTTTCATAACCACTTAATTTACGAAGTGTACCATTTTTGGTATATAAAATACCATGCCTACCTGTTCTTAGTGTTGGAACTTTTTTATCATAAAGGCGCAAATCTGATTGTCGCCAATCAATGATGTTATGGTCATTTTTTAAAATTTCTTCAATATTGTATTGATTTTTGTTATATTTGCTGGCTAGGTATTTTTGAAAAGTGGGATTATTGACATCAAATTCATAATCCCTATCATCACTTAAAAAGTCATCAATCGGTTTTGATAAAATTGGTTGTGGAAATTTAAAAGGCATGTGCTTAATATCTTTTCTGATGCCGACAAAATAAACCCGTTGGCGCATTTGTGGTACGCCATAATATTGGCTGTCTAATACTTGATGATACACATCATAGCCAGCTTCTGACAATAATGATAAGATAAAGTTCAGTGTTTTACCTTTATTGTGATTAATTAACCCTTTGACATTCTCTAAGATAAAAAAAGAGACTTTTTTTTGCTTTAAAATATCTGTCAGATAATAAATAATTTGCCCACGGTTATCATCAAGCCCTGCTCTTTTTCCAACAATGGAAAAAGTTTGACAAGGAAACCCAGCAAGCATCACATCAAAATCAGGTAAGTCATCTGAATTTAGTTGGGTTAAATCCCCCAAATTTGAGTAATCATTAAAAAATAATTGATAGGTTAGGTCAGAATTCAAATCAATTTCACTATGAGCAACACAGCACATGCCTGCATTTTCTAGACCCAGACGCCCTGCACCTATGCCAGAACAAAAATCCATAAATTTTAACTGCATATAACAATCACCGCTTAGCTATAAATCGCCTCACTCACGCTTTTCATCACAAGGGCGAATTTTAGCTCATCATCACAGATGTCGCTAAATGGGTTTTTGATTTTGGCAATCCACCCCGACCCCAACGCACCATCTATGGCATTGCCTTTTTTATCCCACATTTTGGCAAGCGTGTAGGTTAAATTGCCTTTTGGGGTCATAATCTCAATGTCATCGCCGACCATGAGTTTGTTTTTAATCTCTAAGGTCAAAAAGTCATCTGAAATATCCAACACTTCTGCCACAAATTGTTGATGGTCAGTTTTTGATGAGCCGTAGTCATAATTTTGATAATCAGAATGCACATGACGGCGTAAAAATCCTTCGGTATAACCACGGTTGGCAAGCCCATCAAGCGCAGTGATGAGACTGGTATCAAATGGCTTGCCTGCCAAAGCATCATCAATGGCACGGCGATAGACCTGAGCGGTGCGTGCCACATAATAATGCGACTTGGTACGCCCTTCGATCTTCAACGAATGCACGCCCATATTGACCAAATCAGGCACCAGCTCCACCGCACGCAAGTCTTTTGAATTCATGATATAAGTGCCATGTTCGTCTTCATACATCGCCATCAGCTCACCCTTGCGACCTTGTTCTTCAATGAGTACAACCTCATCGGACGGTTTTTCTACATAATCATCGTCCATGACGACATCGCCATTTAGGTTGACATTGCTAATCTCGCCTTGACTGGGGACGAACACTTCTGGGTTGGCAGGGACGATATCGCCTGTTTCATTCTCCACCGCTTTATAAGTGTTGTAATTCCAGCGACAGGCATTGGTGCAAGTGCCTTGGTTGGCGTCTCGTTTGTTGATATAGCCAGAGAGCAAGCACCGCCCAGAATACGCCATGCACAGCGCCCCATGCACAAAAACTTCAACCTCCATGTCAGGCACTTCTTTGATGATTTGCTCAATTTCTTTGAGTGATAATTCACGGCTTAAAATCACACGGCTAATGCCCATCTGCTGCCAAAACTTCACCGTTGCCCAGTTCACGGCATTGGCTTGTACTGACAGGTGAATGACTTGATTGGGGAAAGCTTCTCGCACCATCATAATCATGCCAGCATCGGACATGATAAGCGCGTCAGGTTTCATTTCAATGACAGGGCGAATGTCTTCAATAAAGGTTTTTAATTTGGCGTTGTGTGCTTGAATGTTCACCACCACATAAAACTTTTTGCCAAGCGAATGGGCGTAGGCAATGCCTTTTGCCAAATTTTCTTCATCAAAGTCGTTGTTACGCACCCGCAAAGAGTAACGGGCTTGCCCTGCATACACCGCATCTGCCCCATAAGCAAAAGCATATTGCATGTTCTTAAATGTGCCAGCAGGACAAAGCAGTTCAGATTTTTGGGCGATTGGGGAGGTCATAATGAATGCTCTTTTTTTTATGGTCAAAATTATTTGTATTATAGCAAATTTTTCTACTTTTAGGGTTGTATCATCACCAAAATTATATTTAATTTAATTTAATTTAATTATTTTATTAAGATTATTTTCTAAGGTGGTTTATAGAACCGTTTTTTAAGAATGTTTTAAAATCACTTGATAATCTGCTATGATACAGTTATATTTTGTATGATTTACCTTTTATACACTGATGGTAGTTTAGATTAGTTTTTTACCCAAAATTTTGAGAAGAGCATGAATCCACATCACGCATTTTTACAAGCATTATCAAATACTCTGCCCACTTTAAGCATCAAAACTGATACCGAATCTACCCAGCATTGGGGGCGTGATTGGACAGTGCATTTTGATACTCATTGCCAAGCAGTCATTTTTCCAAAAACAACTGAAGAAGTGTCTGTGATTGTCAAATTGGCCAATGAACATCAAACCCCCTTAGTGCCAAGTGGTGGTCGCACTGGTCTATCCGCTGCAGCGGTGGCGACAAAAGGCGAGGTGGTGATAAGTTTTGATAAAATGAACCAAATTGGTCAGTTTTATGAAGCGGACCGTATGGTTGAGGTTGACGCTGGTGTCATCACTCAATCATTACAAGAATTTGCCAAAAATCAAGGTTTGTATTATGCCGTCGATTTTGCTTCATCAGGTTCTAGCCAAATTGGTGGCAATATCAGCACCAATGCTGGTGGTATTAAGGTTATCCGTTATGGTATGACACGAGATCAAATCTTAGGTCTCACCGTTGTTACAGGCAAAGGGGATATTTTAACTTTAAATGGCGGTATGCTAAAAAATGCCACAGGCTATGATTTTCGCCATTTATTCATCGGTGCAGAAGGAACACTTGGTTTTATTACCAAGGCGTTAATCAAACTTGAAAAACAGCCAATCAATCTAACCGCCATGGTGCTTGGCGTGACAGAGTTTAACAGTGTGGTGACTTTACTGGCTCAATTTGGTCAAGCATTGACTTTAACAGCATTTGAATTTTTTGACCAACTGGCTGTTGATAAAGTCATCGCCGCAGGTCATACCAAAGCACCCTTTGAGAGCCAAGCACCCTTTTATGTACTACTAGAATTTGAGGCCATCAATGATGATGTGCTAGATTTGGCGATGGGCGTGTTTGAGCAATGTGCCGAAGAGGGGCTAATTGTTGATGGTGTGATGAGCCAAAGTATTGGGCAACTTCAAGAACTTTGGAAATTGCGTGAAAGCATCTCTGAGACCATCTCGGCATTCACCCCTTATAAAAACGATATTTCAGTATTAATCAGCCATTTGGCAGACTTTATCAGCGATATTGAACACATCGTCACAGCCAATTATCCCGACTTTGAAATCTGTTGGTTTGGCCATATTGGCGATGGCAATTTACATTTAAATATTCTAAAACCTGCCAATTTGACCAAAGATGAATTTTTTGAAACATGCCAAACGGTCAATACTTATGTGTTTGATACCGTGCAAAAATATCAAGGTTCTATCTCGGCTGAACATGGCGTTGGCATGACCAAAAAGCCATATCTAACCTACACACGCACCCAGACTGAGATTGATTATATGAAAGCCATCAAAGCGGTATTTGACCCCAATGGAATCATCAACCCTGGGAAGATTTTTGATTAATTGACCCAACAATCAACCTACCCATAACAGCCTGATTACTTTGAGAATTTTTGCTTGTATTTGTACGGTCTGTTTAGGTTTTTTGTTAAAATTGCCCCTTTTATCAACCAATCTGCATACCAACACTTAAAACTCTGATGTGGATAAGGTATGATGAACTTTTCACTTAAATGGATAAAATTACCTTATGTCAACCAATACTCATATCTTAAAAGAATATTTTGACCCAATCAAGATTCGTGAGCATCAACTTGGTCATACTGTGACCGTGGGGGTGAGCTACCACTTTACCAGCCTTGAAAAACAAGGGCTATCTGCCTTACTTGCCAAACTGCCCTTAGCAGATGAGGCGCCTGTGGCGATGGATATTGATTTATCTTGCTTTGTTTATGATAAGGCATTTAATATCTTGGAGACGATTTGGTATGGTAATTTGCGTAATGCCAATGAATCTATTCGCCATCATGGCGATGCCTTGGTAGGTGCTAAAAGCTTTGACGATAGTCTAATTCAGCAAGAACAAATTCAAATCAAATTGGATAAATTGCTCAAAGAGGCACATCATTTGGTTTTTGTGCTGAGTAGTTATCACAATCAACCGCTACAAAAAGCCAAAAAAGGCATGCTATACTTTGGTGATAAAGAAACGCCTAAGGCATTTAGTATCAGCTTTGACCAAATCGAACCAGACTGCCAATCATTGGCGGCTTGGCAATTATCTTGTTATCGTGGAGATTGGGAGTTAAGTGCACCGATGGTCGACATCAAACTTACCAAGCTTTCTGATAAATCACTTGATACGCTCACAAATGCAGTAACAACCCACATTCAATCTGCACAATCTAAACGGTGGTAATTGATGCCCAACAACCCAATATCTTGGTTGGTATATTGGGTTGTTGGGTGATTATCAGCCTATTGGGATTTTTCGTCATCCATCAGCATGGCTGGACGCATGGCTTCACGCTGACGATTAAATTCTGTGATTTGCTCAGCAGTTAAGCTTGCACCGCCGCCCAATGCTTGGTATAGCTGGATTTGGCTGACTAACTTGGCAAGCTCAAGCTGTAGTATATTTTGCTGATTAATAAATAAAGACCGCTCGGCGTCCAGTACCGTCAGATAATTATCCAATCCAGAACGAAATCTTGCATAAGCGATATCATAAGTTTGACGGTAATTATCCTGAAGGCGAATCTGAGCATCAAGACGCAAGCCTAAAGTTGCACGCTCAGCTAAAACATCCGACACTTCTTTAAAGGCATTTTGAATGGCTTTTTCATAATCCACCAATGCCGACTGCTGAGCAACTTGCGCCATCTCATGATTGGCACGGCGACTGCCTGCATCAAAGATAGGCAAGCTAATCGCAGGCCCAAAAGACCAGCCCAAAGCACTTGATTCAAATAAGTTATTCAAACTGTTACTACTAAATCCCACATTAGATGATAAACGAATCGACGGAAAATAAGCAGCGCGTGCCACATTGATATTTGCACCTGCTGCTTTTAGGCGATGCTCAGCCTGCATAATATCTGGGCGATAATATAAAAGCTCGCTGGGCAAACCTGCACTAAACAATGTCTGTGTGGTAATATGACCCATATGCATACTGGCATCTATCGCTGGTAGTAGCTCGTTTGGTACAGGACGACCAATCAGCAGCTGTAACGCATTTTTGGCTTTTAAGATACTGGTATCTGCTGCATATACTGCCAATCGTGCTGACTCAAGTGAACTTGCTGCTTGTAGACTTGGCGACTTAGAATCAATCCCCGCTTCAAAACGCTTTTGGGTAATCATCATCGCATGTTCACGGGTTTTTAGCGTCTGCTCAGCCAGCTGCCTTTGAGCCAAAGCGTGAGCTAAGTTAACGTAACCTTGGGCGACGCTTGAGATGATTGAAATCTGAACGGCGTCTTTGGCGGCGTTGGTTGCCAAATATTGATGTAGTGCTTGCTGTTTTTGACTGGCAACTTTGCCCCATAAATCCAGCTCATAACCACTCATCGCAAGCCCAACATGATAATTGGTTGAAGCATTGGCATCGATACGGTTATTCGCTTGGCGTGTCACACTGGTATTTGAGCCGACTTGTGGCACGCTGCCAGCTTCGGTAATTTGATATTGAGCACGGGCTGATTGCACGGCTAAGACCGCAGATTGCAAGTCTTTGTTATTTTGTAAAGCAAGCTCAATCAAAGCTGCAAGTTTAGGATTTGTATAAAATTCCTGCCAGCGTAGTGATGCCACGCTTGGTGCCTGCGCCACACTGATGGTGTCAGCATCATAGACTTGATAGCCATCCTTCATAGGCACATTAGGCACCGCCAAAATCGGTGCCGATGTGTCAATTTTCTTTGGAATGCTACTACAAGCTGCCATGCCAATCGCCAGCGCTGAGAGCGTCAAGATACGTGCAGTTGTAGAGATTTTCATAATCAATCCTTAAACATGTTCATGAGATTTAGCATGGGTTACAGGCTGAGCTTTTGGCTTATAGGGAAATAGCGTACGCACCCAAACATAAAACATTGGGATAAAAAATATCCCCAAGAATGTCGATGTCAACACCCCACCCAAAGCCCCCGTACCAACAGCGTTTTGACTGCCTGAACCTGCACCTGTGGCAATATATAGTGGCACAACACCCACACCAAAAGCAAGCGAGGTCATGATGATTGGACGCAGACGCATACGCGCCGCCATCATGATTGACGCTTTGAGCGTTTGACCAGATTCTTGGATTTCTTTGGCAAATTCAATGATTAAAATGGCATTTTTTGCCGATAAACCTATCACAGTCAATAGGGCAACTTGTAGGTATACATCATTAGCAAGCCCATGGATTTTTGTGAGTAATAAAGAGCCAATTACCCCCAAAGGAATGACCAAAATGACCGCAAAAGGCACAGACCAACTTTCGTACAGTGCTGCCAAACACAAGAAAACCACCAAAATTGATAAGGCATATAGTATTGGTGCTTGACCCCCTGATTTTTGTTGCTCAAGCGACAGACCTGTCCACTCAAAATCAATGCCAGCAGGCAGCTGTGATGCCATTTGTGCCATCGCCTCCATGGCATCGCCTGTACTCACACCTAGGGCAGCACTGCCAGTCAACACCATCGAAGACACACCATTATAACGCGCCAAACTTGGGCTGCCATATTCCCATTGACTGCCAGAAAAAGCACCAAAGCTCACCATCTCACCAGATTGATTACGCACATACCAGCGATTGATGTCCTCAGGCACCACACGGCTGTCTGGCTCACCTTGGATGTAGACTTTTTTGATGCGTCCACGATCAATGAAATCATTCACATAGCTGCCTCCCCACGCTTGTGCAATGGTATCATTGATCGCTGTCAAAGGTACGCCATAAGCGGCTGCTTGTGCCTGATTGATGTCAACTTTTAGTTTGGGTGCATCCTCTTGACCACCTGGGCGAATCGAGGCAATCGCTGGATTTTGCATCGCCATACCCATCAGCTGATTGCGTGCATCCAGCAGGGCTTCATGACCTACACCGCCAACATCTTTTAATTGTAAATCAAAGCCGCTGGTATTACCAAAGCCTTGGATTGGCGGCGGTGCGATTGGAAAAATCAGACTTGCCTCTGGGATCATCATATTCATCACCATTGCTCGGCGTGCAATACTTTGAGCGGTATTTTCACTGCCTGCTCGCTCATCCCAGTCTTTGAGTTTGATAAATGCCATACCAGAATTTTGGCCGCTGCCCATGAAGCCAAATCCAGAAATCGTAAACACCGATTCGATGTTATCCGTTTCTTTATCATGATAATAATTTGCCAGTTTATCCATCACCGCATTGGTCTTATCAAGTGTTGAACCTGCTGGCAGTTGCACCAAAGTCATGACCGCACCTTGATCTTCTTCAGGTACAAATGAGCTTGGCAGTCGCATAAAGATCAATGCCATAACCGCCACAATGCCAGTATATACTGCTAAATACGCCAATTTTGAGGCATAAGTTTTACCAATAAAGTTTTCATAACGACGACTGGTTTGATAAAAAAAGCGGTTAAACCAACCAAAAAATCCTGTTTGAATGTTGATATCTTTATGTGCTTGACGCTTTAAAATGGTCACACACAAAGCTGGTGTAAACACAAGTGCAATAAATGCAGACAGTGCCATACTGGTCATCAAAGTAACCGCAAACTGACGATAAATCACGCCTGAGGATCCACCAAAGAAAATCATCGGTACAAAAACCACCGATAAAATCAGTGCAATACCAATAACAACCTTACTAATCTCACGCATCGATTGAATGGTGGCATCCATCACTTGGATAGATGGATTTTCTTCCAAAATCCGCTCAACATTTTCAACAACAATGATCGCATCATCCACCAAAAGACCAATGGCAAGTACCATCGCAAACATGGTTAAGATATTAATACTATACCCAAACACCGATAATACCGCAAAAGTCCCTAAAATGACCACTGGCACTGCCAAAGTTGGAATGATTGTCGCTCGCCAGTTTTGTAAAAATAAGAACATCACCAAAAAAACCAGTACAACTGCTTCTAACAGCGTATATACAACTTGTGTAATTGACAGTCGAACAAATGGTGTTGTGTCATAAGGCACGACCATTTTTAGGCCTGTTGGGAAATTTTGCGACAGCTCATCTAATCGCACGCCCACCGCTTCACGCACCTCAAGTGCATTAGCACCTGGTGCAAGCATAATGGCAAGGCCTGATGCTGCTTGACCGTTATACTGAGCTCTAAATTGGTAATTTTCACTACCAAGCTCGACACGAGCAACATCTTTGATGCGTACTTGAGCGCCTGCAGTATCTGTTTTTAATAAGATATCTTCAAACTGCTCTGGTGTTTGCAGATAGCTTTGTACGCTGACGGTCGCATTAATCACCACACGGTCAGTATTGGTTGGCAAAGTGCCTAATTGTCCTGCTGAAACCTGAACATTTTGGGATCTGATGGCAGATGAGACATCTGACGGTATCAAGTTGTAGGCACGCAATTTGGCAGGATCAAGCCAAATACGCATGGCATAAGATGAACCAAACACATTAGTACCACCGACGCCCTCCACACGGCTGATAGGATCAACAATACTGGTTGCAACATAGTCGGCAATATCTGACTGATCCATACTGCCATCTTCAGACACAAAAGCTGTCACCATCAAAAAATCGCTGGCAGATTTTTCAACATTCAAACCCGTGCGTTGTACTGTTTCAGGCAATGAACTCATGGCAGATTGTAATTTATTTTGTACTTGTACTTGGGCAGTATCTGGATCAGTGCCATTTTCAAATGTTAAAGTCACAGAGGCAGACCCTGCCGCTGATGAATTTGATGACATGTACATCAGTCCATCAATCCCTTTCATCTGCTGCTCGATGATCTGCGTGACCGAGTTTTCAACCGTCTCAGCATCAGCACCTGGGTAGACGGCACGCACCTTTACTTGAGGCGGTGCAATTTTTGGGTATTGTTCAATCGGCAAATTATTAATTGCCAAAATACCGACCAGCATGATGAGAATTGCAATCACCCAAGCAAAAATCGGTCTATGTATAAAAAAACGAGACATGCTATACCTTTATTTACTTGGTTTCGTCAGCAGCGTTCATCGCAGCTTGTTCTTCGGCGGATAAGTTGGCAACCGTCGTATCACTTTGTGGTCTTGCCATTGGAATGTTTGAGTTAACAGTACTTGGTTTAGAAGGCGGTGGCGTGCTGATATCAGCATTTGCTTCACTGCTGGCAGCTGGCAGTTCTCGCACATTAACCTCTTGGTCTGGCTTAACTTTACTGCCGCCAATAATCACAACACGATCACCAGAATTAATACCACCTGTTACAATCCAATTACCATGATAAGTACCTGCTGTCGTTACCGTGCGAATCTCGATTTTGTTATCTGCGTTAACGATATAAACTTGGGTTTCGCCTTTTGGTGTACGCATGATCGCTGATTGTGGCAATAAAGCTGCTTCATGCACCACACTTTGAATTAAGCGAGCATTAACAAACATACCCGGTATAAGCTTACCATCAGGATTTGGGAACACAGCGCGTAAGGTCATGTTGCCCGTGGCTGTATCCACTTGTGCATTGGCAAGCAATAATTGTCCTAAGATTGGATAAGTTTGACCATCTTCAAGCACCAGTTGAACATCTGCACCACCTTGACCTACTTGACCAGACTCAATCTGTTCACGCAATCTTAGCATTTGGGTTGAAGACTGGCTGATGTCCACATACACTTCATCCAACCGATTAATTGTCACCAATGGTGTTGGCTGATTGGCGGATACCAGTGCACCTGCTGTCACCGCTGAGATGCTCGTTACACCACTGATGGGTGCCTTGACAATGGTACGACCTGCATCCAGTTGGCTTGCGTTTAGATTGGCGCGTGCACTTTGCACGGATGCTGTTGCACTGTGAATATTAGCATCTGCCTGCGCAACTGCCGCTCTGGCAGCCAAAACATTCGCTTCAGCAGTTCGCATGGCGGTTACTGCTTGGTCAAAAGCTTGACGAGAGATCGCCTCAACCTCCAATAAGCCCTCAAGTCGCATGACATCTGCCCGTGCCTGAGCCAAATTGGCTTCTTGAGCGGCTAAATTTGCTTGAGCTGATGCTCGTGTGGCCTCGGCATTACCGACAGCCGCCTCAGCGTTTTGAACCGCTGCTTCACCTGCTTGCACTTGGCTGGTATAGCTATCGACATTAATCCGATATAAAGGCTGTCCTGCCTGCACCATACTACCTTCATAGAACAGTACTTCATCAATAATGCCCGTCACCTGCGGGCGAACCTCTGAAGTCTCAATGGCGGCAACACGCCCTGCAAAACTTTGAATCACTGGCACAGTTTCGAGCATAATGGTTTGAACATCTACCGTCGGATTTGGCATTTGTTGCTGCACGCTGGTATCGTCCTGTTGACTGCACGCCGTCAGCACGCCCATACTGGTCATCAGCCCAATGACCAGCACTGCTGTTAGATTTAATTTCATGATAACCCACTTTAAACTTTAAAACTGAATGAATAATTTTATGGATCTGCTAACTTGGCATTGATAAACATAACTGCCATAACCGCAAAATTCTCTTAGACACAAAATCAAGCAAACCCTTAAAAACCACCCTATCTTGGCTAGGATTTTCCTAACATTTAAGGACAAATATAAAATAACCAAATTTCTTATTATAGCTGATTTTAACGCCAAAACAGTGAGATTTTTTTGAGATATTTTGGGTAAGTTGTCAAATTTGTGTCTTGCAATTGATACTTTTTTATGAGCAATGACATAGACTTGGCACATTTTTGAAAATTTTTAAAAATTTTGCTTGTAATTTTAAAAATTTTTGGTAAGATAGCATCACTTGAATGGCTGGATGGCAGAGTGGTCATGCAGCGGACTGCAACTCCGTGTACGCCGGTTCGATTCCGACTCCAGCCTCCAAAGTAATTCAGCAAAGACCTAAAGCATACTTTTGCAAAATGCTTTGCCCGAGTGGTGAAATTGGTAGACACAAGGGATTTAAAATCCCTCGCTCTTACGAGTGTGCCGGTTCGAGTCCGGCCTCGGGCACCATCATTATCTTTGGTATTACCAAATTCAACAAATAACCGCTAAATCTGATTGGGTTTTAGCGGTTTTTTTGAATTGTGCAATTATTTAGGGTGATGAATGCATTTTAAGACCCAATCAAGCGAACCCCAACAATCATAAGCACGCCTGTCTCATTCATCAAAAAATCCACATCCACGCCATCATAACGCAAAGCAAAAATGGTGCCCACCTCATCTTGACGGTAAGCAGGCCTTGGGTCTTGAGCGATAAGACCTTGGATAATCTGAACATCAGCATCCTCTAACACACCTTGCCTAATAAGCCCATCAAACACCTGTTTAGCCTTGGTATCTATGGCAGTTTTACGCATGGATGGCGTGTCTATCTGCTGACTGATGGCATCGGTGATACTATCAGAAAAAGCCAAATAAGGCTTGATATCAAAAATTGGCGTACCATCCGCCATATCTGCGCCAATGATATACAGCCTAACTTTATGATTAATCACCTCAAGACGCTCTAGACGGACTACCGACAACCCCAAAGGTGAAGGTCGATACATGCTGCGGGTTGCAAAGACGCCCATTTTAGCATTACCGCCAAATCTTGGTGGCCTCACTTGTGGACGAAAGTTAGCTTGGGGTCGATTATGATGAAACTGCCAAATAATCCACAAGTGGCTATAATTTTCAATGCCCTCAAAAGCAGCCACATTATCATAAGGTGGCACAAATTCAATATGACTGGATACTTGAACAAGATTGGGCTGTCTTGGTATGCCAAATTTTTGCGTTAGGGGTGAATGATGGTAACCAATAATGGGAAAAGTTATCATAGTCATAGAGAATTTTTCTTATTTGTGCTAAAATTTTTTCGTTTATGTAAAACTGGTTTATGCTAAAATAAAGGCTGCTTATTCCAAAATTACCCTAAAACAACTGGGTAAAATTCATTATCATACAAAAAATAATTATCCCATCGGCTGCTGTAATCATCTGCCGATACCAAAACATCATCACAATCAGAGAAATTTTATGTCAAAGTTTATCACAGAAACCGTCACTTATGTACATCATTGGAATGACAGTTTATTTACCATCAAGACCACCCGTGGCGATAGCTTGCGTTTTCGTAATGGTGAATTTGCCATGATTGGTATCATGGTTGATGGCAAACCCTTGGCGCGTGCTTACTCGATTGCCAGCCCAAACTGGGCAGAGGAGCTTGAATTTTTTTCAATTAAAGTGCCCGATGGTCCGCTGACTTCTCGCCTGCAACACATTCAAGTTGGTGATGAATTATTAATCAGTAAAAAACCGACTGGTACTTTGGTGCTTGATGACTTATTACCTGGTAAACATTTGTATATGCTTGCCACAGGCACAGGACTTGCACCATTTTTATCATTGTGCCGTGACCCTGAGGTATATGAGCGTTTTGAAAAGGTGATTTTGGTACATGGCGTGCGTCATGTCAATGATTTGGCTTATCGTGATTTTTTTGAAAATCAGCTACCAAATGATGAGATTTTTGGCGAATGGATTCGTGAAAAATTCATCTACTACCCTACCGTCACTCGTGATGAATTTCATCATACTGGTCGTGTCACTGATTTGATAAAATCAGGCAAACTGTTTGATGACATTGGTTTACCAGTGATGAATAAAGACGATGACCGTGTGATGATTTGTGGCAGTATGGCGATGAATGCCGATACTGCTGCCATCTTAGATGAGCTTGGTCTGACGGTGTCGCCCCGTATGGGTGAGCCTGCCGATTATGTCGTTGAACGCGCGTTTGTTGGTTAATTAACTTTCATCAAAAAAGCCAAATCCCAAGGATTTGGCTTTTTATTTTTTAATTAATTGCCTCGGATAATTGTGCAGCTAATTGTGCCAACTCATCTGGATTGGCAGATACCGATTCATGTTTGGCTTCATGTTTGGCAATGTCACTAAAGTGTGCTGGCACAAGATGCATATGATAATGCAGCACTGACTGACCTGCTTCGGGGTGATTTATCTGCACTTGAGTGATGCCTTGTGTTTGTAGAACTTGCCTTTGCGCTTTCATGACTTTTTGAGCGGTGGCAATGACCGCTTGAGCATATTGTAATGGCAAATCCGACAACTCAACTGCTGGATACTTTGGAATGACCAACACATGCCCAACAGCCACTGGCATGATATCCATGAATGCCAAAGTCTGATCATCTTCATAGACCCGATGGCAAGGCAACTCGCCCCTTAAAATCTTAGCAAAAATATTACTATCGTCATAATGCGTTGTCATAATATCCTCCTGAGTTAGTGATATGGTCACCTTATTTTAGCACAGCTTGGCTGGTATTTGCTCGGATTTTGTCGTAAATTTATGCTATAGTATGGGTTTTAAGATGATGCACTAAGATGAACAAGACCGATAAAACTTTAATTTTACTACAAAATATTTTTAATGATACAGGTTTTACCTTTCGTATCCATAATGTTAAACTGGCTCAGTTAACCATTGATTTTGATTTACCGCAAATGTTTTTAGCACATTATGACCAATTGGCTGATGAGTTAAAAGCACGCATACCTCTCACCCCCCAGCTTTTAAAGCACATGAATACACCGATGACCGCCGATGAAGCAGAAAAATTGCTTGGGCTGCCACATGCAAGCATCGCCAAAGCTTGGCATATCAAACTAAAAGGTACGGCAGTGATTGCATGTGATGCATTATCGTTGGCAATTCATACTCACTTTACCAATACTGCCAAACCCGCCCAAGTTGCCTATGGTGATAAACAAACACTCATCCATCAAGAAGCGGCCCGCTGGCAGATGACAGGTAATGTGAATGTCTTATTTAAACATACAAATTACGATTTGGTGAGCATTGATTTGGAAGATAACATACTGACAATGCATGCACAAGGCGGTTATATACGCCTACCAAATAGCCATTCATTAGCCACAACCCATGCAATCAATACCCTAAAGCATACCAATCTTGATGCCATTGGTTATTTAAATGATGCAATCATCGAAACCATCACCGCAGCCCAACGATAAGCCATTTTTATAAGCCCTAGCTGACAATGAATTTTTAATAACCAGCATAGATATGCCTAATTATTCATTGATTATTCTGAGAGATTATCTTTGATTTGAGCGGCTTTGGCTTGTCTTTTTTGACGCATTAACTGTAAGCGACGCTTAAGCGATGGGTTTTCTTCAATAGATTGCTTTTTTTGATAAGCTTCCCAATCACCAAAGGGGTCAGCCTGCATTTGGCTTTCATTTTGATCCAAAATACGCACTGCATAATCGCCTAAAGTAAATTTAATGTACAACACCTGAACCCAAACAATTACCATAACCATCAATGGTGTTGCCAAAGCAATGCCCAAAATGCCTGTGATTGAACCCATAATAACCTGAGATAACAGCAATGCCACTGGTGGCAAATCTACCATACGATTTTGGACAATCGGTGAGATGACATAGCTTTCAAGCTGCTGCACCACAACAATCATCAATGCCACCCATAACAACATTTTTGGTGAGACAATTAAAGTTAATAATAAAATCGGTATGGCTGATAACCAAGGGCCCAAAACAGGCACAAAGTCCAGTAAAAAGGCAATAAATCCCAAGGCTAAGGCAAAAGGAATGCCCATCAACCAAAGTGCTATCCCTGTGGCAATGCCAACAAACGCCATCACAACCAGCTGCCCTAATAACCACTGCTGCATAGAACGATAGCTACGGTCTAACAAATATTCTGCCTTATCTCGGCTGTCTTTTGGTACCATCGCCACAAAGCTTCGGCGATAAACAGATGGAGAAATTGCCAAAAATAGTCCAATAATTGTAATTACGACCAAAGTTCCCATACCGCTGACCATACCGCCCAAATAAGTTGGTAGATACGCCATCGCACCATCACTAAACCGTGTCAAAAATTGCTGCGGATTATCTCTTAGCTCTCTTGCCCATTCCAAGCCTGCCAGCCATTCATAAACAGCAGGATGGGTTTGTAAATACTGGGTTAAATATTGGTTCATATATTCAAATGCTTGTGGCACCAATAATTTTAAGTTTTCTAGTTGAAGTGCCAACTCATGCCCAAACAGTGCCGCCAAGGTGGACAAAACCCCCACAAGCCCCATCAAAACCATTGTTAATAAAATACCATGTGGTAGTTTTTTGAGATATTGACCAACCCAAGGTATCAAAGTTAGATATTCAACCAAACTTAACAGCCAAACCGCCATTAAAATTGAAGCAAAAACAATCAGCCAAACATGTATTAAATAATAAAAACTCAGTAGCATCAAGACGACCGCTACCGTCATAAAAATAAACGACTTTTGTTCTTGTGTATTCATAGATTTGCCATTAGACTTTATTTACTAAAGTTTTATTCATCTTTAAAATTGTGTTTATCATATCATCATTCATCAACATAAAAAAGGCGGCTTGATGTCTTTATCAAGCCGCCTTTATCAATGACTGTTATAGTGATTATGATTGAGTTGATTGGTCTGATTTAGGCAAGGGTAACGGCCCTTTTAAAAGATACTCATCGATCATTTCATTTTGAGAATTATGCTCAGCGGATTCTTCGGTGATGTACCACTGGCTATTGCGGTACAGCGTCAAGCGATCACGACCCAAACCACGCCACAGACAATACATCATCACAAAAACCACAATCGCAAACGGCAATCCTGCCACAATCGCCGCCGCCTGCAATACACCAAGTCCACCAGCTGCCAATAAAACCGCTGCAATAATACCTTCAGAGGTTACCCAAAATAACCTTTGAATTTTTGGTGGATCTGTTTCACCGCCAGCCGTCAACATATCCACCACCAAGCTTGCACTGTCTGCTGATGTGACAAACCATAACACAATCATAATCATAATCACAACCATCAAGCCTTTGGTGAATGGGTAATGTTCAATGAATCTAAAAATAGCACTGCCGTAATCAGCTTGAACCGCTTCAACAAAACCATACGACCCAAGCATCTCCATATGAACCGCTACGCCGCCAAAAGTTGTAAACCATAAAAATAAAAGTAGCATCGGCACAAACAGCACCCCAAATAAAAACTCACGAATGGTACGACCTCGAGAAATGCGCGCAATAAAAATCCCCACAAATGGCGACCAACTTACCCACCATGCCCAATAAAAGATGGTCCAAGATGATTGCCAATCTGTATCAACATAAGCTTCATTCCAAAGCCCAAGCGTAATCAGATTGCCTGCATAGTTGCCAATATTTTCAATAAAGCTGTCAAAAATAAACCGTGTTGGACCTGCCAAAATCATAAAAGCAAGCATCGCCAAGGTAGCTAAGATGGTAATATCACTTAAGCGTTTTACGCCCTTATCAAGCCCCGCCATCACCGACAGTGCCGCACATACCGTAATCCCAGCGATTAATCCTAGTTTTAGTGTTAAACTTGGTGTCACGCCCCATAGTTGCGCCAATCCTGTCTCAAGCTGCATTACGCCAAGACCCAAAGAGGTCACCACACCAAACATCGTGCCAAATACCGCCAAGATATCAACCGTATGACCCCAGCCACCATAAATGCGTTTACCAATCAATGGAAATAATACCGAACGCACAGACAGCGGCAATCCTCGGCGATAGTGAAAATATGCCAAAGATAATGCAACCACCGCATACACTGCCCACGCATGTAGCCCCCAATGCAAAAATGAAATTTGCATCGCTTCAACGGCTGCATTAACCGTCTCAGGTTCGGCTCTAGGCGGTGCGGCAAAGTGATATAAAGGCTCAGCAGTACCCCAATATAAAAGCCCAATGCCAATACCTGCTGAAAATAGCATGCCAATCCATGAACCAAAACTGTACGCTGGCACTTCGGTTTGATGCCCGAGCCGAATATCACCATAGCGACTTAATGCCAAATATACACAAAATGCCAAAGCAAGATTCATCAAAATCACCAGCCCAAAACCAAAATTTTGGCTGATAAATTGCTGCATTTGTCCAAATACTTGCCCTGCTTGTTCACTAAATATCGCACCATACAGCATAAATGCTATGACCAAAAAAGCAGAAACGGCAAAGACAGGGACGCTAACCTTTGGAAAAACACCAAACCGACTTATCTTAACGCCTTGATTCATAATTTGTATGTCTTTATGATTTTTTTGATGAGAAGGTGGTTGTGATGCACTCATAAGCCCCTCAATTTTTATAAAATTTTAATTAATTTATTAAATTAATTTAATTAATATACTGTGATTATTCAGTTTAATAAAATGTATCAATGATAAATCATTGATATTTTGGGACATAAGCCTAACAAGAATACCGTTTTATTGCAAATTTTGTGAGATATTATTACCCAAATTTATTACCTAATTTTGAGCAAATCCTTACCAAATAAAATCAATAAAATTTTGTTTTTATAACAATTTTTTAAGTTGGGCGTGTGTATTCGGTTTACATGTTTGGCTTTTGTAATTTTATGATATAATCTCATAAATATCATTTGATAAATCAGCCAAAAAAGCAAGGCAAAGTGAATAAGCTGCTATTAATAACTAATAGTTATGTTTATTACAAAAAGTCAAACAACTTTTTGGTGTCAAACAATGCTAAAATAGCAAAAATTAGCCAAATTATGGGCTGCATAAAAGGTCAACGCTGACAATCAAGCAACCCAAAGCCATCAAATAAGGAATATGTATGCCAATTTATCGCTCAAAAACTTCCACCGCAGGTCGCAACATGGCAGGGGCTAGGGCTTTGTGGCGTGCCACTGGCATGACCGATGCCGATTTTCAAAAACCCATCATCGCCATTGCCAATTCCTTTACCCAATTTGTTCCGGGGCATGTGCATCTTAAAGACATGGGGCAATTGGTCGCTCGTGAGATTGAAAAGGCAGGCGGGGTGGCAAAAGAGTTTAATACCATCGCTGTTGACGATGGCATTGCCATGGGTCATAGTGGCATGCTCTATAGCCTACCAAGCCGTGACTTGATTGCTGACAGCGTAGAATATATGGTCAATGCCCATTGTGCTGATGCTTTGGTGTGTATCAGTAATTGCGATAAAATCACCCCCGGTATGTTGATGGCGGCGATGCGTCTGAATATTCCGACGATTTTTGTCTCAGGTGGACCGATGGAAGCTGGCAAAGTACTCGCCAGCACTTTGGTTGATGGCAGTAATGTGCATGAAACGGTGGTCAATGACCAAGGGCAATCCATTCGCAAACTTGACCTTGTTGATGCCATGATTGACGCAGCAGATGATTTGGTCAGTGATAGTGATGTGCAAACGGTAGAAAACTCGGCTTGCCCCACTTGTGGCTCTTGCTCAGGCATGTTTACCGCCAATTCCATGAACTGTTTGACCGAAGCGTTGGGGTTGTCATTGCCTGGTAATGGCTCACTGCTGGCAACCCATACCAAGCGTAAAGAGCTGTTTTTAAAGGCGGGGCGAATGATTGTTGAGATTACTAAGCGTCATTATGAACAGGGTGATGACAGTGTTTTGCCACGCTCAATTGCCACCAAATCCGCCTTTGAAAACGCCATGAGCTTAGACATCGCCATGGGCGGGTCAACCAATACCATTTTGCATCTGCTGGCAGCAGCCAATGAAGCGGGCGTGGCATTTAAGATGGCAGACATTGACCGTCTGTCTCGCTTGGTGCCTTGCTTATCAAAAGTTGCCCCTGCCACCCAAAAATACCACATGGAAGATGTGCATCGTGCTGGCGGTGTGATGGGCATATTGGCAGAGCTTGACCGTGCAGGATTATTAGATACCAGCCTGCCCACCGTACATAGCCCCACCCTAAAAGACGCATTGGCAACTTGGGATGTAATGAATCCTGATAATACGCAAGCTCGTGCTTTATACATTGCCGCCCCAGGTGGCGTACGCACCACCCAAGCCTTTAGCCAAAACAAAGAGTATCCAAATCTTGACTTAAACCGTGAAAGTGGCTGTATCCGTGATGTGAAACATGCCTATTCACAAGATGGCGGTTTGGCGGTGTTATTTGGCAACATTGCTGAGCGTGGTTGTGTGGTAAAAACCGCAGGTGTCGATGACAGTATTTTGACATTCACAGGCAAGGCGCGTGTGTTTGAAAGCCAAGATGATGCCGTTGAAGCCATTTTGGCAGACCAAATCATTGCAGGTGATATTGTCATCATTCGTTATGAAGGTCCAAAAGGCGGGCCGGGCATGCAAGAGATGCTCTACCCCACCAGCTACCTAAAGTCTAAAGGGCTGGGTAAAGCGTGTGCATTATTGACCGATGGGCGTTTTTCAGGTGGCACATCAGGCTTATCCATTGGACATGCCAGCCCAGAGGCCGCTGAAGGAGGTGCGATTGGTTTGGTCGAAGATGGCGACACCATTCATATTGACATTCCCAACCGCACCATCAACTTGGCGGTTGACCCCACAGAACTTCAAAAACGCCGTGAAGCGATGCAAGTGCGTGGTAAACATGCGTGGAAGCCTGCCAATCGCATTCGCCATGTGTCCCAAGCCTTGCGTGCTTACGCAGCCATGACCACCAGTGCTGACACAGGGGCGGTCAGAGATGTCAGTCAGGTGGAATAAGCATAACTTATTTAAACACTGACTGCGGTCAATCATTAAAACCAAATTCTTGCTGGATTTGGTTTTATGTTAAGATACCATTTTTTGCCAAAAACCTGTTCAGATAAGCTTATTTATGAGAGATAATGATGAAAATTTTATATGTTACCGCCACACTAATGACTGCCTTTACCCTAGCAAGCTATGCAAGTACCCCTGAAAGCAATCCAAAAAACAGTTCTGCTAATTTAACCACCAGCTTAATCAAACATGCAGTCAAACAAACTTGCCAAACCCAGCTGACTGGTCATCAGTACTGGAAAATTGCCACCATGAAATTGTCTTCAGAATCCAAAGCCAAGATTTCAGAAACGGCATGCGGCTGTGTGGCTGATAAAGCACCTGAAGCCGTCAGCTTGACCGAGCTTACCACAGCTGCCATTAATCCAAATGCACGCACTGAAGTTGCCCAAAAAATTGTGCGACACTCGCTTAAACCTTGCATGCTAGAGACCGTCAATGCTTTTATTGTGCCAACTACCACACGCTAATCAATAAAAAACCATCTTACACGAAGATGGTTTTGGCTTTTTCATTTATCGACTTTTTCATTTATCGTAATTGACTTAAAGACCGATTTCACCGATGAATGGTAAATGGCGGTATTTTTGGTCATAATCTAACCCATAACCAACAATAAATTTATCTTCTACCTCAAAGCCACAAAACTTAACCGTCATTGGTATCTCACGGCGTGATGGCTTACTAACCAGCGTACAAATTTCAATAGAATTAGGCTCACGAGTTTGTAAAATCTCAACAACCTTTGATAAAGTACGACCCGAATCGATAATATCCTCCACAATCAGAACATCTTTACCTTGGATTTCACTGTCTAAATCTTTAATAATCTTGACATCGCCACTAGAAACGGTTGTTTTATTGATATAACTTGAGACGGTCATAAAATCAATCTCATGAGTTTTGTCAATCTGACGGCATAAATCTGCCATGAAAATGACTGAGCCTCGCAATAAACCAACCAACACCAGCTCTTTATTGCTGTCTTGATAATGTGTACTAATTTGTACACCCAATTCTTTGACTTTTGTGGCAATTTGCTCACTTGATATCATGATTGTTAAATCAAGTGGTGTACTCATAATCACTCCTAATAAAAATATTCAGAAAAATCAATTCAGACAAATCGAGCAATACACATGCAAGCACATTCATCACGCCAAAAGATGATTTTCTTAAAAATACTGTAACGCCATCTCAGATAACGCAAATTGTCGCACATCATTGAGCATGGTGGTATCAAAATTATGAATAAATGCAAAAGATAAGCGACGGCTTGGCTCACAAAAAGCAACCGACCCATTATAACCCATGTGCCCATAGCCATCAGGCACATCTTGCAGGCTAAACAATCGATGAAAACCCATTCGCCAACGCATATTTGCAGGCATCACCGCATCAAACCCATCGGTTTGTATTGCTCTCATGCGTGATACCACATCCTTTGAAATAACGGTTCGCCCTTGCCAAATACCATCATTGGCGTGCATGGCATAAATCCGTGCCAGTGCATTGGCTGAAGAGACACCGTTGGCAGCTGGTATGGTTGCCATCAACACATCAGAGCGATGATATTCTAGCCCATCTTTGGCATTTGGCATCAGAGCATTTTTATAATTGGTCAAATTCATACGAGCCGTGTCAAAGTACAAACGATTGACATGAGCGGTTGTTATTGGTTTATCGCCCAATGATGCACGCCAAAGCGGACTGGTAGGTAGATGAGTTAAGGTTTGTAATAAAGTCTCACTATCAGGCTTAAGTATCGGTTTGCGTCTGGGTGTATTTTTCTTGGGAATTTCACCAAAATAACGCTCAGGCTTGGCAATTTTATCAATTAAATCAGCATCTACTCCAAAATACAGCTCATCGATTACCCCCAACGGTTTGGCCAAATACTGATTGAGTGCCTGATTAAGCGTCATATCAGTAACACGCTCCACCAATCCACCAAGCACCCAGCCTGAAACTAAGGCACTATAAGCACTGGCATAATGATACTCTTCCTGAGATTTTGGGGTAGAGGTGGGCATGGCAGCGATACGCTTTAGCATCTCATCCCAATCCAGCAGTACCTCAGCATCAGTTGTAACCACGCTGATATTAAATAATCCTGCAGTATGCGATAAAACATCTTTTAAGCGAATGTCGGTTTTGCCATTTTGAGCAAATTCATGCCAGTATTGGCTTATGCGTGCTTCATAATCCAATAAGCCTTCAGAGACAAGCACGGCAATTAAAGTTGCCATCACCCCTTTACCGATTGAAAAATTCACCGATAAAGTTTGTGATGACCATGGCAAATTTGGTAATGCAAGCCCTGTGGCGGTATTAACCACCTCTTGACCATCTTTATAAATGACCAATGCCCCGCCAGCAGGTGCATCATCAAATTGTAGTGCTTGTAGCACCTGTGTAAAGTCTTCTTCAAGCATCGCTATCATCGTTGTTAATTTTTATGAACCCAAGTGCTGCATTGAACGATAAAATCAAACACCCCAATGACACATTCATCATAAATAGGCAAGTGTACCAATTAAGTGAGCTTTTTCGCTGTCTTTGGCATACAATCCAAACTCAATACCAAGCTCATCGGGTGTATCGGTCATTAGCTCAATCTTTGATGGCAAAAATACAGGCAATTTAAATGAGACATCCATACGATACGCCGCTGGTAGCTCAAAATGACGAGCAATCATAGCCAATGAGCGTGCCTTTGTCCACATACCATGTGCAATTGCTTTCGGGAAACCAAACACTCTTGCTGACAGTGGATGCAGATGAATCAAATTAAAATCACCTGACACAAACGCATATCTACGACCAATATCCTCTTCAACGTTCATCACCAAAAATAAGCTGTCATCTGATTTATCAGGTCTTGAAAATACAGGTTTGGTTGTACCTTGATGAGTGGCTTGTCTTTGTACTTTGGATTTTTTTTGGCGAGATAGATAGGTGGACACCCCTTCCCATACCATTTCATCTGCCACCCAAACGCTGGTTACAAAATCAAACTGCTGACCCTTATCATGAGTGCGAAGATTATTAAGACGCACCGATAGGCGTACTGTTTCGGTATCAAAAATCACACGATGCTGGGTAACGCTGTTTTCAACATGCACCAGTCCAAGCATGGCAAAAGGAAAGTCTGGTTTTGCCATCATGTTCATTTGTAAAGTTTGCGATAGCACCGCAAAATAAGTCGCTGGTACCCGCCCATCATCCACAAATCCGCAAATCTTACGATACTCACGAAGGTTGCTTTGTTCAATGACAAGCTTATCCACCGTATAGACTGAGCTTGGTAAGTCTTTTGCCTTAGTGTTTGAAGATGGTAATAAGCTTTTGATGACATTGGCGTAGGTCGTGTGCATTTTTGGCAATTCGCTAAAATGTTTATCCGACATAATTTTTTCCTTGATAGCCAATGATGGCTTCATAAATTTTATATAAATTAGCAAGTTAAGGCAATTTATGCACCAAGTAAACTTTGACCACAGACACGAACCACATTACCATTAAGACCGCCTGCTTTGGGTGATAATAGCCAAGCGATTGTTTCTGCGACATCTACAGGTTCACCACCTTGACTCATAGAGTTCATGCGGCGACCTGCCTCACGAATGGCAAAGGGGATTTGACCGGTCATTTTGGTTTCAATAAATCCAGGTGCCACAGCATTAATGGTGCGAGCTGAATCTTTAAATACCTTAGCTGTTGCTTCAACCAAGCCTATCACACCTGCTTTACTTGTGGCATAATTTGATTGCCCCAAATTACCTGCAATGCCTGAAATGGATGAAACACAAACAATACGCGCAGCCTCACCAAGTCCGTGATGATTAATCAAATAATCATTCACACGATGGATGGCACCCAAGTTAATATTCATGACAAGATTCCATTTATCTTCACTCATCTTAGCCAAAGTTTTATCACGGGTGACGCCTGCATTATGTACCACCCCATCAAGCGTACCGCAGGCGCGTACAATTTGCTCGCCTGCATCTTTGGCAGTGATGTCCAGCGGTAGTGCATAACCACCGATTTGCCCCGCCACTTTTTGTAGATTTGGCAGGCTGTCAGGCACATCTAGGCAATACACCTTAGCACCATCACGAGCCAACACCTCAGCAATCGCTTGACCAATGCCTCGACTTGCACCCGTGACTAGGATTTTTTTACCCTGAAGGGTTGCGTGGGTCTGAGTGGCGGCTTTGGTCAAATAAATTGGCTGACCTGATACATAAGCCGACTTAGCTGACATGAAAAATTCAAGCGTATGGGCAAGCTCACTTTCAGCACCCTTTTGAACATAAATCACTTGGGCAGAAATCCCCCGCTTAAACTCTTTGGCAATCGATTTAACAAAACCCAGTACCGCACGCTGTGCCAAACTAAAACCAATATCATCACCCGTACAACATTCAGGGCGTGCAATGACTAGTACCCTGCCTGATGCTTTCAGACGCCGAGCAATCGGATGAAAAAAGTCATACACCTGCTTAAGCTCATCCGTATTTTTGATGTTTGTTGCATCAAAAATAGCCACCTTAAAACGAGCATTATCATCTTTTAGACGGTCATTGAGCGAAGTTGTTTTTAGGTGATTTAAAGTGGCATCGGTATTGACTTTGGCTTCATAGCCCCCCAAAATCTCTACCAAAGCACTCTGCACAGCGGCATCTTCACCGCTTGCTATGCCCAAAGCAACCTCACCTCGTACGACAGGCTGACCTGTTTCATAGCGGTCAAGCTTCATCGGCATCGGCAATCCTAAGTTTTTGGCAACTTTTTTACCCAAAGGTGACTGAACCAATTCTCCATAATGGTCGCTCATGACTAACTCCTAATTTAATGAATGATGCGATCGCTCTGTACGATAACAAACGGTGGTCGCAGCGTAACAAAACGATAAAATATAATAATTTATTGTACCATAAAATCATGAATTTGAAGAAAATGGTGCAAACTTAATACTCAAAAATCATCATTTATTTATATTTAGTTATACAAAATATTTTTTGTATAATAAATTGTAATCAAAACCCCAAAATTTCCCACAGAGTGCGATAATAATGCTAAGCTAAGTCATGAATCGCTCAAGCTTTGATAGGATTCGGCTTTTCATTTTTACTCACAATATTAAGAAGGATATTTTATGAGCTTAAATAAGGTTGCCATCTTAGGCGGTAATCGCATTCCTTTTGCGCGTAGTAATGGCGTATATGCTGATGCCAACAACATTGATATGCTCACTGCAGCATTAGATGGATTGGTTGCTCGTTTTGATTTGGCGGATAAACAAATTGGTGAAGTTGTGGCAGGTACTGTCTTAAAACACAGTCGTGACCTAAACTTAACCCGTGAGGCAGTGCTTAACACCCAATTACCTGCAACGACGCCTGCTTATGATATCTCGCAAGCCTGTGGTACTGGACTACAAGCAGCTTTTGCTGTGGCAAATAAAATTGCGCTAGGCCTTATTGATAATGGTATTGCAGGCGGTACAGACACAACCTCTGATGCACCGATTGCATTGGGTGATGGTCTGCGTAAGCCGCTTTTGCGTTTAGGCAATGCCAAAACAGCCAAGCAAAAACTGTCTGCACTTAGCACCATCAACCCCAAAGATTTATTAGCCTTCCCCCAAAATGGTGAACCACGCACTCGCCTTTCAATGGGCGAACACCAAGCCATCACCGCACTTGAGTGGAATATCAGTCGCACCGATCAAGATGAACTTGCCTATAACAGCCATCAAAACTTGGCTCAGGCGTATGAATCAGGATTTTTTGATGACTTAATCACACCTTATAAAGGCTTGACCAAAGATAATAATTTGCGTCCTGATACCACACTTGAAAAATTAGCCAGTCTAAAACCTGCCTTTGGCAAAAAAAATGCCAATCCAACCATGACCGCAGGTAACTCAACGCCACTCACAGATGGTGCTTCTGTGGTGCTACTGTCTAGTGACGCATGGGCAAAAGAGCATGGGCATGAGCCACTTGCTTATATCACTCACCAGCAGACAGCAGCGGTTGATTTTATTGGTAAAGAAGGTTTAACCGAAGGTCTTTTAATGGCACCTGCTTATGCCGTGCCTAAGATGCTCAAGCGTGCAGGTTTGACCTTGCAAGATTTTGATTTTTATGAAATTCATGAAGCTTTTGCCTCTCAGGTACTTTCTACTTTGGCAGCTTGGGAAGATGAGACTTTCTGTAAAACTCGCTTGGGACTAGATGCACCACTCGGCAGCATCGATCGCAGTAAGCTTAATGTCAATGGCTCAAGCTTAGCAGCAGGTCACCCCTTTGCAGCAACAGGTGGACGAATTTTGGCGACAGCAGCCAAACTATTGGCTCAAAAAGGCTCAGGCCGTGCATTGGTTTCTATTTGTGCTGCTGGTGGTCAGGGTGTTGTGTGTATCTTAGAGAGATAATTCATTAACCTTTAAAATAAACCCTCATTATCCGACCAGATGATGGGGTTTATTTTGATAAAGTCTGATATCATAAGCCATGATTTAACAGCAATGTTAATATATTACTCAAGTACATCCATTTGAAAAACCTTATCTGAGATAATCCGACCCTTACTGGTACGCTGAATGTAGCCTTGTTGCAATAAATAAGGCTCAATCACATCTTCAAGCGTCCCTCGATCCTCAGCCATCGCTGCTGCCAGTGCTTCGACGCCAGCAGGACCACCATGAAATCTTTGGGACAACACCGATAAATAACGACGGTCCAGCTGATCAAGCCCTTGCTTATCCACAGCCAACATATCCAGTGCCGCAGAAGCAATATCAGCTGTAGCGACACCATCACCCTTGATCTCGGCATAATCACGCACCCGTCTAAGCAAGCGATTGGCAATGCGTGGCGTACCTCGGCTACGATGTGCCACCTCTAATGCCCCGCCGTCATCCATCAAAACCCCCAAAAGTCTGGCTGAACGCTTGACAATCGTAGTCAAATCCTCAACATTATAAAATTCAAGCCTTTGGACAATCCCAAAACGGTCAAATAACGGTGCAGATAATAATCCTGCCCGTGTGGTGGCAGCCACCAAAGTAAATGGCGGTAAATCCAATTTGATTGACCGTGCTGCAGGACCTTCACCAATCATAATATCCAGCTGAAAATCTTCCATTGCAGGGTATAAAATCTCCTCAATCACAGGGCTTAGCCGATGAATTTCATCAATAAATAGTACATCACCCGCTTCAAGATTGGTTAAAATTGCCGCCAAATCTCCCGCTCGTTCAAGTACAGGCCCTGAGGTTGAACGCAAATTACCACCCATCTCTTTGGCAATGATGTTAGCAAGTGTGGTTTTTCCCAATCCCGGTGGGCCAAAAATGAGCGTATGATCTAACGCCTCCCCTCTTGCTCTGGCGGCAGGAATAAAAACTTTCATCTGCTCACGCACTTTTGGCTGTCCGATATATTCATCCAAACTGCTGGGACGAATAGCACGGTCGGCGGTATCGTCTTTTTTGGGGTTTGGGTCAATTAAGCGATTTTCTAACATAATTTTTATTTTAAATGAGAATTAAATTTAAATGAAAGTAAGCGAAAGTCAAATAAGAAGATAACGGCTTATTTTAGCACAAATCCTTATCCAAAACCGCTTTACCACGATGCTAAAAATCAAGCATTATTATCAAAAGATTGAAAATAAGTATATCAAGCGAAAGAAATCTCCCCAACTTTTGCCAATGTGTTACCAAATCAGAAGATATGCTACAATACACATACATATTATGTGGGATTTTTTTACTAAAAAAACTTATCATAGGCACTTATCATAAACCAACCCAAAATTGATTGATCTGATAATGAAAGTGCTTTTTAAAGCCCATCTTATGGCGATATTGCCTCAGCTTGAAGCCATAGCATCAAGAGACAACATGCGTTTATTTTTATGCCGTATGCCAAACACTGTTCAACGGCTTGGGATGATACTCTTTTTTATGCTAAGCTTGAGCCTTTACACTGTCGCTTTGGCAAATTCTACGACGCCTCGTTATCAACGCATCTCAACCCCCCAAGCCATCAGCACACAAGAGATCTATCTGACAGCGACACAGTATGAAGTAGCACTAATTCAAGTTCTATCTGAAATCTGCCCACCCATGCTCAATGCTCGCCAAAAAGCCAATTTTAATCGAGCTTATGACAGACAATTGCGTATTTTTATGCCGTACTCAGCTGACCCCTATCAAAGCTTAAGACAGCTTAGCGCTCAGCGTGAGTATCGTATCATTTTGCATAATGTGCGTGCATGGACAGCCAGCTTTCCTGCTAGTGAAAATCGGGCACTTTGCTATGAGTTTGCTGCCGCCGCTTAAAAGTTCGCTCCACGCTGCTTAATTTGATATAATAATATTTGCCAATATATTTGATAATATAATAGACAATATAAAATAAATCACTCAAACACGCTAAGATTTAAGGGCTTTTATGTATACTTTTAATCGTCAATTTCCCCATACTCGCTTGCGTCGGCTACGCATCTCTGATGGCATTCGTGAGATGGTGCGTGAGACACAGTTAGCACCATGTCATTTGATTGCACCTGTCTTTGTCATTGAAGGTATGAACCAAAAACAGTCCATTCATAGCATGCCAAATGTCCATCGCTACTCGATTGATTTGTTGATTGATTATGTGCGTGAATTATATGCCACTGGCGTGCGTATGATTGATATTTTTCCTGTCATTGACCCCAAGCTAAAAACGCCTGACGGTCAAGATGCCTATCACAACGATACGCTGGCGGTGCGTGCGGTGCGTGCCATCAAAGATGCTGTGCCACAGATGATTGTCATGACAGATGTTGCACTTGACCCTTATACCACGCATGGTCAAGATGGTATTATTGATGAGTCAGGCTATGTTATCAATGACATCACCACCGAAGCACTGATTAAACAGACCCTAGCACACGCAAAGGCTGGTGCTGATATCATCTCCCCAAGCGATATGATGGATGGACGCATCCAAGCAATGAGACAAGCACTTGAAAATGGTGGCTATGTCAATACTGCCATCATGGCATATTCTGCCAAATATGCTTCGGCATATTATGGGCCATTTCGTGATGCGGTCGGTTCATCAGGTAATTTAAAAGGTCATAAAAAACAATACCAAATGGATCCTGCCAACCGTGCAGAAGCATTGCATGAGGTTGCACTAGATATCCAAGAAGGGGCGGATATGGTGATGGTAAAACCTGGACAGCCGTACTTAGATATCGTGAGTGAAGTCAAAGATACTTTTGGTGTGCCAACCTTTGCCTATCAAGTCTCGGGAGAATATGCCATGCATATGGCAGCTATCCAAAATGGCTGGCTCACCGATGCAGTTATTTTAGAAAGTTTAATCGGCTTTCGCCGTGCTGGTTGCGATGGTATTTTGACATATTTTGCACTTGATGCTGCCCGTATGCTAAACGACTGATACCCTCAAGTACGCACCTAAAATCGCTTCAGCAACACTGAAGCGATTTTTATTGTGATGCATTTTTAATCATAAGTATGCAAAAGATAAGTTTGATATCACCTGAAAATTTTTCATATAATCAACTGGGTTTCACCTACCGCAAGTCTAAAAATCATGCTAGAATAACCAAAGTTTACCAAAAAATCGTGATATTTGGCGACGAAGAATAGCAGCTACTAACGCTATTTAAATCTGCTAAATTAACCCAATTATAATGGATATATTATGACCTCAGCAACAAGAGACCAAAAGGTTGATGATACCACTTTTAATACCAATGCCGACCTACAAAAACAACAATTTGAACAAGCTGCATTACACTATCATGAGCACCCACGCCCAGGTAAAATCTCTATTACACCGACCAAAAAAATTGCCAACCAACGAGATTTGGCATTAGCATACTCGCCTGGTGTTGCTGTTCCTTGCCTTGAAATTGAAAAAAACCCCAAACTTGCCGCCAAATATACTGCACGAAACAATTTAGTTGGTGTCATTACGAATGGTACTGCTGTGCTTGGCTTGGGCAATATCGGTGCATTAGCCTCAAAACCTGTTATGGAAGGTAAAGGCGTTTTATTTAAAAAATTTGCTGGTATTGATGTTTTTGATATTGAGATTAATCAAAATGACCCAGATAAGTTTATCGAAGCGGTCGCAAGCCTTGAGCCGACCTTTGGGGGTATTAACCTAGAAGACATCAAAGCACCAGAGTGCTTTAAGATTGAGCGTGAATTGCGTGAACGCATGAATATTCCTGTATTTCATGATGACCAGCATGGTACAGCCATCATTGCCGCTGCTGCTTTGTTAAATGCTCTAAAACTGGTGAATAAAGATATCGCAGACATTAAAATTGTCTGCTCGGGTGCTGGTGCTGCTGCAATCAGTTGCCTTGAGCTTATCATCGCACTTGGTGCCAAACGCTCAAATGTCTATGTGCTTGATTCTCGAGGCGTTATCACAACACGCCGTGATAACCTAGACGCCTCAAAACAGCTATTTGCCCAAGATACCAATGCGACTACTTTAAGCGAAGTGATTGATGATGCTGACTTTTTCTTAGGTCTGTCAGGTCCAGGTATTCTGACCCAAGATATGGTTAAACGCATGGCGGGTAATCCAATCATTTTTGCACTTGCCAATCCAAATCCCGAGATTATGCCAGAGCTTGCCCATGCCGCTCGCCCAGATGTCATCATGGCAACAGGTCGCTCAGATTACCCTAACCAAGTCAATAATGCTTTGTGCTTTCCGTATATTTTCCGTGGTGCTTTAGATGTCGGTGCAACCATCGTCAATGAAGAAATGAAAATTGCGTGCGTGCACGCCATTGCTACTATGGCACATACTGAGGTTTCCTTATCCGAAACCGATAAGAATACCGAAAGCAAGCAATTTGGTCGTGAATATCTTATTCCAGGACCACTTGAGCCAAATCTCATCTTAAATATCGCCCCTGCTGTTGCAAAAGCAGCAATGGACTCTGGCGTGGCAACTCTACCCATTGAAGACTTTGATGCTTATCGCCAAACATTATCTGAGTTTGTTTATAATTCAGCCTTGGCAATGAAGCCTGTCTTTACCCAAGCCAAGCAAGCACCAAAACGAATTGTCTATGCTGAAGGCGAAGATGCCAATGTCCTGCGTGCGGTGCAAGTTGTGGTTGATGAAAATATGGCACAGCCCATTATCATTGGTCGCCCTGATGTGATTGAAGCAAAAATCAAAGAGTTGGGTTTGCGTTTAACAATGGGTGAGCATGTTGAGGTGGTTGATATCAATAATAACCCGAAACATGAACAATACTGGCAACATTATCATCAAGCCAACCACCGTTTGGGTGTCTCAGCTGAGCTTGCTCGCCGTGATATGCGTCGCAAAAGCTCGTTATTAGGGGCAATGATGGTTGAACAAGGCGACGCTGACGGTCTATTGTGCGGTACATTTGGTTATTATGATTTACACTTAAATTATATCCGCCGTGTCATCGGTAAGCGTCAAGGTGTGAGTGATTACTATGCCATGAGCGGTGTGATTTTACAGGATCGTACGCTGTTTATTGCTGATCCTTATATTCATGAAAATCCAACAGCAGCACAAATTGCTGAGATGACGGTTTTGGCCGCTCAAAGCATACGCCGATTTGGTGTTGAGCCTCGTGTGGCGTTGTTGTCACATTCTGATTTTGGTACTTCTCAGCGCATCTCAGCAGTTAAGATGCGTGAAGCTTATCAAATTTTATGCAATATGAATGTTGATTTTGAGTTTGATGGCGAAATGCACGGCGATGCCGCCTTAGATGTGCGTGTCCGTGAACAAAGCCATCCATTTAGCACACTACATGGTTCAGCCAATCTACTGATTATGCCTACATTAGATGCCGCACACATTGCCTTTAATCTACTTAAATCAAGCAGTGGCAGCTCGGCCATCGGTCCAATTTTATTGGGTGCAGATAAGCCTGTACATATCCTAGTACCTGCATCAACAGCACGCCGTATCGTCAATATGACCGCTATTGTTGTTACAGATGCCCAAAAAGTAGATGTTTAATTAAATCACCTAACATTAAATGCCAGCTTGGTTGCTGGCATTTTTTATTGGATTTTTGAAAAATTATTGTTATATTTAATTATTCATCTTTATAAGGATTATCCATGCAAGTATATTTGGTTGGCGGTGCTGTGCGTGATGCTGTGCTTGGCTTGCCCATTACCGATAAGGACTTTATGGTTGTGGGTGCTACGCCTCAGGTGCTGCTTGATTTGGGATTTATCCAAGTTGGGGTAGATTTTCCAGTATTTTTACATCCCAAGACACAGGCAGAGTATGCTTTGGCTCGCATTGAAAGAAAATCAGGTGTCGGCCATACCGCTTTTCAAGTACACGCCGATCCAAGCGTGCGTCTTGAAGAGGATCTCATTCGACGGGATTTAACCATCAATGCACTGGCGATTGAGGTTAAAGGCTTATTTGATGAGACACCCATGACAGGCAAGGTCATTGATTTTTATGGTGGGCTAACCGATATCCAAAATCGCACGCTTCGGCATGTCTCGCCTGCATTTAGTGAAGATCCACTTAGGGTGTTGCGTGTGGCAAGGTTTTTTGCCCGTTTTGCACCACTTGGGTTTAGCATTCATGATAGCACTGCCAAGCTTATGCAAGACATCGCCAAATCAGGTGAGATGAGCAGTTTAAGCCGTGAGCGTTTATACTCTGAATTTGTTAAAGCTATGCGACAGCCACAAGGCGATCAATTTATTGCCTGCCTGCACCAACTTGACATTTTGCCCTTCATTTTGCCCACATTAGCACAGCATTTTAACACACCACAAAACCGCCAACGCACCTTCACACGACTGGCTTTAGCCTGTACGCTGAATTTGCCTATTTTTAGTCACTTTGCGATGTTGCTAAGTGATTTGCCCAAAGATGACCTAAGCGACTGTCTGAATAGACTAAATGCTCCAAAAAGTATTCGGCAATTTATACAAACCTTTAATCATTTCCATGACACATTCATCGCTTTACCCAACATCTCAGGCAACGCTTTGCTTGAATTGCTTGAACGCACGCAAGCACATAAAGACAGCACGAAACTGATACAGCTTTATGACGCTTGTCATGCCTACCAAGGCAGCCCTCTGAGTTATCCCAAGCAGTGGCTATTTGACGCCATTACTTGCCATCAAAGCATAAGTATTGCCGACATTGACCCAACTTTAACAAAAAAAGCCATTGGTGATGCCCTGTCATATCTTAGATGCCAAGCCTTACATAAACTTTTAAGTAATTTTCAAAAAACATCTGTCACTAGGCTTTGACAAAAAAGGAAAAATCATGATAAAAACAGCACTTATCACGGGCGGTGCCAAGCGTATTGGTGCTGCCATTACAAATCTACTACACCAACATGGCTTTAATGTCATCATTCATTACCATACCAGTCAAGCTGAGGCGGACAAATTAAGCCACACACTCAACCAGATTCGACCAAATTCTGCAACAACGCTTTGTGCGAATTTAGACATCATTCATCACCAAGAACAACTGTCTGAATTTAGCAAACTGTGCATTGCCCAATTTGGTCGTATTGATGCACTCATCCATAATGCGTCTAGTTTTTATCCAAGTGATTTAAACGATACACATCAAACCCTGCTTAAGCATTGGGATAATTTATTCTTGACCAACGCCAAAGCACCGTTACTGCTTAGTCATGCCTTATTGCCTGCCCTCAAAAAATCACACGGCTGTATCGTAAGTTTATTGGATATTCATGCTGATGCTAAGCCTTTTATTGGCTATCCCATCTATAATATGGCAAAAGCAGCACACCGCATGATGGTACAAAGCCTAGCCCTCGAGCTTGCCCCTGAGATTCGGATTAATGGAGTGTCACCTGGTGTGAATATTTTCCCTGAAAATCATCATTCTTCATTTAGCCATCAAATAAAATCCGACCTCATCGCCTCTATTCCACTTGCTCGTATTGGCACCCCAGAGGAGATTGCTCAGGCCGTCTTATTTTTACTAAAAAGCTCCTATATAACAGGGCAAATTATTGCCATCGATGGCGGTCGCAGCCTGACCTTAAAGGGTGGCTGATACACAGATATTAGACAGTTGGCTTAAATTTAAGATAAGATTTTTAACAATAAACCACCAAAATAATGCAAAAAATTGCTGACAAATTAAAGATTTTAGGCTAAAATTTACACGTGCTTACATGGTTATCAATTTACCGTTACATTAGGTCAAATTGGTAGCCTCTTTATTTTGTTTAACCCTTGAAATTTTCGGAGCAGATAGCCTAATCGAACAATCGCCAAATCTTTTGGTACGATGAAGCTAAGTTCTCTTTTGTGTTCGCTGCATTTATGCACACTTAAAAGGAAATACCATCGTTGAATACTTCTCCCACTTCAAATGTCGCTCGTCTACAGCGAAACCTTGGTTTATGGCATGTGATCATTATCGGTCTTGCCTACATTCAGCCCATGACCTTGCTTGATACCTTTGGTGTGGTATCTCGTGATAGTAGCGGTCATGTACCCATGTCGTATATTTTTGCTTTGATTGCGATTTTGTTGACTTCAGTGAGTTACGGTCACATGATTCGTGCTTATCCTTCATCGGGTTCTGCTTATACTTATACCCAAAAATCTATTAACCCATCAATGGGCTTTATGGTCGGTTGGTCAAGTTGGCTTGATTATTTATTATCTCCGTTAGTAAATATCATTTTGGCGGTGATTTATTTAGAAGCATTATTCCCTGCGGTCAATCATTGGGTTTGGGTTATTGGTTTGACGGCACTGATGACGGGCGTTAATCTTTTTGGCTCAAAAGCTGTGGCCTATTTTAACAGCTGGATTGTTTTTGTACAGCTGGCTGTCATTGCAGTCTTTGTTTTTTTAACTTACAATGCTCTGTCAGCAGGTCAAAATGCCGATGGTATCATTAGCCCTGAAAATGCTTACCATCTTTGGAGCATGGCACCCTTTTGGGACAGCATGACCTCTGTTGCAGCACTCATTAAAGGTGCAACCATTTTGTGCTTCTCATTTACAGGATTTGACGCACTCTCAACATTAGCTGAAGAAACCAAAGACGCCAAAAACACTCTACCAAAAGCAATGATTTTAACGACTTTGATTGCTGGCGTTGTATTTATTATCAGCACTTATTTTATGCAACTGTATTTCCCAAATCATCCAGAAACTTATTTTAAACTCATTGATGAAACACAACCTGAAATTTTAGAGGCTGTTGGTGGTGCGGTATTTAAGGCGGTGGTACTTGGATTTGCCATCGTTACAGTCATGGCATCAGGAATCTCAGCCCATGCAGGCGTTTCTCGCTTGATGTATGTGATGGGTCGTGATGGTGTGATTAGCAAAAATATTTTTGGTAAAATTCACCCAACTTTATTTACACCCGTCAATAATATTCTCATCGCTGGTGTTGTCGCACTAACCGCTGGCTTTGTCACATTTGAATCGGTGATAAATCTAATCAGTTTTGGTGCTTTGACAGCATTTAGCTTTGTCAATATTTCTGTGTTATTCCATTATGTCTTTAGAAATAAATATGTGCATAATGCAAAAGATGTATTAAGCTATATCATCGTACCAATTGCAGGCTTTATCAGTGTGTTTTTAATGTGGTTAAAGGTTGACAAACTAACCTTTGAAGTGGGTCTATTTTGGGCTGCCATTGGCTTTATCTGGCTTGGCATCAAAACTCGTGGTTTTAAAGCACCTGTCCCACAGTTTAAAGAAGAAGATGTTTAATATTTGACAAAAAATATCCCAAGTACTTTTGGGATATTTTTTATTGATAGATTGGTCAAAGCTGAATATATTTAGTCTTCTAAATTTAATCAGATTTGACTGATTTGAATAAAGACTTAAGGTGTGATGGTCTGCCCAATCACCTCTGCCAGCTCAAGAATTTCTGCTTCGCTTATATCTTGGCTGGTCGCCAATAATCTTTGTGAAATCTCATCTGCTGGCTGATTATCCGCCTTGGGATATAATTTTGGTAAATCCAGCATCTGCAGCACCAAAGCACTCTTTAGGGTATCACGCCGACCCAAATAACGCTGATAAAAGCTTGAATTTAACAAACTTGCACCACCTTGCCCAACCGCATACAAGGTTGCCATATAGTCACGAATATTCATCTGACTGTTTTGTTCGGTCAAATATCTTTGAACAATACAAGACATACGAACCATTCGTTCTCGGCGTACATGGTATAATTGGGCAAACATCTTGTTTAACCCAGAGGTTGTTGATGACAGGCGTTCTTCAATATGATTAAATAAAATCGCACGGTGCGGTAAATTGACCAACTGAAGTACCAATCGGGCCACGCCAGTCCCAGCACCGTCTTCAACAATAATCATATCAAGTTTTCGCTTTTCATAATCAATCAAAATCCGTAACAGCAGTTCATCTTTACTGGTAAAATGCTTATAAAGCGTTCCTTTTGCCAAATCCAATGTCAAAGTAAGCTATCTAGTGTCAAATCCCCCTCGCCAGAGTCAAGCAATAATTGCTCAGCTGTTTGCAAAATACACATCTCCCGCAACTCAAATTGTTGCTTGCGATTGGTCATGATATGTCCTTTATTCAATACAAATATTTAATACAAAAATAACTATCAAAGATTATAGCAAAACACAATAAAAATGGGTGATACTTTTTTACCTCGTGTATTGTTAAACCATTGTTATTGATGATGAATAAAACACAAAATTCAAACAAATGATGCCGTGATTGTTACAATTTTACCCACAAATGATGTGAATAATTGTTCACATTTAGACGGTTTTGTGTTAGCATATTTTCGTATAGAAATTCTTCCGAATATATTGATAATACTTGCCTGACAACATATAATTATCATCAATGTTATGTAAATATTCAAAATGAATTTTCTATTATTTACAAACTTTATCTAAATTATACCAGTTTGTTACCTTTATTATAGGATACTTACCTTTATGAGTATTGAGCGTAATTCTGAAGCGTTTGAGCAAGCACCCATCAACTGGGTACCTGCCATTGTGCTATTATCCACCTTGTTTCTTGCCATTACTATCGTGCCTTGGTATCTATGGACGCATGGTGTGGGCATGGGCGTTTGGGTGGCTTTTGCTATTTTAATGGCTTGGACGGGTCTGTCTATCACTGCTGGCTACCATCGTTTGTGGTCACATAAATCCTATGAAGCCCATCCTGTTGTCAAATATATTTTATTACTTGGTGCGACTTTGGCGGTTGAAAGCTCAGTATTTGACTGGTGTTCAGGGCATCGCTCACACCATCGCCATGTTGATGATGAATATGACGACCCGTATTCTTCTCGTCGTGGTTTTTGGTTTAGCCACATGGGCTGGATGCTACGCAAATACCCAAGCGGTCAATATGATTACAAAAATATCCCCGACCTAAAAAAAGATAAGCTACTTGCCCTACAACACAAGTATTATGGTTTTTGGGTAATTGCCACTAATGTTGTTATTCTAGCGATGATTGGCTGGATCACAGGGGATATGCTGGGTACATTTTTAGTTGCAGGTCTTCTACGCTTGGTATTGACGCATCATTTTACCTTTTTTATCAACTCGCTGTGCCATATGTTTGGTACACGCCCTTATACCGATGAGAATACCGCACGGGACAATGGCCTACTTGCCATCGTGACTTGGGGTGAAGGTTATCATAATTATCATCACTATTTTCAATATGACTACCGTAATGGCGTCAAATGGTGGCAATATGACCCAACCAAATGGATCATCGGTCTGCTTGCCAAAGTAGGCTTGGCCAGTAATTTAAAGCGTGTCGATGATTTGACCATCAAACATGCAGAGCTGACCATGCAGTTTAAACGCGCCCAAGAACGCATCGTAACAGGGGGCGAACCAAGTTTAGATGAGCGTTTGGCCGCCTTTAAAGAGCGTATCAGTGCCGAGTATGATGAATTTACCAAAACGGTTGAAGAATGGCATACCCTAAAAGCCAAAGCGATTGAGCTAAAGCGTGCAGAATTAGCTGACCGATTAAATGAAGCAGATGAAAAGCTCAAAGCACAGCTTGCCCAAATTGAAACTAAAATCTTAGAGCAAAGTAAGCGTGTTGAACAGGCATATCTACAACTCAAAGGTAAAGCCATCTGATTGATATTACTTGTTTTCTCCACCCTTTATCTATATATTGGATAAAGGGTTTCTTTTTGGTTATCAATCACCTTATAATGATAGCTTAACTTTATGAAATTTATCCATGATTATCTAAAACATGACGAGCGACTATATCGCCACACACTGCCTACTCCCCTTGATAATCCCAAGCTGGTTTCTTTAAATGCTCAATTAATCGACCAATTAGGTTTATCATCACTTGATGCGACTGCTTGGACTGATATCATTTCAGGCCGCCTATCGCCATTAACTCAGATTGCCCCACATAAGATACAACCCATCGCCATGGCGTATGCAGGTCATCAGTTTGGTCAATGGGCAGGTCAGCTGGGTGATGGGCGAGGCGTATTAATTGCCCAATTGCACAATAAAAAAACAGGCAAACTGATTGATTTACACCTAAAAGGTGCAGGTCTGACCTCTTATTCTCGGCGTGGTGATGGGCGGGCAATGTTAGCAAGCTGTATTCGTGAATATCTTGGGGGTCATGCGCTCAATGGTTTAATGATTGCATCTTCTGATGCCATTGGTCTTGTTGTTTCTGATACCCATATCCAGCGGCGTCATATTGAAAAAGCAGCCGCTTTACTTCGTGTTAGCGATTGCCATGTACGCCTTGGGCACTTTGAATGGGTTGCGATGTATGCTGCTGATTATTTTGAGACATTTGTCATTAAAATTATCCAAAGCTATTATCTACATCTGTATGATACTCATCAAAACACCGCTAACATTAGTCAATTATTACATGAAATTGCCGCCAACACCGCACGCATGATTGCCAAATGGCAACTGATTGGTTTTTGCCATGGTGTTATGAATACTGATAATCTCAATATCACAGGGACAACACTGGATTTTGGCCCTTTTGCATTCATGGAGGGTTTTAACCCAACTTGGATTAACAATCATTCTGATCATACAGGTCGTTATGTTTATCAAAATCAGCCTACGATTGGGCATTGGAATTTGGCGGTGGTATATCACCACTTTAAAAGACTTGTCAATCAAGATGATATTGATGATGCGCTAATGACATACCAAGAGGTTTTTGAAAATACTTATCATCATGGTCTATGCCAAAAACTTGGTATCAAACCCAGTCATCAAGCCATACAATTGGGCTATCGGCTGCTGATGCTGATGCAAAACGAGCGTTTAGATTATACCAATACATTTCGTGCTTTAATCGCAGTTGCTGATCACGGTGAGAATCGTACCCAATTTACACATGAATACACGCTGCTGGCTAATTTGACAAATATCTTATCTGCGACATCTTATGATATTTGGCAAAATTGGGTTAATGATTATTTAGATTGTCTCAAGCAACAGTCCACCAAACAAACGGCTATTAAGACATTACAACAAACCAACCCCATCTATATTCTTAGAAATCACATGGCAGAACGCGCTATTGTATCTGCTCATCAAGGCGATTTTGATGAAGTGGCACGATTATTTGCATTGCTAGATAATCCCTATCAACAGCAAACCATTGCAACCGTTGATGATACTCGCATGGCGTTTGCCAATGAGGCTGTCGCAGTCAGTTGCTTGTCTTAATCAGCTTATCCAAATTTAGCTATATCAAATTTTTAAAGCCAAACCTATCAGCTATTTATTGGTAAAAAACCAAAATGATGAGGTCATTTATATACCAGATAAAATCATTTATGCTATAATGGGATTAATTTTTATAAACTGAGGCACGCCATGCTCAGTATTTATCTGTTAATCCCATTAAGCCTGATGCTTTTTGTTATAGCAATTTGGGCAATTTATTATGCAGTTAAGTCTAATCAATTTGAAGATTTGGATAACGCCTCTGAACAAATCATTTTAGACGATCGACAAGCACGCCGAAAAACAAAGCGTATTCATAAGGAACAGCGATGACATTTGCACTAATTTTTGCTGCTTTTAGTATGGGTCTGCTTGGCTCACCACATTGTTTGGGTATGTGTGGTGGTATCGTAGCAGCCTTTGGTATCTCTATGAAAAATACCTCGCCTGCCAAGCGAACTTTATTGATGTTAGGCTATCATATGGGGCGGTTGGGTAGCTATACCATTTTAGGCTTACTGGTTGCAGCCTTGGGTAAGCACATTTTAGCACCTTTAATGGCCAACAGTGCCTTACCCAAATATTTATTGGGCGGTGCTTTGGTTTTTGCTGCACTGCTCATGTTGGGGCTACCAGTACTCAATCGCCTTGAAAAAGCAGGTCTAAGATTTTGGAATACACTGGCACCTTTACGTGCCAAAGTTCTACCGATGGATAGCTTGCCTAAGGCACTGATTGCAGGTCTGCTTTGGGGATTTTTACCCTGTGGGCTGGTTTATGGTGCATTGGGCGTGGCATTGGGACTTGCCTCTGACAGTCAAGTAGGATTGACAGCAACAACCTTTATGGTATTTTTTTGGCTTGGTACTTTACCCATGCTACTTGCCACAGGCACAGTCATCGCTTGGCTAAAATCCAAAATCCACGCATTTAATCTACGCAAATTCAGCGGTGTGGTGATGCTCATATCAGGATTAGCAATTGCCTTTAGCATACCAATCATGCACAAATTACATGGCGACCACGCAGAACATGGTCACCATCACCATTACCATTACCACACCAGCGACGAGCATATTCATGATCAAGTAGGTCATCACAGCCATCAACATCACGGTGAAGCACCTGCCCACAACCACGATCACTCATCGCATTCAGATCGAAGCCATTCGCATTCGTATCATCATTAATTAAATAGATGCTTTATCATGCAAATCACCTTATCCCAATTTAGGCATTAAGATGATTTGCATGAAACTTAATATGTACTTCAATAAAACTTGCAACAAAAAAGTAACTGTGGTCATAGCCATCATGCAAGTTTAGTTCCACATTAATACCATTTTCTTGGGCAGCGGCAACGAACTGTTCAGGTTGCAACTGATTTGGATAAAAATCATCTGCCAAGCCTTGATCAATGTAAATGGGTGGAGCTTTGGTTGCTTTGGCTACCAAATAAGTGCTGTCATACTCACACCAATCAGACTCTTTTTCACCCAAATACGCTGTAAATGCTTTTTGACCCCAAGGCGTCTTAGACGGATTAACAATGGGAGCAAAAGCAGAAATACTGGCATAAGCATCAGGGTTTTTTAGTCCAATTTGTAGGGCGCCATGACCGCCCATGCTATGCCCACAGATTGCCTTTTGTCCGACATTGAAGTTCTTCTCAATCAGCCTAGGTAGCTCATCAACAATATAATCATACATTTGATAATGTACTGACCAAGGGCTGGCGGTTGCATTGACATAAAATCCAGCACCTTGGCCTAAGTCATAAGCTTCATCATCAGGTACGGTTTCTCCACGAGGTGATGTATCAGGTATCACCAAAATTATACCGTACTTAGCAGCATACTGCTGAGCGCCTGATTTGGTCGAAAAATTCTCATCATTACAGGTTAACCCTGATAAATAATATAATACAGGTAAACAGGCACCTTTGAGTGCCTGCTTTGGTAGATAGACCGCAAAGGTCATCTCACTTTGGACTGCTTTAGAAACATGGCGATAACGGCGATGCTCACCATCAAACATTTTATGACAGCTGATTAATTCCATAAGTCACCCAAGTTAAAAATGGATTACACTGCGAATTGATTTGCCTTCATGCATCAGATCAAAAGCGGCATTGATTTGGTCAAGTGGCATGGTATGGGTGATAAAATCACTCAATGCAAAATCACCTTGCATATATTGGCTGACAATACCAGGCAGCTCACTACGACCTTTCACATCACCAAATGCCGAACCTCGCCACACACGCCCAGTTACCAGTTGAAATGGGCGTGTCGAAATCTCAGCACCTGCTGGTGCGACACCGATAATCACGCTCTCACCCCACCCTTTATGACAGCATTCAAGTGCTGCTCGCATGACATCCACATTACCAATACATTCAAATGAAAAATCCACACCGCCATCAGTCATCTCGATGATAACTTGCTGAATGGGTTTGTCAAATTTATTAGGATTAACACAGTCTGTCGCCCCAAGCTCTTGTGCTTTGGCAAACTTATCTTCATTAATATCAACAACAATAATGCGGCCAGCCCCTGCCATGCGAGCACCGATCACCGCGGCAAGTCCAATACCACCCAAACCAAAAATTGCCACCGTATCACCGGGCTTTACTTTGGCTGTTTTTAGAACTGCACCCATACCCGTGGTGACACCGCAACCAAGCAAGCAGACCTCTTCTAAGGGTGCATCTTTTTGAATTTTTGCCAACGAATACTGAGATACCACGGTATACTCTGAAAAAGTCGATGTACCCATATAATGATAAATTGGCTCACCTTCTTTAAAAAATCGGACAGTACCGTCTGGCATTAAGCCTTTACCTTGGGTTTCACGCACTGCCGAACAAAGGTTAGTTTTATTAGATAAGCACATTTTGCACTGACCACATTCGGCCGTATATAGCGGAATCACATGGTCACCAACCGCAAAATCTGTTACGCCCTCGCCTACAGCTTCAACGATACCTGCACCTTCATGCCCAAGTACACAAGGGAAAATACCCTCAGGATCAGCACCTGATAAGGTATAAGCATCTGTATGACAAACACCTGTTGCCACGATGCGAACCAATACCTCACCAGCTTGTGGTGGCATCAAATCCAGCTCTTCAATTACCAACGGCTCATTTGCCGCCCAAGCAACTGCGGCTCGTGTTTTAATAAAGTCCATCATCGGTTCCTTTGGTTAATACATGTCACACAAAAACACATGTGTCACACAAATTGATTGCCCTTGGTCATATTCGTTTCAGGGGTTGCTATTATACTTGTTTAAACCGAAAATAAAAACCGTCAGTTACATTCATTAAAATAAAAACAACCTGTATTGACACAGGTTGTTTTTTGATCAGCGATGATAAAACAATCGATGATAAAATAATCAATCACAAAATGCCATAAGCGACTAACGCATTGGCAACTTTTAAAAAGCCTGCCACATTAGCACCTGTCATATAATCAACCACATCTTTGGTTTTACCGTACTCTTTTGCTGCAGACAATAAATCATCATGGATATTTTTCATGATGCCTTGTAGTTTTTCATCCAACTCTGAGAAACTTTTATATTGGCGTACAGAGTTTTGGCTCATCTCAAGGCCCGAAACAGCCACACCGCCAGCATTAGCTGCTTTGCCTGGTGCATAAGTGATGCCATAACTGCGTACGATATCGATCGCTTGGGCATCTAATGGCATATTCGCCCCTTCTACAACATATTTGACACCACTTTCGACCAGCTGCTTAGCCTCTTGTTCACAGACTTCATTTTGCGTAGCACATGGCAATGCGATATCAGCAGCAAACTGCCAAGGTTTTGTATCTGGCAACCATTCACCACCAAATTTTTCGACATAATCACTTAACGGTTTGCGTGCATCTTTTTGAGCTTTCACCCAGTCAATTTTTTCTTGAGTAAAACCTTCATCGTCATGTAGCGTGCCTTGAGAGTCAGAAAAAGTGATGACTTTACCGCCAAGATGCAAGGCTTTTTCGGCAGCATGTTGGGCAACATTACCCGCACCTGAAACCAAAACAGTTTTACCCTCTAAGGTATCGTCATTGGCTTTGAGCATATTATCCAAAAAATACACCAAGCCATAGCCTGTTGCTTCATTACGAATCAAGCTACCGCCAAAACCTACGCCCTTACCTGTCAACACACCTTCATGTTTACGCGTCAGATTTTTATACATCGCAAACATATAGTTTACCTCACGGCTGCCAACACCGATATCACCTGCTGGCACATCCATATCTTTGCCGATGTTTTTGTGCAATTCACGCATAAAAGCATAGCAAAAACGGCGAATTTCAGCATCTGATTTACCCTTAGGGTCAAAGTCAGAACCGCCTTTGCCACCGCCCATTGGTAAGCCTGTCAAAGCATTTTTAAAAATCTGCTCAAATCCTAAAAATTTTAGCACGCTTTCGTTTACGGTTGGGTGAAAACGCAAACCGCCTTTATAAGGCCCAATGGCGTTACTAAACTGCACACGCCAGCCACGATTGATCTCAACCTTGCCTTGGTCATTTTCCCAATTCACACGAAAGCTTATAATGCGGTCTGGCTCACAAAGACGCTCAAACACCTTTAACTCTGCAAACTTAGGATTATTCTCATAAGCTTCTTCAATCGTCATAGCGACTTCTTGAACCGCTTGGATGAATTCGGGTTGATGGGCGTAATTTTTTTCTATTTTTTTAACAACAGATTGGATACTCATGTGATAAATCCCTTAGATTAATGGAAGCAAGGTTCGCCAATGTGATTTGACGAACAGTTTTTGGCTTTTATTGATAAGTAAAATACACTTTATCAATTATAAATCATAAAAAATTATGATACTATAAGCAAATGTAATATACAGAAATTTTGGGCAGATTACAAGTGATTTTTAGAGAAATACCCACCATTTTAAATAAAAATAACCGTTAAAATATCGTATTTATATGAACTTTTATGCCACAAAAAACCGCTGCTTACTTTGGTGTAACAGCGGTTGTTAAGATATCATGACAATAGCCCATTTACTATTAATTCAAGACAGACTTGGTATCCGTCACTTTATCAATCAATCCATAAGGAATGCTGATATTTGGATTGTCCTGATGATGAAATAACGCCTTTTGCAGCTCAGGTAGGGCAAGCTGCATGGCTTCACCAATAACCAACTGAGGCTCTGAAGGTTCAAAACCCATCAAAATCTCACGCTCTTTAATCTTGGGCAGGGCATCATAAAAAGCTGTCATTACCCCATCTGAGCGTGGCAGACTTTCATTAAAAAATGCTCGACCAAAATAAGTCATATCCGCATCATCAGTACAGCCAAAAGAAGCTTTATCCGCCTTAGACGCTGTGATAATCATCGTATAAGGATCTTTTAACGCATTGATAAAAGTGCCTGAATAGCACGCCGAAACAACAATGACACGCCAACGAATGCCTGATTTATCCAAAGCGGATTTTAACCAAAATGGGTCAATCTGACGCAAATTCATCGGGGGATTTGTTACCGCCAATTCACCAATCGGCTCACCATGTTCATCGACCGACCCGTGTGAGCTTAATACCAAAAATAAAGCATCTTCATCAGGGTTCATCAGTCCGCCGATATGCTCAAGGCTTCGCTCAATGCTGGCGCGTGTGGCAATGGGGTACTCGCCCCAAGTGCTTGGGTTGTTAATCAAAGCAATCGAACGCCCTGCCGTATCAAATTTGACATCAAATAGTTGGCGTGCTTGAATGATCTCACTGGCAAAGACATCTTGCTCGCTGTAGCTGGCTGCCCCCAAAAAATACCATTCATGCCGACCCTTGCGACCTGCCTTCATCGCTTGCAACTGCTTGGGCAGTTGTGCTGCTTGCTCATAAAATACCAACTCATCCAACTCCACCAAAACCTCATCCATCTTGAAAATAGGCTGATTGATGGTGTTTTTTTGCCAAACAACCAATAAGACAATGCTTGCAATCAACATCAAGACGGTTTCATACCAAGGCCAATTAAAACGCTTAGCAAAAATCAGTAATAATGCCGCTGTCTGCCATACAAATAATAATAAAAACAATGTGGGCAAAATGCTATGAAGCCAAAACGGCAATAGGCTTTCATTTTCAAGAAATTGTATGCCACTTTGAAATAAAACAAGCAAAGTATCTGCCGCCAGCCATAATATTGCTGGTACAAATAACAAGGCGTAATTTAATGACCGCTGTGCAATGATGATACCTGCAGCAACAATGATGGTTGGCCAAACCAAATAGCTGATTAATCCTTGCTCATTAAAATAACTGTCATTGGGTGCAGCAAGCCAAGCAAATAAAATATTTGCTGATAATGCGACCACCATAAAAGCGACTGCTTGAGCAAAAGTCGGCTTCGTAAGCCTAAAAGCACGCTCACTACCGACAAGCATCCATAAAGACGCACCCAGATTTGAGAAGAAATTTGACAAAAAACCCATTGAATGCTCGAAAGTTAGGTTCAAAAAGTTTGACCATTGTAACATATTGCAAAATAACTCAAAGCATAATTTTACATCAAGCATCCAAAATGCTTTAACGCTTTAAATACTTTCACAATTTAACAGATAGCTATTAATACAATATCATTTTTTAATCCGTTTAATCATATACACCCAAAATCAGTAGATAAAAAAAACCGCCATGAATCAACAGTTATCATTGGCGGTTTTAATATGGCAAAAATTAGCCCATCAAAAGCTTATTAACACGCTTTAGATAGCCTGCTGGGTCATCAAGCTGACCACCATCTGCCAATAAAGCTTGATCAAAAATGACTTGTGCCAAGTCATCAAAATCATGGCTATTTTGCAGTTTATCAATCAAAGGATGGTTTGGGTTAATCTCAAGCACAGGTTTAATCTCTGGTACACTTTGCCCCATGGCTTTGAGCATCTGTGCCATCTGTGGCGTAAGCTCACCTTCACCAACAACCAAACAGGCTGGGCTATCTACCAGACGGCTTGAGACACGCACATCTTTAGTACGCTTGCCCAATGTTGTTTTTAATTTTTCAACCACAGGCTGCATTTTTTCTTCAGCCTGCTTGGCTTCCTGCTTTTCATTTTCATCGGTAAATTCACCCAAGTCAACAGCACCTTTGGCAATATTTTGCAATGGCGTACCATCAAATTCATGTAAAAAGTTCATTGCCCACTCATCCACACGAGCAGTCATTAAGATAACTTCAATGCCTTTTTTCTTGAATAATTCAAGCTGTGGACTGTTTTTGGCGGCCGCCAAGTTATCTGCGGTGAGATAATAAATGGCTTTTTGACCATCTTTCATGCGGGCTTTATAATCACCAAAACCTGTTGCAATCTTATCATCGGTACTGGTTGCATAACGCAATAGCTTGGCAATGCGTTCTTGATTGGTCTGATCTTCACCCAAACCTTCTTTGAGTACATCGCCAAATTCTTGATAAAAATCGGCAAATTTTTGTTGCTTATCAGCATCTTCAGAGTTGGCAAGACTTGATAGTAGCGTCAATACACGGCGAGCATTACCCTCACGAATTGCCTTAACATCTCGTGATTCTTGCAAGATTTCACGACTGACATTAAGTGGCAAATCAGCAGTATCAATCACCCCTTTGACAAAGCGTAAATACATGGGTAATAACTGCTCAGCATCTTCCATGATAAATACTCGTTTGACATACAATTTTAGCCCATGTTGCTGTTCACGAGCGTACAAGTCCATGGGTGCTTTACTTGGAATAAATAAAAGCTGCGTGTATTGCACTCGTCCTTCAACACGATTATGCGTATAGGCTAGGGGCTTGGCATAATCATAGCTTAAGTTTTTATAAAATTCATGATACTCATCGTCGCTAATATCGCTTGGGCTTTTTGTCCACAACGCATTGGCTTGGTTGACTGTTTCATAGTCATCGGTAGTAATGTATTCACCTTTGCCTGTCGGTTCACCATCTTCACCCAGCTCATCTTGCCAAATTTGCTTATGCATTTGAATCGGCAGGCTGATATGGTCAGAGTATTTATTTACCAGTGATTTTATGTGCTGGTCGTTTAAATAATTTGTCTCACTCTCGCCGCCGCCAGCATACTCATCTTTAAGATATAGCGTAATTGATGTTCCACGATTGGGTTTATGAATGCTCTCGGTGGTAAATTGCCCCGTACCATCAGACACCCAACGCACGCCTTTATCAGCAGATTCGCCTGCTTTACGGCTTTCTACAACAATCTTATCAGCAACAATAAATCCTGAATAAAAACCGACGCCAAACTGTCCAATCAGATGACCATCTTTTTTATCGCTATCAGCCAATTTATCCAAAAATGCCTTAGTGCCAGATTTTGCAATCGTACCCAAATGCTCAATGGCATCCTCTTCGTTCATACCGATGCCATTATCGCTAAAGGTAATGGTTTTGGCAGTATTATCAATGTCGATACGAATCGCAAGCTCGCCATCATTTTCATACAAGCCATCATCAGAGGTTGCCAAAAATCTCAGCTTATCACAAGCATCAGAGGCATTTGACACCAGTTCTCGCACAAAAATATCAGCATTTGAGTACAGTGAATGTGTCACCAAATGCAATAGCTGTGACACTTCAGCTTCAAAATGATGAGCGGTAGGATTGGTCATAATTTTCTTCCTATAACATAACAATTGTAATGAGTATTTGATCAAATACTTGATTTCGTTTTCGCTTATCAAGATAGGGATGATGAATATTTTTTCAAGCAAATGTTAGATAAAATATTGATTTATCATCATATTTTATTACCCAAATGATAGATGAATTTTATTGCTTAAAACTTTCAAATAAAATCAATGGTGGTTTTGTTTAGCCATAGAATCTATATTCATTAAGCATAACATCATAAAATAATCACAGTTACTAAACATACAAAAAACCATCACCACACGAAATTACTAATAAAAACTAGCTATTCTATCTACAACCTAGTAAAATAAGAAATTAGGTCTATAGCAAGCAAAAGAATTTATGTCTAAAAACACTTTTTCTGCGTCATTCATCGCCATTTTATCAAAAGTTATTTTGGGCGTATTGGCATTATTTGCAATCTTAATTTTAGCATTTCCCATTGGGTTTTATGGCATGGTCATGTATCTTGAGCCAACTTTGCCTGATGTCAAAAATTTGGACAATTCCCGCTTTGAGATGCCGCTACAGATTTATACTGCCGACAACAAACTGATCGGACAATATGGTAATCGCTACTCTTTGCCTGTCACCTTTGACGAAATTCCTGAGCGTATGATTCAGGCATTTTTGGCGGCAGAAGACGATACTTTTTTTGAACACAGTGGCATCAGTGTCAAAGGCATGGGACGAGCATTGACCGAAGTTATCAGTGATAATGACGCTCAAACTGGTGGTTCAACCATTACCATGCAAGTGGCAAAAAACTATTTTTTAAGCCCTGAGCGTACCATTAATCGTAAGCTGACCGAACTTTTTATCGCCCGCAAAATTGAAAATGAACTCACAAAAAATGAAATTTTAACACTATATGTTAATAAAATTTATTTAGGTGAAGGCACTTATGGTATTCAAGCTGCAGCACGCCGCTATTATTCCAAAAATCTAGAAAGCTTGACCATTGCCCAAATGGCGATGATCGCAGGCTTACCAAAAGCCCCTTCGGCCTACAATCCTGTCGTTAATCCTGAACGGGCTATGGAGCGACGCAACTGGATTATCGGACGCATGCACCAAGAAGGCTTTATTACCGCTTCTGAAAAAGATGCCGCCATTGCTGAACCAATGGGGCTAAATATCTATCAAGAAAAACTTGATCTAAATATGCCTTATGTTGCAGAGATGGTACGCTCCACTTTGGTTGACCGCTATGGCGAGGCGGTGATGGATTCAGGTTGGCGTGTTCAAACCACAATCAATAGTAGCTCACAACTTGCGGCCAATGCTGCCTTAGTGGGGGGTTTGCGTGATTATGACCGTCGTCATGGTTGGCGAGGTGTTGAAGCAGAATCAGGGTCGCTTGAAGGTCGTAAAAATTTTGATCATATTTATCCTGCCAAAGTTACTAAGGTTCATAACCAAAGCTTTGAAGCTAAGCTTCAATCTGGAGAAACCGTAACCATCGGTTGGTCAGGTATGAATTGGGCGCGTCGCTACTATGATGCTAACCGTGTCGGTGGTGGCTACAGTAATGCTCATCAGATGGTCAAGGTTGGTAATATTGTGCGAATCTCTCCGATCAATGAAGCAAAAACAGCTTGGCGTATGGAATCTATTCCCAAAGTTCAAGGTGCATTGGTCTCTTTAGACCCTGAAAATGGTGCTTTGCGTGCCGTTGTTGGTGGTTTTCATTTTAATCACAGCAAATTTAATCGTGCTATCCAAGGCTATCGCCAACCAGGATCGATCATTAAGCCTTTTATTTTTGCTGCAGCACTTGAGTCTGGTCAATATACGCCAGATAGCTTAATCTCTGATGCTGCCATTCGTGTTGGTAGGTGGCAACCAAAAAATGCCGATGGACGCTACACAGGCGATATGACACTACGCCGTGCACTTACTTTATCACGCAATACCCCAGCCATTCGCCTGCTGCGTTCAGCAGGTGTTGATGAATCTCGCCACCTAATGAATGCCATGGGTGGACTTGAGATAGAACGCATGCCGTCTACATTGGCATTGGCATTGGGTGCTGCTGACGCTACACCTTTACAAATGGCAACTGGTTTTGCTACCATCATTAATGGCGGTCATCGCATCCAGCCTTATTTTATCGAAAGAATCTATAATTTTGACAATGAAACCATCTATCAAGCCAACCCACAGCAAGCCTGTGCACTTTGCTTTAATGAAAATCTTTCGGCAACTAATGCCAAATTGCTTGAATTATTTGAAGCCAATAAATCAGAGATTTCTACAGACACGCCTAGCGCACCAGCTGGCGATAGGCTACAACCAAGAAGCGCTCCACAATATGTCGCTGCCACTCAAGCACCCCGCGTGCTTTCCCACCAAACGGCTTATGACATCTCCAATATGATGCGAGAGGTTATTACTAGCGGTACGGGTCGCAGAGCTCGTGCTTTGGGTCGTAGTGATGTTGGTGGTAAGACTGGTACCACTAACCTTGCCAAGGATGCTTGGTTTGCAGGCTTTCATCCTACTAATGTGGCTGTGGTTTGGGTGGGTTTTGATACGCCATCAACTTTAGGAAATAGTGAGTACGGTGGCGTGGCTGCATTACCAATTTGGGTGAATTTTATGAGCCATGAACTTCGCAACACGCCTTCGCAATGGATCAGTCAAGAAGATCGGTCAAAAGCCGTCAAAGCGACCCAACAAGTTATTGATTTGAAAGATTAATAAAAAACAACCCTGATGACCATTATCAGGGTTGTTTTTTTATAATTAGTTTTAGGCTGCTAGTACGCGCCCATGCAAGTCTGTTAGGCCTTTTTGCATCACTGCTTGCAAAACCTCAGTTAATTCACGGTGATCTCGACCTTCAGGATAAATCGGCTCAAGGGGTAATACATACGCTGTAATCCCTCGAGCATCTGCCACTGATTTTAAACTTTGCACCATAGTCCGTTTGCCATAATAAGCAGCTTTATCGGACAGCCCACCTTCTTTATCCACATATGCAATTACCATTGGGCAGATTGGTAAGTTGGTATCAATAGCAGCTTTTAATAATTTACCATAAATTTTCTTAATCTGCTTACCATCTGTCGTTGTCGCCTCAGGGAAAAAAATGACCGATGACCCCTCACTCAAAAACTCTGCAATCTGATCACTCACCGAACCCACATCTCCTGAGCCTCGCTGAATAAAAAGCGTGCCACCTGCTTTTGCCAAGCGTCCAAAAATTGGCCATTTACCAATTTCAGCCTTAGACAAGAAAAAGACAGGTGCAACACTGCCCACCACAGGAATATCAAGCCAAGAGACATGATTACTGACCCAAAGCCCGTGCCTTTGTGGAACTGGCTCAATTTGAATCACAGTTACACCAAATGAATTTGCCATTTTTTGGCAAAATTTTTGTACATAGGGCATCAATCGATTGCGTGGTACATCAGAGCGATATGCCTTTGATTCATAAAGCATCTGAAAACCATTTAATAAAGTATTTGTCAATCCAAATGCTGCTTTAGTACGATAATATTGATTGCTAATGAAATTTGACATAAATAAACTCAATGCATTTCTTTGCCATACAGACTAAACCCAAACGCAAAAAAAATCAAGTACTTTGGTGAACATTTATAAACTAAGTTCAAAATAAAAAATGTGTATAAAAAATCTCCAAAGCAGATACTTTGGAGATTTTGCTCATGATTTTAATCAGGCTATCACACTGGCAATGGCGGCGGTAAAGCATCGTCATCGGCAGGTTCTTCGGCTGCCACAGGTGTCTGCACGATGTGCTGATAGTTCTTGGGTTCACGAGGTGTCTCACCTGCCATAATTTGTAATAGCTGCTCACGATCGATGGTTTCCCACTTCATAAGTGCTTCAACCATGGCATGCATTTTGTCATGATTTTCATCAATGAGCTGATAAGCAACACCATACTGAGCTTCCAAGATATGACGAATTTCGTCATCAACTTTTTGCTGTGTTGCCTCTGAGATTGTGCGGGTGCTGCCGCCAAAATAACCGCCATGCTCTTCTGCTTCATAGACCATCACCCCCAACTCATCTGACATGCCGTAGCGAGTTACCATGGCACGGGCAAGCTTGGTAGCGCGCTCAAAGTCATTAGATGCGCCAGTTGATTTGCGGTTTACAAAGATTTCTTCGGCGATACGCCCACCAAACAAAATGGAGATTTCATTAAGCATTTTATCTTTATAATTGCTGATCGCATCTTGTTCAGGCAATTGCCAAGTCACACCCAAAGCCCAACCACGAGGCATGATGGTAACTTTATGTACAGGGTCCGTACCAGGTAACAGCTCTGCCACCAATGCATGCCCTGCTTCATGGTACGCTGTTGCACGGCGTTCTTCTTCACGAAGTACCATCGATTTGCGTTCAGGTCCCATAAACAGCTTATCTTTGGCATCCTCAAAGTCATGCATATCAACGCTGTCTTTATTTCGGCGGGCAGCAAATAAGGCGGCTTCATTGACTAAATTGGCAAGCTGAGCACCGCTAAATCCAGGCGTACCTCGTGCCAAAGCATTGATATCCACGCCGATGGTCGCAGGTAATTTTTTTAAATGCACCATCAAAATTTGCTCACGGCCTTTGATGTCAGGCAAGCCAACTGAGACTTGACGGTCAAAACGACCAGGGCGTAGCAACGCCTTATCTAAAACATCGACACGGTTTGTAGCAGCAATGACAATGACGCCATCATTACCTTCAAAGCCATCCATCTCAACCAGCAGTTGGTTTAGGGTTTGTTCACGCTCATCATGACCACCGCCCATGCCTGAACCACGATGACGACCCACAGCATCAATCTCATCAATAAAGATGATGCAAGGTGCATTTTTTTTGGCTTGTTCAAACATATCACGCACACGGCTTGCACCCACCCCAACAAACATCTCAACGAAGTCTGAACCTGAGATACTAAAAAACGGTACTTTGGCTTCACCTGCGATTGCCTTGGCTAGCAAAGTTTTACCCGTCCCTGGAGGGCCAACCATTAAAACACCACGAGGAATGGTTGCACCCAACTTAGTAAATTTGCTTGGATCTCTTAAGAAATCAACAATCTCGGCAACTTCCTGCTTGGATTCTTCAACGCCAGCCACATCAGCAAAAGTCACCTTGACTTGATCTTCTGACAGCATTTTGGCTTTGGATTTACCAAAACTCATTGGGTTACGACCACCCATGCCGCCACCAGCACCGCCGCCGCTCATGCCTCGCATGATAAGCCAAAACAAACCGACAATTAAGAGAATTGGGAATGCTGCCATCAGAAGCTGCATGCCAATGCCTTGGCGTTCAGGTAGTGTACCTTGAACTTCAACATTATGCTCACGCAGTAGTGGCATCAATTCATTGTCAGTAATTTCAGGGCGTACTGTCTCAAATTCAGAACCATTGACTTTAGTGCCAGTAATCTCTTCGCCACTGATTTTTACATCTTTAATTTCGCCTTGTGACACTGCGGTCACAAATGCCGAATAATTCATCATATCGGCATCAGCTTTACCGCTATCAAGATTGCTAAAAATCACAACCACGATACCGATGATCGCCAGCCACAATAAGGTATTCTTCACCATGTCGCTCAAACTTTTCTCATCCTTAGCTTATGGATATTGGGGATTAATCCACCCAATGCTGATTAATTGTATATAATATATTGATGAATTTATCTATTTCAAGTAAACTCTATGATTGATTTATTTAATTGCCACCCAAAACATCTCTTTTGAGCGTGGGCGAGAGGCGGCAGGCTTAATGCTTTTAATTTTGCTAAATTGCTTTTGCATCTGAGCACGCAGCTCTTGAGAGCCTTCGCCTTGAAACACCTTCATAATTAATGCACCCCCTACTGGCAACACTTTCAACGCAAAATCCACCGCAAGTTCGCACAAATACATCATACGAGGCTGATCCACCGCAGCCATGCCAGAGGTATTTGGTGCCATATCCGATAATACCACATCCACAGCACGCCCACCAACTTCGTTCGTAATTTGGTTAAAAACGGCTTCTTCACGAAAATCGCCTTGAATAAAAATGACATTTTCAAGGGTATCCATTGGCAAAATATCTGATGCAATCAGTGTGCCTGCATCACCAACAAGCTGACCTGCCACTTGTGACCAGCTGCCTGGTGCTGAACCTAAGTCCACAACTGTCATACCTTTTTTAATCAGACCTGTTTTTTCGTTAATTTCAAGAAGCTTATAAGCAGCTCGGGCTCGATAGCCTTCTTTTTGAGCTTTTTGCACATAAAAGTCATCAATATGCTCTTTCATCCAAGCACGGCTAGATTTAGACAATTTTTTATTTTTAATTCGTGTTGCCATAAAAATTAATCATATTCATTTATAATCCAATCGACTAGTTTACCATTATTGACAACAAATTTGGTGAAATTCTGCTATAATAGCGTAATTATTTCTCACTCATTCATCACTACCATTTATCATTGGTAATTTTGGAATACTTATGAATAAAAACGCAAAATTACAAGACATTAAAGCCCTGCGAGGCATTGGCCATCATCTAAATCCAGTTGTCACCATTGGTGGTAATGGTGTTACTCCCAGCGTCATCGAAGAAGTCGCTCGTGCATTAACCGATCATGAACTCATCAAAATCAAAATCCCTGCTGGTACAGCTGATGACAGAAAAGCATATGTAGCTGCCATTGCCGATGCTACTGAGTCTGAGGTCATTCACCATATCGGACGCATGGTGCTGCTTCTGCGTACCAACGCCAAACCCAATCCCAAGCTATCTAATTTAGCACGATTTGGATTATAAACGGTTCGGTGAGTCTTAAAACATTACATCAGGCGATGGCGGCGACAGTCAAACGGTTTTTGCCAAATGATTTTTTTATTTATCAGCTAACAGCCATCACCGATAGTAGCGCTTATGATGATACTGTCAGATTAGATAATAGACCAGATAATCGATTAGTACCGCCTAAAATATACGCCTATATCGCCCAAATCACTGATGCTGTTGAAGTAGGATTTTTTGTTGAAAAAACTGCCTACACCCAAGACATTTTTGACAAGCAAACCAAAAATGTCTTAATGCAGCGTGCTGATTATTTATGGCAGTCTGAATGCTTTGAATGTTTTTTGGCACAAAAGTACTCAAGCCACTATATTGAGACAAATCTTGCCATCAATGGATGCTATAATATCTACCGATTTGATGGCTATCGCACGCCCAATCAGATGCCTCCTTTGGCAGACACTCAGCATACTTTATCCATACGACACATCGCTGTACTTGATGATGGTTATGTTTTAACATTTCATATTCGTCATCACAACCAAGCCCTTAAGCTTGGTGAATGTCAATTTAATTTAACGGCCATTTTATACCCAATCATCCACAAAGCATCTGTTGCGGTTTATTACGCCATTAAGCATACCAACCCGCCTAATTTTCATGAGCGTTCATGTTGGTTGTAAGCTATTGATTAATGATTTAACATTATTTTAAATAAAAAACTAAGCCCAGTTTAACTTAACTGGGCTTTTGTCATATCCAAAATAAACAGACTATTGTTCGTTTAGAGCAAGCATAATACCTGTATTTGCAGAAGCATCATTATAACGAGCATCACGCCATACACTGTAGCCATTATGCTGGCTATATGGGCTAAATTTTGGCTGGCGGAAATCTGATACCCATTGGCTGCCGTCATAAATCTGAATGTGACCGTGTGGGTTTTTTGCAGTACGATTAAATACAGCAATATCACCAACTTGTGGTACATAATTGCTATTATTCAATTTTGTAAATCCTGCACTTGCCAGTGTGCCATGTGCATATTGATAAGCGGAAGGCTGCGGTGTAAATTCATAACCTGCAGATTGTAATGCTTTACGCACATATAACGCACACCGCCCCACCGACCGACCCAGTGCAGCACGAGATGCCACAGCAGCAGCGACACTTGGAGCACTGCTTGCCGTCAAGCGTTCAACCGCAGAAACTGGTGATTGAAAATTGGTGCTGAAGTTTTGGATAGTGGCTGTGCTGGTAGGTTGATGATAAGCATGAGCTTGAGCATTTTGGCTGTTTGCTATCAAATCATTAATGACACTGTCAATATCGTCTGGGATACTGGCCACATAAGAGGTTTGGGTAGAGCTATTTGAATACGCACTTTGTGCCGCACTTGATTGTGCAACGGTCAGACTGACAGCTGACAGTAGCCAAAATACTCGTTTCATTTAGATTCCTCATACTTCAAAAGCTTGCTTGGCATTACTATCACAGACAGCGTTCATCCCATGGGTTAGTTGGTGGATGATTAGCCCCATTGCATCACTTCATCGGCATACATTTGATTGGTTTTGATTAAAGCTTGTGGCACACAGCATACATCCTTAGTACGCTAGAAAAATGATATCTTATTAAGGTGAGATTACCATTTCCTCAAAAGGCGTGATACACTTACTCTGCGGACACCATGTCCATAGATCTTTTTATTATTTAGGTAAGCTATGTCTGATTATACAAAAACCATTCCCATCAATGACTTGGTCACTAAAATTCGTCGACCCAATCATCTTGCCAGCCGTATCGAAAAACAAGCGGCTGCTGGTGCTGCTATTCCAAAACATTTGTTGCATCGGTATCATCATCTGCAACACCACACACAGCTAATTCGTCAAGCATGGGCAGGTTTATTGCCCAATGAGATACTGTCAGCCTGCCAAGTGGTTAATGTCTCATCGGTGGAGATTGCTCTAGCAATGAGTTCGCCAACCGCTGCCAATCACGCACGATATATGATGGAAAGTTGTATTCAAGCTTTACGCACTTATGATCAGCGTTTTTGCCAGTTACAATCAATCAAGCTGATTGTCTCATCAAAGACAACTTCGCCAAAATTGGTGCAATCAGACGCTCGCCCAAATAATTTAAAAAAGATCCTAAGCGAAAACACAAGACAAATGATAACACAGACCGCACAATTTGTCACACAAAATGAACGCTTAAATCAAGCTTTGACGCAACTTGCAAGGACAAATACCGATTCTAAAAAATAATTTTATTAATTAAATTTAAAGAGTTTATCTGAAAAAATTTTGTATAAACTTAGGTTTTAAATCGCAAATAGCCAACTATTTTTGTAATTTTTTGTAAATTAAATCCATTAACTTTGTGTAGATAGCTGGTTTTATTTAATAAAATTTTGGTTACCAATCCTTATAAAATCATCAATGTATCTGCCATCTTAATAAGTATTTTTAGGAGTTTGGTTTTTTATAAACTCAAAAATACACCCAATCCGTAACTTACGATTGGGTGTTGGGTGAGGTTAACATCAATATGATACAAAAAACCAAACTGTGTCTATTACCTTACAAAAACCTTGCCAAATAATTAAAATATTCTGACCTTTGCTTACTCAATGACACTTTAGCTAAACAGCAGCTACATAATTAATTGGACAAGATTTTTTGTCATAAAATGTTACAATTTCATAGCAACTTTTATCCACTAATACCTCTCGGATCAGTGCATTATTCAGTGCATGCCCTGATTTATAAGCAGAAAACTTCGCAAGTAAAGGGTGTCCAATCACAAATAAATCACCCACAGCATCTAGCATTTTATGGCGGACAAATTCATTGGGATAGCGTAAGCCATCTTGATTGACCACAGAATTCTCATCAAGTACGACAGCATTATCCAAGCTACCGCCCAGTGCCAAATTATTTTTTTGCAGATATTCTATGTCTTTTAGAAAGCCAAAAGTACGCGCCTGCCCCACTTCTGCGGCGAAATTTGCAGTATTAAAATCAAGCTGTGTTGTTTGTTCAGTAGCAGCGATGGCGGCATGATTAAAATCAATCTCAAAATCTAGCAAAAAGCCCTTATCATAAGGCTCAAGGCGTGCCCATTTGTCACCATCATTTACTTCAATCGGTGAAATTATTTTAATGAATTTTTTGAGTTCATCTTGCTCAGTGATACCTGCTTGATCAATCAGATACAAAAAAGGTGCCGCCGAACCATCCATAATCGGAATCTCTGCTGCATCCACTTGAATGATTAAATTATCAAGCCCATAAGCCGCAATGGCTGATAATAAATGCTCAACCGTACCAATTCTAGCATCTCCCAAAACCAAATTAGATGACATCATGGTATCTTGTACAAGCTCGGCTGCCATTGGAACTGTTGCACCAATATCGGTGCGTTCAAATATGATACCTGTATTAGGCTTGGCAGGCGACAAAGTGAGTGTCACTTTTTTGCCGCTATGTAGTCCGATACCTGTTGCTGTGATTGCTTTGGCTACCGTTCTTTGGTAGAGTTTTGTCATAATTATTCTCGTTATAATTCTCAGTCAAAACCGACAAAATTATTTCAAAATGTGTCATAGTAGTTTAACATTATGCAGGTTTTTTGTCATCTCTTGTCATAAGTAGATTATCAATCATTCTGTTTGGTTTATCTGATGATTTGTCAGCGATATTAAATTTTTATGATATTACACAAAGTATGTTGCACAAAATAAGCGTACCAAGCTTAAATCTCAAGACTGTTTCAATAAAAAAGCAGTGCTCAAAAGAACACTGCTTAATCAGATGGCGATCAATCAGGCGGTTACGCGTGTTTGATATTCGCCAGTACGCGTATCTACACGCACCACTTCATTTTGCTGAACAAACAATGGGACACGCACGGTTGCACCTGTTTCAAGGCGTGCAGGCTTACCACCACCACCTGAGGTATCACCACGAACACCCGGGTCAGTTTCAACGATTTCAAGCTCTACAAAGTTTGGTGGTGTGACCGACAGCGGCGCACCATTAAATAGCGTCAAAGTGCATAACGCATTTGAATTTTCTTTTAGCCACTGTGCAGCATCACCCATTGCGGTTTTATCTGCTTGCAATTGCTCAAAAGTCTCAGGGTGCATAAAATGCCAAAATTCGCCATCGTTGTATAGATAGTTCATTTCCACATCCACCACATCAGCACCTTCAAGTGAATCGCCTGACTTAAAAGTCTGCTCAAGCACTTTGCCTGTGCGTAGATTACGCAACTTAACACGGTTAAAAGCTTGACCTTTACCTGGTTTCACATATTCATTTTCAAGGATGGAACATGGATTCCCATCCAACATCACTTTCAAGCCTGCTTTAAAATCATTTGTAGAAAAACTTGCCATTATTTACCTGCCAGTTGTCAATCAGAGCATCGCTCAGTTAAAATTTAAATCATCATCTAAAAAATACGCTATAATGCAGCGTAACACTTCATTATATAAAGTTTTAGTAATTTTTGTCAAAATAAAACCATGATTTCTACAAAAAAAATTTATCACGCTGACTCATCTGATGATTTTCAAGATTGGCAAGCCGAGCTATCAGCAGCGGTCAGCGATTTGGATACTTTATTTACGCTGCTTGATTTACCAAAACAGGCTCATGCACATACGCCCAAGCAGTTTGGTTTACGAGTACCGCACGCCTTTATCAAAAAAATGAAAAAAGGCGATATTCATGACCCACTCTTACGCCAAGTACTTCCCGATGGACGAGAAAGGATGACCGTTGATGGCTATAGTACCGATCCTTTGGATGAAAATAATCACAACCCCATCAAAGGTTTATTGCACAAATATCAATCTCGTGTCCTGCTGACCGTGACGGGTGCATGTGCGGTACATTGTCGCTACTGTTTTCGCCAGCATTTTGATTATCATGCCAATCAACCAAGCACGCATGAAATGGATGAAGTGATGGATTACATCACCAAGCACACAGAAGTTAATGAGGTAATCTTAAGCGGTGGCGATCCTTTGAGCCTAAACAACAAGCGACTTAAGCTTTGGTTGGATAAGATTACTGCCATTGGTCACATTCGTACGGTGCGACTTCACACTCGCCTGCCTGTGGTATTACCTAACCGTGTGGATCATGAGCTCATTGCACTGATTCGTCATTATCAAAAAAATATCGTGATTGTGCTGCACATCAATCACCCCAATGAAATTGATGATCAATTGATCGCTAAAACCAAACAGCTCAAAGATGCAGGTGCAACTTTATTAAATCAAAGTGTGCTACTTGCCAGCATCAATGATGACATTCAGACTTTAAGTAAGCTTAATCAAGATCTGTTTGGTGCTGGAATCCTACCATACTATCTGCACATACTTGACAAGGTTCAAGGGGCGGCGCACTTTGACATCGATATTCATGACGCTGTTGGGCTATATTGGCAGTTGCTTGAAGCCTTACCAGGTTATTTGGTTCCTAAATTGGTTCAAGAGCGACCAAACCATCCATTTAAGACACCGATTGATATTTATCAGTATTCAAATAAAAAAATGAAATTAATGATAAAAAATGCTTGCAATCTATAAAAAATTTGGTAAAATAGCGTCCTATTATACAGGCGTATAGCTCAGTTGGTTAGAGCACCACCTTGACATGGTGGGGGTCGATGGTTCGAGTCCGTTTACGCCTACCAAATATAAACCCCTTGAAATTAGAATTTCAAGGGGTTTTCAATTCTCAATCAAACGATAACACTAAACCAAAGAAAATTTACCCACGCTCAGACCCAATATCATCTACAAAATTTCAAAAGCCTGCCACTTGATATTATAAAAAATTGTTTGGCAGAGTGTTCTGATAATTTAAGCGAACTTACGCATCACTTAACTGCCACACCATAAGCCAATATCTCAACACCACCTTGCACCTCGGTCATCTCAAATCTTAACCCATATAACGCATGACAGCCTGCATCATTCGCCTGACGCTTAGCACGCAGCACCACTTCTCGGCGAGCACGGTCAAGCAGCGTCTCATAGACGGTTAAATTTTTGCCAAATAAGCTTAACATCGCCGCTACAACCTGTTTGAATTTATCCTGAGCAATTACGACACTGCCAACCACCAAGATTGATTCATTGATACCTTTGGGTTCATAAAAACGCTCACTTGAGACTTGGATGTGCTGGTATTTTTGCTCATCTGCCATCAAGCTTTTTAGATGACCACGCTCGGCACGGGCACCAAAATACCAACCAGTGGTAACCAAAACAAGCCAAATCAGGCTTTTTATCAAAAAACTCTTCAAGGCTCATCAGAAATCAACCTACTGGCAACTCATCTAAGCTTTGCCCAAAAGGATCAAACTTCTTTTGTACTTTGACCGCCGTACCATAAACAAAAAGCTCTGATGCGCCTGCGGTGATATTTGATGTTGAAAAACGAATACCGACAATCGCATCAGCGCCTAATACTTGTGCTTTGGTAATCATACGATTCATCGCTTCTTGGCGTGCTTCTTCAAGAAGCTCTGTGTAAGCAGTCAGCTCGCTACCAACGATGTTTTTTAGTCCTGACAAAAAATCTTTGCCCACATGTTTACTACGCACAGTGTTGCCGTAAACCACATCCAATCTTTCGGTGATGATATGGTTGGGTAGGTATTCTAAATTTGATAATTGCATGACCATTCTCTGCATTGACTTAGATTTATCATAGTAATTTCATCATCTTAAGATAATAAAACAGGGCAAAGACAGCTGTCCCCACCCTGCCTAACTGATCTAAGAGTTCTTAGTCATCGGTATGAAATAATAAAAACAGCTCTGTGATATTATCTTCAAGTGCATTTGCCATTTGGGCTAGGGTTTCATCATCACGCATTTCATCCATTTCTTCATCAATGCCTGATAATAACACCATCGGTAAAGTTAGCATCGCCACATCTTCTTCGGTCGCTGCATCATCAAACCAATCCACATTTTCATCCGAGTACATCGCATCAACAAAACCAATTGCCCATGCTGCCAAGTCGCCATCTTCACTAAAATCTTCCGCCTCTTCACTGGCATCAAAGGGCAACTCGATAGGTTGCTCTGATTTTAGAGTATCAACCAACGCTTGTTGCCATGCCTTTAGTGCTGATTTGACCTCATCTGGCACTTGCGCATCTGCACCTTCAAAAAATGCCGATATCCAATTTGGTAGTGGCTTGCCCACCACAGTCGCTGTCAAAAATCCATGGGCTGCGATTGGATCTAAGCCCATTTCGTTAGCTGATGATTCTAAATACTCAAACAATTCTTGTTTATTCATAACAAACTCATTACTATTGTGGGTCAAATATTGTCGCCCAAAGGTGATTATGACAGCTTAATTTATATCCAAAACAATCTTTAGATTTTAAAAAATTAGAGTTTAAAAATCATCATCTAAATCATCATCTAAATCGTCAAATTCGGTAAAGTCATCACCATCCTCAAGCGCACGCTTTAACTTATTTAGACGCTGCTCTTCAAGCAAAGCATCAATTTTTAGGCGTTTTTCAAGGGGTTTTGTCTTACTTTCATCAACCAAAATGGCATCAGCATCTTCATCAAAATTATCATCATCAAAATCATCATTAATATTACTCATAATGACTCCCAGTGCGTTGAAATTTGTATACGACCTGACGCTTTATAAAAATCAGGTCTTTACTGTAGCCTTATAAAGCGAATTGAATATTTTGTCAAGCATTATCATCACCAAGTAGCGTTTTATCTCGTGCAATTTTTAGTCGATCAGCAGTGGCGCTCGTCATTCCAACAACTTCTCGGCTATCTCGTTCATGTACCGTACTTGGGTGCGTGATGGCGGATAAAGTCATATACATGGCGGCTTGATTACGCCCAGCCTCTGCAAAAATAATCAGTGACTTTTCTTTGCGGATGGTTAAGATGGATTTGGCAACATCTGACAATTCTGAATCACTGGTAACGGTCTTGATGGGTAAGGCAAAGCGTTTTAGTTCACGGTGCTTTTGATATACCACTTCATTGACCATCAATAAAAGCTGAGAAAGTAGCGCCGCCGCTGCCGCTGTTTTGGCATGATCATCCGTGGCATAAAGTGTCACTGATGCTCCTTGCTCGGTGAATGGGTTTTGGTCAATCATTGCCACGCCTGCAAATAAAGGCAACTCAAGCAATGCATGACACGCTCTTTCAAATAACTGATCACATAAAGCAAAATATGCATCTTTAGACTCAATGCTGACCGTTGTCAATAAGCTGTACGGATCTTGGAACTGAACTTGAACGGTATAAGCAGCAGCAAGTTCAAGCTTGGTATGACTTGGATTGCTTTGGTTTTCGGTTGATGTTGATGCGGTTATCTCGTCATCAGATACCACATCGTCATCTTCAGTTGATTGAATGTGTGTCGCAGGTTCGTCTGTAATTTGCTCGGGCAAAATACCTTTAGAAAGTAGCTCGGTACGCACTTCTTTGGCAATTTGGGATTTAAGTGCCTCGGTTGGACGCGCCACATAGCCATAAATCAGCCACAAGATGATATGTAGCCCAATCACGCTCAATAAAAATACCCAATTGCCTGACAAAATCTTGGCACGGCTGACTGTTTTGGCTTGTACAACCACTTTGCCAAGCACCTGATCCCCTGATATCACCACCTCTTCGGCACGATAGCCTTCTGCCGATTCTCCAAGCGGTACCAATACGCCGCCTTGGCTGTCATAAATACCCACATAAGCAATCATAGGCTCATCAACATAAGGCCCTGCAATGACGCTCATACTAACACGATCATAAGCTGCCAGTGGTGCTGCGATTTCCTGACTTAGCATCATAACACTGCGTTCAACCGCCTGTTGATTTTGTGTGCTGATGCCTCGCTCGGTGCTGATGACAAAAAATAATAAATGCAAAACCAAGCTCGCCAAAACGATTGCCGCAAAAATACCCTGTCTGGGTGCTAAGTATGTCATGAGAGTTGCCAAATCATAAAAATTAAATCCTAGTATTATAGCATTAATTATTTCAATAGCTATGGGCTTGACAGGATTTTATCAGCTTATCAATGAAAATTTGAGCAATACCATCGTGGCTATCTCAGTATTTTTTAAAAATTAAAAAATCAGTTTGATGGATTAAACCCATCTTGCACCTAGAAAATTCGCTTTAAGTCTTTTAAAATACCTGATTAACTGCTAATATGTAAAATTCTATTCAATCATAATAGCTACCCCAAAGGTTTGATATGTCTTTTACTTATGCTCTACCAAAAAATAGCCAAGCATGGCAAACCGCTTTAAATACCGTTGCTCATCATTTGCCAAATGAGGTGATTGGTTATGATTTTACCGCCAATGACATCACAGCAAAACTATCACAACTGCCTTTATTTGCTATCATTGTGGTGACACCATCAAGCCAAGAAGCCGATATTGATACTTTGATGCAAAACTGGGTAGATACCGAAGCTCATTGGCAACTGTCTGTCGTTGAAGATGATAATATTGCCAAGGCTCACGCACATCTGATCAGTGTCGATTACCCATTAGCCAAAGTGAATATTCATCGTTATCTATTAGCACCAAAGCATGACATGGGTCAAATCAGCAAAACTGCGGCGGCACATATCATTGATGACCAAATCACCAGTTATTTATCAAATGTTATTCGTGCTGATGTCCATATTTTATCAGTAGACAAAATGCTCACACGCCATCGCTTGGCATGTTTTGATATGGATTCAACGCTCATTGAAGAAGAGGTGATTGTTGAATTGGCAAAATTTTGTGGTATGGAAGAGCAAGTTTCTATCATTACTGAACAAGCCATGCGTGGTGAGATTGATTTTGCCACAAGTTTTGCCCGCCGTGTTGCACTTTTAGAGGGCATACCTTTAGATAGTATTGATGAGATTATCGCCAAACACATTCACATTCAGCCAGGTGCTGTTGCTGCCATGCGTGCACTTAAGGCCATTGGCTATCATACAGTACTCATTTCAGGTGGCTTTGAACCCTTTGCCAAACACATCAGCCAAGTTCTTGGCATGGATGAATATTATGCCAATCCTTTACTTCACGATGGCAATGCCTTAACAGGCATGGTAGATGATAATATTTTAGACGGTCATCAAAAAGCCCTTATCGTCAAAAAAGTAGCTGAACGCTTAGGGTTGCCCATGCAACAAGTCATCTGCATTGGCGATGGTGCCAATGATTTACCCATGATGGCAAATAGCGACCTTGGCATTGCCTATCATGCCAAGCCGATTGTGCAAGCCAAGGCATCGGCTGCGGTTAATATCACAGGGCTTGAAGGTGTCATTTATGCCTTAGGTCACAGGCTAGATTACCAATCTTGATTTGTGTTTTATACAATTTAATTTAATTAATTTAATTAATTTAATTTAAAAATTTAAGGAAATATCATGTTTACCTTGCCTATCATTCATGTAAAAACTGACCCTTTAGATGCATTATTGGCAATCATGGGTTTGCGATTACAAAACCTTGCCAAATCACGCAATAATGAAGCATTCAACCAGCTTATCAAAGATAAATCGCTGTGCATTCAATTTACCGCACCCAATGTTGAGCGTTATTTTCGCTTTGAGCAAGGGTATTTTGGACAGGCTTTAGGTAAAGCTGGTCATCCTGATTTGACGATTGACTTTAAAGACTCACTAACAGGTGCAAAATTATTCACCAAAGGCGATGTTGCAGCATTAATGACCGCCATTCAAGATGGTGATGTTAAAATCATGGGTGATTACAAATTGGTACTTTGGCTTGCAGGTATTGGTAAACAAGCCGCCAGCATTCCCAAAGAATATCAAGGATATATTGATGCCATTAAGCCATACGCCAAACGCACCAAAGGTTTTTTTGACGGCATCAAGCAAAAAATGACCAAATAATTGACTTAAAAAACCATCAGCTTTGAGGTGCATGAGACATGCCCATGAAATGCGGTTGCTATTTGGCAAATTTTTGAGTACAATTGTTTACCAAATTTAAGCGAGATTGATTAATGAAGATACTTATTTCAAAGGAAGAAATCGCACGCTTATTCGAGCTACCTTTGATGGATTTGCTGATGCAAGCACAAACGGTACACCGTGAGCATTTCAACGCCAATGAAGTACAAATTAGTACGCTATTATCTATCAAAACGGGTAATTGCCCTGAAGACTGTGGCTACTGTTCTCAATCAGGTCATTACCGAGATAAAACAGGTCTGACCGCCGAAAAGCGTTTAGAAATCAAAAAAGTGCTTGCCGCTGCTCGCCGTGCCAAATCACAAGGTTCATCACGCTTTTGTATGGGTGCAGCTTGGAAACACCCCAGCGAAAAAGACATGCCTTATTTGGTGGATTTAATCAGTGAAGTTAAGGCCATGGGACTTGAGACTTGCATGACTTTAGGTATGCTAAAGCCAGAACAAGCCAAAACTTTGGCAGATGCAGGCCTTGATTATTATAACCACAATCTTGATACCTCTCGCAATTACTATGATACGGTAACAAGCACACGCACTTATGATGAACGGTTGGCAACCATTAGCCATGTGCGTGATGCAGGTATTAATGTTTGTTCAGGGTCTATTGTTGGTATGGGTGAGAGTCGTGAAGACCGTATTGATTGGGTGTATGAGCTGACCCAAATGCCCATTCCACCGCAGTCCATTCCTGTTAATTTACTTGTACCGATTGCTGGTACGCCACTTGGTGATAAAGTCATTGCCGAAGGTCGATTATCGGTCATTGAATGGATTCGTACCATTGCGGTAACTCGTATCTGTTGCCCAACAAGCTATGTCCGCCTATCTGCTGGGCGTGAAAGTTTAAGTGATGGTGAGCAAGCATTGGCGTTTATGGCAGGTGCAAACTCATTTTTTTATGGTGATAAATTACTCACCACAGGCAATCAGTCCACATCACACGATGACCGTCTGATGGCTGAGCTTGGGTTAACGCCCTCTAAACCTGCCCCAAAGCCCAAAATTATTGATGCTATGAGTGGTGCGGTGATGACTGCCGAGATGCCCCATAATTGCCCACTGTCAGCATAGCTTTAATGGTTTATCTTTAACAGCAACCAAATCATAAAAAATAGCAATAAAGATCACCATGCTTGATTGTGATAGATTTTATTTAATGTAGCCAATAAGGAAACCGTGATGATTCATCATCTTTCTCCCAAAATGACTGAGGTCAAAAGTATTCATACTCAAAATATCACCCAAAGAACGCTCAAAGCGGTGGCTCATACATACCGCCCTTTATCAATGGCGATTGCACTGATGGGCTTAAGCAGCATCGCCACCGCCCAAGAATTTAGCCAAACCGTATTTTTTGGTGATAGCCTAACTGACACAGGACGCTTGGTGCAGATTGGCAAAAACAGTCTGGCGTCTTCTGTTTTTAATCAAGCCCAACCATCGTTTACGACCAATACCGATCCAGTTTGGTCAAGCATATTGGCAAAATCTTATGGACATACCGCCGATGCCAATGATGGAACAACCTTAACTGGTACAAACTATGCCGTTGGTGGTGCAAGAACTAAAGAAGATGTGGTCAAAAATGCACCTGTTCCTTTTTTCACCATTCCTTTATTTACCATCCCATCAGCACAAACCCAAATCAATCGCTACCTGACCTTAAATAATCATCAAGCCGACCCCAAAGCATTGTATACTGTTTGGACAGGTGCCAATGATTTGTTTGAGGCAGCCAAAGCACCAACCCAGTTGCAAGCAGCCGAAATCATTACCACCGCTGCCAATGACCAAGCCAATTTGGTTGGGCAGCTTGGGCAAGCAGGTGCAAAACACATTTTAGTACCCAGTCTTCCTGATGTTGGCGTCACGCCAGAATACGCCCAAGATCCGACCAAATCTGCCACAGCATCATTGTCTGCTCATATCTACAACCAAACTTTATATCAAAGTTTAAACAACCAAACCACCAATGTCATTGCTGCCAATACCTTTGCCCTACTCAAAGAGGCGGTTAGTAATCCAGCAGGATTTGGGTTTAGTAATGTGACCGAACCTGCTTGCCAAAACCTAGATGCCAATTTATCATCGTTAGCATGTAAACCAAGCGACTGGCAACAAACCGCTGCGAATGCTAATGAAACTTATGCGTTTGCTGATAAAATTCACCCTTCAGGGCGTACGCATCGCATTTTGGCACAATATTATCGCTCTATTATCGATAGCCCCAACCAAATGGGTCAACTACCCCAGCATCTGATTAAACATGGTCAACAAAGCCAGCAACAATTGGTACGCCGCTTAGACAGTCTTAACAATCATCAACAATCGCTATGGATTGATGGCAGCATCAGCAATCAATCGCTTGATACACGCAATAAAATAGACCGCCCTACCATCAAACTTGGACTTGATATTGCACGACCTAACCAGCATACAGGGGCATATTTAACCTACCAACAACAAGATTATCATCTAAGCGATTCTATAACCGCTGATGTCAAACAAACAGGCATTGGTTTGTATCATCGCCATGATTTTGATCACTTACGCATCAGTGCCAACCTTGGGGTTGACCATTTAAGTACACAAAGCTTACGCCAAATCATGTGGGACGGTGAGAATCGCAACCATCAAGCACATGCCACAGGTAAGCGTCGATATGCAAGTGTACAAGGCAGCTATGGATTTACCCAAAACAATGTTACCTATCGTCCTTATGTCGGTATTCATGCTCAAGATATCAAGCAGAATCGCTTCTTTGAAAATCAACCAAATCTATCAACTGCTCTAAGTTTTAAGCTGCCTGACCATCAGTCTTTGCAAGCTGATATTGGCGTTAATATTGATTATGCCATGAATGATAAACTAAACCTTTTGGCAGGATTGGGTTATCAGCATGAGTTTAAAGACAATAACAAAACTGTTGAGACAGCTGTATTATCCAACCGTGATTATCATCGCAGCTTTGTCACAACCGTGCCCTTTGATAAAAAGCACACAACGCACGCACATTTAGGTGCAACACTTGCTTTGGGTAATAACACTCATTTGAATGCTGGCATACAAGCCAATCACCAAGATCATGATACAAAAGTTGGTGGATTTGTGGGTGCACAAATGGCATTTTAACCAATCAATTTTTTTGTGACAGCCATTCATTTAAATAAAGACGATAATCTCTCATCGTCTTTATTGTTATTTTTGTCTGCTTGTTTTTATCAATGCAATGTGTCAGCGTTTATCATTGATGGTAAAATATCACCAACAATGATTTTTAATGGGTGAAACTGTGTTTTTATATATCAAGGCTTTTCATGTTATTTCGATGGTTTGTTGGTTTGCAGGAATTTTTTATTTGCCTAGATTATTTGTCTATCATGCCATGAGCCAAGATACAACCAGTATCGAACGCTTTAGCCTGATGGAGCGTAAATTGTATCGTGGTATCATGACACCATCGATGATTGCCACATGGGGTTTTGGTCTTTGGATGATAAGCTTCTCGCCAAGCTTATACTTATCTCAAGGCTGGTTACATGCAAAGCTATTGTTGGTTATTTTGCTTAGCATCTATCATTTAGCATGTGGTAAATTTCGCCTAAAACTGGCTCAAAACCCGCACTATAAGAGCCATGTTTATTGGCGATGGTTTAATGAAATTCCTGTTGTCATATTAATTGCAGTCGTGATTTTGGTAATCGTCAAGCCCTTTTGAGGTTGTTTTTTAAGCCATCAAGTCCACATCAGACCACCCAAACGCTGTCATTACTTGACAAAAGGCCGTATCTAAGGGTGCAACAATACGGATCATCTCATCATATAACGGATGACAAAACTGTAACTGATGAGCATGCAACAACAGTCTTTTGACGCCAACATGAGCAAGCACAGCACGATTTTGCACTTTATCGCCATAAGTGGTATCACCAACAATGGGATGAAAAATATGCTTCATATGGCGACGCAACTGATGCTTTCGCCCTGTGATTGGTGTTAAGCGAACCAAAGAATATCGAGAACTATCAAAACGCCGACACGATATAAATGGTTGCTGTGTTGTGGCAAGAACCTGATAATCAGTTATGGCAGATTTGGATGCTTGATTGGGATTACTAAACTTATCGGCAATTTTATCAAGGCGGGGTTTTAGTGCATAATCAATCCGCCCAGTACCAATAATACCACGCACCACCGCCAAGTAAGATTTTTGGATGTGATGATTCTCAAATTGTTTGGCTAATAATCCTGCTGTCTGACTGTCTAGGGCAAAGACCAATACGCCTGAGGTTGGTCTATCAAGACGATGTACAGGGTAGACATGTTGATTGATTTGGTTACGCAAAGTTTGCATCACAAAACAAGTTTCATGTTTATCCAGCCAAGAGCGATGCACCAACATATTTGCAGGTTTATTGATAATCACCATGCACGCATCTTGATACAAAATTTGCAATAAATCAGGCTTAATCGGCATAAACCAATCACCCATAAATTTAGCCACTATAACAGCCTTGGTTATAAAAGTCCAGCGACCATTTTTATGATAATGCTAATTTGATTTGGTATCAGTGACTTTGTGTCGTGATTTTAGCCAATGTTCTTTTTGGGTAAATGTGCTATAGTAGCAGGCAAAAAGTAGATTAAGATACAAGGGGATTGTGATGATTTATGACATTATTGGCGACATTCATGGACACGCCGACAAATTAGCAGGACTGCTTGATAAATTGGGCTATATTCATGATGGCATCAGTCATATCGCCCCACACGGTCATCAAGCGATTTTTATTGGTGATTTTATTGACAGGGGCAATCAGCAGTTAGCCACATTACAAATTGTCTTTGACATGCTTGACAACAATCAAGCACTTGCCATCATGGGCAATCACGAATACAATGCTATCGGCTACGCTACGCCACATCCTGATGGTGGCTATTGTCGCCCCCATACCAGCCGAAATACCAAGCAGCATCAAGCATTTTTGGATGAAGCACCCATTGGTTCTGATGACTACTATTATTGGCTCTCTCGCCTTTATGAACTACCGCTATGGCTTGAGCTGCCTGAATTGAATATCGTACACGCCTGCTGGGATACGAAGGCACAAGCAGCACTTGCACCCTATCTCACCCCTGACCATCGCATCACCCAGCGTGGTATCATCGCAACCGCTATGAGTGGCTCTACCGAGTTTTATGCGCTTGAAAGACTTTTAAAGGGTATCGAAAGCCCCTTACCTGCAGGTGTTGTACTCGTGGATGGGCATGACATCGTGCGTAGGCGTACTCGTATCAAATGGTGGCAAAAAGACTGGCAAAATCACCCACTGTCTGAGATTGCACAGCTTGGCACTAGAGCGACAATGAACCTGCCCAGCGACTTAGATATCAAACCTTTGCCGATGGATTTTGAGCTGACCACTCATCAGCCAATTTTTATTGGCCATTATTGGCTTGATGGCACGCCAAGCATCTTATCAAATCAGGTGGTTTGTACTGACTATTCCGCTGGTATGAATGGCTACCTGACTGCTTATCAATTTGATACCAAAAACCCCGTACTATCAAATGAAAATTTTGTACAGTATATTCATACCGCAGATAAATCCAAAGAATAAAGACAGAAATTGCCATTTTTTAGCAAATGTGCTAACTTATTCGTTTATTATTTTTAAGGATTATCATGTCAAACACCCAACACGCCCCAAGTCCTGCTCCCATCACATCCCCCACTGGCACCCCAAAGGTTGGTATCATCATGGGCAGTCAGTCCGATTGGGCAACCATGTCTTTATCGGCACAGATTTTGGCAGATTTTGGCATCCCCTTTGAGTGTCAAGTCGTCTCAGCACATCGCACACCAGATAAACTCTTTGACTATGCCAAAACCGCCAAAGATAAGGGCTTAAAAGTCATCATCGCAGGGGCAGGCGGAGCGGCTCATCTGCCTGGTATGTGTGCCAGCCAAACCCCATTGCCTGTGCTTGGCGTACCCGTCAAATCAAGCACACTGTCAGGCTGGGACAGTTTATTATCCATCGTACAAATGCCCAAAGGCGTGGCGGTCGGTACGCTCGCCATTGGAGATGCTGGTGCGTTCAATGCTGGACTGCTGGCAATACAGATACTTGCCATCGATGATGATGCCCTTGCCACAAAACTGGATGAATTTCGCCAAAAACAGACCCAGACGGTGCTAACAAGCCCCCATCCAGGGATTGTCAATCACTGATGAATCAGCATTTGGCAAATTAACGCCCATTTTTTATTAAAATATGCGATAATATCCAAAATTTTTTGCTAATTTTTGGATATCTTTTATGACTGATTCCATCAAAACCATCGGTATTCTTGGCGGTGGGCAGCTTGGCATGATGTTGGCTCAAGCCGCCTTAAAGCTCGGCCATCGTTGCGTTTTTTTAGAAGATGCTGACGGTGTGCCAGCTGCTTTATATGGACAAGTATTTAAATACAATGAGCTTGATGATTTTATCACCGCCAGCGATGTCTTTACATTGGAATTTGAAAATACGCCTATCAAGACGGCTAAATCACTGGCAAGCCTTGAGCATAAAGGCAGTCTGTTTCCGCCGACCAATGCTTTGGAAATCGCCCAAGACCGATTGGCAGAAAAGGTATTGTTTAATCGGCTAAATATTGACACCGTACCATTTATGGCAGTAAACAGCTTAGATGAGCTACAAACTGCCACCAACAAACTTGGGTTACCTTTGGTCTTAAAGACCAGCCGAGGCGGCTATGACGGCAAAGGACAATTTGTCATCAAAACACAAAGCGACATCGCCACCGCTTGGGAGGAGCTTGGCGACGCTGTCACTGGTGATGGCGGGTTGACCGACGCACCTGCACCACTCATTGCCGAAGGGTTCATTCACTTTAGCCGTGAAGTCTCTATCATCGCTGTGCGTAGTCAAAACGGTGATATTTGTTACTATCCTTTGGTTGAAAATCATCACACCAATGGCATTTTATCAAAAACCATTGCACCTGCTGCCAACGCCGACCATCTCACCGAGCAAGCCCAATCCAATATCAGTAAAATCCTAAGTCATCTTGATTATGTTGGTGTTTTGACCTTAGAACTTTTTGTCAGTGATGATGGACTCATCGCCAATGAGATTGCCCCACGCGTGCATAACTCTGGACATTGGACGATTGAGGGGGCAAATACCAGCCAATTTGAAAACCACATCCGAGCCGTATTGGGCTTACCGCTTGGCGATACAGGCATCATCAAGCCGTCTGTCATGCTAAATGTCATCGGCAAATATCCTGATGTCAGCGAGCTTTTGACCCATACAGGAGTGCATTTTCATCATTATCACAAGGCAGAGCGAGACGGTCGTAAGATTGGACATATTACGGTGATGAGTGATGATAATGATGGGATTGTAACCAATATCACACAATTGCTCACATCATAACGACTGGTATTTTATCCATGACTGAACTTGTTCGCTATGAAAATACTCATTGACGCCGACGCACTGCCTGTCATTGCCAAAGAGCTCATCATCAAAACCGCCAATCGCACCCAAACGATGGCGGTATTTGTGGCAAATCGGATGACCAAACTGCCACCATCGCCATTTTTATCGTATGTTGTGGTTGGTGCTGGCTTTGATGTGGCGGATGAATATATCTTACAGACAGCGCAGCCCAACGATTTGGTCATCACAAGCGACATTCCGCTTGCCAATGATGTGCTAGAAAAAGGGGCAAAGGTTTTGACCCCACGGGGTGAGGAATTTCGCAAAGATAACATCAAACCCAGATTAAATGCCCGAGATTTTATGGAGTCGCTTCGTGGTACGGGTGTGCTTGACCCCAAAAGCATGGGCGGACAAAAACCATACAGCAACAAGGACAAAATCGCCTTTGCAGGTGGTCTAAATAGGCTTGCTCACGCGTTACCCTAGTGGTTTTTTTAACAGATTTGCTTAATCTTGTGCAACGCAAACACCACAAAATCCCCAAGCATTTTTATCAAGTTTTTGGCATAATAAGTAGCGACATTCCCAATTCAATTTCTTCTTTGAGTTTGTTATGTTAAACTTCAAAAACCACGCCAAAACCGCGATTGAACCATGATGAAACCATGATTGAACAATGGAATAGAGAGTTCGTCTTACAACGCCTACTCGCTTTGACCTTGCTTGTTATCTTGATTGTACTGTGCTTTAAAGTAGTGCGATTTTTTATCGTGCCAGCATTATGGGCAGGGATTTTGGCATATGTTACCTTTCCCATTTATACTTTTTTTCACACCAAAGTCCGTCTAAGCCCCAGTTTTAGTGCGTTTTTGATGACTTTTTGCATCTCGCTCATGATTGGCGTACCGCTTATTGTGGGTGTGTTCTACCTACAACATGAAGTGCTAAGTTTTGTTGGCATGGTAATTCGTCGCCTACAAGCAGGATATTTAGATTTACCCAGCCAAATCAAGGACTTACCTGTTATCGGACAGACGATTAAAGACACGCTTTGGGAGATTAACAAAAACCCTGAAACCACGATGGAGGCGGTGCGTGCTTGGGTGCAGTCGCATTTGTATTATGGCAAAATGGCCTTTGATGCGGTGCTAAAAAACCTTGCCAAACTTGGCATGGCTCTGATGACATTGTTTTTCTTTTATAGAGATGGTAAAAGTTTGGTACGCCAAATCCGTCAAGCCATGCGTAACATCATCGGCGACCGCATTGATGATTACATTGACTCGGTAGGAGCAACCACACAAGCGGTGGTGTATGGCATTGGATTGACTGCCTTGGCTCAGGCGATTTTGGCAGGGATGGGCTATGCTTTTACCAACGCTCCCAACCCCATTTTACTCACACTCATCACCTTTGTGGTGGCACTCATCCCCTTTGGTACGCCCTTTGCATGGGGCGGTGTGGCGGTGTGGTTATTATCGCAAGGACATACCACCGAAGGCATTGGACTTGGCTTATGGGGAATTTTAGTCATCAGCTGGGTGGATAATTTGATTCGACCCATCGTCATCAGTGGTGCAACCAAAATCCCCTTCATCATCATCTTTATTGGTGTACTTGGGGGCTTGACGGCATTTGGTTTTGTGGGGTTGTTCATCGGGCCTGTGGTGCTTGCCATTGGCTTGGCGGTGTGGCGTGAGTGGATAAGTCAGCACAAAAATGAGATTTTTATTAACCAAGCAAGCGGCTTTGTGGTCGCAGATGGTAAAGCGTTATTGGCTGATACCAACCCCACCCCCAGCAATAAACAACAACCTAACTTAACTAAGGATGACTAATGCTTCGGGTTCTTGCTGATGAAAATATTGCCAATCTTGATGATTATCTTTTATGTCATCAGGTGGAGCTTATCAAGATGGCAGGGCGTGCCATTGACCGCCAAAGTCTCATCACCCATCAACCAGATGCATTATTCATTCGCTCAGTAACGCAGGTAACCCAAGAAAATTTGGGCGACTTGAGCAACACACCGCTTAAGTTTATCGGCTCTGCAACGATCGGTATTGACCATATTGACACCAAGTATCTTGCCGACCATCATATCAATTTTGCCAATGCATCAGGCTGTAGTAAGCATTCGGTTGCCCAATATGTCATAACAGCCATATTACATACCCATCAATCCCCAAAAACCAATCTACGATTAGGCATTATCGGACTTGGCAATATTGGCAATACTCTAGCACGCTATGCCAAACGACTGGGCTGGCAGGTATTTGGCTTTGATCCTTTTTTGGCGACTGACTCTATCAACAATGCAAGCTTAGATGAGATTTTAGATTGTGATGTCATCAGCATTCATACACCATTGACAAAAACAGGTAGCCACCCAACTTATCAAATGCTAAACGCTCAAACCTTGGCAAAAATCCGCCCAAAGGCCTTACTGATTAACAGTGCTCGAGGAGAAATTATTGATGAATCCGCCCTGTTAGCTGCCATTAACCAAAAGCAATTATCGGTTGTGTTAGATGTTTTTCCTAATGAGCCATTCATCAGCCAACAGCTACTTTATGCACTCAAACTGGCAACACCACACATTGCAGGCTATACCCTTGAAGGTAAAATCCGTGGGACTGATATGATTTATCAAGCCTTTTGCCAAACCTTTAACTTACCAATCCTCCAGCACTTTTTGGCATTACTACCGCCCAACCCTTATCATTTTTCTATGCTCTTAAACCATCAAAACCAACAGCCACTGGCTTGGTTTTATGATATTCAGGCTGATTTTGAAGCACTAAAAGCGGCAGCTTGTCCACATATTTTGGGTAATCAATTTGACATGCTTCGCAAAAATTACCATTTACGGCGAGAATGGATTTTTGATTAACAACAGTTTAATTTTTAAATATTTATTAATAATAAGGCAAATTTTTGTATGATGGCCAGTGAGTATGCACCTACCTTAACTTTGATGAATGCCAAAAAACGGGCTCAGATGCTACAGCATATTCGAGCATTTTTTGAGGCACGCAATATCATGGAGGTCACAACACCGATATTATCGCAAGCAGCCAATACTGATGTATATATCCAATCGGTTCAAGCAACATTCCAAGGTGCTACAGGTCAAACCAAAGGCTATCTACATACATCGCCTGAGTTTGCGATGAAGCGATTGCTTGCTGCTTATCAGACGCCCATTTATCAGATATGCCAAGTATTTCGTGATAACGAAAAAGGCCATCGCCATAATATTGAGTTTACCATGCTAGAATGGTATCGCCCAAATTTTAGCCTAGATGCATTGGCTGATGAATTATCAGAACTATTAAGCGTTGTTTATCAAAAACCCATCCACTTAACCCAAATTAGCTACGCCCAAGCATTTGTACATTATTTGGGCATACACCCATTTGATGATATGAGTACGCCAGATATCTTGCGTCAGTGTGCTGTCGCTCACAACATTCATTTGGATATGGGCGATGACAAACAAGGCTGGTTAGATTTATTATTTAGCCATCTTATCGAGCCAAAATTAGGCTTACAAAACCCCACCTTGGTTATCAATTATCCAAAGCTTACCGCCGCCCTTGCCAAAACAGCGGTCGATGCTGATGGTTATGAGATTGCAAGACGCTTTGAGCTGTATATTCATGGCGTTGAGATTGCCAATGCTTATGATGAACTTGCCAACAGCCAAGAGCTGCTAAAGCGTTTTGAGCAAGATAATCATGAACGCCACCGCCAAGGTCTGCCCATCATGCCCATTGACTATCGTCTGCTTGCTGCCTGCGATCATCTGCCTGATTGTTGCGGCATTGCCTTAGGCATAGACAGATTATTCATGGTGCTGCAAGGTCAATTAAACATCAATCAAGCCATTGCCATTACGACAGATAATGCCTAATTTTTGGCGACTTTTATTAGGTTTTTTGCCCAGTTAATCAGTGGCAAATCAACCATCTTACCATCAATGGCAAAGACCGTCTCGCCTGTTTTTTGGTATTTTTGGCAAATGGCATGGGCAAAAGCCATTTGTTCGGCTTGTGCTGTTAGCACGCCATCAGCAACGGCAATTTGTTTTGGATGAATCATCATCTGACCTGCAAACCCAAAATCGCACCAGTGGCGTACACAAGCGGCCAATCCTGTTTCATCTTCAAAATCATTAAAAATGGTCTCAATGGGCGGATGAAGACCATTTGCCACAGAATGAATCAATAAATCAGTACGAATTTTATCAAAAATCAGCTGTGATGCTGGCGAATCTGGTTGCACACCCAGCTCATACATCAAATCCAATCTACCAAAACTCATCGCCCAAAGCCCATCAGCTTGTGCGATACTAGCAATATTTGCCATCCCCACTGCTGTCTCAATCATGGCAATGACAGGCTTATGAATGTGGTGATACACGCTTTCAACTTGGTGTTTATTTTGGCATTTTGGCAACACAACGCCAAGCAGATGATTAAGCTTAAGCATACAAGTAATATCATCAAGATGATGCATGCTATGCACGGCATTGATACGCAGCCAATAGCCACACTCGCCTTTGGCATCTAATGCCATCAGTGCTGTGCGTGCGTGATTTTTTTGGTCATCTGCGACGGCATCTTCTAGGTCAATGATGATGGCATTTGCTTTAGATTGCTTGGCTTTTGATACCCAATCAAGGCGTGTTGCTGGCACAAATAAAAATAGGGTTTTATTCATGATGTATCACCCATTGTCATCAAAAATAGCAGTTTTAGCCATCAAAAAAGACTTTCTCCACCCTTCCCGTCAGCGTCTGCCCCAAAAATGGCGTGTTCTTGCCTGCTGATAGCATGGTGTCTTTGGTTACCGTCCATGCTTGATTTGGGTCAATGAGTACCGCCCCACCAATGCGCTCATAATCTGTAATGCCTGCGATTTTGGCAGGATTTAGGCAGATTTTTTCTACCAACTGCTCAGTACTTAACACGCCATCTGCCACCAGTTTCACCCCCAATGACACAAAGGTGTCAAAGTTACTGATGCCTGCTTGGCATTGGGCAAAGGGGGCTTGTTTGGCACTGCTTGACAGTGGTTCATGATGAGAACAGATGGCGTCAATCGTACCGTCTTGAAGACCCTTGATAAGAGCTTTTTGGTCGGTGTTACTACGCAAAGGGGGCAATACATAAGCATGAGCGTTATAACCCTCAATGTCATCATCGGTCAGGTGCAACTGGTGCATCGCCACATCACAGGTAATGGGCAAGCCCTTTTGTTTGGCATGACGGATTAGCTCTACCGAGGTGCGACAAGTGATTTGGCTAAAATGTGCATGAATGCCTGTCTCTTCGGTCATCAAAATTTGCTTAGACAGTGCAATGGTCTCAGCCAGCCACGGAATGCCTTGCAATCCATGAAAAGATGCGATATAGCCATCGTGAGCCACACCCCCTGCCGATAAACTGGGTTCATCAGGGTAGAAGAAGACTTTGATGTCAAAGGTCGCTGCATATTCTAAACAGCGTAACAATACCAAATCACTCTCAAAACCTGCCGCTGTATTGCTCACGCCGATAGCACCGCCTTGTTTTAGTCCTGCCAGATTGGCAGGTTGTTTACCCTCTAAGCCTGCACTCAATGCCCCCAAAACATGCAAGTAAATGCCACCGTCTGCCCATGCTTTTTGTTTGAGACCCTTTAACAGTGAGCCGTTTTCTAGCACAGGGCTGGTATCAGGTGGCATGACCACATGCAAAAAGCCATTTTGGCGTGCCGCTCGCCCCTCGCTTGCCAGCGTACCATGTGACTGATGTCCCGGTTCTCGCAATCTGGCACACAGATCAACAAGGGGCGGTAATAGCCATTTGCCATCTGTGCTTATGCCTTTGAGTTGGGCGGTGTCAAATCGCCAGTTGGGGGGAAGTAGATTTTTCATCACTGTCTCTTTCTTTGCTTGATTTGGGATACGGGGCATCATCAGCACCTAGTAGCCTTGTTGGTTTAGCCTACGGTAGTGATCACAGCCTAACTGATCTCCATGATCACAGGCTTGACCAAAATAGCGTTTGGCGGTGCTTTTATTTTGTCGTACGCCATGACCATTGTAATACATCGCGCCCAGATTAAATTGAGCCTCTGCATACCCTTGATTGGCGGATTTGGTGTACCATTCGATGGCTTTTTGATAATCTTGGCGTACGCCATGACCTTTGTCATACATCACGCCCAGATTAGATTGAGCAGCTGCATCACCTTGATGGGCGGCTTTGGTGTACCACTCAACTGCTTTATAATAGTCTTGGTGTACGCCATGACCTTGTCTATACATCTGCCCCAGATTATATTGAGCCTCTGCAAACCCTTGATGGGCGGCTTTAGCGTACCATTCAACCGCCTTTTTATAATCTTGACGCACGCCTTCACCTTCGTGATACATCACACCCAGATTAAATTGAGCTTTTGCATGCCCTTGACCTGCGGCTTTGGTAAACCATTCAAATGCTTTGTGATAATCTTGGCGTACGCCCAGGCCTTGGGCATACATCACGCCCAGATTATATTGGGCTTGTGCATCGCCTTGATGGGCGGCTTTGGTAAACCATTCAAACGCTTTGGCATGGTTACCTTGCTGATAATACTCATAAGCCAAATCAAACTGAGCAGCTGCATCACCACTTTGGGCTTGGCGTGTCAAAGTTGCCATATCCGCCGTCGCCATATCCGCCGCCATTGCCGATACCGACAACAACACACCCATGGCTAACGCTGTGAATTTTGTTAACATGACTTTATCCTTATAAAAATAAAAAGTAAAAATCCATCTTAGTTGTAAGCTTTAAAATCACCTGCTTATCGTTGCCCTGACATCGCCATCGCCATCACTGCCATACGCACCGCAATGCCGTTATTGACTTGTTTTAAAATCACCGACTGACTGCCGTCTGCCACGCTTGATGCGATTTCAATACCACGGTTCATGGGTCCTGGGTGCATGACCAGGGCATTGGGCTTGGCAAGTTTTAGCCGTTGTTCGGTGATGCCATACATTTTAAAATACTCAGAAGTTGATGGCAAAAGTGGTGAGCCGATGCGTTCATTTTGGATGCGTAAGCCAATAATCACATCAGCATCTGCCACGCCTTTATCAATGTCATCAAATACTAAGACGCCATAGCGTTCAATGCCTTTTGGTAACAAAGTCTTGGGGGCGATGACACGAATATCACGCACCCCCAAAGTCGTCAAAGCCGAAATGTCCGAACGAGCCACACGGCTGTGCTTGATGTCGCCAACAATCGCCACAGAAAGTTCATCAAAGGGCTTATCTGCTTCACGGTAAATGGTGAGCATGTCAAGCATTGCCTGCGTTGGGTGGGCGTGCCAGCCGTCGCCTGCGTTGATGATGGCAACATTGGGGGTAACCTCGGTCGCCATATAATGGGCCGCCCCACTGGCAGAATGACGCACCACAAACATATCGGCACTCATCGCCTCCAAATTCCAAAGGGTATCACGCAAAGTCTCGCCTTTGTTGGTGCTTGAACGCGCGATGTCAAGGTTTAGCACATTAGCACCCAAGCGTTTTTGGGCGGCCTCAAAGGTGGTGCGAGTGCGTGTGGAATTTTCAAAAAACAGATTCATCACCGTCTTGCCTGACAGCTCTGTGGTGTTAATCAGCTTGCCATCTTCATCAAAATAACCCATCGCTTTATCAATAATCCCTTCAAGCTGTGGGCGTGTCAGTCCCTCCACACCGATAAAATGGCGTATGCCAGCATCGTCATTGGGGATAAGCTGTGGGCGGACAAGGGTTTGATTTAGGCGGGCGGTGGTGGCGGTCATGGGTTTTCCTTAGGTGCGTGCTTGTGCCGTGGCAAAATAAAATTAAGTCATTTTAACAAATTTTTCCCATTCAAAACAATATTGTTTTACAAAATAAACCCACAAAAATCCATACCAACAAGGCAACACACAGACCATCAGATTTATGGTAAAATATGCCAAAAAATTATCACGGTCTGATTGGCTTAGTCTGCTGATTTGATGATGATAATTGTAAAGATATTTTTAAGGATATTTTATGATGACATTAACCCAATATTTACAATCACACGCAAGTGATGAGCTTGCCAGCACGCTCGGCACTTTGGCAAACAGCAGTATCGCCATCAGTGCCTTACTTGATAAAGGGGCGTTGGCAGGCATCCACGGCGAAGCAGGTAACCAAAATATTCAAGGCGAAGCCCAAAAAAAACTCGATGTCATCGCCAATAATTTACTCCTTGATGCCCTAACCAAGAACCCACACTGTGCAGGCGTTGCCTCCGAAGAGCTGGATGAAATTAGCCCTGCTCATGATGATGGAACATTACTGGTCACTTTTGATCCGTTAGATGGCTCATCAAATATTGATATTAATATGACTGTGGGTACGATTTTTTCTATTTTGCCGTATCAGCGTGTGGGTAGCCAAGCCACCGAAGCCGACTTTTTACAAAAAGGTACTTCACAATTGGCAGCAGGCTATTTTATTTATGGTACCAGTACCATGCTGGCAATGACGCTGGGGCAAGGTGTCATCATGTTCAGTCTTGACCCAACGACACAAGAATACCTACTTATCGATAATCAAGTAAAAATTGATGAAAGTGCAGCAGAATACGCCATCAATGCATCAAATTATCGCTATTGGCTAGACCCCATCAAAGAATATATCAATGGTTTGGTTGCAGGTGATATGGGTATCCGCAATAAAGATTATAATATGCGTTGGGTGGCAGCGATGATTGCAGATGTGCATCGTATTTTGATTCGTGGTGGGGTGTTTATGTATCCTTTTGACACCAAAATTGCAGGTAAGGCAGGTAAGCTGCGATTGATGTATGAAGCCAATCCGATGAGCTTTATCATTGAGCAAGCAGGCGGTGCAAGTACTGATGGCGTGGTACGCATTATGGACATTCAGCCTAGCCACATTCATCAGCGTATTCCTGTGGTACTTGGTGCCAAAGAAGAGGTTGATTATGTCAAAAATTTACATGCCAAAGCAGGTATCTTGGCAAATGGTGAGATGGCATAACTCAATCAAACGCCGCCACTGGTGCGGCGTTTGATTCATCGGCTTATGTTATCATTTATCATTTATCATTTATCATTTATCATTTATCATTTATCATTTATCATTTATCATACAATTATGACCATCACCTCTAAAGATAACCCCATCATCAAACACACTCACGCTCTACTTGGCCATCATCGCACTCGCAAAAAAAGCAGGCAAACGGTTATCGAGGGCGTGCATTTGGTGGAAGCCTACCTTAAACAAATGCCAGCCGTCCACAGGCTTATTGTCTCAGAATCTGCCACGGTTCATGATGAGGTTTTACCGTTATTATCCCAAATTGACCCCAAACAAATCACCATCATCAGCGATACTTTATACCAACAAATACGCACGCTGGGTGAAAGTATCAGTGTCATGGCTGTGATTGATATTCCTCATCAGTCATTACCAACAATCAGCGGTGACTGCTTAATTCTTGATGGCTTGCAGGATTTGGGTAATATCGGCACACTATTACGAACTGCCTCAGCGGTTGGTATTCAGACAGTCATCACCTCGCCTAATACTGCTCATTTGTGGTCACCCAAATGCCTGCGTGCAGGTATGGGTGCTCATTTTTCAATATCAATTTATGAACATATCGCTGTTAATGAGATTTTACAAAAGCTAAAAACGCCGTTATATGCGACAAGTTCACATACAAATAAAGTGATCTATGACCATGATTTAACCAGCCCCATCGCTTGGGTGCTAGGACACGAAGGTCAAGGCGTGCGTGATGAATTTTTAAACAACGCAATACCCATCGCCTTACCACAACCAGGCGGACAAGAAAGCCTAAATGTTGGTATTGCAGGTTCGGTATGTTTTTATGAAATGTTGCGTCAGCGTCATTATCTTGTATGATGGTTAAACGCCATAGCCATGCTTAATCACATTGTTTAAACGATGATAAAACTTAATAATTGATTTAATTTTCATCTAAAAACAACCCTTTTATTTTTATAAATTTTTAATAAACTTTTTAAAGTATTAATCGATTATCAAGCGTAGCATGCCCCAAAAACTTATGCATCAAAAAAAAGCACCCAATCAATTTGGATGCTTTTTTGGATACAAATTTTGGATACAAGTCATCAACTGTGTCCATATCAATGATTGATCGCTTAGCTCATAGCTTGTCAATCAGTTCAGGCACGACATCAAACAAATCACCTTCTAAGAAATAATCAGCCACCGATGCAATGGGCGACTCTGGGTCGTTGTTGATCGCCACGATGGTTTTTGAATCCTTCATGCCTGCTAAATGCTGAATCGCCCCTGAAATACCGATGGCAATGTACAAATTAGGTGCAACGATTTTACCAGTTTGTCCCACTTGCATATCATTAGGTACAAAACCTGCATCAACAGCAGCACGACTGGCACCAACCGCAGCACCCAGCTTATCAGCCAAAGGCTCAATGTATTTGGTGAAATTCTCACCACTTGCCAATGCTCGACCACCTGAAACGACAATGTTGGCTGAGGTCAGCTCTGGGCGGTCAGTTTTGGCAAGCTCTTCTTTCACAAAACTTGATTTATCGGTATCTTCGGCAATACCCACCGCTTCAATAGAAGCACTGCCCGTCAATTCTGCTGGCTCAAATGCTGTACCACGCACTGACACCACGACCACATTTTCACTTGATTTGACTGTAGCGATTGCGTTACCAGCATAAATTGGACGCTCAAAAGTATTGGCATCTATGACGGCAGTGATGTCTGATACCATGCTGACATCTAACAGTGCCGCCACTCGTGGCAAAAAGTTCTTGCCAGTGGTGGTTGCAGGGGCAACAACATGGCTATAATCAGTTGCCAAAGCCTTGACCAGCAACGAGATATTTTCTGCCAGCTGATTGGTATAAGCGGCATTATCTGCCACCAAAACCTTGCTCACACCTGCTACCTTGGCGGCTTCTTGTGCCACAGCTTGGCAATCAGCACCTGCTACCAAAAGATGTACATCACTGCCCATTTGCACAGCTGCGGTAACAGTTGCAAGGGTTGCTGGCTTTAATTCTTTATTATCATGTTCTGCATATACTAAAATTGTCATAATTTTTATCCTTAAGCTTTATCGATTTATCATGGGTATTAAATAACACGCGCTTCATTTTTTAGCTTGTCAATCAACTCATCAACGGATGACACTTTAACGCCTGCCGAACGCTCTTTTGGTGCAGATACTTTGATGGTTTCAAGCTTAGCGTTCATTTCCACCCCAAAATCTGCAGGAGATTTGGTATCAAGGGGTTTTTTCTTGGCTGCCATGATATTTGGCAACTTAGGAAAACGAGGTTCATTCAAACGCAAGTCAGTTGTAATCACTACAGGCAATGGTAATGCCACCGTTTGTAAACCGCCATCAATTTCACGAGTCACATGCACTTTATCGCCTTCAACAACCACCTCTGATGCAAATGTGCCTTGACCCACACCCATTAAGGCGGCAAGCATTTGCCCTGTTTGGTTATTATCATCATCAATGGCCTGTTTACCCAGTAGTACAATCTGCACACCTTCAGCTTCTGCCACACCTTTTAGGATTTTGGCGACTTGTAATGGCTGTGCTTTGGCGTCTGTTTCAACCAAAATACCACGGTCAGCACCCAATGCCAATGCTGAGCGAATTTGCTCTGATGATTGGCTCGTGCCAATAGAAACTGCAATAATCTCACTGGCGACACCTTTTTCTTTTAGGCGAACCGCCTCTTCAATGGCGATTTCACAAAATGGATTAACGCTCATCTTAGCATTAGCAAGCTCAACGCCTGATTCATCGGCTTTGACACGCACTTTAACATTATGGTCAACAACACGCTTGACTGCGACTAATATTTTCATAAAATCCTCTTTTTTATCACTTGTTTTGGGTAAATAAAATAGTTTTGGGTAAATAAAATAAAAACATACTCCCCAATACAATACACATTCCACGCAGGTTTGTAAACCATAGAACGCAAATTTTCACTCAAAAAATATCAACTTTGACCAATGGGTCATTTTTGTAACAATATTTTACCCATTTCACCATCACACCAACATATTTTTAGGCATTCATTGCTTAGGTTCGGGGATTTACATGATACAATGACCTTTTTGTCTGTGCGGTTGGTTATGGCTGTATTTCATTGCTTATCTGATAAACAACAAGGCTATCTGTTTACCTTTATCACCATGTGCATTTGGGGTGCTTTTGGGCTAATGGCTCGCATGAATGCCTATTGGCATATTCAGATTTGGGATGTGTTGCTTTTGCGATTTGGTATCGCTGCTGCTGTACTTTTACCCATTTTATGGTGGAAAAAAGATTATCAATTTTTGTTTGATTTTAAACTGCTGATATTGGCTCTAGTAGGCAGTATTGGGTATTGTATCTTTGTTTATAACGGATTTTTTTATGCACCTGTGGCACATGGCGTGGTTTTTTTAAATGGTACATTTCCGCTATTTGCCGCTCTTATTGGCTATATAATGCTAAGGTCGCCCATCGACCGACAAACAGGCATCGGCTTATCAATCATCGTGATGACTTTACTTTTAATGACCATCAGCATAATCATTGGCGATGGGTATTTTGGGCGTGGCGATTTGATGTTTATTACCAGTGGTTTATGCTGGGGCTTGTTTTCGGTATTGCTTCGTAAGTGGAGCTTTTCGGCATGGCATATCATGTGCGGCGTTGCGATTTGGTCGGCAGTCATCTATTCGCTGATTTATGCCATATTTATCACGCCTGCTTTTCATACCGCCACACCTACGCATTTGGCAATTCAGGGTATTTTTCATGGTATCTTTGTGGTCATTATTGCCACATTAACTTATGCCGAAGCTGTCGCAAAAATTGGTATCTTCAAAGCAGGTAGTATCGCCAACTTAGCACCCTTTATTGCCAGTATCATTGCAGTACCACTACTTGGCGAGATGCTAAATACGACCTTAGTTATGGGTTTAATTGGCATGGCAATCGGTGCGTTACAGCCTTGGCGTTGGTTTATTGGGCGTTAATCGTATCAATCTGACCACCCACCTAAATCACATCAACACACTTATTTTGCCCAATCAAATAACTTAAATCCGCAGGACGCTCAATGTCCCAAAGGGCAATGTCCGCATCATAACCAATGGCAATTTTGCCTTTACTGTCTTGCAATCCCAACGCTTTGGCGGCGTTTAATGTTGTGCCTGCCAGTACCTCTTCTGGCGTGAGCTGAAATAAGGTACACGCCATGTTCATCGCCAGCAAAATAGAAGTAGACGGCGATGTTCCGGGGTTGCAGTCGGTGGATATTGCCATAGATACGCCTTGCTGTCGCATTTTGTCAATCGGAGGTAATTGCGTTTCTTTTAACACATAAAATGCCGTTGGCAGTAGCACGCCCACCGTACCTGATTGTGCCATGCGTTGAATGCTATCATCGCTTAGGTATTCAATATGGTCAGCAGACAAACCATCAAAACTTGCCACCAACGCCCCACCACTCATATCGCTTAATTGTTCGGCGTGTAATTTGACAGGCAATCCCAACGATTGAGCAACCTCAAAGACTTTTTTTACCTGCTGTTTGTTAAAGGCGATGTTTTCACAAAACGCATCTACCGCATCGACCAAACCCTCTTGATGCAAAATTGGCAACCACTCACAGACTTTATCAATATAAGCATCGTTTTGGGCATTGCCGTCATCGTCTTTATACTCCGGCGGTGTGGCGTGAGCTGCCAAATAGGTGGTTTTGACCGTGATGCCATAATCTTGTCCAAGCTTGCGAGCAACTTGCAACATTTTGCGTTCGTTTTGCAAATCCAGCCCATAGCCTGATTTGATTTCAATGGTTTTTACCCCTTCAGCAAGCAATGCTTTTAGGCGTTTTTCACTTTGGGCGTATAATTCATCAAAGCTGGCTTGGCGTGTGGCATTGACGGTTGAGATGATGCCACCGCCATTTTTGGCGATTTGTTCATAACTTACCCCTGTTAGCCGTGCTTCAAACTCATCACTGCGGTTGCCTGCATACACCAAATGGGTGTGGCAATCAATCAAGGCTGGGGTAAGCCATTTGCCTTGAGCGTCAATCAACCTATCAGCGGTGAATGACGATGCATCATCATGATGGCCTATCCATGTAATTTTGCCATCATTGATGCCAATGGCATGATTGGTCAGTTGCCCATAGGGCGTTGCCGTCTTGGTTGTTTGATTGCTTTGATTACTTTGATTATCAAGATGAAAGCCAAAATCGCTGTTCATGGTGGCGATATTGGCATGGGTGATTAATAAGTCAAAATGTGTTTTCATCATGGTATTTTTCATGGTTTTATCATACATAACAAATGGTTAAATTTAACATTGTGTTAACACTGTGCTTGATTTAAAACAATTTAAAACACTGTGCTAGAAATGTGCTTGATTTGGCAATTAGGTCTGATTTATCTAGACAATGGCAATGATTTGAACGGTGATGATGATAAAACCGCTTCAACCATCACCGCCAATAAACGACCAGCAACTTTTAACCCACGCCCATCAATGTCATATTTTGGTGACACTTCTGCCATGTCAATCACCTTAACTTTGCCTGTATTGATAATCAGCAAAACACAACGCTCAACAAAATCAAGGCTTAAGCCTTTAGCCGCCACCGCACTCACCGCAGGCATGACAGAACCTGCCAAACAGTCCATATCAATGGTCAAATAAATCACATCTAGCGGCGCAATAAACGCCAAAATTTTTTGTTCAATCGCTTGCCAATCAAGGCGATGGCAATCATCATCACCAATCACACTCACCCCCAAATCAAAGGCTTGCTCATATAAACTGGCGGTGTTGCTAAACTGACTGATGCCTATGCACAAATAATGAAATGGCTGCTCTTTTATGTCCAAATGCTCAGCAATTTGGCGAAACGGTGTGCCAGAAGTGGCGTATTGGTCTTGACGCAAATCAAAATGGGCATCTAAATTGATGATGCCAATGTTTGCCAAAGGCGTGGGGGCGACTGCCATGTGTTGCCACAAGCCTAAAAACGACCCCCAAGCGATTTCATGCCCACCGCCCAAACCAATCGGCAAGGCATTGGCGTTTAGCACCGTGCTGATTTTATCAGCATAATCTTGTTGAGCAATTTCTAACAAATTGGGGCAAATTGTGTCATCATCATCACAGACAACATTGCCTGCATCGGTCACGATGCCCGCCATTGATTGAAAGGCTTGTTGTGTTTGATATGAAATTGGTAATTTGGCAAAACTGCTTTTAATGGCATCAGGGGCATGCTTAGCCCCAATGCGTCCTTGGTTGCGGTTCACCCCTTGGTCGCAAGCAAATCCAATTAGGGCAATTTTTGGCTGGTTTTTTTGATTGTTTTTTCGATTAAGAGCATCATCAAACGCTTGAATGTACTGATACCAATAGCAAGCTTTGTCATTTTCAAAAGGTTCTGCCCTGCCTGTGTATGCCTTAAAATCAGGGGCTTGATGATAAACATTGGGGGGTGTCATAATGATTTCCTAACCTATAAAGCTTGAATGGTTCTTTCATAAAAGGACATTGAATCATTTCCCTTTATGAAAAAACACAGACATGACAACATGACAGACACACATTGATGCTATTTTGCCAAAAACCAATCCGTACGCAACTCCCGCCAGCTGTCAATCAGCTTGCCATCAATCACCAGCTGTTTGGCGTTTTCGATGTCTGGGGCAAAGTAGCGGTCTTTGTCATAATGGGCGACGCTTTGGCGTAATGTTTGATGAACACTGGCAAGTTTTGGCGATGTGTGTAAACCCTCTTCCAGATGAAAATCCACGCCTTGAGCCGCTGCCAAAAGCTCAATGCCCACAATGGTGGCGGTATTACAAGCCATGTCATATAAACGCCTGCCTGCATAAGTCGCCATTGACACATGGTCTTCTTGGTTGGCAGAGGTTGGAATGCTGTCGACAGATGCTGGGTGAGCGTGTGATTTATTTTCAGAGGCCAAAGCGGCGGCGGTCACATGGGCTATCATAAATCCTGAGTTCACCCCTGGATTTTTGACCAAAAAGGCAGGCAAGCCCGATAAAGTGGCATCAATGAGCAAAGCGATACGCCGTTCACTCATTGAACCAATCTCACTGATGGCAAGTGCCAACATGTCAGCAGCAAATGCCACAGGTTCGGCATGAAAGTTACCGCCTGAGATTGCCACAGGGCCATCATTGTCATTAAAAATCAAGGGGTTATCAGTAACGGCATTGGCTTCAATCAACAAAGTTTTGCCCGCTTGGTTAATCACATCCAAACACGCCCCCATCACTTGTGGCTGACAACGCAAACAATAAGGGTCTTGTACTCTTTCATCATCTTCTTTGTGTGATGCACGGATTTGGCTGTCAGCGATTAACTGGCGATGAGCACTGGCGATTTGTGCCTGACCATGATGCCCACGAGCGTCATGAATGCGAGCGTCAAATGGGGCATCTGAACCTTTGGCAGCGTCAATGGACATGCTGCCAACCACCGTGGCGGCCGCCAGCAAATCTTGTGCCATAAAATAGCCACGCAAAGCCAAGGCGGTCGATGTTTGCGTGCCGTTAATCAGTGCCAATCCTTCTTTGGCCGCCAACACAATCGGAGTTAACCCTGCGTCATCAAGGGCCTTTTTTGCTGACATGTTTTCGCCATTCACAGACACATCGCCAAATCCCAACATGGCAAGCGTCATGTGTGATAAAGGCGCCAAATCCCCTGATGCCCCAACCGAGCCTTTGGCAGGAATGTGGGGAATGATGTTGTGATTGATTAAGCCCAAAAGGCTGTCCACCACTTCACGGCGAACGCCTGACACGCCTTGAGCCAAGCTTGATACTTTCATCACCATAATCAGTCGTACCACCTCATCAGGCAATCTGTCGCCTGTGCCAACCGAATGCGATAAAATCAAATTGCGTTGAAGCAGCTCAAGCTCATCATCACTGATGCGTTTTTTGGCAAGCAGGCCAAAGCCAGTGTTAATGCCATAGGCGGGCTTATCTTTGGCAATGATGGCTTGCACCGCTTGACGAGATGCGTCAATCGCTTCATACGCTGTTGGGTCAAGGCTGATTTTGACAGGGCCATCGTACACTTGGCGAAGCTGGGCAAAGGTGAGGTTTCGTGGGGTTAATATGAGCGAATTCATGGTTTCTCCAAACAATAATTTGTTTTAAGTTTATTAAGTTTGTTGATTTGGGTTTATTGGCGACAACTGAACATTTTTTAAAACCATCATTGACAACTTATTTCACCATCGGCAGATTTAAGCCATAGTTTTTGGCAGTTTCAATCGCCAATTCATAGCCTGCATCAGCATGACGCATGACGCCACTGCCACAGTCATTGACCAGCACATTGGCAAGGCGTTTGGCGGCCGCTTCTGTGCCATCGGCGACAATCACCATGCCAGAATGCTGGCTATAACCCATGCCCACACCACCGCCATGGTGCAGGCTTACCCAGGTTGCCCCGCCTGCCACATTGAGCATGCCATTTAATAATGCCCAGTCGGACACCGCATCGGTGCCATCTTTCATGGATTCACTTTCTCGGTTGGGGCTGGCAACCGACCCTGTGTCTAGGTGGTCTCGTCCGATGACAATCGGGCCTTTTAGTTCGCCATTTTTCACCATCTCATTAAATGCCAGACCTGCCTTGTCTCGCTCACCCAAACCCAGCCAGCAAATGCGGGCAGGCAGACCTTGAAAGTGAATGCGGTCTTTTGCCATGTCCAGCCAATTATGTACATGTGTGTTCTCTGGGAACAGCTCTTTGATTTTTTGGTCGGTTTTATAAATGTCCTCAGGGTCGCCAGAAAGTGCCACCCAACGAAACGGGCCCTTGCCTTGACAAAATAGCGGACGAATATAAGCAGGCACAAAGCCTGGAAAATCAAAGGCATTTTTCACCCCAGCGTCAAAGGCAACTTGACGGATATTATTGCCATAATCGGTGGCAGGCACGCCCATCTTTTGCAAATCAAGCATGGCTTGCACATGAATGGCACACGATTTGGCAGCCTCTTGGGTCAATTTGGCATGTTGGCTTGGGTCTTGTTGGGCAGCCCTCCAATCATCTACCGTCCAGCCAATGGGCAGGTAACCATGAATTAAGTCATGGGCTGATGTTTGGTCGGTAACAAAATCAGGCTTGATGTCGCCATTTTTGGCACGCTGAACAATCTGTGGCAAAATTTGAGCGGCATTGCCCAAAAGAGCGATGGATACCGCCTCACCTTTACTGGTGTGTTCTTTGATAAGTTCATAAGCGTGGTCTAAGTCGTTTGCCTGCTTATCCACATAGCCTGTACGCAAACGAAAATCAATGCTTGACTGTTGGCATTCAATGTTAAGCGATGTCGCCCCTGCAAAAGTCGCTGCCAGTGGCTGAGCCCCACCCATGCCACCAAGCCCTGCGGTCAAAATCCAACGCCCTTTCCAGTTATCGGTGCTTTTGTCGCCTTTTTTTGTGCCAAAGTGCTGCCGCCCTGCTTCGGCAAAGGTCTCATAAGTACCCTGCACAATGCCTTGTGTGCCAATGTAAATCCAGCTGCCTGCGGTCATCTGCCCATACATGAACAAATCTTTGCGGTCAAGCTCGTTAAAATGCTCCCAAGTTGCCCAGCGTGGCACAAGGTTGGAGTTGGCAATTAACACTCTGGGGGCATTTTCGTGAGTGTTGAACACGCCAACGGGTTTGCCTGATTGGATAAGCAGTGTTTGGTCATCTTCTAGCTGTTTTAGACTTGCCAAAATTTGGTCATAACATTCCCAGTTGCGTGCCGCCCGCCCAATTCCGCCATAGACCACAAGACTTTGGGGGTTTTCGGCGACATCAGGGTGTAGGTTATTTTGTATCATGCGGTAAGGGGCTTCGCTAAGCCAGCTTTTACAGGTCAATGCTGTGCCTGTTGGGGCTTTGATGACACGGCTTGTGTCAGTGCGAGTAAATTGGTTCATAAAAATGTCCTTTTTGCTAAAATTTAAATTAGTAAATATCGTAATAAATTGTATATACTAATAATAGCAAAAAATAATTATCTGTACAAATGATTTTTCAATCTTAAACAAAAAATACCGTCATCATCAGATAACGGTATTTTGAATAAAGATGATATCTTAGTTCAGCTGTGCAACATCAATTCTATCAGCTCTGCCAGTATATTCACCCATTTGGTCAAAGTTTAGGTAGTTATAAACTTCCGCCTCCATGGATTCTAGTTTACCTGCATACCCCATATACTCTTCAACAGTTGGCAGTCTGCCCAGTACAGATGCCACAGAGGCAAGTTCAGCAGATGCCAGATAGACATTTGCCCCTTGACCTAAGCGATTTGGGAAATTACGGGTGGATGTTGAAACGGCGGTACAGTTGGGTGCGATGCGTGCTTGGTTGCCCATGCACAGTGAACAGCCGGGCATTTCGGTTCTTGCTCCTGCCTGGGCATAAGTGTTGTAATAACCCTCATCCATCAGTTGGCGTTCATCCATTTTAGTGGGTGGTGCAATCCACAAGCGAGTGGTTAGGCTGCCCGCTGGTACTTCTTGCAACAGCTTACCTGCGGCACGAAAATGCCCAATGTTGGTCATGCACGAACCGATGAATACCTCATCAATCTTATCGCCTGCAACCTCTGAGAGCAGTTTGGCATCATCAGGGTCATTTGGACAGCATAGGATTGGCTCTTTGATGTCAGCAAGGTCAATCTCATATACTTTGGCGTACTCAGCATCAGCATCTGCTTTTAGTAGGCTTGGGTTGTCAAGCCATTTTTGCATATTTTCAGCACGGCGAGCCAGTGTACGAGCATCGCCATAACCTTCGGCAATCATCCATTTTAGCATGACGATGTTAGAGCGTAAGTATTCTGCCACTTTTTCTTCTGATACCGTGATGGCACAGCCTGCGGCAGAGCGTTCAGCAGAAGCGTCGGATAACTCAAACGCTTGTTCAACGGTCAAGTCGTTTTCCATCTCAGTCAAATCAATCTCTAAGATGCGACCAGAAAAGATATTTTTCTTGCCCTTTTTCTCAACCGTCAAATCACCCGCTTGGATGGCATAGTAAGGAATGGCATGAACCAAATCACGCAAAGTAATGCCAGGTTGCATTTTGCCTTTGAATTTGACCAGTACAGATTCAGGCATGTCAAGTGGCATCACACCAGTGGCAGCAGCGAATGCCACAAGGCCTGAACCTGCTGGAAATGAGATGCCAATAGGAAAGCGAGTATGACTGTCGCCACCGGTACCAACGGTGTCAGGCAACAACATGCGGTTTAGCCATGAGTGAATCACCCCATCGCCTGGGCGTAAGCTGACACCGCCACGGTTCATGATAAAATCAGGTAGGGTGTGATGCGTTACCACATCAATCGGCTTTGGATAAGCGGCGGTATGACAAAACGACTGCATGACAAGGTCAGATGAGAAGCCCAGACATGCCAAATCTTTGAGCTCATCACGGGTCATCGGGCCTGTGGTGTCTTGTGAGCCTACGGTTGTCATCTTCGGTTCACAGTAGGTATCTGGACGAATGCCTTGCCCCTCTGGTAGACCACAGGCACGACCCACCATTTTTTGGGCTAAGGTAAAGCCTTTGCCAGTATCGGCAGGTTGCTCTGGGGTGCGAAATAGAGTGGATGGTTCAAGACCCAAGGATTCACGAGCCTTGCTTGTTAAGTTGCGACCGATGATAAGGTTAATGCGACCACCAGCACGCACCTCATCTAGCAGTACAGGGGTTTTTAGTTTAGATTTGGCAATTTGTGTGCCATCTTTAAAGGCGGCAACAGTTGCATTTGCGTGGTCAATTTTTAGGGTAATCTCATCACCCATGTTCATCTCGGTTACATCAATCTCAACAGGCAACGCCCCAGCATCTTCCATGGTATTAAAGAAAATGGGGGCAATTTTACCGCCCAAACACACACCGCCATCTTTTTTGTTTGGAATGTGGGGAATCTCTTCACCAAAGAACCACAATACAGAGTTGGTTGCTGATTTACGGCTAGAACCTGTACCAACAACATCGCCCACATAGGCAACAGGATGACCTCTGTCAAGCAGCTCTTGGATTTGGGTCAAAGGACCAACCTCACCATTTTTTTCTGGATGAATGCCCTCACGCTCATTTTTTAGCATGGCGTTGGCGTGTAGCGGAATGTCAGGGCGACTCCACGCATCTTGGGCAGGTGATAGGTCATCTGTGTTGGTCTCGCCAGTGACTTTAAATACGGTGATGGTCATCTCTTCTGGCACTTTGGGACGACTTGTAAACCACTCGCCTTCTGCCCAAGATTCTAGCACGGCTTTGGCATTGGCATTGCCCGCTTTGGCTTTTTCTTCTATATCATGAAAAGCATCAAAGACCAAAAGGGTTTTTTTGAGTGCTTTGGCAGCCAATTCGCCCAGTTCATCATCATCAAGCAGTTCAACCAAAGGTGCAACATTATAGCCGCCTAACATAGTGCCTAATAGATATACCGCACGCTCTTTATTGATAAGTGGAGAGCTGGTCTCGCCTTTGACGATGGCATTTAAAAAGGCGGCTTTGACATAAGCGGCTTGGTCAACCCCTGCTGGCACACGGTTTTCAAGTAAGTCTATCAAGTACTCTTCTTCGCCTTGTGGAGGGTTTTTTAGGAGTTCAATCAAATCGGCAGTTTGGACATCAGTTAATGGTTGTGGTGGCACGCCTAAGGCTTCACGCTCAGCGACATGGGCTCTGTATTCGGTTAGCATTTGCGACATAGCATATCCTCTTTTAAACTAAATAATCTTAATCGGTGCTTGCAAATCAAGAATAATTGATAAACTTACAAGTGCCTAAAGATAACCTTACCTGTTTTGAATACAAACAAGCGTTACTTCTCCACTGATAATAATAGCCCAAAACTGCAATAATTACAAAAAATATCCAAAGATACTCAATATTTATTTAAAAAATATCCTATTAAATTAATAAATATATCTAAATGGCTAATAACTATTAAAAATTTACCAAGTTTGTCTTTTAAATTGATGTGATTAATATTCGCACGATGATTAAAGATACAATACAACGCTTGTTTTAATAATTTTTTATTGTATATTTATAAACGGTATGGCAAAATGAGAATTTTAATTGTTTGGATAATCGTATGAAAGCACAACAAGGATTTACTCTCATAGAGCTGATGATTGTCATATTAATCATCGGCGTTTTGGCGATGTTTGCCATACCTCAATACCAAAAACGCGTCGTTACCGCCCAAGTAAATCGTGTCATGATGGAAACCAGCCAACTGCGTACGGCTGTTGAAATGTGTCTACTCCAAGGCATTACAGACAGCACCAAATGTGATGCGGTCATCTCAAGCGATTTGGTAAAAAATACGGATATTGGTTTGGCACAACAGGCCAATGGCACCAATACGATTAAGGCGACTTTTAGTGACACTGCTGCCAATGCTTTGCACAATCAAAGTATCACTTGGACACACACAGCAGCAGGCGGCTGGCATTGTACCACCACCGTCGATAAAGACCTTGCACCAAAAGGATGCACAAGCTCTGCAACACCTCAATCATCTTCACCTCAATCATCTTCTTAAGCTTATCTTTATTTAGGTTATCTATATATAATCTACCAGTAGCTTAACTTAATGATATGTGTCTTAAAATTCTATGGTTTTTTTAGCCAAACATAAAGCAAATCCACTAAAAAATCCCCAAGGCGATAACTTGGGGATTTTTTTTGGGTTGGGCAAATGGCAGAATTATTCTGCAGTTTTGCGAACACCCAATTTTTCTTTAATACGTGCAGATTTACCTGAACGCTCACGCAAATAGTAAAGTTTGGCACGACGAACATCACCACGACGCTTCACTTCAATACTGGCAATCAATGGTGAATGTAATTGGAATGCACGCTCAACGCCAACACCGCTTGAGATTTTACGAACAGTGAATGCTGAGTTTAGTCCACGGTTACGCTTAGCGATAACCACGCCTTCAAAGGCCTGTTGACGCTCACGGTCACCTTCACGAACTTTAACTTGAACAACAACCGTATCACCTGGTGCAAATGATGGATGGTCTTTTAGTTGTGCATTTTCAACAACTTGAACTAAAGGATGTTTATTACTCACAAGATTTCTCCTGATAATCATGGCAGAGGCTAAAACTTTCTTGCAAAACACAAAGTTAGGCAATGGTTAAAAAGTCGCATACCATCGTTAATAAAGCGGCATCACGCACGCTACATCTGAACCATACAGATTTTAATGAATTTAAATCAATCTTCCAAGTCTTTTAGCCACTTGGCTTGCTGTTTATTTGGTATAAAATTTTGCCAAAGCTCTGGGCGGCGGGCTTTGGTGCGTTTGACTTGCTCTAAAAAACGCCATTTATTAATATTGGCATGATGTCCTGAAAGTAAAACTGACGGTACAGTTTGACCATGAAAATCAAGCGGTTTGGTATAGTGCGGATAATCCAAAAGGCCATCAACAAACGAATCTTGCTCGGCAGACAGATCGTCGCCCATAATCTGGGGCAATCGCCGAATGACGCTATCCATCAATACCATCGCAGGCAATTCACCACCTGTCAGAACATAATCTCCAATAGATATCTCTTGGTCAACATAGCAAGTAATCAATCGCTCATCAATGCCTTCATATCGACCACACAGTAGTATCATGCCATCAAGATTTGGCATGGTGGCAACCAAAGGCTCGCTTAAAGTTTTGCCTTGTGGTGATAGATATACCACAGGGCATCTGCCATTTTGGATATCACAACCTGCCCTGCCAGCTAATTTTTTGGCATATAAAATTGCCTTTTCAAGCGGTTCTGCCATCATCACCATGCCAGGACCGCCACCAAAAGGACGCTCATCTATGCGTTTATAATTATCTGTCGTAAAATTTCTTGGGTTGATGACTTGGATATTGACTTGACCATTTTTAACCGCACGGCCCACGATGCCATATTCTTTAATAGCACTAAACATCTCTGGCAAAATGCTAATGACCGCAAAAAACACTCAAATTACCCTAAACCAAATTACGAATGATGACTAATAATCAGACTGCCAAGCTACAAGCATCGTCCCAGCACTCAAATCAACCGAAAGCACCACATCGCTATGCCATGGGATCAAACGAGGTTCATTATCAATGCTCTGTGCTGTTGGCTTAAGCGAGATAATCTCATGAGCGCCTGTCTCAAACATCTCTTTGATAACCCCAAGATTTTCTGCTTGCTCATTCATCACAGTCAAACCGATCAAATCTGACCAATAATATTCATCATCAGCAAGCTTAGGTAAATGGTCTTTACAAACCCAAATACTCGTACCGTTCATCGTTTCAGCAACATTGCGATCAGGCACTTCATTAAAGCAAGCAACCAAACCCTGACCTTGGATACGCCAATCTTTAACAGTTAATGGCTTAAACCCTGTTGCCGTTTTCATCCACCAAGGTTGCATCTGAAAAATGCTGGCTCTTTCGTCGGTCTGGCTAAAAACCCAGAGCCAACCTTTGATGCCGTAAGGTTTTTTTAAGGTAGCAATCTTAATCATCTCAGAAGCATCAGGTACCAGATTTGTTTTACAAAGGTTTGGCTTGGTCATATACAAGTTAATAAGTACTTAAATATCGGTTGATGATCTAAAAATACCCAAAAATGGGATCTTTGATACATCAATATAATAGTAAATCAAATAGCACAAAACGGTTTACGCTCAATTTGAACGCAAACCGTACTTAATAAGAATGATTAAGCAGCTTTATTCAAAGCTTTGACTAAAGAAGCAACACGCTCTGTTGGCTGTGCACCTTTGGCAATCCAAGCATTATAAGCTTCTAAATCAATGCGGGTTTCAACTTCTTGACCTCGTGCCATTGGGTTAAAAAAGCCGATTTTCTCGATAAAACGACCATCACGAGATGCGCGCTTATCAGCAACAACAACTTGATAAAATGGACGCTTTTTTGAACCGCCACGAGCTAGACGAATAACTACCATGATAACTCTCTTTTATAAAATAAAAATCTAAAAATCATTTGCAAGAATTAGAGCATGGTACAGATTCGATATTAATGAGGATGAGCCGTTCGAACCTGAACCACTAAAAGACTAATTATAACAAGAAATTACTCAAGTTAAAAGCAAAAAATGAATTTTTATCAAAATTTGCTTAAAAAGCTCGGTTCAAGCTGTGTTAAAATACGCTTGGGCAAATCATAGGCAGCTGGTCATGAATAAAAACACGAATAAAAAATTTCGAATTTTTTTAGCAAAACTTAATTATAAACTGTATTCGAATACGCTACAAACATTGCTCATGGTATGCTTTATTGTCTTTGTTAGTGTTGCATTATCCATATCATTATTTTGGAGAAGCCTTTATTTGCCTGAGCTTAGAAACCATGCCAGTTATTTATCCACGGAAATTAAACTATTAACCTCAGTGGGTGATAAATGGCATGATAATCCTGAATTTATGCAATGGCTAACAGACAATACGCACATTGAAATCATCACCAATCCCCAAGATTTTCCAAGCATCACCGATAAACCTGTAGTTGTTTATCTTACCCAAATTATGGCAGAAGAAATATCGCAATCACTTGGTCGTGAGGTGGAAGTGTATTTTAAATTCAAACCCACCCCCAAACTTTGGATTCATGACAGCGCTCATCCTGATATCTGGATTCGTGAGCCGATGATGTATTATTCACAGTACAGCACAGGCGTTATTTACGGATTTTTATTTGGCTTGCCACTACTGACCATTATGACTATTTTAGTTTTGGTACGAGGACTAAACCGTCCTTTAAAAAAATTAGAGCGTGCTGCAAACAATTATATCCTTCATGGTCACGCAACCACCCTACCCACCCAAACAGGGCCCAATGAAATTCGCAAAGCCAATACAGCATTTAATCGGCTCTTTACAACCCTCAATCAAGCCCAAAAAGAACGCACTATTATGCTTGCAGGTATCAGTCATGATTTGCGAACACCTTTAACTCGTATGCGGCTGACTGCCGAGATGCTGCCTGATGAATTTTTCCGTGAGGGTTTGGTCTATGACATTGAAGATATGGATGCCATTTTAGAACAATTCATCTCTTTTATGAAAGATGGTTCTGATGAGCCTGTTAAACCAACCAATTTGGATGCAATATTTAAAGAAATTTTGGTTCAGTTTGATGGTATTCAGTTTATTTACAACTCAACCATTACTCAACCTGTGCCTGTCCGAACTTTATCAATAAAGCGGTTAATTGTCAATTTGGTCAATAACGCCATTCGCTATGGAGAGCAGCCAATACATTTGATCGCAAAAATCATACCCCCAGCTCAGAACACACAAAATGATCATATCTTTGATCACTACCCAACACTGGTTTTATGCGTCAAAGATGAAGGTGAAGGCGTTGCTGAAGACCAATTGGAGCGAATTATGCAGCCGTTTGAGCGTGGTGAGTCTGCTCGTACCACACAAGGCAGCGGACTGGGTCTTGCCATCGTCAGTCGCATTGCTCATCTGCATCAAGGTGTCGTTGAGGCCATCAATCATCCCAATGGCGGGCTACAAGTTTGTATCAAAATCCCGTTAATGACCCAGATTAATGATACGCCAAATGATGATTTTGACACTACGCCAGCTAATCTGGCTTAATACTGCCTTTTTGATGGATGGTTTTTTCAACTCTGTCTTGAGTCAACTCATCGGCTGCAACCACAACGCCCACTTGCTTTGCAGGCCATTTCATAATGAACCTTGCACCATGCAGCGTTGGGCTTTCATCTACCGATAGCTTGGCATTAAACCAAAATGCAATTCGACTAACAATAGACAACCCCAAACCATAACCACCCGACGCCCGAGTTCTGCTATCATCTAATCTGGCAAATGGGATAAAAACTTTTTCACGATTTTCCTCAGAAATACCATGCCCATCATCTTCAACACTGATAAACGCCTCACCCTTAACAACGCCAGCACTTAGCATGATGGTTGATTGTGCATAACGCAGTGCATTACCAACCAAATTTTGAACCACACGGTGTAGATACCGCCTATCTGCCATCGCCACAGCTTTAGCAGGTGGTAATTTACAAATCAGTTGAATGGGCTTGCCTAATGCATTGGTTTCACGCTCAATTTGCTCGGTCAGGTCACACAAATTCACCATCTCCCAATCAAGCTTCGGAGAACCCTCCTCAAGCTTTGCGTAAGTCAAAATCTCATCAATCAATTCATTGAGCGACTCAATATCTTCATCAATAAACTGTCTTTGCAGCTGCCGAGAGTCTTCATCGTCTGTATCAGCAAGCATATCGACCGCAAAGCGAATGCGTGCAACAGGTGTTCGCAGTTCGTGTGATACCGCTCGAGTAAGCTCTCTTTGTGATTCAATCAAGCGTTTGATGTGTTCTGTCATGGCATTAAATGTCATTGACAATCTGGCAATGTCATCTTGTCCCACTACTTGAACTTTGGTATCAAGATTACCCTGAGCCACACGATTAACACCAAGTTGTAGCAACTGAAGACGCCTTTCTAAAGGAAAAATCAAAGCATACACGCCAAGTGCAATCAATAAAACACAAATCAGTGCAACACTTGCCAAAAGATTCAGCGGAAACCAATTAAATAAAGTCACAGGACCGACTACAATTACCATATCTTCTACCTCTGAGGCAACAATGAACGACATGGTAGAATTTTGACCTCGAATCCCATCTTGATAAGAAATGACCAATTCATCCCGTTTTAGTCTGGCAATTTGATCATGGTCAAGATGCAAATTATTGATAGACTGTTGATAAATCGGATAACTGAATTTTTCACTCAAATATTCAAGGCGAGCCTGTTTTTGCTCATAACCATGAAAATACGATAAATCATCTAACAAAAAAATGGTCATGGCACGCACTTGACGCTCACCAACCTGAGCCAATTTGACCGTCAAAATCTCATCAGTACCCTCAAGACGATGGTAAAATGTTGATTGATTGGTGTAAGGATCGTACCGTACAACAGTTTTTGCCTCTTCAATGCGACGCATTTCTCTGGCTTTAAATTCGATAGCATCCATGGGAATAATTTCAAAATTACTCCCAAATAACGCACTGATATCATTTAACCAATAATTTTTTTGGGCGTTGGTTTCTTGATGAATGGCACCTTGACCAATCAAATAAAAAACGCCCGTTGCCACTGTTTCTCGATAAGACTGAGCCCGTTCTTGGTTAATGGTATCTACCAATAGATACGCAAAAAAAGCAACAGATAAGCAGACAAGCAAAAGTCCTGCATAAATTCTAAAAAAGATACTTCTTTCTGTAAAACTAACCAAAGTCATATCAAACAGCGCCTGATAAAATGAAAGCCAGCAATAGCTGGCTTCACACGCATCACTTTGTCGAAACAAAATGCCGTGAATTAATTGCCTTCTTTAACAAATAGATAGCCTTTACTGCGTACAGTTTTGATGCGTTTTGGGTTTTCTGAGTCATCGCCAATTTTGGGGCGAATGCGAGAAATACGCACATCAATGGAACGGTCTTGACCATCATATTCAATACCACGGAGTCTTTCAAAAATATCTTCACGAGATAAAATTCGACCTGCATTTGATGCCAGCAACCACAACAAATCATATTCAGCGCTGGTAAAGTCTACCAATTCGTCATTAAGCGTAACCGAACGACCACCATTATCAATGACCAAATCACCAAACTCTAAGCGTTGTGGAGAGGTATCAGATGGCACAGTATCAGAGCGACGCAATAAAGCACGAATGCGAGCTAATAGCACACGGGGCTGAACGGGTTTTGCCACATAATCATCCGCCCCCATTTCAAGCCCTAATACTTGATCCATATCATCTGTTCGTGCAGTCAACATCAAGATAGGCTGCTGATAATGTGCACGAACTTCACGACAAACCGCCAAACCATCACTTCCAGGCAGCATGACATCAAGCACAACCAAATCAGGCTGCTCACCGATAATGCGACGAATGGCACGAGCACCATCAGTCTCAATAGCCACATCAAGCCCATTTTTTCGTAAATAATCTTGTGTCAGCATTGCCAATCTTTCATCATCTTCGACGATTAAGATTCTAGGCATGTTTTCTTTTTCAGTAGTCATAATTATCCTAAAGTGATGTGATCGCCACAATAACCTAAACTGATTTTATTTTATCATGATTTAATCATGTCAATCATCTTAAGCACGATTTTTGTATTTTTGAATGGTTTGTAACTGTGCTAATGATTCTGCCAATGCGGTTAGAGCAGCAGTTGTGTCAATATTGGCACTTTGATTTGCCAAAGCCTGCTCAGCATTGCGACGAGCTTCGGCAATTTTTGCTTCATCCAAATCATATGCTCGTTCGGCAGAATCAGCCAAAACTGTCACAACATGAGGCTGTACCTCGAGTACGCCACCTGACACATAAACCACCTCTTCGCTTGATCCATCGGCAGATTTCATACGCATAGGACCTGGTTTTAGCAAAGTAATCAATGGTGTATGACCCGCCAGAATGCCAATTTCGCCAGAGTGACCATTTGCAATCAACATACTAATATCACCGACATATATCTCTTCTCTAGCACTTACCACTCGGCACTTAAAAGTTGCCATATCATTCTCCCAATAGACCAGCAGTCGTTAGATCATGCCACAGCCAAATCCCTACCTGACTGTGGCTGCGTCAGTTTATGCTTTTAATTTTTCAGCTTTAGCAACAACTTCGTCAATACCGCCAACCATATAGAATGCTTGCTCTGGTAGATCGTCATACTCACCATTGATGATTGCTTTAAAGCCAGCGATGGTATCACGCAATGCCACATATTTACCAGGTGCCCCTGTGAACACTTCTGCCACATGGAATGGCTGAGACAAGAAACGCTGGATTTTACGAGCACGATAAACCACCAGTTTATCCTCTTCTGACAATTCATCCATACCCAAGATAGCAATGATGTCTTTTAGCTCTTTGTAGCGTTGTAGCACCTCTTGCACGCCACGCGCTACGCTGTAATGCTCCTCACCAATAACCTGTGGGTCTAACTGACGAGATGTTGAGTCTAGTGGGTCAACCGCAGGATAAATACCTTGTGATGCAATATCACGGCTTAGTACAACCGTTGCATCTAAGTGTGCAAATGTCGTTGCAGGTGATGGGTCAGTCAAGTCATCTGCTGGCACATAAACCGCCTGCACAGATGTAATTGAGCCTGATTGGGTGGAGGTGATACGCTCTTGTAACAAGCCCATCTCTTCGGCCAAAGTCGGTTGATAACCTACCGCAGATGGCATACGACCTAAAAGTGCTGATACCTCAGTACCTGCCAATGTGTAACGATAAATATTATCAACGAACAGCAGAACATCACGGCCTTTGCCCGTTGCTTCGTCTTTTTCATCACGGAAATACTCTGCCATGGTCAAACCAGTTAAGGCAACACGCAGACGGTTTCCTGGTGGCTCATTCATCTGACCATAAACCATGGCAACTTTTGACTGAGTAAAATCTTCGGTATTAACAACGCCTGCTTCTTGCATTTCATGGTAGAAGTCATTACCCTCACGAGTACGCTCACCCACACCAGCAAAAACCGACAGACCTGAGTGTTTTAGGGCGATATTATTGATAAGCTCCATCATGTTAACGGTCTTACCAACACCAGCACCACCGAACAGACCGACTTTACCACCTTTGGCAAATGGACAAAGCAAATCAATCACTTTGATGCCTGTTTCTAAAAGTTCTGTACTATTTGACTGTTCATCATAACTTGGTGCTTCACGATGAATGGACCATTTTTGTTCAGCATTTACCGGACCTGCTTCATCGATTGGGCGACCTAGGACATCCATAATGCGACCCAGTGTTGCTTGACCGACTGGTACCGAAATGGGTGCACCTGAATTAGAGACAGGCAAGCCACGCTTTAAGCCTTCGGTAGAACCCATGGCAATGGTACGCACCACACCATCACCTAACTGTTGTTGGACTTCAAGGGTGGTTTCAGTACCATCAACATGAAGTGCATCAAAGATTTGGGGGACATCGCCACGGCTAAACTCAACATCAATTACCGCACCAATAATCTGTACAATACGACCGCTCATTGCGTTCTCCTGCTTGCTTATCTTGTTTTTTATTCTGCCAAACCAGCTTTGGATTGGTTGGCGGTTTCTCTAAAAGTATAATTTGAAACTATGCCTTTGCTGTCAAATAAAATGACAAGTTCTTTGGTCTGTATGGTTTCACCCAAAGAAAAGAAATTATAAGGGATAAAATTTCTTGCCATCGGTTTGGAGCGAGTATGGCGGTATGTCCAAATTTTATTACCACTATCATAAAAGAGATGCTATCAGCAGAACCAAATCTACTAGAAATCTCTTGCTTATTGGTCTTGCCCTTAATGATGGTCTGCTCAATGGTTTGTTGGTTTTGCTCTTTCATTGCAACATTACCAGTAGAAACACAACCTGTTACCAAAAGTGCCGTCAGTAAAGCGGAAATAGTCAGGCGAATATGATGATTTAACATATTAAACGCCTTAAATGATTCCCTAAGAAACAGCGGCAGCACCACCAACGATTTCCGAGATTTCTCGTGTAATCGCTGCCTGTCTGAGCTTATTATAAACCAATTGTAAATCTTTAATTAAGTTACCAGCATTATCTGTCGCTGCTTTCATCGCCACCATACGGGCTGACTGTTCAGAGGCAATATTCTCTCGAACGGATTGGTAGACTACAGATTCAATGTAACGCAATAGTAGGCTATCAATGAGCGTTTTGGTGTCTGGCTCATAAATATAATCCCAACTGTGTGCCTGAAGCTCAGTGTCATCAAACTCACTCTCTGCCAATGGTACAATCTGTTCAACCACGGGTTTTTGAGCCATAGCATTGATAAACTGGTTATACACCAAGTAAATGCGATCTAATTTTCCATTGAGATAATCATCAAGCATGGTTTGAACTGGTGTATTAATTTGCTCAAGTGCAGGGTTATCGCCATAATCAGTGACAGCTGAGGTTACTCTACCGCCAAAGTTCTTAAAAAAGCCCACGCCTTTTGCACCTATTACTGCAAATTCAATTTCAACTGACTGCTCTTGATAGCTTTTGACTGTTTTTAACAAGTTTTTGAATAGATTGATGTTCAAACCACCTGCCAAACCACGGTCAGAAGTTACAACCACAAAACCAACACGATTGACCGGACGGTTAATCATATAGGGATGCTTATAATCTGATTGCGCTTGCACCAAATGTGAAATGACACGGCGTATACCATCTGAATAAGGACGACCCAATTCCATTCTCTCTTGGGCACGACGCATCTTACTGGCAGCCACCATCTGCATTGCACGCGTGATCTTTTGCGTACTTTTAATGCTGGTTACTTTAGCACGAATTTCTTTTAAGCTTGCCATAATTATTCCAATACTGGACTTATTATAAAAGGGTTTATGGTGCGTTAAAACCAACGCTTAACACACCATATTTCTTTGCTACAATCAGTAGCTTGCTGATGCTTTAAATGACTCAACTGCAGCTTTTAGACGACTTTCGATGTCATCATTATAGTTGGCAGTTTCATCAATTTCACTCATCAATGCAGCATGATCGTTGCGTAGGTAGCGTAAGAAAGCCTCTTCAAATGCACCAATTTTTTCTACAGGTACATCAGACAAATAGCCTTCATTTGAGGCGTAGATAACTGCCGCTTGATCAGCAATAGACATCGGTGCGTATTGCTTTTGCTTCATCAGCTCAGTCACACGCACACCATGTTCCAACTGTTGTTTGGTTGCATCATCCAAATCAGAGGCAAACTGGGCAAACGCAGCAAGTTCACGATACTGAGCAAGTGCTGTACGGATACCACCTGAGAGCTTTTTGATGATTTTGGTCTGAGCTGCACCACCCACACGAGATACTGAGATACCAGCGTTTACCGCAGGGCGAATACCTGAGTTAAATAGATTAGACTCTAAGAAAATCTGACCATCGGTAATTGAGATCACATTAGTAGGTACGAATGCTGATACATCCCCTGCTTGAGTCTCAATGATGGGCAATGCTGTCAAAGATCCAGTTTTACCTTTAACCTCGCCATTGGTAAATGCTTCTACATAGTCAGCATTGACACGAGATGCACGCTCTAACAGGCGTGAGTGTAGATAAAATACATCACCAGGGTATGCTTCACGCCCTGGTGGACGGCGTAATAGCAAGGAAATCTGACGATAAGCGACAGCTTGTTTTGATAGGTCGTCATAAACAATCAAGGCATCTTCACCACGATCACGGAAGTACTCACCCATCGTACAACCAGAATATGGAGCGATATATTGTAATGCTGCTGGCTCAGAGGCAGACGCAACAACAACAGTCGTATAAGCCAATGCGCCTGTTTCTTCTAATTTACGCACCACATTTGCAATGGTTGAGCGTTTTTGACCAATAGCAACATACACGCACTTAATGCCTGAGTTTTTCTGAGCAATAATCGCATCGATTGCCAAAGCGGTTTTACCAGTTTGACGGTCGCCAATGATAAGCTCACGCTGACCACGCCCAATAGGAATCATGGTATCAACTGCTTTATAACCAGTCATGACAGGCTCATCAACAGACTGACGAGCGATAACACCAGGAGCGATTTTTTCAACTTTATCGGTCAGCTTGGCATTAATAGGACCTTTGCCATCGATTGGGTTACCCAATGCATCGACGACACGACCAAGTAGTTCAGGACCTACGGGTACTTCCAAAATACGACCTGTGCAATATGCTTTTTGACCTTCTTGTAGGGACAGATATTCACCCAGTACAACTGCACCGACTGAATCTTGTTCAAGGTTTAGTGCCATACCATACACACCGCCTTCAAACTCAATCATCTCGCCATACATAGCTTCTTCTAGGCCATGGATTTGCACAATACCATCAGAGACACTGACGATAACGCCTTCAGTTTTTGCAGTTGCGCTTACGTCAAGGTCTTGAATACGCTGCTTAATCAGATTGCTGATTTCGGCTGGATTCAATTGTTGCATTGCCTTGTTTCCTTTGATTTAGACAGCTGACTACTTACGCAGTTAGCTGAGTCTTTAATTGTTTTAACTTGCCACGCACTGAGCCATCAGTAAACTTGTCACCCACCTTGATCGTAGCTCCACCCAACAAATTTGGGTCTACAGATTCGTGCAAAATCACGATAGAACCTGTTGAAAGTGCTAATCGCTCTTGAAGCTTTTTACTTTGAGCTTCGGTTAGTGGAAAGGCTGAAGTTACATAAGCATCAACCTGTTTAAGCTCTTGTGATTTTAGCTTGGTGTAATGAGCAGTGATCTCAGGCATAAGCGCCAATCTGTCATGCTCTGCCAACTGTTTTATAAAGTTGGTTAACGCTTGTGATGCTTGCTCTGCTGTTAATTTGCCATAGGCATCCATCAGAATATCTGCTTTTTGTTGTGCAGAAATGGCTGGATTGTTCAGCAGTGAAGCAAAATCTTCATTGCGTACAACATCGCTTGCAATCAACAAAAAAGCTTCCCAATTGCTGATCGCATTATGCTCTTTAGCGTAATCAAATGCTGCTTTGGCATATGGTCTAGCTAAGGTAGTAAGTTCAGCCATGATATCCTCTAATTACAGCTTAGCCGCCAACTGTTCAAGCATGCTGGCGTGTTCTTGTTCATTGATTTTGTCTTGCAAAATCTTTTCGGCACCCAGTACAGCAAGACTGGCAACCTGTGAGCGAAGTTGTTCACGAGTTTGGGCAGCTTCTTGCTCTACAGCTGCATGAGCTGCAACGATGATGCGTTCGCCTTCAAGGCGAGCTTGTTCTTTAGCATCTTCAATCATTTGGTTAGCGGTTTTATTCGCACGCTCAATGATAGATGCAGCTTCGGTTTTAGCAGCTGCAAATTCTGCCTCTACTTGCTTTTCAGCAGAAACCAAATCCGCTTTTGCTTTTTCTGCGGCATTTAAGCCTTCTTCGATTTTGCGTTGACGCTCATTAATCGCGCCGATCAGTGGTGGCCATACAAACTTCATGCAAAATAGCACAAAGATTGCAAAAGCAATCAGCTGACCGAAAATGGTTAAATTGATCATCCAATCACCTCGTTGTTAGTGAAAGTCAGGTGATGCCCACCTTTGTTTCTAAGACCCAAAGGTGGTCGTTAAACTGACGGTTTCAGCTTATGCGAATGGGTTGGCGAACAATAGAAGCATTGCGATACCAACACCAATCATTGGTACAGCGTCAAGCAGACCTGCAACGATGAACATTTTGGTCTGTAGTTGTGAACCAAGCTCAGGTTGACGAGCGGTACTTTCTAGGAATTTACCGCCTAGGATAGCAAAACCAATACCTGTTGCTAGTGCACCTGCACCGATTAGTAGAGCTACTGCAAGTAGTGTGTACTGTGCGATTACTGGATCCATGATGTCTCCTTATGACCTAAAATCAAGGGTTATTAAAAAAGGTTCAAATTAATGTTCGGATTCTGCTGAGATTAACGACAAGTATACAATCGTCAACATCATAAACACGAACGCCTGAAGAGTAATAACTAGAATATGGAAGATTGCCCAAGGCACGCTCAGTGCCCACTGAATCCAAAATGGCATCAGTGCAATCAAGATGAAAATAAGCTCACCTGCGTACATGTTACCAAATAGACGCAGTCCCAATGAGATTGGTTTTGCTAATAAGGTAACAATTTCAAGTACTAGGTTAATTGGGATTAAGATAGCTTGCAAAATTGGATTTTTTGCACTAAAAGGATGCAATGTAAATTCTGCAATAAAGCCACCAACGCCTTTATATTTCAAACCAAAACCAATGATTAAGAAAAATACGCCAATCGCCATACCCAAAGTAATATTTGGGTCTGTGGTTGGTACAATTTTGAAATATACATGATGTGGATCATGACCCATTAATGAACCTACCCATTGAGCCAGGCTTGGCATCCAGTCAATAGGCACCAAATCCATTAAGTTCATCAAAAAAATCCACACAAAAATCGTCAATGACAGCGGTGCTATCAGCTTTGATGGACCATTGTAAGACTCACGAACACTGTTGTCTACGAAATCAACAATCATCTCAACAAAAGCTTGTAGCTTAGTTGGAACGCCTGAAGTCGCTTTACGACCAACCGCCCAAAAAAGCGCCAAAAAGAAAATACCCAAACCAATTGACCAAAGCATGGAGTCCACATGGATCGCCATAAATCCCATCTGCTGAGCTTCAGCGGCATCATGAGCCACTTTCCAGCCCAATTCAGGGTGGTGTCCAAATGTCCAATTGGTCAAATGGTGAGCAATATATTCTGTAGATGTCTGTTCGGCTGCCATAAATAAGCTTCTTATTTTAACTCAAAAAAGAAAAATTGGTGATAAACGCCAAATCAAAAAACGAAGTTACCATTTAACTCTTTTCAATCCATTGTTAGCAGCTTGGCTGATTAATATTTTATCAACCGTACTTCCCTTGTCCATTAATTTCGACAAAATCCATACTTTTGCATTGATTTAAAAAATCAATGAATTTCATAAATACTTATGAAATTCATAACAATAAATTGTACTTGTAACTAATAGAGTATCTTACTTTAGTGTTGGCAATATGTAAAGACCAAATCACCATTTTATTGCCGAAATTTTACAAATTTATGGGAAAATTGCATAATTTTATGATTTTCTTAAGAGCAAACAATTTGTTATCAAACTATTTTCAAGAGTTTTATCAATGATAGCTAATATTACTAATATTTTAAAATAATCTAATGTTTCACAAAAGCTACTGATACATTACTCGCTTTTCTATCTAAGATACATGGTCTTTATGGGTTGATTGATTGATAATTCTGATACAAATGATGCAAGTGGGGATTTTATGGGCAAATTATTTCATCTTGATCAAGACCAAATTTTGGCTGATAATCAAGATGATATATCCTATGATAACCGAAACTGTGCTGATTGGTTGAATCTTTAAGAACACAAAAGCAAATAAAGCTAAGGTCGTCGCCCATTTGATCACAAAGCCCAAATAAGTATTCAGCATGATTTGACGAGCGTGCTTAGCACCCACAGTGTGGTAAGCGATGCGAGTAAAAATCAACTGTCCAATAAAGGCAATCAAAGCACCAATCGACAAACCTTTGGCAATCAGCCTATCGCCATCTGCCATCACATAACTGAGTACCAAGCCAAATATCATGACGCCCAAAACGACCCAAATTTGACGCATTTGGACTTGATAGATGGCAGATTTTTTATTACGCTGGGCAGGACGGCTCATAAGCTTCATGATTTTGATTTTGATTAAAAGGCTTGATTATAAAGAGCCATCTGACACGAAGCAAGAATTATTTGATGCCAGCACATGTTTGCAGTGCATTCACCTGTGCCACCCATGCACTGATAAAATCTTCACCCATGCCACTCATGTCCTCTTGAATAATAGTCACATTGACATTACCAAGTTTATTTTTAATGCCGTCTGAGACCACCCCTTGAGACGCAAGGCACATAAATGGCTGCGGTCTTGTTTGATTCAGTCGCTTAAATTGGCTGGCTTTTGGGTTTAAGTGATGATCAGGCGTCAAAGCCCCTGCAAATTTCAGTCCTGCCGCCTGTTCGATATACTGAAAAGCATCATGATACGCCCAATATGGTGTCATGCCATTGACCTGTACGCTTTGGACGGCTTTATCCATACGCCGCTCAAAATCTGTGGCATTTTGGGCATATTTGGCTTTATGCTCTGGATTGGCATGACCATGCACCACAGACAACGCACGCACAATGGCTTTAGCATTTTCTGGATCAAGCCAAATATGTGCATCTTCTGAATCTGGTTTTTGGCTGCCATCAATATGCCTTAAAGGCAGACGGTTGAAGGCATTAAACTGTAATAATGAAATTGCATTCGGTGCATCTGCCAATGTTTTGACCAAATTTTGTTCAAGCGATTCCCCAAACCAAATGACATAATCACTATCTTCAACCAATTTGACTTTACTTGGTGATAGTGAGCCATGATGCCCAACATCTCCAGCGGTAAGCAGCACTTTGGCATCATGCTGACCTTGGGTAACTTCATGGCTCAAAAGTGCAAGCGGATAATTACTAACGCTGACCATGCCAGCCATCGCAGATACTGAAAAAATCGTGGTGATGGGTAATAGGATCACAGCTTTTAAAGATTGATACAAAACAGAGCTTTTAAAAAGCGTTCGTAATGCAAATGTTGTCATTGATAAGTACCCTGATGTCTAAAAATGATTAAAATTATAGCACAGCTGTCATAAAAATGTTATTTTATAACATAAGACTTGCCATAAAAATTGGATAATAACTTGGTTTTGTTTGTAATATAACTTAAAATGATGGTCTTGATTGATAATTACTACTACTGCTATAATATAACTGATAAAAATAAAGTCAATCGTTAATCCACAGTCAAATTTATCAATGTATGGACTAAATCAATCTCCCACAGTGATTGGATTATTGGATACCCATAATCGGATATCACTGATAATTATTGATTAATTACCCAATTTTAAAAGGTTGTTATGCATTCAGCTCATCATCACTGCCATAGCCATCATCATGATAGTTATCATCAAAATCCCGAGCAGCGCTTGGCTGATGCAAAAGCCTACTGTGCCAAACGAGGCGCCAGATTTACGCCACTGCGCGAAGAGGTCTTTCAGCTAATTTTGCAAGCAGAAAAACCCATGGGTGCATATGACTTAATCAGCGCACTTCAACAAAGCCGCTTATCTGATGCAAATGCAAAAAAAACCAATATCGCACCGCCAACCGTGTATCGCTCATTGGAATTTTTGATTGAAGAAGGGTTGATTCACCAGTTAAGTTCCATGAATGCTTATGTCCCTTGTTGCCACCCCAGAGATCGGCACGCGGCGGCATTTTTAATCTGCCGATGCTGTCAAAAAGTGGAAGAATGTAGCAATCTTCCTGTTGATAGTATGATGAATTTTGCCGCCAAAGATGCAAACTTTTTGGTTGAGCGTAGCACCATAGAGCTTAAAGGCGTGTGCCGTGATTGCCACCAAAAGCCATAATACGCCTATCATCCTACAATTAGACCAAGTCAGCTATCGTGTGAGCGATGGCGATTTGGTGAGTGGTGTCAGCCTGAATATTCATGCAGGCGAGATGATTAGCTTAATCGGTCCAAATGGTGCAGGCAAGTCCACCTTAGTTAAGCTTATCTTGGGCTTATTAACTCCAACTCACGGTAAAATCACCAAAAAAGTGCGACATATCAGCTATGTGCCTCAACGCTTTAACATACCAACCATATTGCCCTTGCGTGCCATAGATTTGCTCAGACAGGCCAATCCAAAGCGATTAAATCAAGCTCAAAAAGATGATATTTTTGACAAGTTATCGATAACATCGTTATTATCCAAACAGATGCATCATTTATCAGGTGGCGAGACGCAGCGTGTGCTACTTGTGCGCGCCTTATTAGATAAACCTGAACTATTAATCCTTGATGAACCCATGCAAGGGCTAGATCCAGAAAGTGAAAGCTGGTTGTATCAGTTTTTAGATCAGCTGCCTGAGTTTTTACAATGTGCGATGCTTGTGGTATCACACGATTTGCATTGGGTCATGAAAGGCTCTCGCCGTGTCATCTGCTTAAATAAACACATCTGCTGTCAAGGTGTGCCAAGTCAAATTGCAATCGCACCTGAATTTGTACAACTTTTTGGCTATCAAGCACCTTACATCCATCAACATACACACTGCGATCATCATCTGGATCATGATCATCTTGAGAGCAACCATAGACATCGAGACACCGCATGAGTGACTGGCTACCAATTATCGCACCTGCTTGGATTGCTGGTGTCTTGATTGCATTATTATCCGCACCCTTAGGATGCCTAGTCTTGTGGCGGCGTATGGCTTTTTTTTCGGATACTTTGGCACATGGTGCATTGCTCGGTATAGCGTTTGCCGTATGGCTAAACCTGCCTGCTGATTTGGGCATTGGTATGATTAGCATTGCCGTCATCATCGCTTTAACCTTGCTCAAAGATAAAAGATTGCCCAATGATGCCACCTTGGCAGTGTTAGCGTCTACGCTACTTTGTTTGGGGTTACTGACACTCACTCAGCTAACCCAGCAACAAGCAAATGTGCTTGGATTTTTGTTTGGTAGCTTGCTTGATATGGATTGGTCGGATTTACCAAGACTGGGTATACTAATTGCAATGGGCTTAGTTATTTTAAAACGCATTTGGCAATCTCAGGTTAAGCTGGCAACCTCTGAAGCACTTGCCCAAATTCAGGGCATTAACCCATTACACCAACACCTATTTTTTATGGGGCTTTTGGCGGGATTTTGTGCTGTGGCACTTCAGGCGGTTGGCAGTCTATTAATCAGCGGACTTCTCATATTACCTGCCTTGATTGCCCGTTTGTTTGCACAATCGCCAACGATGATGGTATTTTTATCCATCATATTTGCCCAAATGGCTGTTACCGCAGGGGTTTGGGGGAGTGTGTGGCTTGACATTCAAACAGGCTTATCCATCGTACTCATGCTTGCCATTGGTTTTTTTATTACCTTTGCCTGCAAAAAAATCCTAAGCAAATATGCCTAACATCACCAACAACCATACCTTTAATATCGTTCAATTATCCGATCTACACCTAACGGGGGACATTGGTCAAGCCCCCAGTTATCAGCGATTTTTGGCAGTTTTTCAGACAGCAAAGCATCTAAACCCAGATTTATGGCTTTTGACAGGTGATTTGGTGAATGATGGTAATAGCGATGCTTATGATTGGTTATTTAATCAGCTACAAGCAACCAAAATACCCTATTTGGCTGTCGCTGGCAATCATGATGTGACACACGAAATTGGCATTCATTTGGCACACCAAGAGCGGATACATGTGCCGATTTTACCCGATCGACGCCTAAAAAATTGCTTTCGGTATACTTTTCAAGCAGGGCATGATTGGCAAATTTTATTACTAAATTCCAGTGTATCAGGCGAAATATTTGGGTTATTAACTCATGAAACACTACTTTGGCTTGATCAAACTTTAACCACTCACTTTGAACAAACCATCATCGCCCTACACCACCACCCCACAAAGGTCAGTTCAGATTGGATAGATGCTCATCTACTCAAAAATCATCAAGATTTTTGGTGCGTGATTAAAAAACACGCTCATGTTCACACGATTTTGTGCGGACATGTACATCAAGTACATACGCTGCATCCACTACCAGCACATCAGGTTCAGTTGCTAAGCTGCCCTTCAACAGACCGTCAATTCATGCCTTTTGTGGATAATTTTCAAATTGCTGACACGCCTGCTGGCTGCCGTATGATACAGATTGACAACAAAGGCATCGTATCAAGTTACATACAAATTGTGCAAAATACGCATTCATTTTGTCTTAATAATGCAAATTAATATTAGCTATTTTAATCATCTTTTGATATAGTAACCGCAATTTTTTTGCCGAAAGGCAGTTTAATAGCCTGCAAGCTTTGTTTTATCATGAATACTTGCACCCATAAGGATGAACGGGATGATGAACGCAGCCACCTTTACCCCTTATCAACCTACTGAAGGCGAAGACTATATGTCTGATGCACAGTTAGCACATTTTCGCACCATCTTAAAAAACTGGCGTGAAGAATTAATTACAGAAGCTGAACGCACAAAGACTTATATTCACGAAGAAACCAATACCATGCCAGATATTAACGACCGAGCGACTCAAGAAGAGGAGTTTGCATTGGCACTGCGTACCCGTGACCGTGAGCGTAAGCTTATCCGCAAAATTGACAAGTCTTTGGCTGACATTGAGACCTTAGATTATGGCTATTGTGAGACATGTGGTACAGAAATTGGTCTGCGTCGCCTAGAAGCACGCCCAACGGCGACACAATGTATCGACTGTAAGACACTGTCTGAAATTAAAGAAAGACAAAATCACGGTCAATAGCCCATTGATATCTAGACCCATTGGGCGATTTGCACCCTCGCCCACACACCATCTGCATTTAGGCTCGCTGACCACGGCGGTAGCGAGCTTTTGTCATATCAAATCATTAGGTGGTGATTGGCTGTTACGCATCGAAGATGTGGATTTTGAGCGTTGTCAGCCTAAGTATACAGACAGTATTTTACATGATTTGGATAAGCTTGGGTTACATTGGGACAAAGAAGTTACCTACCAATCTAAACGCACAGATATTTATGATGAGATTTTATCCAATCGATTATCTGACATCACTTATGCCTGCCAATGCTCAAGAAAACAACTTGAGGCACACCGAAATCAAAACGCTAAGCCCCACGCACTCAACCAGCCAACCCTCTACCCACGCTTTTGCCTACATAAAGATTTGGATAAATCTCACCCCAAAAGTAAAATTCGCTTACAGCTGCCCAATGTTGAGACAGCATTTGTAGATGAGCTACAAGGCGTGATTTGGGATAATCCTGCGTTAAGCCTTGGTGATGTTGTGGTCAAACGCCAAAACCAAATGATTAATTATATTTTGGCTTGTGCCATTGATGATGGTTTGCAAAATATCACTCACATCATGCGTGGACTGGATATTATGCCCATGACAGTCGCTCAAATTAATATTTTACATAAATGTCGCCTACCAATACCGAGCTATTTTTATCATTTGCCATTACTGATGAATACAGATGGGCAAAAGCTATCCAAACAAAATCTTGCCACACCAATCAATACAACCAAGCCCAGTGAAATGCTTTTATACGCACTAAAGCTATTAGGTCAACACACCGTCAAAGAAATGCGTGCCGCCAAACCGCATAAGATTCTTCGCCACGCCATTGAGCATTGGGATAATACCCCGTTAACGCATCGCCACACTTTGGCCATCATTTAAGCAAAGATGATTTATCATGATGGCTTATCTTACGGATAGACCAGTCAATAAAAAAGACCCTCAATTCGAGGATCTTTTTTATGTTATTTAATCAATCAGCAATTAAAAAGCCAAATGAGCGCCCAAACTAATTGCATTGGCATCTTCTGATAGATAGTTGTAGCTTGCTTCAACGCCCACATTTGCTAATGGTTTAAAGCCAACACCAACACCGCCTGCTAGGCTGGTTTTGTCGCTTTTGTTTGAGTATGTAGTTGCATTACGGCTGGTAACATCTACTTTAGTCTTAGCAATGCCCAATTTGCCCTTGGCATAAAATGGGGTATTGATGAAGTTATAGCGATATGTGCCATAAGCACCAAAAGACTTCACATCACCTTTTACAGGACTCATACCTGCATTAAATTCTTTGGCGTCTGAACCAACAAATTCGGCTTCTACGCCAAAATTTTGGTCAAAGTTATAACCTGCATAAATACCATAAGCGGTATTTTTACCGTTGATTTGCTTGGCATCTACTTGACCAATTTTGGCACCAACATAAGGTTGGGCATCAGCAGAATTGCCATAGCTGATGGCAGCGTTAGCACTCATCGCCAATAACGAAGAAGCTGATACTGCCAATAGTGTTTTTAAAGTTTTCATTGTTTTTCTCCTAGTTAATCACTGAAACAAACGCTGTTCTGTCTTTTAGCCGTCTTTTGCAAATAACTATTTACAAATAACTGTCTTGTTCCAAATGACGCCCCTATAGTAACAAAATATTTCTTATTAACTGTGCAAGTTTTATAGGTACTGTGTAAAGTTTTGCAACCAATGACCAGTTTTCATAAAACTTCGCCAAAAAATGCACTAAAATATTGCTAAATTTGTACTTTGTCATTATATGACAAATGGTAAAAATTGACTGATTTAAAAAATACCAAACAGCCGCCAATTTTAAGAATAAGGAAAAAGCATGCAAACACTGTCAATGACTGGCAAAAAACTGATTATATTTGATTTGGATGGTACGCTTATCGATAGTGCCCCTGATTTGGCGGCGGCGGTCAATGGCATGTATGCCAAGCTTAACTTACCGCCTATGCCAATTGATATCATCAAAAGCTGGGTGGGCAATGGTTCGCTAAAATTGGTTGAGCGAGCAATGCAAGCACATCATATCTATGATACGACTATGATTCACCATGCCCATGAGTTATTTTTGGCAGAATATGCCCATAAAACAATTGAAAATACGCAAAGCTATGCAGGGGTTATACAAGGGCTTGAACGATTAAAAGCAGCGGGGTTTTATTTGGCAATTTGTACCAATAAGCCTGAGCGTTATTTGCCTAAAATTTTATCACATTTTGGATGGCTGACACTGTTTGACCAAGTGATTGGCGGTGATACGCTCAGCGTCAAAAAGCCCGACCCAACGCCTTTATTATACCTGTGTCAATCACTGGGCATCGCACCGACTGATGCCATTATGGTTGGTGATTCCAAAAATGATATTTTATCAGGGCAAGCCGCTGGCATAACTACGCTTGCTGTGCGTTATGGCTATAATTATGGTGAAAAAATTGATTTAGCAAACCCTGATGCTGCGTTTGATGATTTTGATACTTTAATGAATCATATTTTACAATAAAGTTCACTCAATCCCGCTTTATCTTAACGCTCTTTTTATCTTAAGCTTCTTAATGTTATTCATTACTTAAATTGATATTCATATCATGACAACAACACACCCCCAAGCTGAAAGCCCAACACAAAAAAGACAGCGACTAAAACAACACGCCAACGCCCTACCCAATCGTCCAGGCATTTATAAAATGCTGGGTAAATCAGGCGAGATTTTATATGTTGGTAAAGCAAAATCACTAAAAAATCGTGTTGGTAGCTATTTTGCCAAAACCATCGAACACCCAAAAACCCAAGCACTGGTACAACGCATTGAACAGATTGAGATTATCATCACCCGTGGCGAAACCGAAGCGTTATTACTCGAGCAAAATCTCATCAAAAACCATCGACCGCCTTATAATGTCCTACTAAGAGATGATAAATCTTATCTATACATCTATATCAGTACGGATAAATTTCCCAGACTGTCCATTGGTCGTGGTAAAGGTCGGTATACTCAAGGGCGTTTTTTTGGTCCTTATCCATCGGCACGCAATGCCAAAGAATCAGTACAGCTGATGCAGCGATTATTTATGATTAGAAGCTGTACGAACAGTTTTTTTGCACAAAGGCAGCGTCCTTGTCTAGAATACCAAATTAAACGGTGTAAAGCGCCCTGCGTTGGTATGGTTTCTGCCGAACAATACCAGTCCGATGTGCGTGCTGCTTTGGCATTTTTACAGGGGCATTCTCATGAAGTGCAAGCCATTTTGGTCAAAAAAATGGAGGAAGCTGCTGCGGCATTAAACTTTGAACAAGCCGCCTTTTATCGAGATCGGCTTGCCATGATTAGCGATTTACAAGCCAAACAGGCAGTATTTCGCCTACAGGGTGAAGCGGATGTCTTTGCCATTGCTGCTGATGCTGGTGCGGTTGCCGTGTGTGTTTTGACGGTGCGAGGCGGTCAGGTATTGGGGGTAAAAAACTATTTTCCTGATGATATCGAACCAGCCATTAAGAGCAACCAAGAGCGTTTAAAAGAATTTTTATTGTCGTTTTATTTTCAGGTGAGTGATGATTTGCCTGATGAAATTATCAGCTCTGTTGCTATTGAAGAGGCATCTATATTGGCAGATATTTTGCAAGTACAGTTTGGCAAACGCACCACGATTAAGCACAAAGTAACCACACACCGTGATGATTGGTTATCCATCGCAAACTTAAATGCCAATAATGCGTTATCAGCCAAGCTCAAAGACAGTCGGGAGCTACAAGCACGATTTGAGCAGTTAAAACAAGTGCTTGCCCCCATCACCACTTGCACCATTGACCGTATTGAATGTTTTGACATCAGCCACACCATGGGCGAAGCTGCCATCGGCTCATGTGTGGTGTTTGACCAAAATGGCCCAAAAAAGCGTGATTATCGTCAATATGCCATTCATGATATTACCGCAGGCGATGATTATGCGGCCATGCGTCAGGTCTTAATGCGTCGCTATACCAAACATCCGTTACCTGATTTATTATTGATTGATGGTGGCAAGGGTCAATTAAATGTTGCCATCGAAGTATTAAGCGAGCTTGGCAAATTAACCGATACTTTGCTTGTCGGTGTGGCAAAAGGTGAGGGGCGTAAAGCTGGTCTTGAGGTACTACATTTTGTGGCACATGAGCCGATAGATTTGCCTGCTGATAGCAAGGCTTTGCATCTCATCATGCAAATTCGAGATGAAGCGCATCGATTTGCCATCACCGCCCACCGCAAAAAAAGAGATAAAAAACGCTCAAGCTCAGTGCTTGAGGTTATCCCAGGGCTTGGGCAAGTCCGCAGGCGTGATTTATTAAATCATTTTGGCGGTATACAACAGCTGCTTGGTGCATCACAAGATGAGATCGCACAGGTCAAAGGCATTGGGCCCATGCTGGCTGGTACGATTTATAAGGCATTGCATGAATAATGAATAATAAAAAGCCGCTGATTGATCAAAGCGGCTTTTGTTTACTTTTATTCATTCAAAACAAAAACACCCAACTCACCCAATGGGCGGCGTATAAGTGCCGTCTTTGATGGCATCGCCAATTCTGTGTGCCTCTGCTAATACTTGATCCAGCAAGGCTTTGACATCTTCAAGCGTTGCGATGGGGCTAAGTGTCGTCATCTTTAACGACTGCACATCTTGACGGCTGTCAATGACACGAGTTACGCCAATGTTCGCTTCCCCTCGGGCAAATAACTCATCTGCCACATTTTGGTTTAGGCTGTCCAAATACTCATCAGGATAACCCTTTGGCACGACACGAAACAGCACAGAAGCAAACTGCGGTTCAACGAGCAATTCTAGCCCATCAGCATGACGGATATAATCCGCCACTTGTTTTGTTAAGTTTACCCCATGGTCAATCATAGAGCCGTACAGCTCTTCGCCCAACGCCTCTATCGTCAGCCACAGTTTTAGGGCATCAAATCGGCGTGTGGTTTGCAAGGATTTTGAGACCAGATTTGGCACGCCATGCTCTTCATCATAGGCTGAGTTGAGATACTCCGCCTCATAGTGCATAAAGCGGTAATTTTGCTCATCTTTTAGCAAGAACGCCCCACAAGAGATGCTTTGAAAATAGTGCTTATGAAAATCCAGCGTCACCGAATCGGTCAATTCAATGCCGTCCAGCATAGAACGATAATCATTAGACAGTAATAACGCCCCACCCCACGCCGCATCTACATGTAGCCACGCACCGAATTTATCGCACAAGGCACGGATGGCTTTAATGTCGTCAATCGCCCCTGCGTCGGTTGTCCCTGCCGTTGCCACAACACACGCCACGATGTTACCATCAGCGTGCAAATCTGCCATAATATCGGCCAAAGCTTGGGTATCCATTTGGGCATTGTCATTGACAGGGATGCTTACAACCGAAGCAAAACCCATGCCCATCATCGCCATATTTTTTTGTACGCTAAAATGGGCATTTTGGGAGCACAGTACTTTGACATTTTGCATGGCATCGGGGGGGATACCATCACGCTGTACCGACCACGGTTTGCCGTCTTTATCGGTATAATGTTTGGCAATGCACCAATCACGAGCCAAAAGCACGCCCATCAGGTTGGACTGTGTACCGCCTGATGTGAACACACCTGCCTGTCCTGCCCCATAACCCACCTTTTGGCGTAACCAGTCAATGAGCAAAACCTCCATGAGTGAACCTGCTGGCGACTGGTCCCATGAGTCCATTGATTGGTTGGTGGCGTTAATGAGTATCTCGGCGATTTGTGATGTTACCATGGTTGGGCAATGCAAATGGGCAAGCGAATGCGGATGATGCACCTTTAGGCTGTTGTTTAAAAACAGATTTATCGCACGCTCTAACGCCCCATCAATGCCTAAGCCGTCTTTGGTTGGATTAAAAGCAATCTGTGAACGCAACTGGCTGATACTGCCACCTGTATACATGTTATCATCTTGTAGCCATGTCTTGACCGCTTGGACGGCGTGCGTCATCGTGCGTTCATAATCGGCGATGGATTGTGGGTCGTTGCACAGTAGGGCTTGTTTATGTTGTTCAAAAGTTGGCATGGCTATGTCCTAAAAGTAAAGAATTTTTCTATTTTAACATATTTACATCGTTTAATATTATTTTAGGTCAATTCATTGATCTTTTGTACCACTTGATAATCCACTTCATCATTTATTTCAAAAAATCGTTTTGCACACGCAATTTTAAACCGCTCTTCCCACTTCAATTTATCAACCACCACCCCATCTTGAATGGATTTATCGCCTGTATTTTTGGTTTCAGCAATAAAATAAACCTGCTCGCCATTCTTTTTTATAACCACCGCCCAATCTGGGTTGTAATTACCAATCGGCGTTGGGATTTTAAATTTTTTGGGTAATTTAAAATAAAATGCCACTTGCTCATCATAATTTTCACAATCTGTTGCAAATTGATTTTCGGTATTTGAATCTAAATCCAACACACCATTATAAATGGTTTTATCCATTTTATTTACATTAAAAGTATATTGATTGGCATAAATTTTATAAGTCTTAAATAAACTTTGTTCGTACACTTTATCCAATTTTTGATAATAGATACCATTTTTCATCAAATCGTACAATTCATCATTGATGATTTCTGCTACAGTTTCAATAAAGCGTTGTGGATTGCTCTTAACTTCATCAATTCTACCAGATTGCTGTAAAATCTGTACCAATGTATTGCGAGTTAAACCTGTTTTTTGTTGCAATACTTTTAAAATATCAGGTATCACAAACTTCGTTTGAATATGTTCACTTTGAGAAAAAATCTCTTGCGTTTCTATGCCTGTTTCACTGTTTTGCACCATCCTTGCTTTTTTAATTTCAATTTTTGGTGTGTCAATTTTTGGCATGACATGGATTTTTTGACTGGCATTGTCAATCAATTCATCGCTATCAAATTGTACACGGTAGCTGGTTTTATGGCGAATACGCTCCCAAATTTGTAAAAATAATGGGTCGGTAAACGCATCAAAACGATAAGTTACCGTGCGTTCATTTTTGGCATTTTTAAGATGAGATTTTTCAAATTTAATGCCACAATCATCAATATATTCTTGTTGCAAACTGTTGGCAAATTGCTCATAACTTTCATTGGGAATCACGGTCAAAATATTGACTTTTTCATCATAAATTCGCTCGCCTTTTTGATTCACAGGTAAACGAAGCCCACGCCCAATTTCTTGGCGTTTTTTAATTACAGATGTGGTTTCATTCAAAGTACAAATTTGAAAAACATTGGGATTATCCCACCCCTCTTTTAATGCCGAATGACTAAAAATAAATCGCACAGGCTCATCAAGCGACAATAACCGCTCTTTATCTTTCATAATCAGCTCATAGGCATCATTATCATCTTTGGTGGTACCATTGCTGTTTTTAGCATTGCCTTTTTTGTCTTGGCTAAAATAGCCTTTATGTACGCCACTAGCTGATTGTTTGGTTTCTAATTCGTACAATTCTTCAAACCACTCATAAAATTTCCCCAATTCACCTTGTGCATTGGTGCGATAATTTTCTACCTTGTCAATAAAAAACAGTGATAATACTTTTATGCCGTCTTTATTTAACTCCTTTTCATGCTTTAAATGCTCTTTAATAGTATAATGAATCTGCTGTTTCATTATTTCATCTCTAAGACAATCCATATTTACACCACGGGCAATTTCGATACCATTAGAGAATTTAATCATTTGGTTTTCTAAATCAATGCCTGTAATTATAAATCCTTGATAGTTGGGGTTTTGCTTTGATTTTTCATATAAATCATCGCCCAGCTTAACGGTAATTGCTTTGCGTTTTAATTGCTGTTTTTCGCTAATATCAAATATTATTTTGGCTTTCAAACCGCTTTTGTTTGTGATTTCTTTTAGTTCAATAAAGGCATTATTTTTATCTTGTGATATCACCGAATTAACGACAATTTGTTTTACCAAATTTTTTTCAAATGCCTGTACAGGATTTAGGCTGTATACTTTATTGATAATTTCTTTATGCGTTGCCGAATATCCAACCGTAAATAATGGATTTAAATTTTCAATGGCATTTTTGCGTTTATCACTGCTGATATTTTGTGGTTCATCAATAATAATGATTGGATTCGTTGCTTGGATTAACTCCATTAATACGCCATTTTCTCGCTGTTGATTAATGATATTGCTTTCTTTTTCAAAAGATTGAATGTTCATCACCAAAATTTCAATATTTGTACTTGTCGCAAAATGTTTTAATGCATTGGTTTTTTGACCGCTATATTCACCATAATGATAAATTGGCGAATTAAATTCATCTTTAAAATGGGCTTTTGTGCTATTTAAAGTTTGTAATACACCTTCACGAATGGCGACACTTGGCACAACAATGATAAATTTTCGCCAGCCATAGCGTTGATAAAGCTCAAAAATGGTATTTAAATAAACAAAAGTTTTGCCCGTACCCGTTTCCATTTCTACACTAAAATACAAATTATCCAATTTATCAGATAAAGAAAGCTGATTTTGCGTTTGGATATTTTTTAAATTATTAAAAATATCATCTTTGGATAAAGATAATTCATTGGCAATCACACGCATATTGTCTTTGTCCGACAAGCTAAAATCATCTTGATGATGCGTAATTTCGCCTTGAAATAAATCTACGATACTATCAATCGCCTGTTTTTGATAATCCAGATGTTCGTATTTGAGCTGCATTCTTATTTCCCCTGATTAAATACTTTCAAAATTTAGTCCAGCATCTTTAAATTGCAAAATTATATTGGATTTTTCGCTGTCATTTAAAAATGCTTTGTCCAATACAGTGGTTTTGGCGGGTTTTTTGGCAATAATGGCGTTAAACTCATCTTGGGATAATGAATTTAGCACAATGGCGTACGATTTATTTTCACAAGTTAGCCAATAAACGCCGTTATCAAATTTAATATCCGCCGTTAATTTTAATCCCATTTTTAATAACAGTTCATAGATAATATCTATCTCATTGGCATTATCTTTTAAGGGGTCAATATACATTTCTAATTGCTTGGCAATATCATCATCGTCAATTTGCCACGCTTTAAAATTACTATCACTTAATTTAAATACCTTAAATCCTGTATCAAGGGTTTTATCGGGATTTTCGGCTTTGATTTTTGCTCCTGCACGGCGAATGCGTTCTTTGGATATTTCGCTGATGGTTTTAAATCCAGCTTTATAGGCTTCGCTTTTTTCATCGGTTAATTCTGGTAATTGCACCATTATAAATTGTCGATTGCCATTATCTTCTGTGTTTAATTGCATGACAGCGTGGGCGGTGGTTGCCGAACCTGCAAAAAAGTCTAGGATAATGGAGTTGTCGCCATTTAGTAATTTTGCTAAAATTTTGATTAAATCTAATGGTTTTGAAAAATCAAAATAATTTTCTAGCAATAAATCTCGCAAGCAAGCCGTGCCTTTGTGATTGGTATAATTTGGATTAATTAAATCATTGGAAGTGAGAATTAAATTTGGATTTTTATCCACTAAAATATTTGTCCCAACTTGAAATTCTTTATCAATATAATTTCTAACACGCAATGTTGTTCTTGTTTCAATAATAATCCCTAACTCTATCGCCCTATTCATTCTTTCTTTTGTCCAAAGCCAGCGTCTTCTGTTCCCTCTACTATCTTCAGGCTTAAATATTTTTCCATTGAATTCAATATCATAATCCCCACCAGCCGAATAACCTTGAGTAGATGATGCTAGAATAGGGCTTGTATCCCCTTCTATGTATGTTCCGTTACTATCTTTTTTGATATTTGACAAATCTCTTTCAATTACAGAGTTAAAATCATAATTTTTATTTTTAGCATAAACCAATAGATAGTCATGCGTAATAGAAATATATTTTTCTTGTGAAGGTCTTTGAGCTGATGTTTGTCTTGGAAGAGTGGCAACAAAATTCTCTCCCCCAAAAATCTCATCACATAATAATTTTAATTGAGCCTGTTCATTATCATCAATACTGATAAATATCACGCCATCATCAGAAAGTAAAGTATGAGCCAAATGCAATCGTGGCAACATCATATTAAGCCAATTAGAATGATAATGCCCATTGTCTTTGCTGTTCTTTTTAAAGGATTTTAATAATTCGCCATTGATATTTCTATCGCCTGTGGCAATTTCATACTCTTTTTTGCTTTGGCTAAAATCATCGTGATAAATAAAATCATTGCCCGTATTATAGGGCGGATCAATGTATATCATTTTGATTTTGCCTGCATAGGATTTTTGTAATATTTTTAGGGCTTCTAAATTATCACTTTCAATAAAAATGTTTTGTGTGGTATCAAAATCCACACTCTCGGCAGGACAAGGAATGAGCGTGTTATTGGTAGGGGCTTGTAGGGCTTGATAAGCGGTTGATTTGCCTGCCCAATTTAAGCCGTAGCGTTCGTTTTGGGCAAGGTGGTCGCCCAGCAGGGTTTTGAGTTTTTCTAAGTCTAGAGCGTGTTCGCTAAAAATTTCAGGCAGGATTTGGCGAAGTTTGGCTAATTTTTCACCAAAAAAGTCGGTATTATGGGCAGTTTTTAGGCTGTTGGTTGGTTGGTTGGTTG